>CAUZRQ010000076.1:0-25113 GCA_963582065.1 Planctomycetota bacterium | reverse complement strand
GGATCGGGGGGTGCTGCGTCCGGTACCGGTGCGGGCACCACGGCCAGCGGGATCAACCTGAACCAGGGGGCCGCCGCGCAGCCGAACATCCAGAACTTCGGATCGGGCTTCGTCGGGCAGAGTCAGAACCAGGGTCGCTTCATCGGCAGCCAGTTTTCCGGTCAACAGCAGATTCGTGGTGGCGCCACTGGTGGACGCAACACGTTTTCCGCCGGACGTGGACGGGGTGGAGCACGTGGTGGCCAGGCCACAAACCGCAACCGGGCGAGGGGGCGGAACACTCGCACCAAGCGGGTCCGGCCACGGCATCGCGTGGCGTTCTCTTTCAATACCCCATCCATGGTGTCGGTCAAGTCATCGCTCGATGTCCGCTTCTCGCTGCTGCTGGATCGGCGTCCCGAGCTTCGGGACGTGACGATCGTCGCCGGCAAGGCGGGCGAATTGACCCTGTCCGGCAAGGTCCCCAACTCGACGGCCCGTCGAATGGCCGTCGCCCTGGCCCGCATGGAACCGGGTGTCCGCAAGGTGACCAACCAGTTGAGCGTTGCCAGTGCCGATGAGTCGGGCAGCGAGTAGCCGGAGAGACACGGCTGTCTGCCTGGTTGGGTTGTAGCGGTTTTTCCGGAAACGACAGCAGTCGGTGGTTCCGCACGGTCGATATTCCTTGTGGGTGCGGTGTGCGCAATCCCAAGTGAGAATCGGACCGAGCGAAGGTGACCACTGCGATGAATCGATCCCTGCGGGCGGCCGGAGGTGTACTGGCCATCGGGGCGGTGTTGACCACGGTGCTGGCCGGTATCGCCCTGGTTGACCAGCGAACCACTGATGGTCATTTGAATCACGCGGGAGAGGGTGCCGCTGTCGAGCCGGCAGTGACGTGGAAACAACTCGAGGTGTCACTCGGTGCGATCGACAGCCGCGTCGATGAACGGATCGGCCAGTTGAGCGACGAGTCGAAATCGGCTCGTCAGAGCCTGGCGGAACTCGAGTCACGATTACGTGAGGAACAACGGGCGGAACTGGATCGGGGCCTGGCCCATGCCTTCGTAGACGCGAGGTTGGTTGAGACGATCGAGAACACGCTGGCTTCGCGCGGAGACAGGCAGCGGATCGAATCGATCGAGGCCCGGTTGAAGATGTTGACGGGAACGATCGAGCGCGAGGCGGCCTCGACCGCGGCGTTGCGGGAACAACTGAGTCGACTGAAACCGGCGCTGCAGGTGTCGGTCACCCCTGGGGGGGCCGGACGTTTTACGATCGAGGCCCGCCAGGTCCCCCTGGTCGACATTCTCAAGCGACTCGATGAACTCAGCGATTGGAGTTTCCAGGCAACGGTGGCGGCGACCGCGAAGGTCACGATAGAGCGACTGGACGGTGTCACGCTCGAGCAGGCTCTCGAAGTGCTGTTGCCGGCAGCCGGTTGTGCCGCTCGGCTCGACGGCCGACAGGTCAGCGTGATGTCGATGGCCGAAGCCCGTCGACAACGTCAACGGGTGGGACCGACACCGGTCACCGAACCGTCCAGTGTTTCGGTCCGGGAAGTGATCATCGATCTGGCGATCGTCACGATCGATCTCACCGATGAGTATCCCAACGGGATCGGCGACCTGATTGAAACGACCGGACCGACCGGGGCACTTGGCCAGGCCACCGGTGGCCTGCTGGATCAGCCGATTGCCGAGTTCCTCGAACAGTTGCGGAAGGTGGTCTCGACGCGGGTCGTGGCCAAGCCACGGCTGCGGGTCGACGACGGTGCGGTGGCGCGACTGGAGACCGGCCAGAGAACGAGGACGGCTTCGATGGAATCGCGTACGGGCCGCCCGATGACCCTGGACATGACAGCAAAGCTGACCGTGCGGCCTCGCATTCTCCCTGATGGCCAGATCGAACTCGTCCTGACACCGTCCCAGGAAGCCCGCGTTGCCGGTGTCAAAGACCGGCCGTCGAGCCGTACGGCCGATCCCGCGGCCTCGATTCGCGTCGTCGTTCCGGCTGGCCAGACGGTCCTGCTGGGCGGGCTGTTTGCGGACGTCACTCTCGAGCCATCGGGAACCGCCGAGCCGGATTTCGAGAAGCCTCGTCTGATCGAACGACTCTTCGGCGCCGACCCCCAATCGGCTGGTGACAGTACGATACGTCGCGAGTTGATCGTGCTGGCCACACCGCGGCTGGTTGACCGGCGCTCGGGTGAGCCGGTGCGGCAGGCCCGCCGCTAGCTTGCGGCGGCCACTGAGGCCGAGGAGAATGCTGCGGTTGATCGTTCCCGACGGTACACCGCCATGAAGACGTTCCCGGTCCGAGTCCTGCTGGTCCTGTCCCTTGTCTCGCTACTGATGGCCTTGCTGGCAGCCGCTGAACCGGGTTCCCGCCCGGCGACCGGTGCGGACGAGAAGAAGAAGCCAGACAGTGTCGATCGCGACTACCGGAACGAGTTGCCGAGAACCCCTCCGACCCGACCGGCCGAGGCGGTCCGCGCGCTGGTGACTCGACCGGGGTTTCGAATCGAGGTGGTGGCCGCCGAGCCCCTGGTGGAGGACCCGGTGGCGATGGAGTTCGATGAAAACGGCCGGTTGTACGTGTGCGAGATGCCCGAGTACAACCAGTACTCCAACAAGCAGTACCGAGGCCGGGGCCGGGTGAGACTGCTGGAAGACACCGACGGCAACGGGGTGTTCGATCGCAGCCGAATTTTTGCCGATGAGGTGGATTCTCCCGCGGCGGTCAGCTGCTGGCGGGGCGGGATATTCGTCGGAAGCGTACCCCACATCCTTTATCTCAAGGACACCGACGGCGACGGAACGGCCGACATCCGTCGCAGCGTCTTCACCGGTTTTTCTCGCGACAAGGCGGGTGAAGCGATGCTCAACTCGTTCCGCTGGGGACTGGACAACCGCTACCACGTTTCGACCAACCTCGCCGGCGGCACCGTGCGGCGTGCGGGCGAACCGGTCAAGACCGGGGTCTCGGTCCGCGGACGTGGGTTCCTGTTCGATCCTCGCAGTGAGACGTTCGAATTGGCCAGCGGCGGGGGCCAGCATGGCATGAGCATGGACGATTGGGGCCGAAAGTTCGTCTGCCAGAACAGTGTTCCGGCCCAGTTGCTTGTCTACGATGATCGCTACCTGTCCCGCAACAAGTATCTCGCGGGGCCGGCCCCGGCGGTCAACATCGTTCCCACCGGCAAGCAGACCAGGTTGTTCCGCAAGAGCCCGATCGAGTCGTGGCGGAAACTGAGGACGCGGTTGCGGAGCAAGGGGTTGATCCCGGGTTCCGATGAGGGGGGCAAGCCGGGCGGTTTCTTCACCGGGGTCACCGGCGTGACCATCTATCGAGGCGATGCCTGGCCCCCGTCATATCGCGGCAATCTGCTGATCGGCGAGGTGTCCAACAACCTGGTGTTTCGGGCCCGTCTCGAACGGCAGGGTGTCTCGCTGGTGGCCCGCCGGGCGGATGCGGAGGCCGAGTTCATCGCTTCCCGCAACGTCTGGTTCCGGCCGGTTCAACTGGCCAACGCCCCTGACGGCACCCTGTACGTGATCGACATGGCCCGCGAACTGATCGAGGGGGCGGCGTTCCTGGCCGACGTGATCCTCAAGCACATGGATGTCACCAGCGGAATGACGATGGGGCGGATTTACCGGGTGGTTCCCGACGGTAAGACACTCAGGCCGCCACCTCGACTGGGCAAACTCGCCACCGTTGACCTCGTGGCCCTGCTCGACCATCCCAATGGCTGGCATCGCGACACGGCGTCGCGGTTGCTCTACGAGCGGCAGGACCCCGCCGCGGTTCTGCCCCTGAGAAAACTGGCCCGCGAGGCTCGTCAGCCGATCGGGCGTGTCCATGCTCTGTGGGCGCTGGCGGGATTGGTCCGCGAGGGCGAGCAACCCGGGGCAGGTGGTGCGGCGACGGGTCCGGGTGCGTTGACGGCGGACCTTGTGCTGGCGGCCCTGGACAACGCGAACCCCGAAGTCCGGATCCAGGCATTGCGGCTCTCGGAACGGTTGGTGGATCGTTCCGAGGCATTGAGATTGAAACTGGCCGCGATGGTCGGTGACTCGGACCTGAGAGTCCGTTACCAGTTGGCGTTTTCGCTGGGCGAGGTCGATGCCGCCTCGGCTCGAGCCGCTTTGGCGGAACTGGTGCAAAAAGACGGAACGAACACCTGGGTGCGGTTGGCCGTACTGAGTTCGTTGGGGCAGGGCGGTGGCGAGGTGTTCGGTCGTTTGCTGGCCGACAAGGCGTATCGTGCGACGAAGCCGGGCCGGGCGGTGCTGGTGGCCCTGGCGAGCCAGATCGGAGCGGCCGACAGGTCCGGCGATGTGGCCAGTGTGATCGGTGGCGTGGCCGGGTTGCCGGCTGACGAGAAGGTGCTGGGCCAGGCGGTGGTGGCGGGACTGGTGTCCAGGCGAAGCGGTGCTGCCAAGAAGCGGCTGGCTGGTGTCGGCGGCGGTCGGGCGCGAAAACTGCTTGATGGCCTGCTGGCCGATGCCCGTCGGCTGGCACCGGATCGCAAGCGGCCGACTGCCGAGCGGTCCCAGGCGGTGCGGACACTGGGGCTGGGCGGGTTCGCCACGGATCGGAAGCTGTTCGCGTCCTTGCTGACGATCGCCGAATCTCAGCCCGTGCAGGAGGCGGTGCTCGAGACGCTGGGGCGATTCAGTGACCCGGGAGTGGCCGACCTGTTGCTCGACCGTTGGAAGAGCCTGAGTCCCAGCCTGAGACGTCGAGCGGTCGAGACGCTGTTTTCTCGTGCGGCCTCGACGCAACGTTTGCTGGCGGCGGTCGCCGATGGCGAAGTCGCTCGGGCCGATCTCGATCCGGCCAGGGTGAAGCTGTTGAAGGTGTCGGGTGATGCGGAGATTCGGCGGCAGGCGGTGAAGTTGTTTCCCGATGGTGGGCAGGTCGCCAGGCAGGAGGTGCTCAAGCGGTACCAGGCGTCGTTGAAGCTCGATGGAGATGCCGGCCGCGGGAGGACGGTATTCCGCAAGATCTGTGCTGCGTGTCACCGGCTCGAGGGGCACGGGAAGGCAGTCGGAGCCGAACTGGCCGGCATCGCCGACCGGGGACTCGACGCGGTGTTGCTCAACGTGCTCGATCCCAACCGCGAGGTGAAGCCGAAGTTTCTCAGCTACGTGACGGCCACCACCGGGGGACTGATCTTGACCGGGATGATCGTTGTCGAAACGGCCAACAGCATCACGCTTCAACGCAGCGACGGAACGAGGGCGACGGTGCTGCGGGTCGACATCGAGGAACTCAGCAGCACAGGGCTCTCGTTCATGCCCGAGGGTCTCGAGAAGCAGGTGACTGTCGAGATGATGGGCGATCTGTTGGCCTACCTCGCTTCGGTTCGTTGATGACCGTCGGTGGGCGTCGGCTGACGGCGTGTGCCGATTTTCCCTCGGTGAGCAGCTGGTTGGTCACCGCCGCCACCAACACGGCCTTGCTGGTGAGCGGTACCTGCGGTGGCTAGAGTCGATGGTCTGCAGAGCCTGAATCACCTGACTCGGGACCACGAGAACCAAGGTCATGACCACTGCCAGAATCGTCTTGTTGCCCGGTGACGGGATCGGGCCCGAGGTTGTCGCCGAGGGGCGGAATGTGCTCGAGGTTGTCGCCGAGAGGTTCGGGCACGAGTTCTCGTTCGAATCCGAGACCATCGGCGGTGGTGCCATTGACGAGTCGGGGACCCCGTTGCCCGAGGCGACGCTGGCGGCATGCCGCTCCAGCGACGCGATTCTGCTGGGAGCCGTGGGTGGTCCGAAATGGGACGATCCGTCGGCCGCCACACGTCCCGAACAGGGGCTGCTGACGCTGAGAAAGGAACTGGGGCTGTTTGCCAACCTGAGGCCGATCACCGTCCATCCGCAGCTGGTCGACGCATCTCCGTTGAAGCGTGAGATCATCGAAGGTGTCGACATCCTGTTCGTTCGCGAACTGACCGGGGGTATCTACTTCGGGAAATCGGGTCGCCGCGAGAGTCCCGGTGGTGAGGCGGCCTACAGCGAGATGGTTTACCAGCAGGCCGAGATCGAGCGGGTGGTGCGGTTGGCGGCCGAGGCGGCGCGCGGGCGGGGCGGGAAACTGACCAGCGTCGACAAGGCCAACGTGCTGGAGGTGTCGCGGCTGTGGCGGCAGGTGGCCGAACGGGTCGTCCGCGACGAGTACGCGGATCTCGAGTACGACGTGGTCCTGGTTGATGCGATGGCGATGCACCTGATCAGCCGTCCCACCGACTTCGACGTTGTCGTCACCGGCAACATGTTCGGCGACATCCTGACCGACGAGGGCTCGATGCTGCCCGGATCGCTGGGCCTGCTTCCCTCGGCATCGCTGGGTGAGTCCGGTCCCGGACTCTACGAGCCGATTCACGGCAGTGCCCCGGACATCGCCGGGCAGGGGATCGCCAATCCGCTGGCGACGATCCTGGCGGCGGCGATGCTGTTGAGGCATTCGCTGGGGCTGGAGTCCGAGGCGATGGCGGTCGAGGCTGCGGTTGCCGAGGTGCTGGATACCGGACACCGGACCGCCGACATTGCCGCGGGCGGCCCGGGCATCGGGACCGTTGAGATGGGACGGCAGGTTCTCGATTCGCTGGCCGGCTAGGACTCACCAGCCAGGCGGCGGATCCGCGATTCGATCGCGTGGTACAGCGCGATGACCACCACCAACGTGATTCCGATGGCCAGGATCCACGGCAGCATCACGATCAGGATCGCGACGATGCGACTTCCCCCGGTCGCCGAACCCCCGATCAAGCCCACGAGACTCAGCATGACCCCGATGATCCAGCCGGTCGTGTTCATGAAGTAGGTGCAGATCAACGCCAAAACAACGTAGCCCCAGCGGACTGTCAGTGCGAAGAACGCGGTCAATTCGAGGAACACCAGGATCTCGAGCACAACGACGACGACCGTCATCAGTACGACCAGGACGCCTGTCAGGGAATCGAGGCCGTCACGTGCCTCCGCAACCAACCGGACGAACACAAAGACACCCCCGATCAGCGTCATCACACCGGCCGGAATCAGCGCCGCGAGTCCGCCGATGACCTTCGACCAGAGCAGCGACCGGACGGTTCGTGGCAGCAGTGTCAGCGTCGAGAGTGTCTGCGACTGCACTTCGGTTCTCAGGCTGCGGCCGAGATTGGAGGCCAGTTCCAGGGTGCCGGCAACCAGTCCGATGCCGAACATCCAGGCGGCCTGTACGGTCAGGTGCCATTCACCAGAAAAGACACCCATCAGGAAGGCGATCAGGCCGGTGACCAGGCTGTAGAGGCTCACCCGGACCAGCATGCCCAGGGCTCCGCCGGAGACGAAAGTCAGGTCTTTCCAGACAATCGAGCGGGCATTCGGCCAGCACTCACCGATGTCCCCGCTGTCTGCAGTGGGCCGGACGGCAGCGACGATCAACGTGACGATCGGCAGGCCGACGGCCAGGGTCAGGCACAGGGCGACCACGACTTCATAGACGGGGACCTGCTGGAAGGCGATGCCGGTGATGGCCGAGCGGGCGTGGGAGTAGGCCAGCAATACGGCGAGGAGTACCGGCAGGATCACCAGCATGGCGGTGCCGAGTGACCGGAATCGGAGTCGACGGCGGACCTGGCGGCTGACTTCTCCGGACTCGGTTGGTGCATGTGGCTGATGGGTGCAGCGTTCGAAGATCAGCCATGAGACGACGAACAAGGAAGTGCCAGCGGCCAGGTGGGCGTAGAACTGTCGGCCGACCGGCGCGCCGTCAAATCCCAGCGACATCACCTCCCGCAGCCGTTCCACCACCGACCAGATTGAGAGCCAGTCGACGATGTCGTAGACGCCGACGGGGAGACGGGAGGAACTGAGAAACCCGTACACGACGACCTGGGCGGCCAGGGGAACCAGGATTGCTGTCGAGACCATCAGTGCGGCACGGCGGGTCTGGTGGGCGATCACGCTGGCGATGAGGCCCAGGCCGGCCATCAATACGATGTACCCGGCGAGCGTGATGTAGACGGCCTGGACCTGCCGGTGCAGCACACCACCGAGCGTGACGGCCAATTGCACGAAGGGGAACTGGATTGCCAACAGCAACAGGGCATTGGCCAGCCGCGGGCCGATTTTTCCGAGCAGGATTCCCAACGGGTTGACCCCGGCCATCTTCAACAGGCCCAGCGTCTGTTCCTCTTTCTCCTCGGTGATCGTCGAAGTGAAGAAACTCATCCCGGCCAGGGTCACGAAGGCGAAGTTGGTGAAGGTGATCGACCAGAAGAAGCTGAGGCCCGGGGCCGACGCGAGCGCTGTCAGGCTGCCGAACCAGGCGATGAACAGGAAGAGCAGGAAGAACCCCACCAACAGGAATCTCAGCGCATGCATCTGCCAGCGACGGCAGTCGAACCGCAGTCCGCGAGTCATCAGGGCCAGGGTGCCTCGCAGCATCAACGGACCCCCTGCTCGGTCAGATCCATGAAGGCCTCGTTGAGGTGCCTGAGTTCCTTCTGGAAGCTCTCGATGGGAATCTCCAGCCCCAGCACTGCGGCCAGCAGCCGGTTGTCCGTTTCGGATCCGGGGTTGCACCTGATGCGGAACTCGAGGGACCCTTCGATTCGTTCGGCCGACATCACCTCATCGAGTCCCAAAAGACGGTCTTCGATCCCCGGCTGCTCCTCGGACAACGTCAGGCGGTAGACGGCGGCATCGGAGTCCTGTTTGAGCAGGTCCCGCATGCCACCGCTGTAGCGGATATGTCCACGATCGATGATCGTCACGCTGTCACACAGCTCGGCCAGTTCACTGAGAATGTGTGAGCTGATGAAGATCGTCTTGCCCATCTGCCGCAATGCGCGAAGGATCTCCATCAACTCGATCCTTGCCCGGGGATCGAGGCCGCTGGCGGGTTCGTCGAGCAGCAGCAGGTCGGGATCGTTGACCAGCACGCGGGCCAGTCCGACGCGCTGTTGCATGCCTCTCGAGAGTCCACTGATCAGGCTGTCGCGGCGACCGTCCATGTCGGTCAACGCCAGCACGTCTCCGATCACCCGCTGGCGGTCCGCCACGTTCAGCCCGTAGGCCGCGGCGAAGAAGTCGAGATATTCCGTGACGGTCATCTGGCGGTACATGCTGAAGTGGTCGGGCATGAACCCGATCTGGCGGCGAACCTCCTTTGTCTGGCGGTCGACGTCCTTGCCGTGCACGTGGACGGATCCGCTCTGGGGCCTCAGCAGCGTGCAGATCAGCTTCAGCACGGTCGTCTTGCCCGCTCCGTTGGGCCCGACGAAGCCGTGCAGCGAGCGGGGGGTGACCTGGAATGAGACCCGCTCGACCGCCAGGTGGTTGCCGAACCGGTGGCTGAGGTCGCGGACATCGATCGCCACTTCGTCGGCTGGCAGAAATCGTTGGGGTTCAGTCGTCGGTTGGTGAGACGGATCGGGCGAGGCGACAGGCGAGGATCCATCCGGGGCCTGGTCGGTCGTCTCGACATCAGTTGCCCCGGCATCAGGATCGGCTGGCGACCCGGCAGGCAACTGGGGGGTGACGTCGTTCATCGGGCGTGTCCTTGGAGAGCCGTTCCGGGACGGTCCGAGGCCGATTGTCGTCCCGGGTAACGATTGGATGGATACGGTGGTGGGGAGTTGGTGACGACAGCCGAGGCCGGGATGACGACATCCTGAACGAACAGTGCGCGGCCGGCGTGGCCAGCCGTGCGAGGTTGTTTGAGCTGGAACGACTCGGGCAGATCCGAGACGAGGAACAACCGCACCCGGTGCCTGGGGACAGGCCTGATCTGCTCGACGGGATCGATCCATCTCAGCGTGCGTGACAACAGCGGTTTGAGCATCTCGTTGTACAAAGTGCCGACGGACCGTTTTACGGGCTGTCCCCAGAATGACGTCTCGATAGGGGACTCGACATCGACGCCCCGGGGGTGGGCCAGTCGATGCGCCGATTCGATGGCCTGAGCGCCTGCGACCAGTGAGGTGTGTCCCGCGCCGTCTGTCTCGAGTTTCAACGGCAGCACCTGGTCGTCGAACTGGGCCCAGGCGGAGTGGAGTGCGGCAGCATCGGGCCCGGGATTCAGCCGGATGGAGATCTTCGGGGGCAGAGGGGGATGAATCTGCCAGTCGATGACTTCCGGCGACCACTCAGGACCTTCGGCCTCCACGCGGTGCAGGAAGGGACGCAGAGTGTAGGGGGCGATGTCGACGCGGAGATGTCCGTTGAACCCGTTGGAGATCGAGCCGGCAACGGGATCGGAACTGCCGGCAACGGCGAACAACTGGCTCGAGGAAGTGCTCGAGTTGCCACCGGGATCGGGGTCGGTGTGAGTGATCGTGTAGGTGTCTCCGTCGATGACAAACAGTGCCGACCATTGCTGGACATCCCAGCGATTGCCTCCCAGGTGCCGCGCGGCGGCCAGGCTGTTGACCACCGTCGCCTCGTCGTAGGCCCTGGCACCGATCCAGGAGAAGCCGAGACTGAAGATGGCGATCGTGGCCAGGATCGAGCCCAGCACGATCCGGTAGTCGATCCGCTTCAGGCCCAGGATCAGCCCCCCGGGAAACAGCAGCAGCCAGTAGAGAATGGCCATCAGGAAGATGACCGGCCAATTGTGGTCCGGCGTCGTCATCTGCTTGAACCGGCTGAAGAACGCGGTGTCCGATGAACTGGAGAGTCCGCTGAAATTCGTCGTGTTCGGCCGCTCGTCGGTCGACACGGCCGTGCTGGTTGAAGATGTGGTCCTGGCGGCAACGGTCGAGACGAATGCGGTGTCGATGTCGAATCGGCTGCGGGGATGGTGGGCGACGTGGCCCTGGCCGATGTCGGGTGGGGTTGAGGGCGGCGGCGTGAGGTCGTCGGGTCGGTTGAGCATCCCGAGTGAAGAGGGAAATCGGGGATAGCGGCCGGTCGAATCGTGCAGCACGTGGACACGGCCACCCCGGTAGAGCCAGTTGCGGAAGGCCCGCCGCTGGGCGTCTTGCCAGCGAGGGACATGATCCAGGAAGACCGTTCCCAGGGTGTCGGTGATAGTGACCGTGGGAGGAAACAACTCGTCGATCAGCACCGGAACGCCGAACGATCCGCCGGCGGCCACGTCGCCGCGTGGCAACAACAGCACCCGTGCCGGCGAGCCGCGACGGGGGCGGGTCTCCAGTCGAAAACCGCCCCGTTGTGTTCCCGACCAACTGAGCTGCCACGACCAGGATGAGCGTGTGTTCGGGTCGACCACGTCGCCGTTTTCGAGAAAGACGTGGAAGCGGATCCAGTTCTGTTGCCCCGGGGCCAACACCGTGTTCTCGACCCACGGGGCCCCGACGCGGTTGCCCAGCAGGTCGTGTTTCGCCAGCCTGAAATCTCCGTCGAACTGGTCGACGGAATTGTTGTGGACCAGCACGTGCAACGGAACAAAAGTCTCGCTGCGAGCCGTTCCATCGAACCCCCACCTGATGTCGGTGATTTCGATCGCGTTGGCCGTTGCGAACCCCGACACCGACCACACCACCAGGCACAACGAGACCACCGGCGGCAGCGAGAAGGTGGTCTCTTGGCGGCTCACGATTCCCCTTCCACCTGTCGGGTTGCCCAGACGCCATCGTCATCTGCGAGTCGTCCCAGCAGCCGGTTGGATCGAGTCAGGCACCATTGGCGGATCCACCACCAGCCCAGTCCATAGCCGGTGAAGTTGATCAACGTGTAGATCAGGTGGTCGTCGGTTCCCATGACGTCGTTCAGACCCCCGGTCTCGTTGATCAGGATGATCACCGACGGAGAGCAGAGACAGGCCACCACCGCCATCGGGGGACTGCGGAGCAGTGATTCGACGATCACCTCCGGCTGGTCGTTGACGAACACCAGTACCGGCAGGAATGCCCAGCCGAACAGCAGCAGCAGTGTCACCAGCAGGGCCCGAACCTGGGAACGCGACTTGATGCCGATCAAAAACGCGATCCAACTGCACAGCGGAAGGTAGATGACCACCGAGAGGACCGAGCAGAGAATGTAGTCGAAGTGAAAAAAGATCGATGCCAGTGCTGCCAGCGGGACGGTGAGTACCGCCTTCGGTCCGTCCTCCAGCCCCGGTGTGCCCATCGCAAACCAGCTCTCGAACAGGAAGATCGTCACCAGCGGGAGGCCCAGCACATACATCAACCGGCGGACGCTGTAGTGCTTCTGCAGGATGATCTCGCGGCTGGTCATCGGCGAAGCCAACAGCAGGTCGATGGTCTGGTGAGATCGTTCGCTGGCGACCAGGCTGGTGGCCTGAACGGCGATCAACAGCACCGCGAGCGCCCACACCACGTACAGTGCTTCGGCAGCGACCCCCAGCCGTGCCTGGTAGGCCATCCCGGCAACGGCGGCCAGGACCAGGAACAGGGGCGTTTCAATCGAGACCAGCACTCGGACCAGGTAACGGGTGGTGCCCAGTGTCTTCTTCTGGGTTTCCCTCCACGTGATCGGGCGATCGTCGGGCAGTTGCACGTCGTCGCGGACCAGGACCACGCCGCCGGTGGTGAACTCGTTGAGCCAGAAGAAGAAGTGATCGAGTCGCCGGAAGAGTGTCAGCACGAGGTTGCTGCGGATGACGTGGGCACGTCGGACCAGGAACAGCCGGCCCAGCGTGATGAAGAGCAGCGAGGGGACACCGAGCACGACGACCTGCATCCACATCGTCTCGAGACTGTCGGTGGTCAACTGGATCGGCGCGACAGCGAAGAAGTAGAAAGCGCCGGCCGGGCCGATCGGCATCGTCGTGAAGACGACGGCCATCAGCATTCGGGTCCCCAGGATCAGGAACGGGTAGCTGAGCAGTCCGAGGGCGTACGTGCTGACGAAGGCCGAGACGGTGGAACCGCACCAGCTGGAACACATCACCGCCAGTGACCCGATGTAGATGCAGATCGTGGTCAGCATCACGATGCCGCTGACCAGTTCGAGAGTCGAGACACCTCCCAGCGAGTACGCGAAGGCCATCAGCGGAAGCGAGAGCAGCAGGAAGGTGAACATCGGGACCAGCCGGCTCAGCAGTTTCTCGAACAGGATGGTGAAGGGGCCCAGTCGCGTCACCAGCAGCATCGTCAGCGAGTCGCGTTCCTTTTCGGCGGTGATCGCCCCGCAGGCCAGCGCGGGCAGAAACAGGAGGATCCCCAGAAACTGCAGGTTGACGACCTGGTGAAACATGTCGGTGCCCTTGCCGAGCATCGCGAGCGTGTTCGAGCCGCTGACGGCGAGGATTCGCTCGAACTCCAGGTAGGCCAGCAGGAACAACAACGACGCGTAGAGCAGGCGGATGACATAAGTCCGGCGCTGCGCCGACTGCTCGATCAGTTCCTTGGTCAGCAGGGGCAGGCCCAGCTGAGGCCATCGACGGGTCATGCGGTCTTGCCCTCGGTCAGCTTCATGAAGGCCGTCTCCATGTCCATCGCCTCGGGCTGGAACATGTGGATCCTCACTCCCAGCTTCACCAGCGCCTCGTGCAGTTCCTCGACAGCCGTGTGATCCTCGCGAAGCTGAATCGCGAACCGGTCGACCTGCCGTTCGACGCTCGCCACGCCCTTGATTTCGCGGATTCGATCGACGACTCCGTCGTCGGATCCGGTCAACTGCACATGGACGACCCGCATCAACTGCAGCTTCCGGAAGATCTCCTCGAGTGAACCCTGGGCGACCATTTCGCCGGCCTCGATGATCCCGATTCGAGTGCAGAGGTGAGACAGTTCGTGGAGGATGTGGCTGGAGATCAGGATGGTCTTGCCCATCTCGGTGAGGGCCTTGAGCAGTTCTCGGACCTCGATGCGGGCCCGTGGATCCAGCCCGCTGGCCGGTTCGTCGAGCAGCAACAACTGGGGATCGTGCAGCAGCACGCGGGCCAGCGCCAGGCGTTGCTTCATGCCACGGGAGAGCGAATCGACCTGGTCACCGATCTTGTGGGTCAGGTCGGTGAGTTCGAGAACGTCGCCGATGACCGTCTTGCGTTGCTTGCGGGGGATCCGGTAGGCGGCGGCGAAGAAATGCAGGTACTCGCGGACGTTGAGGTCTTCGTAGACACCGAAGAAGTCGGGCATGTAGCCGATCTGTTCACGGACTGCCTGGGGACGCCGGCCGACGTCGATGCCGTTGATCTTGGCGGTTCCGGTGAAGTGTCCGATCAACGTCGCCAGCACCTTGATCGTGGTGCTCTTGCCTGCTCCGTTGGGTCCGATGAATCCGAAGACTTCGCCGGGCGGGATCTCGATCGAAATCCCCCGCACGGCATGGATCGGGCCGTAGTGGACGTGGAGATTCTCGATCGAGACGACCGGGACGACATCGGCTGGAACCGGGTCGGCCGTTTTCAGGCTCGCGGGGTCATCTGGGGGCATGGCTCACCGTGGGGATGTCGTCGAGACAGCGGATTGTGGGTCGGCCGGGCTCTCGGGATCGGGACGATCGTGGTAGAGGTGGCGGTAGAGCAGGAGACTGTCGCCGTCGGCGACGGCAATCACCAGCAGCCACTGGCCGGGATCGGTCGGGTCGAGCAGGGCGAGGTCCTCGAAGTTGTCGCCCCCATGGGGTGCCACCCGCGAGACGGCCCGGAAGACTCCCCGGCTGGGTCTGACGCAGGCGTCCCTGAGAAAGTCGGCCCGTCGACGGCCGTTGCTGTTGACGGCGTTCCAGGCAATGAGGTCGGCCTGGTTGGTGATCGCCCAACGACCGTTGCGGCGGCGCTGGCCACCCATGAACCAGTCCTGTGGACTCTCCGGGAACAACGGGACGTTGGCGGTGTTCCCGAGGTGGTGGGCCGCCTGGTCTGCGTGGAACAGCATGGCTGTGCTGCGAAGGCCGAAGACCTGTTGGATGGCCGCCTGGAACCGGGACGCGGCGTCACCCGCGGTGGCCAGGGTCTCGGGTTCGACCGACTCCCAGTCGAACGCCGGAATCGGTTCTTCGGGAGCGATCCGGAACACGCGGTTGACCTGGGGCGACCACTGGGGCACGTTCTGCAACGCGGTGAACCCTGACGGGATCGTGCCGATGTATTCCGATGGTTCGGTCGCATCGTAGCCGGACCCTGGTCGGTCCACGGAGTAGACCGGGCTGTTGGACAGGAAACGCCTGTGGTCGATCGGAGTGAACAGTCCGCGGGTGACGGTGGTCGCCAGGGTCGTATTCGACCCGACCAAATGCAGGTCGAACCGATTCTCACGGACCAGTTCTCCGCCGTCGCCGATGTCGCGGACGATCAGCTGCCGCACGTTGCCGCTGGTACCCATGTACTCGTGCGAGATCCACACGATCAACACGGTGAACGCGACCGTCATCAGCGGAAAGACAATCCAGGTCAGCTTGCGGACCCCCAGCCACCCCAGCACCAGGTAGTCGACCGGGCCGATCGCGAAAACGTAAACGACCAGCAGCAGTCCCAGCAGCCAGAGTGGAACGACCTCGAAGTCATCCGGTGTGAGCCGGGCGACCAGGCTGTTGACCGACTGCAGACGCCACTTGATCTCGGACTGCAGCACGGTCGGTCCGAGAAGCGGACGGGTTTCGGCGACCTGCGAAGGAGCTGAGAGATTCGGTTGTGCGGAAGTTGAGGCGGAAGCCGGCAGGGTCGCCTTCCGTTGCGGCCGGCCGAATTCCGGGGGGCGTTGTCGTGGGGGAGTTCCGGGAATCGGTTGAGTGAAGTGGGTGGGGGTTGTTCGAAGTCGATTCCAGAGAAACGAGACGCTGGCCTGCCACTCGGACGATACCAGGAAATCCACCTCCAGCGGCGGGTCCTGGTGAATCACCACGCGGCCGAGTCCCTTGTGGAGCCGGGCCGGGCTGTCGGCGAACCGTGGCAGACCGTTTTCGTCGAGTTGAATTCGGGGGTGATCGTCGGTTGCGCGGGCGAGCCGGTTGACGAAGTCGATCTGGAGAGCCGCCAGGTTGCCGTCGATGAAGACACAGACGTTCCCGCCGGCGTCGACCCAACGCGCAATGGCATCCAACTGGTTGCGGCGGAGATTGCGGAGACCTTCGGGCAACAGCACCAGCACGTTGAACTCGCACAACCACAGTGGATCGGTGGGGACATCAGCGGGGTAGATTCTCGCCGGGTAGGTGGTGACCAGCCGCTGGCCGGCAAATACCGCGGGGCGGCCGTAGGCAGTGTGAACCAGTGGTTCGATGTTCAGGCTGTTGGTGAACAGGAGTTCCTCCTGCGAACTGGTCTGTTGCCAGGGCTCGCAGAAGGCGACGACGAACGAGCGGCGGAGCGGACCGGCGATCCGCAACGAGCGTTCCCCAAGAGGAAAGACGCCGGCGTCGCTGATGAAAAAGGCTCGAATGTCGAGTGGGCTGGAGGTGTCGTGGTCGGTGTTGAAAGGCGGCAGCAGTGTGCGGAAGCGGGTGCCGGTGTCGGTCAGGACGATTTCCCGTCTGCTGAGCAACCGTCCCAGCACGCGTCGACCCTGAACGACGTGGACATCCAAGTGCCCCCTGGGCAGCCGGGGGCCGTTCCAGGTCAGGGTCCAGTCGATCGAAAGCGGCGAGCCGCTGCGGAGGTCCTGGTACCGCCGGTTGAACTCGATGCTCAGCCGCGGGTCGACCGGTTCGTCCTCCGAATCAACACTCGGTGTCACGCCCCGGGGCCGGCCGGCGTCCTGGGCGACCACGGTGCCCGGCAGCCGATGGTTCGAGCACGGCAGGAGAGCCGGCGTGAGAACGAGGGCCAGGCAGAGAAGGCGGTGGCAGGTCATAGTGCGACGGGTTAGCCGGAGACTCGAACAGTCTTCTTCTGAAAATACCACCATTCGACCAGCAGCACGACGAAGGCGATCCAGGCCAGGGTCGGCCACAGGGGCCGGTCGGTGTCGATTTGAGTGGTCGATGCGCCCACTCTCAGTTCCTCGTCCCGGGGTTCGATCAGGTCGGCACTGGCCAACGACGACTCGCCGGCGTCGAGAATTCCGGCTCCGACACGGGCCACCTCGCTGCCGTTCTCACTGATGCGATAGATGCCGACATGAGGGGCGGGGATTCCGGAGAGCATCCCGTCGGGGCCGGTGCGGAATGTCTGTGGTGACGAGCCCGGTCCGGAAACGGTGTAGGTCGTGTTGCGATCCAGCATGCGGGGGGCCAGCACACGGGTCGGCTGGCCGCCGACCTCGGCGAGTCCCGCGGCGTGTCGGGTGATGTCGATGGCGTTCTTGATCAGCACGGGGAATCCGACCCGGTAGGGCAGCGTCGAGCGGTCGGTGTGGAACAGAAGGTAGAAGGCCTGGCGACCCGGGGTGTGGCGGGCCAGCACCAGTGGTCCGGAGCGGCCGGTGGCCAGGATCTCGTAACCGGCTTCCCGAAAGTGCTGGTCGAGCACGTCGTCACCCCGGACTGGCTCGTCGGCGATCTCGATGCTGTCCAGGTTGACGTGCTGCAGCAGCAGGCTGCCGCGATTCCAGTCGACGACCGGTGAGCTGCCGGTGCGGATGGTGACCAGTTCGGCAAGATCCTCGGGGATCTCGCCCACGACCAGCCGCACCGATGCCTCGAGATTCGGGTTGGCCTTCTGAGTCGTCTCGGTGATCGCCAGGTCGAACACGTCGGGTTGTCCCGAGGCATCGCTGTCGGGGTAGACGGTCACGTCGGGAAAGACCTGCAGCGCGTGTCGGTAACTCTGCAGATCCGTGTCACACCAGACCAGAAGCGATCGTGAGACGGGCAGTTCGAGATAGGCGGTGTTGTCGGTCGAGAGACCGTCGAAGCCGTCGCTGACAATTCTCGCCGCCAGCCGGCTGATACCTGGCGTCTGGAGCGAGTACACCAGTCGCTTGGACTGGCCCGCTTCCAGGGCGATCGGCTGGCGTCCCACCTCCTGGCCGTCCTGTTCGAGCAGCACCTCGCCGGATGTGACCTCGGTCGGAGACCCGCTGACCCGTACGAACACGTCCCAGGGCGTCAGGCTGTCGGCGGCCCCGGCGGCAGTCTGACGCCGGGCGTTGAAGGCGGTGATGCCCATGTTCACCGTGGCCGTTTCGAGCTTCTCAAACTGCAGTTCAAATGGCAGTTCGACGTCGACGCGTGCGATCTTCTGGCCACCGGCGGTGTCCTGGAGGTCGGGGAAGTTGCCGTCAGAGACCAGGGTGACGGTGCTGATCGTCTCGCGACGGGCCAGTGCCTGTGCCATTCTCAGGCCGTCGACCAGGTTGCCCGGGACGTCACGGACGGTGAGCGTGTCGAGTGCCTTGGTCAGTATCCGCTTGTTGTTGGTGAACTCGGTCAACTGCCGGGCCCCGGCCCCGACGGCGATCAGGCTGATCCGACCGGGCAGGGTCGCCTCGATCAACTCCGCGATTCGCTCCTTGGCACGTTCCATCCGCGTCGGCCCACCCCGGGTGTCGACGGCGGCCATGCTGGCCGAGCAGTCGATCAGGATCGGCCGGTTGTCGCTGGATCCCGGCTCACCTCTGAGAAATGGCTGCATCGCCGCCAGGATCAGGCTCAACAGGATCGCCAACTGCAGCCACAGCAGCAGGTGTTTCTTGAACCGCTGGAAAGGCGAATTGACTCGCTGGTCGTTGATCACGCTGTGCCAGAGCACGAGCGAGGGGATCTCGAAGCGGGGCCGCTTGAGCTTGAGGAAGTAGACGACCAGCAGCGGAATGATCAGCAGAAACAGCCAGGCCCACGACGGAGAGAGAAACCCGGTCCAGGTCATTTCAACCACCCCTGCCGCTGGAGCAGGTCGAAGAGCACCAGTTCGAGCGGAGTCTCGGAGCTGATCGAGAGGAAGCGGCCGTTGCGGATTCGGCTCTGGCGACGGACGTGTTCCTGGAGCTGTTCGCGATGCTCGTGGTAGATCCCGTGGAGTTCATCGATCGACGAGACATCGACGGTGCCGCCGTTTTCGCTGTCGACCAGCCGCAGGTCCCCGGTCAATTCCGGGTCGATCTCGGTCGGTCCCAGCACCTGCAGGGCGAAGATCTCGAGCCCGGCACTGTAGAGCAGGTTGAACGGTCGCGCGAGAGAGGTGGGGGTGAGAAAGTCGGAGATGATGATCGCCAGTCCCTTGCCACGATGGCGGCGGAGCATCGCTTCCACGGCCGAATCGATCGGCGCGTCGCCACCACATTCGGCCCGTTCGAAGAAATCAAACAGGCGTCTCATGCTGACCCGGCCACTGGAGGGCGGCATCACACGCGGCGGTTCTCCGCTGGCTCCGACCACGTAGGCACTGACCCGCTCGATCCCCATCAATGCGGTCACTCCCAACGCTGCAGCCAGTTGCCGGGCCCGCTCGAACTTGTTCTCGAAATTCATCGAGTTCGAAGCGTCGACCAGGATCGCGACGTGCATCACCTCCTCGTACTGGTACAGCTTCATGAAGGGCCGGTTGAGCCGGGCGAAGATGTTCCAGTCGACGAAGCGGACGTCATCGCCGGGGACGTAGTTGCGGTAGTCGGCGAACTCGGTGCTGCTGCCACCCTTGCCCGAAGCGTGTTCGCCCTGGGTGCGGTTGGTCTTGCGGCGGTTCGGCTGCAGCCTCAGTCTTTCCAGGCGGGTCAATGCCTGGTTGTCCAGCAGCGTGGTCAGTTGGTTGCCGGGGGAGGTGGTGGTCATCGGTCCAACGTGGGGACGGGGTGTTCGAGACGGATTCAGGCGGTGGTCGTCAACGATGCGACACAGTCGGCGACCAGGCTTCCGACGTCGATGTTCTCGGCCTGTCCGTCGTAGTTGAGCAGCACGCGGTGCTGCAGCACCTCGGTGGCGAATTCCGAGATGTCCTCGAAGGCGATGTGTGCCCGTCCCTCCCCCAATGCTCGCACGCGTGCGGCCCGGATCAACGCCTGTGCCGCGCGGGGGCTGGCTCCCCAGCGGACAAACTGGCGGATTCCCTCAGGGGCCTCGTCATTGTCGGGATGGGTGGCCAGGACCAGGCGGACGGCGTAATCCCTCAGCGGATCCGCCACGACAACCTTGTCGAGTGTCTTGCGGATGCCCAGGATTCCGGGTCCGTCGAGAACCACGGGGAGTTCAATCGATTGTCGGAGGATCGTGCGGCTGACGACCTCGTTGAGTTCCTCGCGGTCCAGTCCGCCGACGACCACCTTGAACATGAAGCGGTCGAGCTGAGCTTCGGGCAGGGGGTAGGTGCCTTCCTGTTCGATCGGGTTCTGCGTGGCGAGCACGAAGAAGGGCTGGTCGAGAACCGAGACGTCACCGCCGACGGTCACCGTGCCCTCCTGCATCGTCTCGAGTAGCGCCGACTGTGTCTTGGGCGAGGCGCGGTTGATCTCGTCGGCGAGCAGCAACTGGGTGAAGATCGGTCCACGGCGGAACTCGAACTGGTATCGGCCCGACTCGTCGGTGTTCATGATGTTGGTGCCGATGATGTCGGCGGGCATCAAGTCGGGGGTGAACTGGATGCGTTTGAAGTCGAGGTCCAGGACACGGGCGAGCGACTTGACCAGCTCGGTCTTGCCCAACCCGGGAACTCCTTCCAGCAGCACGTTCCCACCACAGAACATCGCCGTCAGCACCGAATTGACGACGCGGTCTTGTCCGACAATGACCGAGCCGATTGCATCACGGATTCGCTGGTAGTCCTGCCGAAATGCCTCGATTTCGGCATCCTGCAGGTCGGTCGGCGGTGTCGTTGAGGCCGGTGTTGGTGAGATGTCCTGTGCCGCATCGTCGGCCGACTGATCATCGGAAAGTTCTGGAGTCGTGCTGTCGTTGGTCATCGGAAACAGGTCCTGGTCGCGATCTTGTTGTCTATCTGGTGGTCAGTTCGCGTCGTCGTCGGTAACCCGACGGCGACGTTTCATCGCCAACAGCCGTTCGGTGGTCGACATCCCGTCTTCTTCGGTGGACTTGGCTGTGGGCGGCCTGGTGGTTGTCTGTCCGGTCGGAGTCTTGGGGGCCGGCGTGAGTGTGCGGACGGTTGCGAGGTGCTCGGGCAGAGCGGTTGGGACGGTGGAAACGGGTTCGACACGCTGGGCGTCGAGTCTCGATTCGACCGCCTGCTTGCGTTGCAGTAACGCGCCCATGGTCTCGGTTGACGAGGCCCTCGCGGGGCGGAACCAGGCAAGGATCGCCTGCCGGTCGATCTGCACTCGTCGGATCGCCACGTCCAGGGGCAGCAGGCAGGCCAGGCCGACCAGGAACCAGTCGAAGACCTGTCGCGAACTGGACTTGGGTTTCCGACGGTCGTAGATCTGCTCGGGCTTCGTCGATGGATCGAGCATCCGGCCACCGGTCCTGTCGACGATTTCCTGCAGCAGCAGTGGGTCGGAGTTGAACTTGAGGTACTCGGGCGAGTACGAGACGATCAGTCCGCCATGGGTCGTCTCCTTACGGCCGTCGCCTTCGCCGGTGGCGCGGACCTGGTACCGCCCCTTGCCCCACAGTGGGAAGCTCGCCTGGTAGCGAGTGGGGCCGACCTGCTTGAGCACCAGGGATTCGGGGGTCCGGTCGTGAGGGCCGGCGACGACGGCGACGAGATTCAGAGGGGTCGCGTCGGGATGGAAGTCCTCGACCACCACCGTTCCACGACCACCCTCGGCGTAGCTCCACAACCGCAACTGACCCTTGCGGTGGACTCGCGAGATGCGGGTGATCAGTTGCTGTACGAATGCCCGGTACTTCTCCCAGGAGACCCAGTCCTTGCCCCAGTTGGTCGAGAGGTCGGAGGTGAAGGCGGCGGTGGTGCCCAGGCCCTTCTTGTGGATGACCAGCAGCGGATCGATTTCGCTCTCGCCGGTCTTGTCGACCTTGGGCGGCGTCTGCAGGATCGTCTCGGCCCGCGGCTTGGCGGTGGTCAACACGTAGCCGTGCAGCGGGGGCAGGCCGTCGAGTCCCTTGAGAATGGGCGACGGGAACCCAACCTCCGGCTGGACGGTCTCGTTCTGGATCATCGTCCGCTTCAGCGTGTTGGATTCCTTGATGAAGATCGACGGCAACAGGCTGGGGTCGTCGGGGAAGTAGTAGCGGCCACCGGTGGCCGAGGCGATCTGCTGCATGATCTGCACCTCGCGGCCACCGTGTGGGAAAATCGAGATGGTCGAGACGGTGATCTGGCTGGTCTTGAAGTCGGCAAGCATCTTGGGCGGGGGTGGTTGGGGGTCGCCGTCGGAGATAATGATCATGTGTTTGGCCGACGCGTCACTTTTCTTCAGGCCCTCCAGCCCCATGGACATCGTCGAGGCGAAGCTCGGCATGTCGCCGATGACCGCTCCGTTGATCTTCTTGGCCAGCGAAGCGTACTCGCGGGCCGGCGTCAGTTCGAACAGCCACTGTTCACCGGTCGATCCGTAGACCAGGACACCCACCTCGTCCTGTGGATGCAGCACCTTGATCGCCTGTTTGGTGATCCGCTTGCCCCAGGTGTTTCCCTCGGGAAACTCGCAGGTGTGCAGGATGATGGCCAGGGCCCCCTTGGGCAGCACCTTCTTCTTGGTGATGTCCATATCGACAGGCAGAATCTCCTCGATCACCGTCTTTCGGTAGCCGCCGGGTCCAAAGCTGTTGGCGCCGCCGACCATCAGGAACCCGATCCCCAGGTTTTCGACCGAGTCCTGCAGGGCACCCATCTGCACCACGTCGAAGGCCTCGACCCCGACGTTGACGAAGATCACCAGGTCGTAGGACATCATCGAGAGCGCGTCGCGGGGGAACTCGTACGCGTTGCGGATGTCCACCCCCCGCTGGCTCTCGCGGATCGCCTGGACCAGTGACTGGTGGTCAGCCGGGTTCCCCCGAGGATCGGTCACCACCAGCACCTTCCCCTCGCCCTCGACGAACAGGTAGTTGAGGACCGTGTTGTTCTCCTTCCAACTGTCGTCGCCCTGTTCGACGACGACCGTGACCGAGTACTCGTAGTAGCCGGGCGAGCGGAGGAAGATCGGGAAGGTGTAACGGCTCTTGCCGGCCGGGAAAGTGATTCCGCGTTCGGCGATCGTACGGTCGTTTTCCTTGAGCACCAGCTTGCCGCTGCCGCTCTTGAGGCTGGAGATCACCACGTCGGCCTCGTAGGGCTCGCCAAGCTTGACGTTGCGAGGCAACTCGAGCTGTTCGACCCAGACCTCGGACTTGTAGCTGTAGGTGATCGGCATCACGTCGACGGCGATCTCGCGACTCTTGAGTTCATCGAGAATGCTCCGCAGGTCTCCGGCGGTCTCGGTGCCATCACTGATCAACACGATCCGGCCGCGGTTTTCGGCCGGCAGCATCGCTGCGGCCAGCGAGAGACTCTGCTCGAGATTGGTCGCGTCACGATCGATGAGCGAGTTGAGCAGGATGCCGTCCTCAAGTGGAGTGACCTCGGCCGGCGGCAACTCGACGGCCGAGTTGCGTCCGAAGACGACCAGCCCCGCCTGGTCTCCCTCGGGCTTTCTCGACATCGTGCTGGCCACGAACTGCAGGGCCCGGTCCTGGGCGTTCTCGTCGTCGGTCTCGCGGCCGACCGAGTCGGAAATGTCGACGGCGTACATCACCGCGACCACGTCGCTGGTGCGGACGGCCCGCGGTTCGGCCAACAGCATCACGAACAGGCCGATCAGGGCCAGCCGTGTCGACAACGCCACGACACCGCGGGTACGCCCCAGCCCGCTGCCACCGGCCACGTGCAACCACCAGACCCACGGGGTCAACACCATCAACCCGAAGGCCTCGGGCCACACGAACAACATCGTGTTCGACAACTCGAGCCCCAGCACCAACGCGGTGTAGGCCGACAGGAACACCAGTAGCACAATTGTCTGTGACCAGCGAAAGGGCTGCCGAGGACGTGGGAACAGGCGTTCGAGAAAGGCGGACATGGCGTGGACGGTGCAGCGGGCAAGGGCGGTTAGAGATCAACCGAGACAAGGCGATGGTTCCGGGTGTCGGCGACCCAGATTCGACGTGTCGAATCGACGGCCAGTCCCCAGGGAGTGCCGAACTGGTTGGGGCCGGATCCGGTTGAACCGAATCGGCCGAGCAGGTCTCCTTCGAGGCTGAAGCGGGAAATCCGTCCTGCACCGTACTCGACCACCCACAGGTCCCGCTCGGGACCCAAGGCGATATCGTAAGGATAGTGTAACCGGCTCGATTCGTCTCGCGTTCCCAGTATCTCCAGGAATCGCCCCTCGCCGTCGAAGACCTGGATCCGGTCGTTGAAAGCGTCGACGATGTAGAGTCGCCCGGCGTGCCAGACCATGCCGCTGGGACGCTGGAACTCGCCGGGCCGATCTCCGATGCCGCCGAAGGTCAACAGGTGCCGCCAGTCGCGGTCGAACTTCTGTACGCGGTTGGCTCCGCCGTATTCCGAAACGAATCGGTGGCCCCGGTCGTCCTCGACCACCGCCACTGGCCAGTAGAAATCTCCGTCATCCTGCCCCTCCTGTCCGATCATTCGCTCGACGTGGCCGGAACGGTCGAAGACGACCACCCGGTGATAATGCGTGTCGGCCACGGCGATGTCGCCGTCTGAGAGAACGCAGATGCCTTCCGGATTGCCCACGTCGCTCTCGGGCATGTCCCATTGCCTCAGCGGATTGCCGTCGCGGTCGAAGACCAGCACGCGACCGGCGTTGTCGAGCAGGTACAGCGTGTCGTCGGGAGCGGTGGTGACGGCACGGGGAGCCGGGATCGTCGAGCCGGCCGAGGGAATGGACTTGCGGGTGACTCGTCGAGGCACAAGCTGCGGATTGTCGGTGTCGGTGCAGCCGACCAGCAGCAACGCCGCAACTGCCGTGGCCAGCCGAGAAGACACTCTGCCGGGACCAACACCCATAGCCATTTCCGATCAATGACGAACGACCGCTGAGACGCAATCCCTCCGGCTCGATTGTACGGTGCCGACCCCGATTTCGACGACCCGTCGGGGTTGCCGAATTGCGGCCGGTGACGGTCCCGAGGCCGGCAACGGGATCAGTTCAACAGCCGTGCCGAACAGGTCAACCGTGGATGGCCCTGGGAGTGATCTTCACCCTCAGATCGCTGGCAGGTGGAGCAGAATCGGCCAGGTGCAAGATCGTCCGTCGCCGGTCCCGATCGACCAGTTCCAGCCGAGTCTCACGGATCGCGCCGATCGCACGCGAATCCACCACCCGGGCCGGTCCCGACGAATCGGCCTCGAGCACGACCTGTTCGGGTCTCAGGCACACGTCTCGGTCACCCACCTTCCAGGCGATGGCAT
>CAUZRQ010000075.1:0-25358 GCA_963582065.1 Planctomycetota bacterium | reverse complement strand
CGACTGACCCGCAGCGTCGGACCGGCGGTCATTTCTCGCAACGTCGAGTTCGGTGAAGACGTCGGGGCCAAGTACTACTACGACCGCGAGGTCGTGGTGACCCTGCCCGAGGACATGCCGCCGGGACTCTATGATCTGGTCGTCAACGTCACCGGTGGACGTCGGACCGGCAGTTGTCGCTCACCGCGGAGCGTGCACGTGGTCACCACGTTCCCCCAGGACCCGGTCCTGGTCACCTTCGGCCACCTGGACACGTCGGCCCAGAACCAGGCCGAGTACCTGGAGCGGCTGGCCGGGATCTGCAACCTGGTCGGAGCCGACATGGTGCTCTCCAGCAACGCCTGCAACCCGGCCTATGTCTCGGGAGCACTCTCACGCCTTCAGGTTCCCTACGTGGTCAACTTCGGCAATCACCAGTTCGCCGGCCACGAGGCCTGGTTCGGCGACCCGGTGGGACGGATTGACTTCGGCCCGCAGATCAGCGTGCTCAACTTCGGCCACCCCTGGCACGTCGGCACCGCACGAGCCGACCAGTTGCTGGGCGAGCGGCGGGCGGCGGCGATGAAAATCGTCAACGCCTTCGAGGCGAATGCGCCGGTCGAGTTCTTCGATCGCCACAAGGTCCGCATGATCCACGATGGCCACGGAACCGGAGCCAAGGTAATGGATGTCGGTGCCACGCCCACGCGACGAATCGGCAAGTCGAGTTCGACCAGCTTCCGGGTGGTCCGGTTGAAGAACAACCGCGTGGTCACCTGCACGTATGACGGACACGAGACCGCACCGGTGCCGTTCTCACGCGACGAATCGCCGCCGGTGGCGACCCGCTTCCTGGCCCCCAACGACGGAACCCACTCGTCAAACACCGCGACCGTCACCAACCGGCTCAAGGACGCTTTTCCCAATGGACGCGTGACTTTCGTGATGCCGGCGGGAGAATATACGGTCGACAACGCGCGGGCCGAATCCAGCACGAAGAGCGACGACGGTCGTCACGTGGTGCTGGTGACCCGCGTCGACATCCCCGCCAGCGGCCAGATCCAGGTGACCGTCGATCCCGGCAAGTGACCGGGCGAGACCGGCAACAGGACGGAGACCCCGAACATGACGACTCGCCGATGCACGTTACCGCCCGTTGATCGCAGGACGTTTCTTGGTCAATCCGCCGCGGGACTGGCGGCGCTGGGTTCGGCGTCGTCGGCCGAGGCGGCGGCTCGAAAACCGAAGCTCCGGTTTGGACTCAACGCCGATCCCCATCTGCAGGGGGCACGTCCGTCGGGTCGGGCGACCAATTTTCGGAGGTTCGTCAACCAGATGAAGACGTTCCAGCCTGAATTCGCAGTTGACCTGGGTGACTTCGGCATCCAGGTCTCCGAGGGGCAGACCACCCAGGCGATGCACGATGGACAAGTCGCCGGCCTGAAGTACCACCTCGACGTGTTTTCACAGTTGAAATGCCCTCGCTACCACGTCATGGGCAATCACGACGTCGGCTGGTTGAAGGGGGGCGAGGAGAAGATCACGCCTGCTGACCTGATCGGACGCTCCCATCCCGGCGAAGACATCACCAAGCAGGAGTTCCTCGCCATCACCAAGATGCCGCACCGCTACTTCTCGGTCGATCTCAACGGATTCCACCTGATCGTTCTCGACGCAAACAACGCGGCCGACGAATCGTCTCCTCCGAAGGGCAAGGACGGGCTGGAGGGCGGCTACTGGATTGATGCCACGCAGAAGACCTGGCTGGCCAGGGACCTGAAAAAGAACCGGAAGAAACCGAAGCTGGTTTTCTGTCACGAGGAACTGCACCACACTCCCGAGACGGGATCGGGGCAGGGTGGCGACACGCCCTTCCCACCCGTCGGCAAGCAGCACTCCTATGTCGACAACGGCTGGGAAATCCGCAGGCTGTTTGCCGAGGACGGCCGGGTGCTGGCCTGTTTCTTCGGCCACAAGCATCGCAGCCGCTGGACCGTCTACGACGACACGAACTACCTCACGATGGCCGCCACACACTTCAAGGCCAGTTTCGCCGAGATCACGATCGCCGACACGCTGGACATCAAGGGCTACGGTGGCCAGCGGTCGTACCGACTGCCACTCCCGAAGTGGCTTACCGGAGCCAGTAGTTAGCCTGCGTGGATCTCAAGACGATTCCGGAATCGTCAGCAACAACGCCAGGGTCGCCCAACTGCTGGCGGCGATCGAAATGAACTGATCCTTGCCGTGTGGAAATCCCGTTTCGAAGTAGGTCTGAAACGGCTTGGCGCGGGTTACGACATGCCACGATCCGTCTTCCAATTGCGTGTCGACCAGGTACTGCATTCCGCGACGCATCGCCGGGTGATCAGCTGACAAACCGCCATCACGAAGCAATGCGACCAGCACGGTCGCCGTGGCGTAGGCGTCGCTTTTCATGTCGGATGTCTGAGCCCAACCCCCATCCTTCCGCTGACTGTCGACAAGTTGCGCGGTCGCCTTCGGCACGGCACCCTCGTCGGGTTCGACATACTTCAGCGCTCGCAGACGGAACACACGAGCTTCGGTTTCTTCAGGACTCTTGCTGAGCAGCCATTCCCGCACTGACTTGGTTCGTTCTTCGATCCTGGCCTTCTGCTTTTCGGTCCCGAAATCGGCCAGTCCACGCAGAGCAACGTACGTCGTGGTGAAATCACTTCCCGACGACGGCGGACGTTTGCCGGGATGACTCCAGTGGTCCTTCTTCTTCTGGTACTCCAGCAGGAAGTGGGTCACGGCGGCAGTCATGTCGTCGGGCTTCCGGCCACCCTCCTGCAACGCCCACAGCGCGTAACCTGCGGTGATGACCTTGCCCCCTTGCCCACGACCTTCGAGATAATTTTTCTGGCCACGTTTCAGGTGCGCTTCGGTGTGGCGAAGTTGTTTGTCCAGATTCTCCTTGTCGATCGAAAAGCCGCGTTTTCGGGCTCCGACCAGGGCCAGCACCGGCAAGGCCTGGTTGTGGCACGTGAAGCACTTTCGTTCCTTGGCCGATCCTGCCGCCCCTTTTTCCAGTGCCGGAACCGCTTTCGCAATCGCAGCGCGAATCGCCTTGGGAGATGGTGCTGACTCGTCGGCATGCAGAGAAGACACCGTCATGATTCCGGCGACCAGGGCGGCGAGATGAGGTAGGCGGCTCATGACTTTCTCCGCGATGAGGAGGACATGGTGCCACCATACGCGCAGCCTGCGGTGGCATCCAGTGAATCCCACCACATGATCTGCGGCGCGCCGACGCGTTCGAAATCAATGGCTTCGGTGGACAACAGTCCCACCGGTTGCCGTTGCCGGCACGGCAGAAGGCCGACTGCTGAAGCGCGTCGGCCCCCGAGCCTAGAGCAGCTCGTGGATCGGAGTGGGATCCTCGAGCACCGGCGTGGGTCGACCCTGGTGGTCGAGCAGGTGCAGCGTCGGATCCATGCCCAGGGCCTTGTAGATCGTCGCGTGCAGGTTGCACGGCTTGACGGCCCGCGAGAGCGGACGTTCGCCCCTGGCGTTGGTCGAACCCACCACCTGGCCACCCCTGATGCCGCCACCGGCCAACAGGCAGAACAGCGAGTTGCCCCAGTGGTCGCGTCCGGGTGTGCCCTTGCTGCCGGCAGGCCCCCCGTTGCCGCCGTTGTTCATCCGCGGCGTCCGGCTGAATTCGCCGCAGAGGATCACCAGGGTCGATTCGAGCATGCCACGATCCGACAGGTCTTTCAACAGGCCCGAGACGGCCATGTCGACGCGAGGCAGGACGTTCTTGTAACCCGGCTCGAGGTTCCAGTGATGGTCCCAGCCACCAAAGTGAACCGTCACGAAGGTCGAACCGGCTTCGACCAGCCGCCTGGCCAGCAACGTGCTCTGGCCCCAGTTGCTCCGGCCGTACCGGTCGCGGATCTTCGGGTCCTCGCTGTTGATGTCAAAGGCCTTCCGCGCAGCGGCGCCGGAAACGAATTCGAACGCGTCCCGATCGAACTTGTCCATCGCCTCGAACAGCGTGCCCCGCTCGACGGTCTTGCTGATCCGGTCCAACCGCTGGTTCAGATCGCGACGCGATGCCAGGCGATCGACGGTCATCCCACCGGCGAGGTTCAGATTGGCCACCTTGAAGTTGGCGTTGTTCGGATCGCCACCGGTCTGGAACGGGTCGTACTGCATCCCCATCCAGTTGCCGCCGAAGTAACCCGGCCGCAGCCCGATGCTGCTGGCCACCGGCACGCTGATGTAGGAGGGCATGCCACTGCGACGCGGACCGCGTTCCCGCGCGACGATCGAACCGATCGAGGGAAACGTGCCGTCATTGTTGGCACCAAGCGACTTGGTCGTCAGCATGTAGTGACCGCCATGGAAGTGGCCACCGGTGTCGTGGTGCAGCGAGCGGACGATCGAGAACTTGTCGGCGTGCTGGGCCTGGAGCGGGAACATCTCGGTGATCTCGATCCCCGGCACGTTGGTCGGGGTCGGCATCCAGATGCCGCGGTACTCGGCCGGAGCCTCCGGCTTCATGTCGTACATGTCCAAGTGGCTCGGGCCACCGTCGAGCCAGATCATGATCGCCGCGTTGTCGTTGCCCTTGCCGGCCGCCTGCTTGGCACGAGCCACATCGCCCAGGCTGGCTGCGGCCATGCCGGCCACGCCCAACTGTACGAAGCTGCGACGGGACATCCCGTCGCAATAACGACCACTGCGCCCGGCATCGATACGTAGCATTGCTCGACCTCGTCCCGAACCTTGTTCTGGCTAAACCGGAAACCGCCACGGCACCCGATCGCATCAATCTACCATTATCTGTCGGCCATTGGCACCCCGGTGGATCAGCCATCACGACAATCAACCGGTCCGTGACACCGCGGCACCACGCGAATCCCCTTGCGACCACGGACTTTACGGACAAAGAAGAACCGACCGACGGCATGCATCACCCGGCGGACCAGGGTCCTCTTGTAGGGGGGAAACAGGACGGGGTCGACATGGGCCATCGACTCGCCGAAGAAATGGGCCATGACACCCAGTTCCTCACCGATGTCCAGTTGCAGGCACGTGGCCTCGCCGATATTCAGCCAGTCCTCGTACGTGCAGGTGTCGCCAACCCACTCGAAATCCCGCTCGCCGAATGCCTCGACCGCCTGTCCGTAAAACCTCGAATCGTCGGCCGGATCGAGTCCCATTTTCAGCATCCCGACCCGTTCGACGGCCAACAGGTCTCGACCGCCGATCACCGTCTCGGTGTGGTGGATATTGCCCGAATTGAGCACCTGGCCATCCTCATCGCGGACGACATCAAAGCCCTCCTTGTACCCCAATGGTCCGTCCAGGCTCCACGTGGCGTCGATCGCGGCGAAGTGTACGGGAAAGTGCATCAACGCATTGATTGTCGCGGTGTCGACCTCCCGCTTCTGGTGATACTCGGTGAACTTGTCTTGAGCAGGCAGGCAACCGTAGGTGTTCTTGATCACCAGCGTGCAACGTGAGACGTCGTGAGTCTTGTTCTTGGCGAACGAGATGCGGAAGTCGGCATCTCGCCACGACTCGCCCACGAAGTGCTGTCCCAGTATCCCGCCGTAGTCGAAGGGAAACTGCTCGTTGGTCAGGTCGCGAACGTCGTAACCCTCGCCACCCAGGCCGATCACCCTCGCGACGTGGTTCACGCTGCGATTGCGGTACCAGAGTCCGTAGACGTTCTGGGCCTCGACAACCCGCACGTTGGTGTAACCCGCCTCGTCCAACCGCGAAATCCATCGCTCAACGAGTTCGGGATCGGTGTAGACCAGCGGGGGATCCTCGACCTTGATCGTCATCATGAAGTTCGGCTTCAACACGACCAGGAACTCCGAAGCCGGCTTCCCCGATCTCGATCTCACGGCCTCCAGCGTGTCCCAGAAGTGAGACTGGTCGAGCATGCCCTCCAGCGCGGCGAACTTGTCGGTGTCGCGAACCGCCGCAACAACCGATGGGACATCGAGATCTCGGACATCGGCACCGGTCATGCTCTGTCCTCTGTATTGGGCGTTGTGGTGGAGGCCGCGGTGTCGAGCAATTCGGCGAGTCGCCGAGGATCATCGAAGGTCATGCCATCAACACCCATTGAGATCAGTCGACTGGCCAGGCTCTCGTCGCGTCCGACACCCCACGCCCGGACCTCGATTCCGCGGCTGTGGAAGTACCTGACCATCTTCCCGGTCACCTGTTCGGCCGGTGGTGCCACCCGCTCGGCACGCAACCGCCGTACTCTACCGGCGACATACCACATCCACCAACGCCAGTCTCGGAACCAGGCGATCCAGGTCGTGGTGACATCGGGCGCCAACCGGCGGATCGACTCGAGTACCCCCCGGTGATCCGACGACACCGTCACGCGATCGGCAACACCTCGCGACTCCACCTCACCGGCCACGGCCCGCTCGATTCCACAACCGGCATCCTTCACGTGCAGCACCAGCGGCACACGTTGGACCAGTCGATCGAAGATCTCTCCGAGTGTCGGCACCGTTTCACCGGCAAACCGCTCGTCGAACCACCTGCCGGCATCCAGGCCTCGCACCTGCTCCAGGCTCAATCGCCCGACCGCACCTTCACCATCGGTCGTACGGTCGACGGTCCGGTCGTGCATCACCACAACGTGTCCATCGGCCGTGCAGCGGATATCCAGCTCGACCGCCGACGCACCGGCCTCGATGGCAGATTCGAAGGCCGAAAGAGTGTTTTCGGGGGCGTTGGTCGAATCGCCCCGATGGGCGATGTTCAGGAACATGCTGCCAACTCCCCGAGAGCCTCGACCAACCGGTCGATTTCCTCTTCAAGCAGGAAGAACGGCACGCTGATCCGCAGGCCCTCGCGAGTGTGAGGCAACGGCTTGACGATCATGTCCCAACGTTCACGCAACGTCGCCGCCAGGTCCTCGCCCGTCCATCCCACCAGTGACATCGACACCAGGGCAGCCGATCGAGAAAACTCGGCGGGCGTCAGCACCTCGGCACCCTCGATCGACTCCAGGCCCCGTTTCAGCCGGTCGGTGAGCAACCCGGTCCGCTCGGCAATGTCCCGTGAGCCGATTCCGGTCAGCCAGTCGCAGGCAGCCGCCCACGCATGAACCAGCGGCCACGACCACGGTCCGAACTGGAACCGCTCGGCCGACTCGTGCAACTCGAACCGATCCGTCTCGAAGTCCAGCCAACTCTCGCTGCGTCCCCCCGGAAACCGCACGGCCAGTTCGCCGATCCGCCCGGGACTCACGTACAGCAATCCCGCGGCATACGTCGAGTACATCCACTTGTAGGAGAGCAACCCGGCAAAATCGCAGCCGGTTTCCGCCAGGTCGATCGGGAACACCCCGCACGAGTGGGCCATGTCGACGAAGCTCATCGCCCCGTGTCGCCGAACCGTCTCGCACAGTTCCCCGGCCGCCAGCCGGTAGCCGAGATCGGTCGTGACCTGGCTGAAGGCGACCAGCCGCGTGCGTTCCCCGAGGCACGCCTCCAGGGCTGCCACCTGTTCGGCCGGCGAACCGTCGACCAGTTCGAGCTTGCGGAGGACGATTCCCTGTTGATCTCGCAACGCCAGCACCGGCAGCAGCAGGGCCGCCTCCTCGTCGGCGGAAACCACGATCTCGTCGCCCGGCTGCCAATCCAGCCCGCGGAGCACCGTCAGGAACGCCTCGCTGACCCCTCGCATCAACGCCAGTGTCGACGGCGACACTCCGAAGAACTCGGCCAGGCGGGCCATCGACCGTTCACGCCGAGCGTACTCCTCGTCGGGGTAAACGATGTGCATCGGCCCCCGCCGCAGCAGTTCGTCCATCAATCCCGCGTGGATCTCGGCAACCGGCCGCGGGGTGATGCCGACTCCCCCGTTCTGGAACCACGTGTAGTTCTCCAGTGCCGGGAAGTCGCTGCGGACACGTTGCAGGACGGTCGTTTCCATCCGCGTCACTCTCATCGTCACTGGCCTTGCTTGCAAGCCCGCTCGCCAGCGACGATGTCCTGATGCCCCGCCCGGTTCGCCCAGCCCGATACGTCCTGCTGCTGTTCCTGGCCTGTGGTGCGTGGTCGCGCCCGGTCCCGGCCCAGACCAGCAAGGACTTCGAACTGGCTCCGATCGACTACCACAACCAGTCGACGATCAACCGCATCTCGACGCTGCAGCGACTGATCGACCTGGGCAAGTCGAAGCTGGCCTGGACCGACCGCCACGGCTTCCTGCCGGCCGTGCTCACCGCCCTGGACATCCCCGTTTCCTCGCAGGTGCTCGTCTTCTCCAGGACCAGCGTGCAGGTCCGACAGATCTCGCCACGGCGTCCCCGTGCGATCTACTTCAACGACGACACCTACGTGGCCTGGGTGCAGCAGGGGGACATGCTCGAGATCATCTCGATGGATCCTCAACTCGGCGGCATCTTCTACACCCTGCCGCAGTCGCCGTCGAAGCGACCGCAGTTTCGTCGCGACCGCGGCCAGTGCCTGCTCTGCCACGCCAACCGCCGGACCCGTGACGTCCCCGGCCCGGTGGTCCGTTCGCTCTACACCGCGCCCTCGGGACAGCCTCACTTCGGAGCCCGCACGTTCGTCACCGACCACTCCAGCCCGTTCTCCGAACGGTGGGGCGGCTACTACGTCACCGGCACGCACGGCTCGATGCGACACATGGGCAACACCGTCATCCCGCTCGACCAGCCGACACGAGAATTCGATTACCAGGCCGGTGCCAACCTGACCCGGCTCGACGGACTGATCGACACCGACGACTACCTGTCGCCGCACAGCGACCTGGTCGCGCTGATGGTGCTCGAACACCAGGCCCGGATGCACAACCTGATCACGCAAGCTCATTTCGAGACCGATACGGTCGACCACTACGACCGGCTGTACAACAAGGCCCTGGATCGCCCCAGGGGATACCGCAGCAAGGTGTCGAAGCGACGGATTGCCCGCGTGGCCGGGGACCTGCTCCGCTACATGCTGTTCATCGACGAGTTCACCCTGAAGTCACCGGTGCGGGGAACGTCGAAGTTCGCCGAGGAATTTTCGAGCCGCGGCCGCCTCGACAAGCTGGGCCGTTCGCTGCGTCAACTGGACCTGCGTCGGAGGCTGTTCCGCCACCCGTGCAGCTTCCTGGTCGAATCTCCCTCGTTCGCCCAATTGCCGGTATCGGTTCGCACGCTGGTCGCCGACCGGTTGAGATCGGTTCTAAAGGACAAGACGCCCGGCGAGGATTATGCCCGACTGAGCGGCGACGACCGGAAGACGATCCACGAGATCCTCGACGCCAACCGCCCATCCTGGTGGGTGACCGCCGCAAAGAATTCCCGGAGCAAGAAGTGACCAGCCGCAACGGCGATCGTCGGAGATTCCTGCAGCAGGCCGCTTCGGTCGGCCTGTCCGTCGGAACGGGCTCCTGGTGTCGTGCCCTGGCGGCCCCGGTTCCCTCGACCGAAATCCGGGGCTCGGTCGTCGCGAACAGGAAACCGCTGGCCGGTGTCCGGGTTTCCGACGGGTTGCGGGTCGTCCACACCGACGAGTCGGGTGACTTCCGGATCCGCGTCGGGCCCGACAGCGGACCGTTCCTGTTCGTCACCACGCCATCGGGCCACTGGACCGACTCGTTCTACGTCGCAACGTCCACGGCGGCCAAGCAACGACCCGTGTTCCGGTTGAAGCCGCGTTCCACCGATCCGTCGCATCGCCTGGTCTACATGACCGACGTTCACCTGTCCGAGGGCAACTCGTCCGAATCGGTGAAGCGAATGAACCGGACGATCGACGAGATCAATGACCTGGACCCGTTGCCCGACGCCTGCTGGGTCGGCGGCGACATTTCCCTGGACCACCGCGAGGGGCCCCGCTACGTCGAACTGGTCAGCCGGTTGAAGATGCCCGTCCGGCACTCGGTCGGCAACCACGAGTTCCAGTTGAAGACCGGCGATCCGCTGGGCCGATTCCGCCAGCTGTTCGGGCCCACCTACTACTCGTGGGACATCGGCGGGCTGCACTGCATCACGCTCGATGGCTGCCACCTCGACACCACCGCCGGCAAGCCCGGGCGGGTGATCGGGCGGTTCGGACGTCGTGAACTGCAGTGGCTGGCCGCCGACCTGGCCGCGGTCCCCCGCGGCATGACCACCGTCGTGGCCGTGCACATCCCGCTGGCCAGCAACTACCCGCCCCGCCGCGGGACCACGGCCGAAAAGTCGCCCCAGTGGATCATCACCAATGCCGGGCAGGCCATCGACCAGTTGAAGGCACACGACGTCAAGCTGGTCCTGCAGGGACACCTGCACGAAAACCAGCGGATGGTGCAGTCGGGAATCGAGTTCGTCGAATCGGTCAGCGTGTGCGGCACCTGGTGGCGGGCGAAGTCCGGCGAGCGTGAGGACGCCACCAGTGGAGAACCCCGCGGTTACCGGCTGGTCGACTGGTCGGGCGGCGGGCTCGTCCACCACTACCACGGCAGCGCCGAATCACGAGTGGACGCCGCCGGCGAAATCGTCGGACGACCCGAGAAGCTCCGGGCCGACAAGGCCGCCGACCTGCTGATCAACATCTTCGACGGCACCGACACCACCCGCGTTCGGGCGCAGATCGACTCGCGACCTCCGGTTACACTGAAATCCAGCAACCGGGGCCGCCACTTCGGCGACCTGCAAGCGGCCCACCACTGGGGCTGGACCATCCCGGCCTCGGACCTCCTGCCCGGAAGACACCAGGCAACCATCCGAATCGCAGAACCCGGTCGACCCCGCCGGAAATTCACACACCGGTTCACCAGCTGACAATGCCCTGCCGTTCGTCACAGCATCCCCGTCTCGATCGCCGTTCCTTCCTGACGGCCAGCGGGCTGGGTTTCGCGGGACTCTCGCTGCCGGATGTCCTGGCCGGAGCACAGGCCGACAGTTCCCGGGCCCGATCGACCATCCTGATCTGGCTCGACGGCGGCCCGTCGCACATCGACACCTGGGACATGAAACCCCAGGCGGCCGCCGAATTTCGCGGTCCGTTCCAGCCGATCCAGACATCCGCCCCCGGCATTCAACTCTGCGAGCACCTGCCGCGGCTGGCCCGGCAAACTCACCACCTGGCGATTGTCCACTCGATGGGCCACGCCACCTCGCGCGACCTGCCGGGGCCTAACAACCACTCGTCGGGCTTCTTTCACGGTCTGACCGCCCATCCCCCCGATTCCTCGTTCTTCCAGCTCAGCGAAAGTCGGCCGTCGCGACCCGACGATCCTCCGTTCATCGGCGCCGTCGTCGCCGCCAAGACCCGTCAACGCAACTCGGTTCCCCAGCAGGTCATGCTGCCGCGACGGTTCCGCGTGCTCTCCAACACGCCCGGGCAGTACGCCAACCAACTGGGCGCCGAGTTCAATCCGCTGTACGTCGACGGCAGCAACGACATCCCACCGAAGTTCACGGTGCCCGCCCTGAAACTGCCCGCGGACCTTTCCGCCGGGCGGCTGCGGACCCGGCAGCAGTTGCTCAGGCAGTTCGACGACCAGCACCGCCGTTTCGAACGGTCACTGGTCACCCAGGACTACAGCAAGCACCAGCAGCGGGCGTTCTCGGTGCTGTTCTCGAAGAAGTCGCGCGAGGCCTTCGAGATCGAACGCGAGCCCGAGGCGCTGCGGCGGACCTACGGTCGTGGCGTGAACGCGATGAGCCTGCTGATGGCCCGCCGGCTGGTCCAGGCCGAAGTCCCCTTCATCACCGTGGTCTGGAAGAAGGAAGACCCGGTCCTGCACAAGAAGAAGTTCTGCAACGGGGCGGGCAGCTGGGACACGCACGGCAAGAACTTCGACTGCCTCAGGGACATCCTGCTGCCGAATTTCGACCGCATGTTCGCCGCCCTGCTCGATGACCTGCACCAGCAGGGGTTGCTCGACGAGACACTGGTGGTCGTCAGCAGCGAGATGGGCCGGACCCCCAAGATCGGCGACCCGCGCCCGGGTGGAACCAGTGGCCGCAATCACTGGCGACAGTGCATGTCGGTGTTGATGGCCGGAGCCGGCATCCGCGGCGGCCAGTTGTACGGGGCCAGTGACCCGATCGCCGCCTACCCGGTCGACAAGCCGGTCGGCCCCTCCGACCTGGCCCGCACCATCTACCACGCGATGGGCGTCCACGACCTCACGGCCGTCGACGGTGACGGCCAGTCGATCGAACTGCTCGAAGAAGGCCGCGTGATGGCCGGCCTTTTCTAGGCCGGGCCAATGACTAGCCGACGTCGGCAATCAACCACTGCATCGCCCGGTGGACCTCGGTCCGCCGGAACGGCAGTTCACCAGGCCGTACCAGGTGGCAGATGATCCGTCCGGACGTGTCGGGCCAGATCATGCCCACGTGCATCCCGTCGGCGAACTCGAACGGCCATTTCGGTGCACAGTCGAGCACGAAGTCGCAGTTGGCCCCGGCGTGGCCGTCAGCGATCAGCGGCTGCATCACGCTCAGGAACGACACCTGGTCGGGACCGCTGGTGTCGTCGGCGGCCAGCCCGTGAAACTGTCGCACGCCGACCTTCATCGACCGCCCGGCCCGGATGCAGGCGTGCAACTCGTCCAAATCGCCGGCGACCGGTTCTCCATGCTCGTCGTGCTCGTAGACCACCCGCCAGCGGTCACACACGTACCAGCGATAGACACCGTAGGCGAAACCCTGCTGCTCATCGAAAATCGAACCGTCGAGCATCCACTTGACCTGCGAGAACGCCCCGCCGGTGTCGTAACGGAAAAAGCTGAAGTAGGGCTGCTCGGCCAGTTCGCCGCGGTGAGCGTAGGAGTGGTGGTGAGACATCAGCCCGGCAAACGCGTCGCCGGTGCCCGCATAGACCTGCTGGAAACAGAGTGTCTCGTCGTACCCGCGAGCCTCCATGAACAGACGCAGGTCCGCCCCGCGACGAACCGCCTCGACCACCTGGGCCGCGCTGCCATTGACCACTTCGAGCTCGGAGTTCTGCTCGAGTGCCAAGTCCCACTGCCCCGACATCCACATCTCCTCCGGCAAACTGTACAACCCGCCCGCAACAACTATTTCTTCTTCCCGGTCGGCGTCTTCGGCTTGGGCGGCTCGCCTTCCGACCAGACCGCCTTGAGCAACGCGAAGACCTCCGGCTCGAAATCCCGCAGCTCAGCCCGCACGAAGGGATAGAAGTCGTTCGTGTCAAAGAACGCCTCGCTCATCTCGGCGAAGAACTCCTTGTGGTTGGTCAACGCGTAGTGCCGCACCTGGCGGCCACGGATGTGCAGCACCTTCTCGTATTTCTTGCTCGCCACGATCTTGTCCCACGCCTGGCGGATCGGGCCGTACCCGAAGCCCAGCACCCGGTCGTGGTAGGCATGAGCCAGTTCGTGGAGCATCACGGCCGGCTGGTCGTTGCTCTTGATCAACGAGATCAACCGCCCCGCATCGGGAATGTGCACCGCCTTGACCATCTCGGGGTCGTGACCGTGGTCACGCAGCCACTTGGCTCCCGGGTGGTACTGGGCCGTCTTCAGCGGGTGATCCAGGTCGACCCAGATCGGCACGTCGCGGAGGTGCTTCAGGCGGCTGGCCGAGACCAGCAGCGTGATCTCGAACAGCTTCCCGTCGATCATCCGCCGCACCTGGTCACCGACCGACTTGTGCTTGCCCGCAAGCAACCGCTTGTCGAACTGCAGCGTCCAGCCCTGCAGCTTGACCGGCGAGTGTTCGATGAAGCCCGTCTTGTCCGGCCCGGGCTTCTTCTTGCCGCGGTTGCGGGCCTTCTCGCGGATTTCCTGTCGCACCTTCGCCAACCGATCGGGCCATTTGAATTTCGGGGCCGTCTTGGGCTTGTAGCCGGCCAGGTGCCCCTTCAGCCGGGTGACCGGCTTGGTGTAGACCAGCTTGGTGTCGCCAAAAGCCTCCTGGCAGAGCTTGGCCAGCCCGGTGTCGTACTCCTTGAGTTCTTTCCGCGTGTCGACGTGGTTGTGGTCGTGGTCGGGTGGCCGGTTGTTGTTGAACCAGCTCTGCACGCCCTCGGCAAAATACTCGTTGCGATTGGTCGAAGCGTACTTGTTCTTCCACAGTCCCCGTTCCATCGCCCGGTCGTAGGCCTGCTTCAGACGGGCATCGAAGGTCTTGTCGATCCGGATGAGCCCACGGAGATGGATGTTGTGCGCGAACTCGTGGATCACGATGCACTCGGTGCTGTACGGATCTCCCACGTATCCCAGCACGTTCTCCTCGGCGCACGAACAGACCGGGTCGGTCCTCGAACCACCCAAACCACGAGCCCGTGCGTCCCAGAAGTTCTTGGGCTTCATGTGGCCGTACTCGGGCATGTCGGTGGTGAATTCGTTGTGCCCGATCACGATCAACCGCGATCCGCTCTCGATCATCGCCTTCCGCACGTCCGGCCGCTGGGCCAGCATCAGGTCGACCAGGTAGGCCGCTTCCTTGAGGGCGAAGTCGTTGACCTGGGCCGAGGCGACAATCGGGTACCCGCCCGCCTCGGTGTACTTCTTGTAGAAGGGATCGAGCTTCAGTTTCTTCGGTGGAGCCGTCACCGGGTATTTTTCGTCGGGATCCCCGGCCAGGCAGAACGAGGCCGAGAGCAGGACGAGAACAAGCGTTCGGACGATGGGCATGAGGAGAGTCCGTGGTCGGTCGATCGGGTCGAGGCAGCCAGTCGTTGTTGGCTAGAGCCGTGGCTGGTGGTTTACCATCGGGTTGGCCACAGGCTCTCCGATTGTACCGACCCCGCCTCAAGACGCGATGACACGGCAGTCCTTCCGCAGCGTGCCTTCATGGATTCGGCCGACAACATCACTCCGGCAGGCCGCTCGAACCGCCGACGGTGGCGACGTCTCGGGTTCGTGCTGATGGTCCTGGCAGCGATGGAAGCCGCTGGCTGGATCGGCGATCACCTGCTCGACTTCCGCCAGAAGCTGTTGTGGCGACTGACGTTGATGGAGATCGAAGCCGTGCCGGCCGAAACCGTCGCATCGACGGTTCCCGGTTCGGCGCTCTGGATTCGCGGCTCCAACGACGGACCCGATCCCTCCGAGCCCTATCGCGTCGGGCAGACGCGAATCAAGGGAGCCGGCCCCTGGATCGAGCACCGCCGGTTGACGCCCCAAACCTGTCCGGGCTCGCCGGGAAAGAGGACCTTCGTGCTGGGCGGATCGGCGGCCTTCGGGTACCCGTACCACTTCGAGGAGAGCCTGGCCGCACGGGTCGATCGGCCCGACTTCAGGCCGGACCACCGCGTGCTGAATGCCGCACGTGTCGGAGCCACCAGCAGCGACATCGTGCCCATCGCCCGCACGATCCTCGAACACTACAACCCCGCGACCCTGGTCGTCTTCTCGGGGAACAACGAATGGTTTCACTGGAGACCTTCTCGACCCGGCAGCCGGAACCACCTGGAATCCCGACCAGCCGCGGCGATCGACGCCACCAGCCGCTCGGTGCTGACCACCCTCTCCCACAGCCGTGCCCTGGCCGCGTTGGCATCAGGCGTGGTCCACCTGCTGCAGAACCGTGACGCGCAGGCGGCGCCGCTGCCGGTGGCACACGACGACGGGTTCGTCGAGCACCACGCCTTGACCGGAGTCCGCCACGCAATCGAAAACCCGCTGACCCCCGAACGGTACGACGTCTCGCAGTGGCCTGAAACGCGGCAGAAGTACCTCGAACGATTCCGTGAAAACCTGGTGGCGATCGTCACCGAATCCCGCAGCAGGAACGTCCGCGTCATCCTGATGACGATGCCCTTCCAGTACCGGTTGGCCCCCGCCTGGAAACAACGGCAACCGCTGGCCGGAGATCCGCAGCACCTCGAGACGATGACTCGGCTGGTCACCGAGACGCTGGGGCTGCAGGACCAGGATCAGCCGGCCGAAGCGCTCGAGCGAATTCGGGAAGCCATCCGGCTCGACCCGCTCCCACCGGTTCCCCACTACCTCGAGGCCGAACTGCTCGAATCGCTCGAGCGGCCCGTCGAGGCCGAAGCCGCCTACGCCCGGTCACGCGAGGCCATGATCGGCAACCTGGGCTCGCGGCTCAGCATCAACCGCGTGATCCGTGAGGTCGCTGCGAAGGATGGGGCCGAGTTGGTCGATGTCCGCAAGATCTTCGATGACTACCATCACCGTCGCCAACGCCACTTCAACAGCGAACTGATCCACGACGACTGCCATCCGACGCCGCTGGGCCACAGCCTGATCGCCCAACACCTCGAACCGCTCCTGGAAGTGGCCGGGCCGACCGGACCTAGCGAACCGCCGGCAGCAGCTCGACGCCGTCCCGCTTCGCGTTGACCCGGAACCGCAGCAGGTAGACGGCGTTGGGAGCCCGGCCACTGGCACAGTAGGGGAACAGGATCGAGTCGTCCTTTTCGAGGATGTAGGAGCCCGGGTACCCGTAACTGCCGGTGTCCAGCGGCAGGTTCTTCGTCCAGGTCTTCCCCCCGTCGCGGCTGATCCAGGCCCTCAGGTTCCGCCACGTGGCAAATGCCACCAGCGTGCCGTCCTTGAGCACCGCCAGTTGAGGGGCCTTGAACTTGCCGCTGTCGACAATCCGTGTTCCCGAATCCTTCCAGGTGCGGCCCTTGTCGGCCGAATGGAACACCGCTCCGTCGGGCCGGGTGACCAGCACCAGCCGCCCGTCCTTCAACTCGGCGATCGCCGGCTCGTCGATCGCGTTCTCCTTGCGGACGATCCTCGAGATCACCGGCCAGGTCAGGCCGTTGTCGGTCGAACGGCGGATGGCTCCGCTGAGAAACTTGCGGCCTCGAACCTGGTAGTAGGTGGCCCAGAGAACGCTTCCGTCGGAGAGCAGCACCGGGCGGCCGCCGTGGCCCCGTTCGTAGAAGTCACCCGGGCTCTTCAGGCCGCGGGGCTTCGACCAGGTCTTGCCGTTGTCGTCCGAGTGGATGACGAACTGCTTGGTGTTCAGCCCGTCGATGTCCTTCTCGAAGCCTTTTGGAGCATGGGTGTAGCCGTACCACGATGCCTGGACACCGATCAGGCAGATGACCCGACCACTGGGCAAGGTCATCACCGCGTGGGCGCCGTCGTCGAGACGGTGATCGAGAATCGTGAACGGCTTCGACCAGGTCCTGCCGCCGTCGGTCGACCGGCAGGCCATCGTGCGGCCTCCGGTGGGAGCCTTGAAGTCCAGCGGCCAACCCTCGGCCCGCCAGTTCTTGGCCAGCTTCGGCTCGATCTGCCGGGGCATGGCGAACGACGAGTGCCAGTAGCCCGACGAGTGGGTCACCAGCAGGTCACCGTTGGGCAGGCGATCGACACCCCCGGGCCACCCGATGAAATCACCGATGCCCGGGTAGTTGTCCGGCCGATTGTGCCGGGCCCCGGTCACCAGCAACCGGGCCTCGCCGATCGAGAGCGGCTTGGCGGCCACCGCGGGGGTGGGACCAACGATCGTGATCACCACCAGCAGAGACAGGACGAGGCCAACATCAGCAATTCGGGGCTTGGTCATCGGTCTGGGATCTCATCGGCGGACTGTATGTAATGTCGTCGCCGAATCGTACCAGAGCCCCGTTGAGGATTCGACGCGGAGAACCGGGTTGGAACCGTGCCTCGGACGGCCCGCCGCAGCCGCGATCGCCACCCAGTCAAGCGTCGTAAATGCCGCCATCATCCGGGTCGCCTACGATTTCAGGTCGGGCAGGTCTCGCTGCAACAGGAACTCGATCTCCTCGATCCGCACCGTGCGGTTGACGGGGGGATCGAACCCGATTTCCAGTCGGCATGGACCTTTACCAACCGGGGGCTGGTCGAACAGGTAGACCCCGCCGCGCCGCACCGTGGGTTCGATGCGACGCCCGTTGACGACGAACTTCAACGAGGCTTTGACCTTCGGAGACAGCGTCGTCCGGACGACCAGGCGAGTCTGCCTGGGGTCGGTGGCCGTCGGCTTCGCCGGCACGTCGTCTCCGACGTGGAACACAAACCGCGACATCTTGCCCTGCTGGTTCAACTCGGCGGGCAACTGCTTGTACCCCTTGCCAACCGGCGTCTTCTTGCTCATCTCGCGGGTGACGAAGTAGTGCTGATCGGTGCCGGCCAGCCTGGCCGGGTCGTGCATCTCGACCAGGGCCTGCCGCTTGTCACCTCGAAACGGAAATGGACCGTGGCAGTCGTAGTTGAACAGGTAGATCGCATCGACTCCGCGGTCCCAGAACGACGCCGCGCCGGCCCGCAACCGCTGCAACGAGGCCTGGGTGATCCCCTGCTGTTTCGGCTTCACATAACCACGGATGTAGTACTCGAGTCCGCCGGCCACCTTGCAGTCGGTGCCCTTGGCCAGGGCGACGAACTGCTCGACCGGTGCGGTCATGTCCAGGTACCCACCGGCCATCGGCACGACCATGTCGATCAGTCCCCGGCGGATCCACGTCGGCACGTCCAGGCCCTGTGCCAGGCACTCGTTGACGCTGGTCGGCACGCGAACGACCAGTCTCAACGTCTTCTTCCGCTTGCGGCCGATGTCGCCGAGCATCTGGTGAACGCGGTGCACCAGGTCGGTCATCAACTCGCGCCCCGCCCGCTCGTGCCCCTTGCGGAAAAAGAGTCCGCTGCGGAGAAAATCGAGTTCGAAGCCGTCAACGTCGTACCTGGTGCACAGTTCGGTGATGATCGTCAGCTTGCGATCACGCACCTGCCGGTGTGCGTAGTCCATCGCCCACGAATAGTCGAAGGGATGCGTGTACCAGTCGGGGACCTGCTTTCCGATCAGCAGGTGCCGACGCTGCTTCTCCCAGGTGCTCCTCAGCGAAGGCCAACGATCGACATAGTCCTTGTGGACGTCGTTCATTCTCAGTGAGGGAATGAAGTACATCCCGTGTCGGTGCGCCCGCTGTTGCCAGGCGGTCATCGGGTCGAGCTTGCGCGAGACCATGGAGCGGACGTTGCCGGCCACCCGCTTGAAGTACTTGTCCTCGAACTTGCCGTCGGGCACTTGCCGCCCGTCGTACGCCTCGGCCGCCTCGAGCGGGAACCAGAACTGGTCGTCGCTGAACTGCGGGCAGGGCAGGAACGCATCGACGGCCGTTCCCGGCAGGTCATCTACCACGCGGCAGAGTTGATCGGCCGACATCGGGGCGTCGAACCGATAGAAGACCGGAGTGCCGCAATCGCTGTTGAGCCACAACCGGGGCGGCCAGTCGGGAACCGGACGGTCGGCGGCATCGAGATCGGCGACCATGGTCGAGACAACCAGGGCCAACAGGAGACGACGGGTGTAGAGAACCGGCTTGAATGGACCAGGCATGGGCAGGAGACCAGCTTCGGGACTGAGTGATGGAGGCCCGGGCGAGTATATCGGTGGTCGAGTCGGCAGGTCACGTGTCCGGATGCGAACCGAGTGACAAATCGGGTCTCGGTTCGGTGGAAATCGAGTGGGACGGTGATTATTCTCCGATGGTCTTTTCTGTGGAATCGACGGCGGATCGCCTGAATCACTTGGGTTGGAACGTTGTTTGCGGTTCCAAGAGGAGTCGAGAAACCTCGTGGATCGGCCGCCGGTTTCTCCTCGATCTGCTCGAAGGATCGGCAGATTGGGACTGGGCCTGCCCAATCCCGAAGCAACTTGCTTCGCCGCCACGGATCGGCACCGGGATGTGCCGCGCGGGAATGCGGCTGGAAGATCGACCACTGTGATCTGGACACCGGGACCACTTCCGGGTCCGCAGCGAGATCCACACGAGACTCGGTAAGGAAAGAGGACATCATGAGTTACAAGTTGGAGTACATCTGGCTGGACGGTTACACACCCGAGCCGTCACTCCGTAGCAAGACGAAGATCGTCGACAGCGAACCCGGTTCTCCGTCGGACTGTCCCGAGTGGGCCTTCGACGGCAGCTCGACCGAGCAGGCCGAAGGCCACTCGTCGGACTGCCTGCTGAAGCCGGTCCGGATGCTCCCCGACCCCGACCGTCGAGACGCCTCGCTGGTACTCGCCGAAGTGTTGAACCCGGACGGATCGCCGCACGCATCCAACGTGCGGGGCACCTTCGATGACGATGCCGACTTCTGGTTCGGTTTCGAGCAGGAGTACACCATCATGGATGGTGAACGGCCGCTCGGTTTCCCGCCCGACGGCTACCCGGGCCCCCAGGGCCCTTACTACTGCTCGGTCGGCACCGGCAACGCTGCCGGTCGCGACGTCGTCGAGAGTCACCTCGACAGCTGCCTCGACGCCGGACTGCGTATCTCGGGAATCAACGCCGAGGTGATGAAAGGCCAGTGGGAGTACCAGTTGCTGGGCAAGGGGGCCAAGCAGGCCGCCGATGACCTGTGGCTCTCCCGTTACCTGCTGCACCGCAACGCCGAGTCCTACGGAGTGTGGATCTCTCTGCACCCCAAGCCGATCAAAGGCGACTGGAACGGCAGCGGCTGCCACACCAACTTCTCCAATACCGCCATCCGCGACGAGGGCGGCGAGGATTTGATCACCGGGATCTGCGAGAAGTTCAAGGCCGAGCACGACGCTCATATCGATGAGTACGGGTCGGACAACGACCAGCGTCTGACCGGTCTGCACGAAACGCAGTCGATCGACTCGTTCAGCTACGGCGTCAGCGACCGCGGTGCCTCGATCCGGATCCCCGTCGGAACCGTCCACGACGGTTACAAGGGTTACCTGGAAGACCGGCGGCCGGCGTCGAACATAGACCCCTACCGCGTCGTCAAGCGAATCGTGGCGACCGTCAACAACTAGGCGTCACACCCGGGGCAACGACAACAGCGGCCGACACCCCGATCCGGGGGGTCGGCCGTTGACTTGCGCCTTCCACGTCCGGGTGAGCTACTTGACCGACCCCTTGCCCCACAGGGGTTCCTTCAACCCGGCCTCCCACACGCTGGCCCGTTTCACCATTTCGGCCAGACGTTCGGGGTGCTCGGCCGCCAGGTTCTCGGTCTCGGAGAGATCCTGGTCCAGGCGAAACAACAGCGGTCGCGCGCCCATGACCTGGCGATTGTGGACCATCTTCCACGGCCCGTGACGCAACGCGATCGGCCCCCGCGAACCGCCTCCTCGCCAGTGCAGGTTCCGCTCGGGCAGGCGATCGGCTTCACCGGTGAGCCGAGGCAGCAGGTTGGTGCCATCCAGTTTCCACTCGGGCTTCGACCGGGCACCGGCCACCGCCAGGAAGGTGGGCAGGAAGTCGAGTGAACTGACCGGGTCGTCGATGACCGATCCGGCGCGAATTCGTCCGGGCCACCTCATCGCGCATGGCACCCGGATCCCCCCCTCCCACAACTGCCCCTTGCGGCCACGCAGCGGCTGGTTGTTGGCACCGGTCTTCGTCTGGCCGCCGTTGTCGTTGGTGAAAATGACCAGTGTCCTGTGGTCCAGCTTGTTGGCCCCCAGGCACTCAAGAATCTTGCCGACGTTCTCGTCCAGCGAGACCACCAGCCCCGCATACCTCCGCCGCTTCCCGGCGGGAATCTCTGCAAGCATTTTCAGGTGGTCGGGCTTGGCCTGCAGCGGGCCGTGCGGAGCCGTGAACGACACGAACAGGAAAAAGGCCTCGTCGCGGTGTTCGGCGATGAACCGGCAGGCTGCGTCCCCCAGCCGATCGGTCACGTACCCCTTCTCGGGCGTCGGCCGTCCGTTTTCCTGCAACACCCGGTTCGGGGTCGGCTTCTTCGTGTAGGGGAAATAGCTGCGAGACCCCTGCAGGCAACCGTAGAACCAGTCGAAGCCCCGCTTGTTCGGATGGAAGGCGGCCGGATAACCCAGGTGCCACTTGCCGACCAGTCCCGTGGCGTAGCCGGTCTTCTGCAACCGCTTGGCTCCGAATGTCTCGCTCAACGGAAGCCCCGACTTCATGTAGCCCGGCGGGATGTTGTTGTCGTGTCCGAACCGCTGCTGGTAACGACCGGTCATCAGTCCGGCCCGCGAGGGCGAACAGACCGCGCCGGACATGTAGGCCGCCGACAGCCGCACACCGTCACGGGCGATCGAGTCGATATGAGGCGTCAGCCGTTTCATGTCGGACCGGGCCTTCGGCTGAAAACCGAAATCCGCGTACCCGGCGTCATCGGCGAACAGCACGACGATGTTGGGACGCTCGTCGGCCATCAACCGACCGCCCAGGACCAGCAAAACCAGAAACGCCAAGCGGGTCATCACGCAGCTCCCGAAAACCAGGTTCACGCCGAACCGACTGCTTACCTGCTGATCTGTTTCACCTCGGAATCACTCAACGCGTGCCGATAAAACCGCACGTCGCTCATGCCGCCGTTGAAGTGGTCGTGCTGGCCGCGGCCCACGGCCAGGGGAACCCGGTTGCCGAGATCGAATCGCGAAGCCTTGAACTTCGTCGACTCGGCCACCTTCTTCCCGTCGATGTACAGCTTCAACCGCTCGGCTCCCTTGACGGCCGCCAGGTGAACCCAGCCGGAGGGCAACTCGACGTCCGACGTCACGCTCTTGCCCGCCTCGATCGACTTCACCCGCCCCGAGGGCAGCACGCCGGCAAACAGGCGTCCGCGGTAGACGGCCATCGACCAGGCCCGCCGGTACCGCACGTTCGGCGTGGTGTCGATCCGTCCCAGCGACGTCCATTTCTTTCCCCCGTCAAACCGGAACACCTCGCCCAGCGGCAACGTGCCCGAGTACATCATCCCGTTGTAGACGACCAGCGGCATCGACTCCTTCTCCATCCCCAGCCGACCCACGAACTCCCACTTCGTCTTCTCGCCCGACTCGTCCATGCGAAACACGCTGCCGGTGGGCCACGAGCTGACATGCAGGTCACCCCGATAGACGGCAAAACCGTAGGTCTGGGTGTTCTTGCCGACGATGCCCAGGTGCTCCCAGCCGTCCCCGTCGTAGCGGTAGACGCCCGCCTCGTCGAAACCCGTCGCGTAGATCGCCCCGTTGTAGACGGCCAGGCTCTCGACCCGCTTGCCCTGGAACGTCCCGCAGTTGGTCCACTTGGTGCCGCCGTCGTAGCGGAACAGGCCGGGCGAATACAACGCCGAGAAGTAGAGACGATTCTTGTAGACCACCGAACCGTACAGCGACTCGGCCTCGCCCAGTTTCCCCAGGCTCTTCCAGGTCTTGCCGCCCATGTACTTGTAGACACGGCCTCCCTTGGTGAGGTTGGGAGATTCGGGCAGGGACGACCCGGAGAGGCGGTACTTGGTGGTTCCGGCGTAGATCTCGCCGCCGAAACTGCACAGCGTCGACACGGCGTTGCTGCGGTCGGGGGTGCCCAGGTCTTTCCAGCCCGACTTGCCGTCGAACTCGTAGACGTGGCCGGCTTCCTTGATCCCCGGCTCGCAGGTTCCGGCGTAGAGACGACCGCGATGGACCAGCAGGCTGAAGACGTACATGTTGTTGCCCGGCCGACCGTGGTCGGTCCACGATGTCTCAACCCGGCCGTTGTCGATGCCGAAGTGGACATGCCGGTAGTTGGCCGACGTGTTGGTCACGCCGACGTTGTTCTTGATCGAGAGTTCGAACCCGGTGCGACGGGCCGGGTCGAACTTGCTGACCACGTCACCGATCACGTCGTCGAGTGACCTGGCGGTGTGAACCCAGGCGGAAATCGAAAAGGGCCCGGTACCGGGATCGAGTCGCCTGTCACCGGCGGCTTCCAGCACGCAGGTGCGACCGTCGAACGTCGCGGCGGAGCGGTCGTTCCTCCTCGCCCCCTTCTCGCCGTAACGGACTCCGCGACCGGTGAGGTGCAAGCCGTTGCCCGACGAATCGCGCGAGTCGCGTTCGAGACGCCAAACGGCCACGGGTGGCTCGGCGCGAGACGGAACGACCAACAGCGACACGATCAACAACAGGGTGGCCAGTCGGAAGCGAGACATGAGGTGACGATTCTCCGGAGCTGTTGCCGGTCTCTTGCTCAAGGAACTCTCCAAGTTACACCCTCGGGCGCGATTTCGCTCCCGCGGTCACACAGTCACACTCCCAATTGATCGGCCAGGTCATGGAAATCTCGTGCCACGATGTCGAACTGCCCCGCCTCCGGCCGCTCGGCCTCACCCTGCGGCCCCCATTCGTCCGGCCGTGGAATGAACGCCGTGCGGAAACCCACCGCCTTGGCCCCCTCGAGGTCGTGGATGTGGGCGGCGGTCATCAGCACCTGCCCGGGTTCGAGATCCAGGTACTCGGCCGCCGTGAGGTAGACCTCGGGATCCGGCTTGTAGTGCCTGGCCAACTCGGCCGACAGCACGCAGTCCCACGGGAACCCCGCGTGCTTGGCCATGCGAGTCAACAGCGAGATGTTGCCGTTTGAGAGTGCCGCGACGATGTAGCGTGACTTCAGGCGATTCATTCCACCGATCACGTCCGGCCACGGCTGCAGGCGATGCCAGGCGAGATTGAATTCGGCCCGCTCGGCCTCGTCGAGATCTTCCAGGCCGTAGTCGGCCAGCAGTTCGTCGAGAATCATGCGGTGCAGGGGATCGATGGGTGTCCAGGGCAGTTCGCCCGTCCTCACGCGGTGCATCGCCGGCTCGTAACCACCCCGCCACCGGTCGGCGAACTCGCCCCAGTCCAGCTCGGGCCAGTCCCGCGATTCGGCCAGCCGCCGGCCCTCGTCGATGATCGTCGACCGGAAATCGGTGACCGTACCGAACACGTCGACCGTCAACGCCTGGACTTCAACCGTCATCCCGACAGCCCCCCCGTTCAACGCGCACCGCAAATGCGAAACGCTTACGATAGCGACCCGAAACCTCGTCCGCGAATCGGGGTTTATTCGATTGGCACGACTCATCACACTTGAAGCTCCAGGCCGTGCAAACTGACCTGTTTTCACCACGGATCATCATGACCACACGCCGCCGCACATGGCCCGTTCTGCTGATCGCCCTGCTGGCCCTCGCTCCGGTGATCGCCTCGCTGGGTCTTGCCGAAGACATCCCCTCGAAGAAGTCCGACGAGAAAGCCCCCAAGAAGTCGGATCGGATCGGGCAGACGGTGCCCAACTTCATCCTGCCCGACCATGCGGGCAAGCAGGTGGCCCTGGCCGACCTCAAGGACGCCAGGTTCGTGGTCGCGGTCTTCATGGGCACCCGTTGCCCGATCGGCAACGCCTACGTTCCCACGCTGCTGGACCTGCAGAAGGCCTACGCCAACAAGGGTGTCCGGATCATCGGCATCAACCCGAATCTCTCCGACAGCACCAGTGACATCAGCACACACGTCGAGAAGTTCAAGGTGACATTCCCGGTGCTCGTCGACAGCGAGCAACGCGTGGCGGACCTCTTCGGAGCCCAGAGAACCCCCGAGGTGTTCGTGCTCGATGCGAGACGGACGATCCGGTACCAGGGCCGCATCGACGACCGCTTCGGGTATCTCTACAAGCGCGAGAAGTCGCGCAAGCAGGAACTCCGGGCCGCTCTCGACG
>CAUZRQ010000074.1:0-25516 GCA_963582065.1 Planctomycetota bacterium | reverse complement strand
CTCCGAATTCACCGTCAACTCACACTCGGCCTTCTTGTCGTGCCGCACCAGGGGCGACGGGCCGCCAATCTCCTCATCGGCAAACTTGCAGACCTCCAGAAATGTCCGCCTCAGGGCTTTTTCATGATCTCCCCCACAGGAAAACTCCAGCAGCCCCGCGTGCCCCTCCACGAAACTCATCCCGGCCAGTGCGGCCAGTCCCTTGCCGATCGCAGCCACTCGACCCGCCGCCGCCTCGACACCACTGTAACTGTGGACAAGGTAGTTGAACCGACCCCCGTGGACCTGCCGGTACAGACCGAGGCTGATATCGTGGCAATGCGGGTCCATCGAATGCAGTTCGATGCGGCGCCCGAGGTCACGTGTCTGACCCATCACGGCCTCCTGGCGTCCCGTCGTCGGACAACTTCTGGAAAAGGCCAACCGCGGATCCACCCCGCATTCGGCCGACCGGCCGGATCAGTGTGGCGAATCCCTTCACCTGCGGCAACCACGTGGGGCAACGCGTTCGGACCTCAACCGTCGACCGCCGGCAAAATGACTGATTGATCTCCGACCACATCGAATGGCAACGCCGAGAACTCCGACTTCACGGGCCTCACTTCAACACGCGCCGCGCGACGTTTCTCGGTCCGGTTCAGCTTGCACGAAGCCGCTCCGCCACCCCCTCAGCCATATTCCATCAGGCCCCTCGCGATCGTCCGTCCCCGCGCATCCAGGACGCGATATTCGATCGGAATCCTCCGGCCGGCGCGGAATATCGTCAACCCGGATTCCTCTTCCCCGCTGATCGCCATCAGGATTCTCAATCCCGATTTTGTCCGCCGCGCCGCACAATCAACGGCGATGGTCGGGTCGATGGCGATCTTCTGACGTCGCCCCGCCACGACGGCGAACCGCCGCACACCCCGTGACGCCGTGGCCGATACGAACCACCGACGACCGGACTTGTCGTAACGAATCACCCGGTATCCGATCAACGTGTACACCCCCGGGTCCAGCGCTCGGGGTTTGTTGCCGGGACTGTGGCCGATCCGTTTCGGGTCGTGTGGCTTCACTGTTGGTCGGCGAACAGGTTTATCGGTTTTCGGTACGGGTTTCTCCCAGACCACTCGAACCACCCGGCCCTTCGTGTCACGCAGCACGACGAGCCCTCGCTTGAACGACGGGACCACCAATCCGTGCCCGCTCGTGCCGGCCTTGGGCGACCCGTGCACAGATCGTGGCGGCTTCAGAGCGCCTGATTGCAGAAACCGGATCAAGGCCGCACGGGCCTCGGTGCCAGTACCGCTTCACGCTGTCCGATTGACCTGGTCGAGCCACGTCCGTTCGGTCGGAAATCTCAGATCGGGCGGCTGGTGACAATGGAGACACGTTTTTCGATAAGCGGCACCGGCCGCGGTGATCTCCGAGGCCGTCGGTTCGGCCGCCAACGCGGTTGTCGCAACCGCGACGAAGAACACCACCCCAGTCACGATCGAAAATATCTTCACCGGCCATTCCCTCCGGGGTCTCGCGTCCGAGGCAACTCACCCTTGCGTGCCCGCGAACGGACAACCTCATCCTACAGCATTTCTCTTCGGCTCCCCACTCGCAAATGGAAGCAGGCCCGGTCACGACGACCGGGCCTGCTGTCCGTATCACGAAGTTCTTTCGGCGAGACGATCTCGCCTTAGGAACCTAGTAACTCAGAATCACGTCCAAACCGAAGACCGTCTGGTCTTCTTCGCCGGTGGCCGTAGAGGCACCCCAGTCGGTGCGAATCTCAGGCCGCACGACGATGCATTCACGAGCCTGGTAGTTCAGACCGAACGTGACGTCGTACTCCGAGTCTCCGCTGTTCTTCCACCACTCAATCCGAGCGCCGGCAGACAGCTTGTCGTTGACCTTCGAAGTGAGGTACTGGGTGATTCCGACCGAGTGGGCACCGCCAGCGGCGTCCTCTTGGTTGGTCTCAACCAGCACGGTTTCGATGGCGTACTTGATGTCGTCGATGATTTCGAGTTCACCGAAGACACTGTGCACGTAACCTTCACCGCGGTTGCCGAGGTCACCCATCGACACGGCGTAGGTCAGCGAGACACCATCAAGCGGCTTGAAGCCGATCGTCGAAACCAGGGCACTACCGTCCCGGCCGTCGGTTCCCGCTCTCGTGTTGCCACGCTCGAACATTCCGGAGTTCCAGCCGCCGGCCCAGCCGAAGCTGGTGGTCAGCTCGTCGGTCAGACTGTAGTCAGCCATCAGACCGGTCAGGGTCCGGGGTTGGCTGTTGTACATGGCCTTCGAGTGGCTGTAGAAGAAGTTCTGCGTCGGGTTGTTGCTCTCCATGCCGAGGTTGGCGTTGAAGTGACCCAACTTGACGCTCAGATCATCGCGGACGACCGTGGCGTACATCTGCGGCAATGCCCAGCCGTAGATGCCGTGATCAAAGTCGTTGTCATCGTCGTACTCGTTGGCGCGATCGTTTCCGAATGCCTGCAGGTCCTGGGCGTCGACGCCGTAGACCAGATCCGAACGGAAACCAATGCCGATTCCTTCGCTGTCATCAGCAACCTTCTCGATCGAGAAGTACAGCTGGTGGACGTTGAAATCGTCGGGGTGGCTGTTGAACAGCCCGTTGCTGTCGCTGTGGTAGCCCATCTGGGCCCAGCCGCCAACCTTGATGCCGGCGTCGGACAAACGCTGCCCGAGAGCGGACTTGTTCATGGCACGCTGCAGAAGATTGCAGCCACCGTTGTCGCCGTCGCAACCGGCTTTCTTGCCATCGTCATCCCCATTTGCCTTCTTCTTCCCGTTCGTCTTTGCGTCTTTCGCGCAGTCTTCGACCTTCTTGGCGAACAGGCCCACCGTCCTGACCGAGGGCGCTTCCGGACCGTCGGCAAGCGCCGGCGCGGCGCTAAACGAGACCAGCGCGAGGCCGGCCACAAACGTCTTGATTGTTGCCATATTCATCGTGTACTCCCTACTGAATTCGACCATGTCGATTTCGATATAGTTTGCTGGTGCAATCCGCCCGTTCGGGAGAGCAGGCACCTCGGCCACGATTGACCCAAGCAGTACTCACCCCAGAACCGGCACACCAGCTATGCCCTTCAACATGCCTATCTTCGGCATCCCCCGCATCAATCCTGAACAAAGTAATGTGTAACTTGGGCAGGCTGGGAGGCCTGTGCGGGTGCTGGCAGTTCTCCGAAGGTGGTGTAATCAACACCACCCCACCCGGCTGCCTAGACGACAACCACGCGGTCCCTCACGACCGCCGTGACCGGCTCGGTGGGATTCACCACGGGCACCGATTACGATAGCGGTTCGGGTTTAACCACGATGTTTTTGCACCAGGATGACGCCGTGTCCGCCCTTCAAATCCGCTCTCGCTCCGTCCACAACCTTCGGCTGGCTCTGTTGGCAACCATCGCGCTGATGGCCCCCATCAGCACTCAGGTCCTGGCCGGTCACAAACCCAACCAATTGACCGAGAGTCAGCGGCGAAGTGGCTGGAAGCTGCTCTTCGACGGCAAGACCACCAAGGGCTGGCGAAATTACCGCAAGCCAAAGATCGGTTCCGGATGGCAGATCCGCGACGGTGCACTGACTCGTGCCGGCCGTGCAGCCGGCGACATCATCACCACCGAACAGTACAAGCACTTCGAGTTGTCGCTGGAGTACAAGATTTCCAAGGGCGGCAACAGCGGGATCATGTTCCACGTCACCGAGGAACTTCGCGCACCGTGGCAGACCGGTCCCGAGATCCAGGTGCAGGACAACGTCGACGGCCACGATCCCCAGAAGTCCGGCTGGCTCTACCAGCTCTACAAACCGGTCAAGCCTGCCTGGGCCATCCGGTTCGAGAACCAGGTCGGATACAAGAGTCCGGATGTTGACGACGCGACCCGACCAGCCGGCCAATGGAATCACATCTACCTGCGAATTCACCCCAACAAGTGCGAGGTCGCCGTCAACGGCGTCAGTTACTACTACTTCCAGAAGGGGAGCAAGGACTGGGACGCGCGAGTCAAAAAGAGCAAGTTCGCGCGCTACAAGCAGTTCGGCAAGCCGACCAGCGGCCACATCTGTCTGCAGGACCATGGCAACGCCGTCGCCTACCGCAACATCACCATCCGGGTGCTCAACGAGGCGGGCACGGTCAAGGACCCAATCGACGGCAGCCTGCCACTGAAGGTCGTCGACGCGTTCCCGAAGCTGAAGTGGGAGGGCTGGGAGGGTGTCGACGAGAAGGGCAAGATTCAACCGCTGCGGCCAATGATGATTGAACACGCCCGCGACGGCAGCGGCCGCCTGTTCGTTGGCACCCAGAGTGGAACGATCCACTCGCTGAAAGCCACACCGGGCGCCACACAGACTCATCTCTTCCTGGATATCCGCAAGAACGTGCGTCCGTGGAAAATCGAGAACGAGGAGGGGATGCTCGGGCTGTGCTTCCACCCGAAGTTCAAGGCCAACGGCAAGTTCTACGTCTACTACACCCACTCCCGAAAAGGTCACGACTCGATCCTCTCGGAGTTCCGCGTCACCGGCGATGACCCCAACCGGGCCGACCCCTCCTCGGAGCGGGTCCTGATGACCATTCCCCAGCCATTCGCCAATCACAACGGCGGCCCGATGGCCTTCGGCCCGGACGGGTACCTTTATCTCGGCATGGGCGACGGTGGCGGTCGCAACGACCCTGAACGGACCGCCCAGAATCTCGCCAACCTGCTGGGCGGCCTGTTGCGGATCGATGTGGACCACAAGGACAAGGGACTCGAGTATTCCATTCCCAAAGACAACCCATTCCTGGATCGCAAGGGGGCCCGCCGCGAACTCTACGCCTACGGGCTCCGCAACGTCTGGCGGTTGGCCTTCGACCGCAAGACCGGGAAACTGTGGGTCGGTGATGTCGGCCAGGATCTCTGGGAAGAGATCAACATCATCCGCAAGGGCGGCAACTACGGCTGGAGCCTGAAGGAAGCCAGTTTCAACTTCGGAAACTCGCCCAAACCCCCGTCCGATCCCCCGATCGATCCGATCTGGGAATACGACCACCAGGTCGGCAAGTCGATCACCGGCGGAGTGGTCTACCGCGGCAAGCGGCTCCCGGCCCTCCAGGGGCACTACATCTACGCCGACTTCGTGTCCGGGAAGATCTGGGCGCTGAAGGTCAACGAGAAGACGGGCCGCATCGAAACGAATCTCAGGATCCCCTCGAACCGGATGCCCGTGCTGGCCTTCGGCGAGGACGAGTCCGGCGAACTGTTCTTTGCGACCGAAACAGTCAACGGCCGCGGATTGCACCGTTTTGATCCAACCGGAAAGTGAGACAAAACAGCGTCGGTCCCGCTTCGGAGATCCACCCCGCCAACTCTCCAAAATGTCCCGGAGCAACCCGCCTGCCGGTTGACGCCTGCACGGGGGCCCCGTGTATGATGTGCCCGCTCCCTGGCCCCCTGTGCCCCGTTACCAGCGACAGAAGTGATCATGAACAGCGATGACACCCCAGTCCGGTCGCCCCAGGATTTTGAGGTTTCCCGCCACAGCGTGAACCTCTCCGACGGCTCAATTCATCACAGCACCTCTGCGTGCGAGGACATCGAGGATGTGCTGGGGGGAATCGCCCGGGGCTTCAAACACCTGGAGACCTGCCCGGTCACCGATGCCTACGGCCCCGATGCGGAGTTGCTGCTGACCCTGGGTGTTCTCAGCGGCACTCAGTTCATGACGGGGCTGAGGACCTATTTTCTGGCCTACTCGCCCCTGAAGCGATCTCACACCGGACTTCCCTCGGCGATGTGGTCAGCCGGCAGTGGCAAGTTCGGCACCAAGCTGAGATTTCTCGGCATCGACGAGATCCTCTTCACCGGCCGCAGCGACACCCCGGTGCTGTTGCATATCACCCAGGACGCCGATGATCCTGAGGCTGCCCCCACGTTGACAATCGAGGACGCGTCGGACCTGGCCGGCCGGATGGTCAACGACAAGATGAAGGCGCTGAAGGAAAAATACGGCGACGACTCGCATTTCGCGGTGATCGGCCCCGCCGGTGAGAACTACCAGCAGGTGCGTTACGCAGCCATCGCGCTCTCAACCGAAAACCAGCTCAAGAGTGGTGATCCCAAGTCTCGATTCTGCGGCCGCGGTGGAATGGGCGGCGTGATGGGTTCGAAGAACCTCCTGGCGATTGTCGCCAACACCAAGGATGGCCGGGCCGCGTCGGCTAGCAACTTCAAGGATCTCAACAAGGAGATTGCTCGCGGTGACGGCAGTGCCCGTTTTCGAGATGACACAACCGAGAAGCTTGGGGGCACCTGGGCGAACTATGTTCCGATGAACGAGAAGCACGTGGTGCCGGAGATGAACTTCTCACCCACCGGAACCGATGCCTCGCTTCCGCTGCACCGTGGCAATGTTCAGGAGACCGGCGATTACGTGATCAAGGCCGAATCGTGTTACCGGTGCGGCATCAAGTGCCACAAGAACGTCTACGACATCGACGAAGATGGCCAGGCTGGCCAATTTCGTGCGAAACTCGATTTCGAACCGCTCAACCTGCTGTCGTCCAACATTGGCATCTTCGACATCGACCAGGCCTGCACACTGGTCGAACTCGTCGATGAACTCGGCATGGACTCGATCTCCTGCGGCGTCTCCCTCTCATACGCCATGGAGTACAACCGTCGACACGCCGATGATGGCAAGGCCACCGCGGAGGGGCCGCGTTTTGGTGATTTCGAGGGCGCCCGACAGGCGATCCTGGATATCGGCGAAGGTCGCAACGAATTGATCGGACAGGGTTCGTTGCGAATGAGTGAAGAGTTAGGCGAGCCCGAATACGCGATGCACTGCAAGGGCATGGAGTTGCCGGCCTACCTTCCCCAGCACAATCCCGGCTACCCGTGGGCCATGGCGGGCGGTCATATGTCGATGCGAACTTTCCTGCTGTACCTCTTCGACGGCGAAACCGACATGGACTACTGGGTTGGTGCCATCACCGACCCCGATCGCGGGCTGATCCAGTTCCCCTACGACATGATCGGTGTCTGCAAGTTCGCCGCGCTGAGCCCCGACCAATTGGGCGAAGCGGTCACTGCCCTGACCGGCGTCGAGGTCACTGCCGCCACGTTGAGGGAGATGACCGTCCGGACCTTCCTGCGAGGCTATCGCCTCGAGAAGCTCCAGGGCATGACCGCCGAGGACTACGTGTTGCCGGCCGACGCGCTCCGCGAGTACCCGAACATCGAACTGCCCGACTTCCTTTCCGAGGAGTTCTTCTCGGAACTCCAGGGCAAGGTAATGGCCATCTTCGACGCGATGCTCGACGAAACCGATCTCGGCGCCGCCCCCGTGGCGGCCGGTTAGGCAACACGTCCACTGTCGTGACTTTTGGCCGACACGCCGCCCCCCCCCCTCACGCCGTCTTCGCGGCCAGGCGTTTCGAGAGCGTTTCGAGAAGTTCCATGCCGATCGTCGGTTGCTTGAGCACCGCTTCTCGGAAGACCCCGCCATCGAGTACCAACGTCTGGGCACCGTTTTCGCCGGCGACGACCGTCGCCGATCGTGGCTGGTCAGCCAGGATCGCCATCTCGCCGAAGCATGCTCCCGGCTCGAGGCTGATTGGACCGGACTGATCTCCGGCGGACGCTTGAACCACCGCTTCACCGTCGACCAGCAGGAACACCTCGCTGCCGTCGACCCCTTCCTCGCAGATCGACTCCCCTGCCTGGAATGACCGCTCCTCCATGAAGCTGGATATGACCTCCAGGCTGTCACTCCCGCAACCGGAAAACAGATCTGTCTGCTTCAACCAGTGCGACCGCGTCGCGGCGGGGATCTCTCCCAATCGCCGTGACAACTTCATGTTTTCATCGTAATCCACCGGACAGTCGATCACGACCGGGCCATCTGCCTCGAGCGCCTCGGCCAGGATCCCCGGCAATTGATCAGCCGATTCGACCCGCTTTCCGATCGCTCCGAACGCCTCGGCCAGTTTCACGAAGTCGGGGTTCTCGAAATCGATGTGTGAATTCCTGCCGAACTGAGCTTCCTGCTTCCAACGGATCAATCCGTACTGGGAATCGGTCCAGATCAGGATCACCATCGGCAGTTTCAGCCGAACGGCAGTCTCCAAGTCCTGAACGTTCATCAAGAACCCGCCATCTCCACAGATCGCCAGGGCCTTGCGGTCGGGAAAACTGATTTTCGCCCCGATCGCTCCCGGCAGAGCGAAGCCCATCGAACAGAAGCCGTTGGAGATCATGCAGGTGTTGGGCCCCTCGCACTGGTAGTAGCGACCGATCCACATCTTGTGCGCCCCCACATCCGACAGCAGGATGTCATCGGGCCCGAGCGCCTTGCGGACGTCCGAGAGGATCCGTTGCGGCTTGACCGGGAACCCGGTGTCTTCGGCGTACTGCTCGAACTCCTGCTGCATCGTCTCGCGGTACGAGGCAAACTGTTCACGATTCACCAGCACGTCATCCCCGATCGCACTCAGCAAAACCTCCAGCGACCTGGTGATGTCACCGGGGATGTCGACAGCCGGAGCAAAATGAGCATCGACCTCTGCGGCCAATGCATCAATGCTGATCACCTGTTTGGGGCGTCCCCGGTTCCACAGTTTCGGATGGTATTCGACCAGGTCATACCCAACGGCCAACACGACATCGGCCTCCTCGATCGCCAGCGTGACCACATCCCGAGCCGAAAGCCCGACCGTGTACAGGCAATTCGGGTGAGATTGGGGAATCGCCCCCTTGCCCATGAATGTGTTGGCCACCGGCATTCCGGTCGACTCACTCAGGGCCACCAACTGGTCGGTGGCCCGGGATCTCAACACGCCGTTGCCGGCCAGGATCACCGGGAATTCGGCACCCCGCAGCAACTCGGCCGCCTTGGCGATCTCCCCGGCATTGGGCTCGGGCTGCGAGGTCGATGACACGACCAGCGGGCTGACCAACGAGCGGTGCTTGGCAATGTCCTCGGACAACTCGATATGGACGGCCCCCGGCTTCTCGATCTGTGCCAGCTGGAAGGCCTTACGAATGATCTCCGGAATCGTGTCAGCGTTGGCAATCGCCGTCGTCCACTTGACCACCGGCCGGAACATCGACACGACGTCCATCGCCTGGTGAGATTCCTTGTGGAGCCGTGACGTGGATCCTTGCCCGGTCAATACGATCAACGGAGCTCGGTCCATATTGGCATCGGCCACCCCGGTCAGCAGGTTGGTCGCACCCGGACCGAGCGTGCCCAGGCAGACACCTGGCTTGCCGGTCAATCGCCCGTAGATGTCGGCAATGAACGCCGCACCCTGCTCGTGACGGCACACGACGAATTCGATCGGCGAGTCCAGCAATGACATCATGATGTCGGCGTTCTCTTCACCGGGAACACCAAAGATGTATTCCACGCCTTCCTGTTCCAGGCAGCGGACAAACAGATCGGAGGCTTTCATTTTGTCTTCTACTTTCGAGCGCGAGTGAGACAGTTTTGCGGTCGACCACGTTCCCACGCACCGAGAACTGGACCGACACGGATACTATTCCAGAAACGACGGAGATTCGCCAACGTGACGTTTGAGGAATGCACGCTGTTTCAACCACCCCCGGCTAGGAACACCACCCGAAGTTGCTGGCCGTCCACGAGCGTCAATCGTCCGAACGCTTCGCGAGGCACGGGTTCTCCGTCGTGGAAAAGCAACAGGTGAGACCTCAACTGGCCGTCGTCCCAAATCCGCGACGCCAGAGACGGAAATCGCCCGACCAGTTCATCGACGATCGCAGCCAGGGATCCCGGCTGACACAACTGCTCAGAACTCCCGTCGCAGTACTTCGCCAGGCTCCGTGGCAGCAACACCTTCACACTCATCGTTTCACACCGCTGATATTTCAACTCTCCTGGAAGGTGTCCTCCGGACTCACCCGGCGATCGGCCCAACGTTCGGCATGCCCCGGACCAGCATGACCAGTCCTGCCCGAATGCACCACATCGGCACCCCACCCCGGCTCAGGGGCGAAACCGCAGGGAATACAGGTCGGCGTCGTACATCATCAGCTTCACCCGCACCGGCCGGCCGGCGATTTTCCCGATGTCCTTCTTGCCATTCCACTGCACCACGTGAGCGATCTGGTCTCCGTAAAACTCGTCGCTCTGCTCAAATCCCGGGATCACCTGTCCGATCTCTGCATCGATCAATCCGACACGGACGCCACCACCGGCTCCCGTCGCCACGTTGATCTCCAACTCACTTCCCTGGAACACCAGCGGGTGGCTGATGGCCTCGCCACCCGGGTAGCGGCCGGCATGCAACGACACGAATCCATCCAGCCTCAGGGTGGCGCGCCGCAGGTGCATCGTCTTCTGGTGATCGTGTTGATGGTAATACACGCTCCATTCGTCCTCGGCCGTCCTCGCCAGGCCCCAGGCGAACATGTTTCCGTGCTTGGTCCAGTTCCGCATGTCCCGGCCCGGCGGCAGAAATGCCTCGTCGGTCAGCGTGAATCGTTCACCGTCCCGGCTGTACATCAACCCCGTCTCGCTCATCCCGAAACTGCTTCCCTTGAATGGACGTCGTGGCACCGTCACCAGCGGAAACCCGATCAACAACCCGGGCGCTCTCGGGTAGGGCTGCAGCGACGTCGTGTACAACCCGGTCCGCCACGCCCGCCGCGGAACGCCCAAATCGATCGGCTTGATGTCACTCCACTCGCGGAAGTCCTTCGAGGTGCACATCATCACGCTGCGGACCGTCCCCTTGACCTGTTTTCCCTCCCGGTCGAGTGCTGGCAGGTGCGCCCGGAAATAGAACACGTACCGTCCTCGGGCACCGTCCCAGAACGCCAGGTTGTGCGAATCGAGAATGGCACGGGGTTTGGTGGGGTTGTTGCCCCAGTGGATGGCGCCGTACCGATCGAAAGCCTTCTCGGTCCCGTCCAGAAACGGTGTCTCACCAAGCTTCCGCCACTCAAATCCATCGGCCGAAACAAAGGCGAACGCCCGGCCGTTACCGCCCACCGCCTTGTACTTCTCGTCAGCCGGCACCCCCGGCCGGGTGTCGATGAACGGCGCAAAGTTGTGGGATGTGCTACCGCCCTGCCTGAGGATGTTGTTCTGCTTGCTGCCACCAAAAGCCACGCGGTTCAGTTTCGGACGCGTCCAGTGAATTCCATCCTGGCTCTCGCAATACCCGGTGAACTGCTGCGAGGGATCGCCCGGCTTCAGGCGGTGGCCGTACCACGAGGCGTAGTACATCCGGAACCGGCCAGGCTCGGTCAAAATCGTCGCGTAACCGGTGACCGAAAACCCGAATGAACGACGGCCTTCCCACGGTTCTGAGAAATCAAGAGCCATCTCACGTTCAACCGGTCGGTGCTGGCGGAACTCGAGCCTCCGCAGCGAACTGAACAGGTGGTCGTCAAGCATCAGTTCACGATTCGAACCGATATTCATCGGTTCGACGGCCACAGCCGTCCCGGCCAGCCACAGCATCCCGGCCGCCCACCCCATCGTTGTCGTCAGGCATTTCAACACGACTGCTCTCCTTAGATCCAACTCCCTGGCCCCGCAACATCCTGTGTCGCACCGCGAACAGGACTCAGCGAGGCATTGTGACCAACCTCCGGCCGGTTTGCACCACGACATCGTTCCCGTCTGGTGCACCACCATTGTGCAACGTAAACTTGCGGCTCCTGCAGCAGTCGATTTTGAGCCGTTCTGTGAGCACACCATGATTCTCACCAGTCCACTCCGTTCTCAATCACTGGTCGTGGCAGCGATATTGGGCCTTTTGACCAGCGTTGCCGCAACGGCCGCCGAAACGATCACCGACAAACAGATTGCCGGTGCACTCGAAAAAGCCGGCGACAACCGCAAGGAACTCCAGACGGCGATCGACGACGTGCCCACCGATCAACGGAACGGGATGAGGTTCCTGGTGGCCTACATGCCCGAGCGAGATCTCAAGTCGCTGACCGCCAGGTTTCTGATTGAACAGACCGCCTACGCGTACAGGGCCTGGCGAGAGTCAGCCTGGACGGACCAGGTTCCCGAGTCCGTTTTCTTCAACGACGTCTTGCCCTACGCCAGCATCAACGAGCATCGAGACAACTGGCGGGCCGACTTCTTCAAACGGTTTCGGCCCCTGGTCGCCAAGGCCAAGACGCCGGGGGAAGCCGCCACGCAACTCAACCGCGCGGTCTTCGGCCAGGTCAAGGTCCGCTATTCCACCGGTCGCTCGAAGGCCGATCAGAGCCCCTACGAGTCAATCAAGTCCGGACTGGCCAGCTGCACCGGTCTCAGCGTGCTGCTGATCGACGCGTGCCGCGCCGTCGGCGTCCCCGCCCGTTTCGTCGGCACCCCGTTGTGGGCCGACGGTTCGGGGAACCACTCGTGGGTCGAAGTCTACAACAAGGGCGGCTGGCACTTCACCGGCGCTGCCGAGCCCACCGGAAACCAACTCGACCGTGCCTGGTTCCTCGGACGGGCCTCGAAGGCCCGTGCCGATCACCGCAAGCACGCGATCTACGCCACCAGCTACAAACCCACTGGCCAGTCCTTCCCGATGGTCTGGCTCCCGGATGCGACCTACGTCCATGCGGTCAACGTCACCACTCGCTACCTGCCCAAACCCAAGACACCACCGCCCGCCGGTCCCGATGCGAGGGTGTCAGCCACGGCGATGAAATCGCTGGGGACCTGGCTGGGTCAACCCCGAGACAAGCGGCCGCCCCTTGGCAAACAGGACTTTGCCAAGGCCGCGCTGACCAAGACCGACGCCGCCAAGGCCCGCACACAACTGTGGGCCGACCACGTGACGGCCATCCGGAAGGACCGTGCTGCCGAGATGAAAGCTCGAGTGCTCAGCCACGGCAACCTCAAAATGCCCTTCCACTACTTCATTTACGGCAAGAAACCCAAGACCGGCCGCAGCCTCTACATTTCTCTCCACGGTGGCGGCGGAGCGCCCAAGGCGGTCAACGATCAGCAGTGGAACAACCAGAAGGGACTCTACAAGCCCGCCGAAGGCGTCTACCTCTCTCCTCGAGCCCCGACCAACACCTGGAACCTCTGGCACCAAGGGCATATCGACCCGCTGTTCGATCGCCTGATCGAAAACCTGATCGTCTTCGAGGATGTCGATCCCGACCGGGTCTACCTGATGGGTTATTCGGCCGGTGGCGACGGTGTCTACCAGGTTGCACCACGAATGGCCGATCGCCTGGCTGCCGCGGCCATGATGGCCGGACACCCAAACGACTCGACACCGCATTCGCTCCGCAACATCGGTTTCACGATCCACATGGGCGGACGCGACAGTGCCTACAACCGCAACAAGGTCGCCGCCGCCTGGGGGCAGCAACTTGACTCTCTCAGGAAGGCCGACCCCAAGGGCTACCCCCATCTGGTCAAGATCTACCCCGACAAGGGCCACTGGATGGACCGCCTCGACGCCGCCGCCGTCCCCTGGATGGCCAAGTTCCGACGCAACATCCACCCCGAACGGATCGTCTGGAGACAGGACGACGTGACCCACTCGAGATTCTACTGGCTCGCCGTCGACAACAAGAACCGCAAGGGCCGCTCGACACTGGTCGCCAGCCGCACCGGGCAGACGATCCGCATAGAGTCCAGCCCCGTCAAACGGCTCACCGTCCGACTCGACGACAAGATGCTCGACCTCGACAAGCCCATCCGCATCGAGAGCGGCGAGCTCACTCTGCACAAGGGCGTCGTCCCGCGAACCCTGGCCGCACTGGCCACGACGCTCGGGGAACGAGGCGATCCTCGTGGAGTGTTTTCGGCAGAGGTGACCGTCGAATGGCCGAAAACGGCCGCCCGATAACCCCCCCTCGCGATCTTGTTGATTCAGACATCCGGCCGACGCTAGAGTGTCTCGACAACGACCGGCGGGCAGACGAGTCCGCGCCACGTGCTGCGCGAAGGAATCGATGGACGACACACGCGATTCGCGACAGACCAGGTTGACCGGCCACGACCTGCCCGGTGATGGGACTCCCCTGTCCAACCCGCGGGTGGACGAATCGACCGGATTCCCGATCGGCCACGAGTCCAACCCCGGCAACGCGCCGCTCTCGGAGACCTTCGGCAAGTACGTCATCGAGAGATGCCTTGGCGAGGGAGCCATGGGCACCGTCTACTTGGCGACAGACGGCGACCTGCAGCGGTTGGTGGCCTTGAAGATCCCCAAGTTCAACAGTGGGAACACAAGGGAATTGCGAGAGAGGTTTTTTGTCGAGGCGAGGGCTGCAGCCTCGCTGCGGCACACCAATCTCTGCCCGGTCTACGAGGTCGGAGAAATCGACGGCCGGTGTTTTCTGACGATGGCCTACATCGACGGACGTCCGCTCTCAGATTTCGTGTCGCCCGACCACCCGCTGCCGGCCGACCAGGTCGCCACCATCATTGCCCGGCTCGCAGACGGGCTGGCCCACGCTCATTCCCGCGACGTCATCCACCGTGACCTCAAGCCCTCCAACGTGATCATCGATCCGCAGCGCGAGCCGATCCTGACCGACTTCGGGCTCGCCCGCCAATCGGGCGATCCCGATGCGGCACGGCTCACCGGAACCGGCATGATCCTCGGCTCACCAGCCTACATGTCACCCGAACAGGCCAATGGACGCCAGCACGAGATCGGCCCGCGGAGTGATGTCTACAGCCTCGGAGTCATGTTCTATGAACTGCTGGCCGGCCGCCTGCCGTTCGATGGATCTATCGCCGAAGTCCTGGCCCAGGTGATCCACGACGATCCGGCCTCGCCATCGACCTTCCGCCAGGGACTCGACACCGAGCTCGAGACGATCTGCCTGAAGATGATGGCCAAGTCGCTTGACGCACGCACCGCCTCCGCGGCCGAGGTGGCCGTGGAACTCAACGGCTGGCTGGCGACGAGATCCGGCACCACCACCTCATCGGGCATTTTAGTCCTGAGCGCTTTTGACTCCAGCAAGGCCGTCGGTGACGCCCGTCGCGAAAAACTCCAACAGGACCAGCACCTGGCTGACGCGCTGATCAACCAGGGCCGATTGTCGATGGCCGCCAGGATCGTCGACGCCATGGCCGGACTCGAAGACCCGCGTTACCGCGAGTTCAGTGACTGGGCCCTGTCACGAAAACAGGAGATCCAGAGGTCACACCGCCCCGGACTGGTCGTCTCCTACACCGATGCCGATGGCACCCGGTTCATCGACATCAGCGGCCGCCTGTTCCGGGCACGGACCATCTGGATCGCCGCCTCGGTCTTGCTGTTGGCTGTCGTGGGCGCCGCCGGATTGATTTTCACCGGGGACGACAACACCCCGGATCCGATTGCCGCCGACTCGCAGCCCGCTCCACCGCCATCCTGCCTCACCGGCCCGGCGACATCCATTCCGCAACCGGATCCAGCCCCCCCCGTCTCAAACCCAAACTCGCCCCCACCCATTCCTTCGCCTCCGCCGAAATCCCAGCCTGCAGCGAAGCCCAGGCAACCGGCCCCGACGCCTTCTCCGACCGGAGACGAGGCGATGGTCCTGGCCGGCCATGCGGAAGAAGTCCGCCAGGTGGTCTTTTCATCCGACGGCCGATTGCTGGTCTCCGGCAGCGAGGACTCGTCGGTCCTGGTCTGGGATGCCATCAGTGGCCGGCTGTTGCTGCGATGCAAGGGACACAAGGACACCGTCGAGAGCGTGGCGATAAGCCGTGACGGTTCGATGATCGCCTCGGGCGGAGCCGACGACCTCATCCGGCTCTGGAACTCGACCACCGGCAAGCGATCAGGAGTACTTCGGGGGCATGAGGACACCGTGACACACGTCGATTTCAGCCCCGACGGCAAGAGCCTGGTGTCAGCCGGTGATGACAACACCGTCCGGTTGTGGGACCTGGACACCCAAAAGGAAACCCGACTCTTGAACGGTCACAGCGACAGCGTCAACGTCGCCGAGTTCAACCACGACGGCACGAAGATTCTGACCGCCGGTGCCGACACGACGGTGGTGATCTGGGATGCGATGACCGGCAAGGAACTCTCGGTGCTCAAGGGCCACACCGAGACGATCTGGGGAGCCCGGTTCCGTTCCGACGGACGATGGGCCGCCAGTTCCGGCGACGATTACACCGTCCGCATCTGGAATCTCGAAACATCCAAGCAACTCGCCAAGCTCGAAGGTCACACCGACGAGGTCAACGGTGTGTGTTTCAGTCCCAACGGCCGACTTCTCGCATCGGCCGGCGTCGACGGCGTCATCAAGATCTGGGACGCCATCGCATTCACCGAACTGGCCACTCTCAAGGGCCACACCGATTACCTGTGGGACGTCGTGTTCAGTCCCGACGGCACCCGGCTGGCCTCGGCATCGGCCGACGGCACCGTCCGGATCTGGAAGGTTCCCGGTCACCTGCTGGCCAAGGTGCTCAAGGGGCACTCCGAGGCGGTTGGCCAGGTCTCGGTCAGCCCCGACGGTCGCCAACTGGCCTCGGCCAGCATGGACCAGACGGTCCGTCTCTGGGATGTCTCCTCGGCCACTCCCGGCCGCGTTCTGACCGGACACACACACTGGGTCTGGGGAGTCGCCTTCGGCAAGTCACCCGAGACGCTGTACTCGACCGGCGACACCACACTGAGACAATGGAACGTCCGCACCGGGAAACAGGTCCGGGCCATCGAGGTGACCAACGGCCAGGTCCGGGCCCTGGCGCTGGACCCGGGATTCGCGTTTGCGGTGATCGGAGACAACACCGGACGCGTCACGACCTGGAACCTCGAGACCGGCCGCAAGCTCGTTTCGCTCTCCAAGCACACCGGCGAGGTCAGCGGCGTTGCCGTTTCGTCGGACGGCCACTGGATCGCATCGTGTGGATTCGACGGAAGACTGCTGGTTCACTCGGCCTCCGACGGCAAACTCCACAAGAGCCTGACGGGCTCGGAAGCCAAGCTGCAGTGCCTGGCCTTCCGCCCCGACAGCCAACACATCGCCGCCGGCTCGCATGCCGGGGAAGTGTTCATCTGGCGGGTCGCCGACGGCACACCCCAGCCGGGGGTCGCCGGCTCGGGCGGCGAAACCATCTATCGTCTCGCCTGGACACCGGATGGAAAGAGACTGGCCTCCGGAGACAACGAGGGCATTGTCCTGGTCCGCCAGCCGGGAGATGCCGACGAGTCAACCACCCTCGAAGGGCACGAGGAAGGAGTGCTGTCTGTCGGTTTTCATCCGCGGACGGGAGAACTGGTTTCGTCGAGCTTCGATCGCACCATCCGCATGTGGCCGTTCCTCAACGCCTCACCGTCTCCCTGACTTCTTCACGCTCGTCGAAAACGTCCACTCGACCAGGTTGTGGCGGCCACCCCGCTCGGCCACCCACAGCAATCGCCGCCCGCCCGGGTGCCAGGTCACGAAATCGTCCCGCTCGGGGTGACCCGACACGTTGGCCGGCTCGCTGTCGCCGTCGACAGCCATCACGCTGATCTCGTAGTTGCCCGCCAGAACCGACGTGTAGGCCAACCGACGCCCGTCGGGTGACCAGGACGGACGCATGTCGAGTCCCTTCCGAAACGTCAATCGCCTCAGGTTCTTCCCGTCGAAGTCGATGAGGTACAACTCCACATTTCCACCGCGGCTCGAACCAAACGCAACCCGGCGACCGTCCGGCGAGACGGCCGGCCAGTCGTTTCGCCCGTTTGACTTCGCCAGGTCCCGATTTCGCCCCGTGGCGACCTCGTGGACGACCAATTGACCGGCAAGATTGAAGACCACGTGACGCCCGTCAGGAGTGATCGAAGGACTCCAGGCGACCGTCTTGGCCGTCTTGATCGATCTCTCGTCTCCACCGGGCTTCGCCCGCACCAGCAATGCCAACTGATCGTTCCCGGTCATCCGCAACCAGGCGGAGGCCTGTCCGTCTCGAGAAAATACCGCCTTCAATTCGGGAAGACTGGCCTTGGGGGCAAATCGGCGGGTCTTGCGAGTCTTTGCGTCCAGTGACATCAGCACCAGTCGCGGCACATCCGACTGCACGGTGTAGACAACCCGCCGACCGCCGTCGATGTAGATCGGGTCGCGCTTGTTCCGACCGTCGCGAGTCAATTGCACCGGGGGACCGGCCACAACCGGCCCGGTGATCAGCCACCCCGCCAATCCACAGGCAACCAGCAACCCGGCCCGCTGCCACAGCCAATCCGCAACAACAGACCTCACGACACCAAACCGTCGATCACGCGGCCCTCTTCGAACACGCGCAACCGCGCCCGCCCCTCGGTATCGACGCCGGCCTGCTGCAACATCGTCGTGACCACCATGTCGGGCGTGATCGGTTCGGTCACCGCCGCGTACGCCCGCTCGTCACTCTGGCCGATCACCTGCCCGGGAATCACACCACCGCCGGCCCACAACGAACTGTAGACGGCCGGCCAGTGGTCACGGCCGGCGTTGCCGGAGATCTTCGGTGTGCGACCGAATTCGCCGATCGCCACGACCAAGGTGCTGTCCAACAACCCCCGCTCCGAAAGGTCATCCAGCAGAGCCGAGAGGGCTCGATCCAGAATCGGACCATGGCGGTCGGCCATGTGCTCGAAGTTCAGCCAGTGGGTGTCCCAGCCGAAATCGGTTCGCGATCCGTAGATGTTCTCGACGTACTGGCTCCAGTTGACCTGTACGAACGGCACTTCGGCCTCGACCAACCGTCGTGCCAGCAGGCATCCCTGGCCGAACACGCTGGCACCGTACCGCCCCCGGATTCGCTCGGACTCTCGTGAGAGATCAAACACGCGACGACCTTCGACCGATGTCAACAGCCGGTACGCCCGGGCAAAACTGTCCGACCAGGCGGCCGACCTCGCGTCGTTTGCCAAAGCCGTTGTTCGATCCAGTACCCCCAGCAGCAATCGGCGATCCGACAGCCGCTCCAACCGCAGGCCCTCGAGCAAACGCAGCGACGGGATGTTGACTTCTCCGGTATCAGAACACCGCACCGCCACCGGATCATAAGCGCGACCCCAACGGCCGCCGCCGGAACCTTGCACCGACCCCAGGGCCGTCTTCAACGGACCCGGCGTGATGCTCACAAACCGAGGCAACGCGCCGTCCCCACCACGATGACGCTGGACAATCGACCCGATCGTGGGACCGTAGTCCGAATCGCCTGAAGCCCCCTTGTTCCCCGACAGGGCGATCGAGCCGGCGACGCGGTGGACCGACGTGTGGTTGTGGTGTGACCGAATGACCGAAAAGCGATTGCTGCGGGTGGCCAGTCGCGGAAACAACTCGCTGACGTGAAGCCCCGGCGTCCGCGTCGACATGGTCGAAAACGGACCGCGGATCTCCTGCGGAGCTTCGGGCTTGGGATCGAACGTGTCCAGGTGGCTCGGTCCGCCCCACAGCCACAACAGGATCACCGAACGGGCCGGCCGGACTGATTCGCCGGGAGCCGCCACGGCCGGGCCACCGACGGCCGACGCCAGCGGCAGACCGGCGCCAAACTGCAACAGCGCACGTCGCGACACTCCGTGGCAATCGTGACTGCGAAACGAGCCAACCTCGAACACCTGGAACCCACTCCTGCTGAAACCGCATTCGCCCCCGCAGATGATAACCGATTCCCCCGCTCGGCCGACCCCCGATTCATTACCTCCCGCCATCGGCGATCGGCATCATCGTTGATTTCCCCGTCGTTTCGACGACGATGACGCTGGACCTCACCAGTTGACCTTTTGAAAGTGACCCAACATGGATCGTCGCACCTTCCTGGCCGGATCCGCCGGCCTCACCGCAGCCACCGCAGCCACCGCAGCCGAGACCACCAACTCCGAATCTCGTGAGGCCGCTGACGACCTGACCCGGGCGCTGAATCCCAGGATCCAGGCTGATCGACAGGCGGCCCTGGCGATTCTCAAGCCCAACGCCCGTACGCTCGAACGTGGCCTTCGGCTACACGCCGAGTCGGTCATCTTCGATGGATACGGATTTTCACCTCGTGCCGCACTCGACGGCGACGCATATGCCGACGCGGTCAACCGTGGCGCCTCGGGTGCCGAGCTGAAAGATCTCCGCGAGGAGATGTCGATGACCCGCTACGTTTTCGACCCGATCGAGCAGCGCGAATACCGCGACGCCTGGCGATCCTCGGGCGTCACCTGCATCTTCCAGAACGCGGGCGAAGAGGGCCAGGATCCCCTCCGGCTCATCAAACGACTCGCACGCTTCACCTACGCCACCGACATGCTCCACGAGGTCGTCTCCAAGGCGGCCGTCCCCGACGACATCCTCACCGCCAAGAAGCACCGCCGCCACAGTCTCTATTTCACCGGCAACGGCGTGCCGTTGACTCAACAGTGGGGCTCAATCCCCGACGAACTCCGCTACCTGCGGATCTTCTATCAACTCGGCATCCGCATGATGCACCTGACCTACCAACGTCGTAACATGATCGGTGATGGATGTGCCGAGAAGGCCAACGCGGGCCTGAGCGATTTCGGGCGAGCGGTGATCGCTGAAATGAACCGGGTGGGAGTGATTCCCGACTGTGCCCACTCGGGGTGGCAAACCAGCCTCGAAGCGGCCCAGGTCTCCGCAAAACCCGTCGTGGCCAGCCACACCACCTGCGCCAAGCTGCACCCTCATATCCGCAGCAAGCCCGATGCAGTGATCAAGGCCATCGCGGCAACCGGCGGCTATGTCGGCATCTGCTGCATTTCGAGGTTCCTCCGCGGCCGGGGCGACATCAACGCCCTGCTCGATCACGTCGATCACGTCGTCAAAACTGTCGGTGTCGACCACGTCACACTGGGCACCGACGTGGCCTACACCTCCCAGAACGCAGCCGCAGAAAACAAGAAGGTGCCCCCGTCGCGTTCGAGGCGACCCAAGGAGTTCCGTTCGTTGTGGCCGGCCGACGACTACCGGCCCACCAACCAGGCCGCCCGCAGCATCGCGTGGACCAACTGGCCACTGTTCACCGTCGGACTGGTCGGACGAGGCTACAGCGACGAGGAGATCCGCAAGATCATCGGCGGCAACGTGCTGCGTGTCGCCCGGGTGACACTCGGGTTGAATACCTGACACCAGCCCGGTGATTTCAGATTCCGATCGGAACAACCTCCGTGGCAAGATCCGGGACTCACCCGCTTGCACTCACCGGGTCGCTGTCGGGTCGCCGAACGATGAACCACACCACCTGCACGGTCAACGAAGCGGCAATCAGCATCGCTGCGAGTTGAAACGGTGCGCGGTCACCGAGTTCGGTCGCCGCCCACCCCCCCAACAACGACCCTCCGCTGGCCCCCAGGGACAGGAAGGCCTCGTTGAGTCCAAAGGCAGCACCCTTGCGGCGGTCGTCATGACCGGTGCGGTTGTAGAACAGGCTGGCAAAGTAGTTGTAGGCCAACAGCACCGACAGCATCACGACTCCACAGGCCAACGCCACCGGTTGGCGTCCGACGCAGACCAGGATCATGCCGGACAGTCCCAGCAGTTGTGCCAGCACCGAGTAGCGAAACCGGTGATGCCAGGCCGGAACCACGTGCATCAGGCCGTAGACACCGATCACTGCAGCTCGGCCGACTCCCAGCACCACCCCGTGTTGTTCGGCAGGAATCTCCAGGGACACCGCCAGCGTCGGAAACAGGAACCACAGCGTGCTCATCGAGAACATCCCGGAGAAATTGGCCAACCACCCCAACCGGATGAACCGACGCGCGCTGACCCGCTCCACGTGGCTCACTTCCAACAACTCCGGTCCGTCCAGCTCGAGCCCATCGTTCCGCTGCCGCTCACTCACAAAGCAGACGCAGATCACGGTTCCGACCGCCAGTCCGATCGCCGTCAACAATGGGGCGGTGGCGTTGACGTGATCGTAAAGCCACCCACCACCGATCTGGCCGCCCAGGATGCCCAGGTTGAAGGCGAGCCCGAACCGCAGGAACCGCCGGCTGGCCTCCATCCGCCCGGCCCCCTGGCTCAACCAGGCAATTACGGATGGATAGATGTGCCCCACCGACACGCCCGCGCAGGTGTAGGCCACGTAGAACCGCCAGGACCCCTCGGTGAATACCAGGGGGATCGACAGGCTGGCGACCAACCCCGTTGCGCCGGCAATCGTCACGATTCTGCGGCCGATGCGATCCGAGAGGCCCCCAGCAAGGGCATTGCTCAACGCGCTCGCCAGGAAAAACACCGCACCAAGCGTGCCCATCGTCCACGGATCTGCGTGCTGCTCGGCGAGCACGCGTGTGGCAGTGAAAATGAACAGGATCAGGGCGCAGTCGGTCAACCACGCAATCAGATACAACATTTGGCCGCTTTCGGCAGGTTTGAGGCGACCATTCTGGGTCCGACCACGTCGACGGTCAATTCCCGTGACCTACGCCCCTCTCAACGCGGCAACCAGATTGGTTCGTGCCGCGTGCCAGGCTGGAGCCACTCCTGCCAGTATCCCCACCACCAACGACACCGCCACGCCCGTCACTGCCAGTCGGCCCGTCGCCTGGAACGCGATCGTGACCGCTTCGGCCCCGAGCGACAACGGCATCAGCTTCAAGGTCACCGCCGCCGACACGACCCCCAGCACCCCACCAGCCAGGCTCAGCAACACGCTCTCGATCAACACCAGCCCGAACACCTCGCCACCGGTGAACCCGATCGTCTGCAATACGGCATGCTCTTTCACCCGATCCTGCACCGACATCAAGGTCGTCGTCGCAACCAGGGCCAGCACCAGCCCCACACAAGCCAGCCCAAGGTAGCGCGACATGGCAATCAACTGCGAGAGATCGCCGAGGCTCTTCATCTGGAAGGCACCCTTGGGACGGGTTTTAGTTCGTGACCGGCCCGCTTCGAACAACTCGTCGATCGCCGATCCGGTCATCAGCGCATCGGCCTGGGCGTCCAGGTGCACCTCGATCTGGGTCACATTCCCCTGCAGGTCACGACCGTGTCGCGTCTGGAGAAACTGCAGGTGAGTGTAGATGTAGTTCTCCTCGGCAGGGTCATCCGACTCGTACACCCCGGCCACCCTGACGGTCACACCACCGATCGAAAGCGATGATCCTCTGATACGTCGTTCGGCCACCGCGCGGCCGACGATCGCCGCGTCCTGGTTCGATTTGAATTCCGACCACGAACCGCTGACCAGACGAAAATCACGGACTTCCTGGATTTCATCAGCCGGGACTCCGTAAAAAACGACCGTGTCCAGACTGGCGCGGCAGTTGTTGGTGAACACCTGGATTGGGACCGCCCGATCGACTCCGGGTAACAACTCGATCTTCTCCTCGTAACGCTCGGGCACTTGACTGGTCGCCGGACAGAACTTGTTCGCCTGGAACACCACCAGCGCCCGGTCACCCGCATGCCGTTCCTGCAGGTCGTCCATTCCTTCCTGGACCGCTCCGACGAAACAGAAGACAAACAGCGCCACCGCCGAACCCACCACCGTCAGCAGCGTCCGCGATCGATGCCGCCACAACGTCTTCAGGATGTAGGGGACGAACCTGATCATTTGCCACTCCGTTTCGATCCGGCCAGGATGCCGGCGGCGGTCTCCTGACCCGACTCGATCAACTTCCCACCGACCAGCGTCAACTGCCGTCCGGCGATCTCTGCCGCCTGTTGATCATGAGTCACCATCACCAGCGTGATATCCAGTTCCCGGTTGAGTCGCCCGAGGAGTTCGAGAATCTGATTGGAGGTTTCAGCGTCGAGATCACCGGTGGGCTCGTCGGCGACCACCAGCGTGGGGTGTGCCACGATCGCACGGGCGATGCCCACACGTTGTTCCTGTCCGCCCGAGAGTTGTCGAGGAAAGTGATCAGCCCGGTCGGTCAGGTCGACAGCCTGAAGTGCCACGTCGACCCGGCGCTGACGGTCGGATCTCGACATCTTCAACAGCAGCAACGGCAACTCGACGTTCTCCCAGGCCGAAAGAACCGGCACCAGGTTGTGGTCCTGGAAGATGTAACCGATGTGCTCGGCCCGCCACCTCGCCAACTTTCCGCGTGACACCGAGGTGATTTCCACATCGGCGATACGGATCGTTCCTTCGTCCGGCCAATCGATGCCGGCCATCAGGTTCAGCAGGGTCGACTTGCCACTACCGCTGGCACCCATCAACGACACGAATTCCCCCGCCTCAATGTCCAGCGACACACCGTCCAACGGAGTGATCGTCTCGTCTCCCTTGTGGTACCGCCGTACGATCTCACGGATTTCCACCAGCGCCATCACCGCTTCCCCATCTCATCGGTTCCGTCGTTCATTTTCCCTGTCTCACCGTCGGACTTGCGTTCGACATCACCCGACCCGCCACTGTAAGCCGCCTCGGGTTCTTCACCGACAACCCGAATCGCCTCACCGTCGACCAATCCCTCCCCGCCACCGGCAATCACCCGACTGCCCCTGGCCAGGTCTCCGGAAATCTCCACCAGGCCACCCGGGGCATCCGCACCGACTGTCACCGAGATCCGGCGTGCTCGTAGTCGTGTCCGATCGGCCATCCAGACAAAGCTGCCATCGGCGTCATTGTGGACCAGGGCCTTGGGAATGTAGTGCCGGAGTTGATCTGTTTGGCGAGCCCCATTTTCCGCGGCTCCCTGAGACAGAAACGTGATTTCGACCTGCATGTCGGGTTTGAACACCAACGGTGGATCGACTATCTCCACCTTCACCTCCAGGGTGTTTTTCTGGATGTCGGCAATGGAACTGACAAACAGCACGTGGCCGACAAGAGGTCCGGCCAACGCGGGGTTGTTGATCCGAACCGCCTGCCCCACCGTCACCTGGGGCAGGTCACCAAAACGGACATCGACACGTGCCTGCAGGCGACCAGGCTGGTAAAGCGTCACGACGGTGCTTCCGTCGTGGCCCTGCATCTGTGTCATGCCTTCGCCGATCCTCGCCCCGGGCGCGCCAACCAGCTGATAAACTCGTCCGGCCGTCTTCGCCACAACCGTCATCCGGCTGAGCTTCAGCCCCGCCTCGGCAACACGGACCCCTGCCGCGGCCACCTGTGCATTGGCACCCCGTACGGCCGCACGGGCCATTTCCCTGGCTTCGGTTTCATCGGCAAGCAGTTCCAGCTTCGTTCTCAGTGCCTGCACCTGTTTTTTCCACGCGGCTCGCTCAGCCTGCAGCGACACCATTCGCCTGATCAATTCACGCACCTTCGCGTCGGCTCCTTCGAGAACCGCCTTGGCCTTCTCGATCTCGATTTCAGCCACCACTCCACGAGCAGCCACCTTGCCGGCATGGTCGGCCCGGGCCACCACCAGGTCGGCCTCGGCCTGGCGTTTCTCGAACGGCAGGCTGGCCAGCTGGGTGGAAATCCGTGCCACCTGTCCTTCGGCGGCCCGCAGCGGAGCCTCAAGGTGTACCGGTCGAGCCAAGCGGACCTCGGCAGCCGCCAGCACCGCCTCCGCCTTGGCCACCTCGGCCTCTCTCAGGTTGACCTGGGCCTCGGCAGCCTCGAGAACCAGCCGGGCGTCATCCTCGATCATCACCGCGATTGTCTGGCCCGGCACGACTTCATCATCCTC
>CAUZRQ010000073.1:0-26800 GCA_963582065.1 Planctomycetota bacterium | reverse complement strand
CTGTTCGGTGTCCTGGTCGGTGTCCTGTTCGGTGTCCTGTTCGGTGTCCTGTTCGGTGTCCTGTTCGGTGTCCTGTTCGGTCGCGTTCTTCTGGTCCGGCTCGGCCGTCGGCTTGCTGCCGTCTTTACGGCCGCCGGATTCCCCACCCTTGGAGATCACTGTGACGATGTCGTCGAGATCGACGATGGCTCGACGCCCGTCTTCGAAGGCGACCACGACCTTTTTCGAGAGGATTTCCTGTGCCAGCACCCGGCCCTGGCCGGCCCGCGTGACCACCGTTGATCCCACCCGAGGCAACTCGCGGCGATACTCCTCGTAGGTATCGAACTCGTACCTCAGGCAGCACTTCAGCCGGCCACAGCGGCCGGAGATCTTGTTTGGGTCGAGGGTGGCCTTTTGCAGCTTGGCCATCTTCATCGACACCGGCGGCATGGTTTTCAGGTGCGTGTTGCAGCAGACCGGCTTGCCGCAATCGCCGTAGTCGGCCAGCAGTTTCGCTTCGTCGCGAACGCCGATCTGGCGCATCTCGATCCGCGTCTTGTATCTCTGGGCGAGCGCTTTGACCAGTTCCCGGAAGTCGACGCGATTCTCGGCGAGGTAATAGAAGACGACCCGTTCGCCACCGAAGAGGTGTTCGACGTCGACCAGCTGCATCTGCAGCTTCCGTTCCTTGATCAGTTCGTTGCACCCCTCGAACTCGACCCGCTCGCGGCGTCTCACGTCGTCGAGGTGCCGGAAGTCGTCGTCGGAAGCCTTTCTCAGGATTCGGCCTCGAGATTCCCGGTGGCCCATGATCTTGCGGGCCCGGTCTGACGAGGGGCCCAGCACCTCGCCCCACTCCATCCCGCGGTCGCTCTTGACCACGACCTGCGTCGACCGCTGGTGATCCTTGCCGTCGTGGACGGTGAACTCGGCGACACTTCGATTCGAGCCGAAACGAACGATATAACGGTTGCTCATGATGCCGGAACCACTCCCTTGTCACTCGCGGCCATTATACCCTCGTGGGTTCAATCCGTGTCAATTCGCGACCGCCGTGCGAGGTCATCGAAGAACGCCTCGAGAGCCAGGGGCAGCATCACGTTGGCCATTGGATCGCGTTCGGCGTCGAGGCAGCGGTCGAGCATCGATGCGATGCGGTCGAGCGTGGCCGGGTCACCGGCGGCCAGTTGAGAGCAGAGCGAGTTGGCTCCGGGGATCGTCGAGGTCTCATCGGCCCCGACCAGCACCCGCAGCACCGACCGGTAGAACTCGATCGCGAATCGTGCCACCCACGTGGCGTTGACCCGCTTGCTGTGCGAGTCGCCGCCGAGGGTCTCCCAGGCCTCGACCACCTCCTCGGTCATTTTCAGCGGGTCCAAGGGAACCCGTGCGAGGTGCCGGTAGAGTGTTTCGCGGAGGATCCGCATGTTGGGGTCGAGCATCAATGCCCCGGTGGCCACGCTGCCATCGGCCAGCCCCGCCGCCAGGTCGGCTTCGCCCCGGTTTTCGGTCGCCCCGGTTTCGATCAGCAACTCGGCGACATCGGTTGCCTGGAGTGAAGAGAATCGAACCAGCTGGCATCGGGACCTGATGGTGTCGCGGATGTCGGCTTCGGAACCTGCGACGAGGATCATCACCGAGTGGGCCGGGGGTTCCTCGAGTGTCTTCAGCAGCGCGCTGTAGCCGTCGCGTTCGAGGTGATCGGCGTCGTCGAGTATCGCCACGCGACGATTGCTCTCCATCGGCGACAGCGACAGGTCGTAGCACAGTCCGGTCCGGCCCCGGGATTCGCCATCGCCGACCAGCAGGCTGATCGGCACCACGTTCTTCCCCTCGGGCAGCCCCACCTCGAGCAGGTCGGGGTGCGAGCCGGCGGCGATCTGCTTGCACGAGCGGCACTCGCCGCAGGCTTCGAGCGCCGAGTCGTCGGTTTTCGGGCAGAGCAGGCAGGCGGCCAGGCAGCGGGCGAAGGTCAGCTTGCCGATGCCCTCGGGACCGACCAGCAGGTAGGCGTGTCCGAGTCGACCGGCGGAGAGGATCCCCTCGAAGTGCTCGCGCTGGTCCCGGTGCCCTCGCAGCCGAGACCAGGTGGTGGCCTGTCCCACGCTCACGGCTCGGACTCCGGCTCGATCCATCCCAGGATGTCGCCCACCGCGACGTCGGTGTCGAGCGGCTTGTCGATGCGGGCCAGCCGGCCTGCGACCGGTGCAGAGACATCGAACGTCGAGCCGGCAGTGACGAGTTCGACAACCCGGTCTCCGAGGTCGACCAGGTCTCCCGTGTCGACCAGCCAGCAACTGACAGACAGCACCGCCTGTCCCGCGCCGATTTCAGGCAGCCGGATCGGAGCCGTCATCGGATCGTCTCGCCGGCCAGTTCGTCGGCCATCTCGCCGGCGTGGTAGCTCGAGCGGACAAACGGGCCGCTGGCGACCATGCCGAATCCCAACGTCCTCACCAGGTGACCGATCTCGTCGAACTCCTCGGGTGGCACGTACCGCTCGACCGGCAGGTGTTCGGGCGACGGTTGCAGGTACTGGCCGATCGTGATCATCTCACACCCGGCCGACCTCAGGTCGGCACACACCTCGAGAACCTCCTCGATCGTCTCGCCCAGGCCCAGCATCAGGCCGCTCTTGGTCGGGATCTCGGGACGCCGGTCCTTGACCCGTTTCAAGAGGTCGAGCGTTCTCTGGTAGCGGGCGTTGCGGCGGACACGGTCGTAGAGTCGCGGCACGGTCTCGGTGTTGTGGTTGAAGACATCGGGGCTGGCCTCCAGCACCCGGTCGATGGCGTCGGTGTTGCCGAGGAAATCGGGGGTGAGCACCTCGACGGCGGCACCGGTCCGTCGGCGGACGGCCAGCACGCAGTGGTAGAAGTGGTCGGCTCCGCCGTCGGGCATGTCGTCGCGGGTGACCGAGGTGATGACGACGTGCGAGAGTCCCAGCCGCTCGGCCGCCTCGGCCACCCGGTCGGGTTCGTCCAGCTCGACCGCCTCGGTCTTCCCTTTCGGCACGCTGCAGAAACCACAGGGCCGCGTGCAGACGTTGCCCAGGATCATGAAGGTCGCCGTCTGCTGGCTCCAGCATTCGGTCCGGTTCGGGCAGCGGGCGCTTTCGCAGACCGTCTGCAGTCGCAGGTCGGACAGGATCCCCTCGGTCATCAGCATGCCCGGCTGGGGCATCGGTCTCTTTAGCCAGCTCGGCAGCCGTCGCCTGGGGCGTTCGATGACCGGCAGCAGTTCAGGCGGGGACATGGACCATCCTCCTGGTGCGTGTCAGCAGCGGGTGGCCGGTGTAGAGATGCCAGCGGTCGTAGCCGAGTTGTTCGGCGAGGTGGCGGATGAGGTGTTCGCGGGCCGCGTGCATCGAGATGGGCCGGGAACGCTGGGCGGCCAGAGATGTCGGCGGTGTGCCGACCGGGGATGCGGTCACCAGTCGCAACAGGTGCATCGCGGGTGCCACGTTGAGGAACAGTCCCTGGTGAGTGACCCAGTTGCGGACGGCCGAGGCGATCCAGGCCAGTTGCCCGGTGCGGCAGAAGACCCCGGGAGTCTCCCGGCCACCGGTTGAGGCGACTTGCAGCTCGCCGCAGGCTCCGATCACCGCGCGTTCCAGGGCCGCCCGGTAGTCGGCCAGTCCGAGTCCGAGCCGGTCGAGCGGGACGATGGGGTAGGCGGCCAGTTGTCCCGGTGCGTGGACCAGGGCGCCGCCAGCACGATTGAGCCAATGGACGTCCATCAGGCGGGACCGGAGGTCTCGTTCGTCGGCCAGCACCTGAGACCGGCTCCCGTTGCGGCCGATCGTCACCACCGGCGGATGCTCGCACAGCAACAGGGCACCCAGCCGATCTCTCCGTCCCGAGATCTCGTAGACCCAGCGTTCCTGCAGCTCGACCGCCGAGGCGAAGTCGACGCGGCCGAGCAGGTAGACCTCAAGCGAATCGGACCGGCGGGCCCGGGGACTCCAGTCGATCGCCGAAGGGTGACTCACGTGGACATCGGGTGGAAGAAACGGGGTCTGTCGAGACCGATTCTACCAGTGGCCGATCGGTGTGGGGAGAGTGCAGCCGAGAAACCGACGACTCTATCCCTCGGCTGGTACCGGCATGCGGCCGAAGGCGTTGAACCGCGTGTACTCCCAGTGCCGATACAACTCGCTGCTTTGCACCAGTTCCTCGTGCCGGCCCGTCTCGACCACCTGCCCGTCGTGCACCATCACCACCCGGTCAGCACGTCGGACGGTCGAGAGCCGGGTCGGCAGAAACACGACGGTTCGGCCCGAGATGATACGGTCGTAGGTGTCGCCCAGCAGCGACTTGGTGTCCTCATCGAGCGGCTCGGCGGGTTCCTCGATCACCAGCAACGCCGGGTCCCGCATCAGTGCCCGGGCCAATCCGATCCGGTACCGCTGCCCGGCGTCCAGCCGGCTGGTCTCGTCGTCGACCTGCGTTTCGTAGCCCCGCGGCAGCTTGGTGATGAAGTGGTGCGCGTGGACGGCCTTGGCCGCCTCGGTCGCCCGGCTCAATCCCTGTTCGAGGCGTCCGCAGCAGATGTTCTCGAGCACGCTGCCCGAGAAGCAGTCGCCGTCGCCGGCCACCATCAGCACCTCGGCCCGCAACGATTCGAGCGTGCCGGTGGCGATGTCCTGGTCGTCGATCAGGATACGACCACCGTGCGGGTCGATGAACCGCGACACCATCCACGCCACCGCTCGGGCCTCGCGAGGATCAACCGACAACAGGGCCGTCGTTTCCCCGGCGGGGATCACCAGGTCGAGACGGTCGAGCACCCGGTCGTTCCGGTCAGCTTGCCACGTCACCGATTCGAACCGCAGTTCATCGGCCAGGGGTTGCAGGAACCTGGCCCCGACCGCCTGGGAAACCGGCGGCACCCGGTCGAGGTACTCGTGGATCCGTTCGGCGGCGAGTCCCCCCTGTTCGGCGATGAGCGAGAGTTGGCCGCGTCGATCCAGTGCTCTCAACAGGCCGGCGATGGCCGCCAGCAGGACGACGGCCGAGGGGAGATCGAGTGGAACGGGGTTGGTGTCGGCGGGCAGGACGCGGCGACTGACCAGGAACAGGATCACGGCGGCGGTGACCGCCGTCAGCCCCTGGCGGATCGTCCGGCCGAACGTGTGTCGGCGGTCACGTCGTGCTGCCAGCTGTCCGGTCTCGGCCAGCGCGGCATCGAACCGGTCACGCGCCAGGTCCTCGAAACCGTAGCCACTGGCCAGGCGGACACGTGCCATCGATTCCCCGGTGCGGCGATCGGCGATTCGGTGATCATCAGCCAGGCTCTGCAGATGGCGCCGCTTCGCAGTGCGATCACGGACCAACAGCCACGCCAACAGCGCCGCCGGCAGCAGCAGGCATTCGAGAGCCAGCAGTGGGTCGACCAGCAGGGCCAGCACCAGGCATCCCGCCGCGACCAGCGTGTCGCGGCTGACTCGGGCCAGCGTATCGGCCGTGGCCCCGACCACGATCTCGACATCGGCGGTGGCCCGTTGACGGACCGAGCCGGTGATGCTGCCGTCGAGATCTCCGGGGCCGATCCTGGTGTGCTGGCGGAGGAGGCCTCGTCGTAGCCGGTCGCCGATCGCGCGGGCGACTGCGGCGGCCATGTCGGTGGCCAGGGATCCGCACAGGCGATGCCCGATGCACAGCGCCGTGACGGCAGCCAGCAGGGCGATCGAGGCCTGCGAGGTCGAGGTGAAAAGTCCGCGGATCCAGCCGATCGCGGTGCGGACGAACGTGGACGGTGAACCGGAGGCCGATGGGCTGCCGAGCCACACGTCGAGCAGCGTGGCGGCGGTCAGCAGAGCGGCCAGGCCGAGTGCCGTCGACAGACCCCACAGCAGGTGGCAGCTGATGGTCGGACGCCGGAACAGTTCGCGGCGCGAGACCGCCCTTCCAAAAGCCTCTTCAGGTCGAACAGACACGGGTACACCTCTTCCCCCGCCTTGGCCCGCCCCGAAACTCCCAGTTTCATGCTATCCGAGCCACTCGACCTCTTCCTAGTCCAAGTCCTAGGTCAGGTCGCGATCCTCGAACAGGATGAATGCCAACAGGATGGCCATCGTCGAATAGCACGCGCAATACAGCCCGGCGGTGCCCAGGTAGATCGGGGCCACGATCGTATCGGTCGAAACCGCCGTCTGCGTGTTGAAGAACTCGAGTCCCGGCAGCACAATCGCGATCAGGTTGGCCACGAAACGGACCGGTTCGAGCCCACCGGATTCCTGTTGGACCAGCACGGGTGCGATGTGGGCGATGACGAAGATGGTGAAGCAACTGGACATGTTGACGACCAGCGGGACCCGGGTCGAGATCGCCACGCTGACGGCCGCCAGCACCGCGATCTCGCAGAACACCAGGAACATCGGCGGAATCGCCTGGAGCATCGGCATCAGCCGGTCCATGTTGGGCCGCATGTTCTCGAGATCGAAGAACTCGGGGATCTCCTTGGACTGCTCGCGGGCGTCGTAGCCGATCTTGTAGTAGATCAGCGCACAGAAGGCGATCACCAGCGGCAGCATCAGCAGCAGCACCGCCTGCAGGATGCCCAGGTACTTGCCGACGATGAACTGCCGGCGGTTGATCGGCTTGGACAACAGCGTCATCGCCGTCCGTCCTTCGATCTCCTGGGAAATGCTCGTGCTGGCCGTCCAGACGGCCAGCAGGATTCCCGAGGTCAAGATGGTCGCCAGCCCGTTGGCCTTGAACATCTTGATGTCCTCGCCGAACGTGAAGAACGGCACGAATCCCAGGATCAGCATCAAGGTGATCGCCAGGCACATCAGCAGGAGGAACAGCGGCTGACGGGTCGCCTCCATCGTCGTCGAACGGGCGATGATGCCGGTGCGGGTGAAATAGCTGACCGACACCAATGCCGCCAACAACGCCAGGGCCACGCTCAGCACCAGTCCCCACTCGTAGTTGTTGGCCATGGCCCCCTGTGGGGGGGCGGCGAGCGGGGGAGCCTGGGCGAGCAGGTGTCCGAGGTTGAGGATGTTGCCCATCGTGTCTGTCTCGTCGCTTGCCCGACCGATCGCGAATGTCTTGCCGTCGCCCGGCTCGACTGGAACTGTGTACGAACCTGTCTCCCGAATCGTTGGCCCCGGCTGCTTCTAGGTTACTCTAGGTTTTGCATGAGTCGAGGGAAAGACGATCGCGGGGGCTTCTCCTCAGCCGGGGATCGACACGATCGGCACAATCGTCGCGATCCGATGCGATCGGCCTGTCAGTGTCGGATCGAGAACCTCGACAGCGGTTCGTCGCCGGGAGACAGGTCGTCGACCGAATCGACGTGACCCTCGAACCGCCCGGCGACCTCCTCGAGAAACCCCGCCATCTCGGCCGCCTCGGCTTCGACAACCAGTTCGACGGTCCCCTCGGGCAGGTTCTTCACCCAGCCGATGACCGGGTGGCGTCGTGCGATCGAGCGGACGGTGTACCGAAACCCGACGCCCTGGACCCGGCCGTGGTAGATCAGCCGCCGTCGCATCACTTGCTCTTGGCTGCAGCCGGTTTCCGGATCCGTACGGCGAACCGCAACGGCCGCGACGCCTGCCGACCCTCCTCCCGCGAGACCGCGTGGATCGACCGCTCGGTCTCCGGGACCCAGTCGGCGGCGGTGATGAAGATCTGCCGCTCGGTCTCCTTGGCCCGCACCAGGATTCCCGAGAGACCGATGTTGTCGACGATGATGCCGTGCGGCAGGTTGTCGACGTCGAACTTCAGGTCCCCGTCATAGCCGTTCCGGTTCACCCGCAGCATCGCCGTGATCGTCTCGCCCGGAGCGATCTCCAGCACCGGGTCCTGCTTCTCGTCGGGTTGTCCGCCCGGGCCCCCGCTCTTGTCCAGCAGCAGCGACACGATCACCTTGGGGGCCTTGCCGATCTTCAGCGTGCCGAGGTTTTCGACCTGCTGTTGAATTGGCTTGCCGTGAATCTCGGCACGGGCCACGACCTGGACCTTCTCCCAGGCCTCCTTGGCCGGAGCCTTGGTGCCGGCGGCGACGTTGATGACGCCCTGGGCCGAGAGGTGTCCGGCCTGGACGACGACGGGGGTCGTTGCCGTGAAGCCCTCGGGCAGGCCCTCGATCGAGACCTGCACCGGGCCGGTGTACCCGTCGATGCGATCGACGTTGACGGTGAATCTCTGTCCGCTGCCGACGGGGATCGTCGCGTCACGACCGCCGATGGATGCCTTGAAGTCGGGTCGCGGCTGGCGGATGGTCAGCCGGTACTTGTACTTGTCGCCGCCGAAGCCGCGGACGTCGGTCACCCGGACCAGGTAGTCGCCGTCGGCCGGAGCGGTGAAGGTCACCCGTGAGTCGCTGCCGAGTTTCCTGCGTCCGTCGTCGTCGTTGGCGAAGTACAGCGGGAAAACCGGCAGGCCGTTGTTGGGCAACCGGCTGCCCGGACGGTGCGGTTCGACGACGTAGACCCGGGTGTCGAGTGCATGGGCGGTTGCGCTGGTGTCGAAGAAGCAGTGCCGCTGGCCGTTGATGGTGTAGAACTGCATCGCCGAATCGGGTCCCTGCGGCATGCGGAAATTCTTGACCACCTCGCCGCTCATGTAGACGAACTGGTTGAGTCCCATCTCTTCCCAGTTTTCCAGCCGGGCCTGGTTGATGCGGGAATCGATCGGGCGGAAGGTGATGGCCGAATCACGGACGGCCCGCAGCAGCAGCCGGAGGACCGGGCGGCCGTCCTTGTGGAGGATCTCGATCCTGGTGTCGGCCGGGGACTTGTCGCGGTGGGCCCGGGTCTGGATCACCCAGTTCTCGTCTTTCTTGCTCGCGAAACGAAAGAGGTCGGCGTCGGCGGTGGAGCCACCGGCCAGGACCCCGGTGGCCACGCCGGGGACCGCGACGGCGGTCGCCTGGCCCGGCTTGTTGTTCGGCTCGGCCTCGGCCGTCTCGGGCAGTTTCTTGACTTCGGCTCCGTCGCGCGGCCGGGGAATCGGCACGCCGGCCAGCGGCACGGCCTTCGCGGTGGCCTCGCCCCGGTCGGCCAGGGACAGGACCGAGGTCGTGCCGTCGAGTCGACCGACAAGCAGGGTCTTGCCGTCCCGGGTCAGCGCCACGGTGGCCGGCCAGTCGGATTGGCCGGGAAAGTGACGATCCTGGCTGAGACCGTCCGTGGTCCAGATCTTGATCGACAGGTCCTCGCTGGCACTGACCAGTTGGCGGCCATCGGTCGAGAAGGCCAGGTCGAGCAGGGGGGCCTGGTGAGCGAAGCGGGAGTGGCGGACCGGGTTGGTTCCCTCGCGACCGTCCCGGGTGATTTCCCAGGCCCGGATGCGGTTGTCGATGCCGCCGGCGACGACGAATCGTCCGTCCGGCGAGACCGCCACGGTGTTCTGTCCCTTGGTCGGCTCGTTGAACGTGTCGAGCCGCTGCCCGGTCTTGAGGTTCCAGAGCTTGACGGTGCGGTCGCCACTGGCCGAGGCCAGGAAGCGGTTCCGAGGGTCAAAGGCCACGTCGGTGACCGGTCCGTTGTGGCCGGTCATCTCCACGCGTCGCTTCCCGCTGGCCGTCTCCCAGATGATGATCGTGCGGTCGTAGGACCCGGTGGCCAGCAGGGAGGCGTCGGCCGAGAGGGCCACGGCGTTGAGGCTGTCGGCGTGGCCGCGGATGGTCCGGGCGAGTTTCGCGGCCTGTTTCGGCCCGGCCTTGCGGACATCAACGGCGATGTCGTAGATCCTCGCCTCGCCGAACAGGCCCGGCTCGCCCGCGGCGGCCACCAGGCGGCGACCGTCGGTCGACAGCACCAGGTCGCTGACCTGGCCGGGCAGGCCCGACAGGGTCGCCAGCGGCTTGGCCTTGGGGTCGGGGGGCAGGCTCAGCAGATCCACCCGGCCGGTCCGCGCCACGGCGTACCAGCTGGCGTCGGGCGAGACGACCAGGGCGTTGACCGGCTGGCGGACCGGGCCGCGGGTCGGCACGCGGGGCACCGTCAGCGACGAGGGCGTGTCGGACGACGGAAACGGCTTGGCGCCGCCGGCGATCCAGGCCTTCAGCACCGCGATTTCCGACGGCCGTGGGCCGCGTTTGCCCTTGGGCGGCATGAACGGCTTGGCCCGACGTTCGATCAGCTTCACCAGCAGGCTGGACTCGACCTTGCCCGCCACCACCGCGGGACCCGTCTCGCCACCCTTGATGAGGCCGGCATGAGTCGCCAGCACCAACCCGCCCTCGGCGTCCTTGGCGTTGTGACAACCGACACAGTACTTCTTGAGGATTGACCGGGCCTGGGTCGCCGACTTGTCGGCCGACGCCGCCGATCGAACACCGGCCAGCAGCACGACGGCGGCCAGGACGAGGGCGGCTCGGGATGCGTGGTGGGAACGGGTCATCGGAGAATCTCGGTCGGGTCGCACCGGAATCGAACGGGATGGCGAACGGCGGGAGATCGGATCAGTGGTTGAACAGGAATTCCTTGCAGCTGAGCACGCTCCAGAAAACGTCCTCGATCAACGCCCGCCTCTGGTCGGCCGGCGTTTCGCCGAAGACCTTCAGGGTCTCGGACATCTCGCGGTTGGTCGGATAACGCGACAACGAGGCCAGGTAGATCGACTCGACGATCCGGTAGTCGGGCATCCCGGCCTTCAGCCAGCGTCCGATCCGGTTGGACTTGGACTGGAGCTTGTTGTTGAGCGTGTCGCCGTTGACGATGTGCAGCACCTGCACCATGCTCGGCTCGTCCGACCGTTCGCACTCGCAGGTGATCACCCGTTCGGGGCGGCCGAAAGTGCTCAGGAACCGCGAGGCGATGTTGCTGTCGGGGAGTTGCAGAGACCGGGTGCCGGCCGGGTAATCCTTGAAGACGGTGGGTTGGCCGGTTGCGGCCGAGATCGCATCGAGCAGGACTTCGGCCTTCAGCCGGCGGGGGTAGTACCGGGCGTAGAACCTCAGGTCCGCCTCGTTCCCGGCCGTGATCCGCGAGGACCGCTGGTAGGTCTGTGAGTTCATGACCAGCCGGATCAGGGCCTTGAGGTCGTAGCGGTTCCTGACCAGGAATCCACTGAGCTGGGCCAGCAACTGCTCGTTGCTCGGCGGGTTGGTCAGTCGCAGGTCGTCGACCTTCTCGACGATTCCGGTCCCCAGGTAGTTGGCCCAGACGCGGTTGACGATCGCACGGGTGAAGTAGGGGTTCCCGGGGGCGACGAGCCAGCTGGCCAGGTGGTTGCGGCGGTCACCGGGGGCATCCAGGGCGATCGTGGTGCCGTCGAGCGGCTTGGGGAGTTGCGGTTTGCCGGTCCGCGGCTGGATCAGTTCGCCGGAGGTGGTGGTGAAGATCGACTGGTTTCCGTCACCGCCCTCGGGTGCGGTCTTGAAGCGGACACGAGAGAAGAGGTTGGCCATTGCGTAGAACTCGTCGTTGGTCCACTTCTCCAGCGGGTGATCGTGGCACTTTGCACACTGGATGGACATTCCCAGGAAGGCCATCGAGACGGTTTCGGCCATGTCGGCCGGGTCGCGGTGGAGCACGAAGAAGTTGGCGGCTCCGTTGGTGTGAGTGGTCCCGCGGGCGGTGACCAGGTCGCGGGCGAACTCGTCCCACGGCGTGTTGGCCGACACGTGGTCGCGGATCCACTTCGAGTACGACTTCATCGCCGGGGGTTTCAGCTTCGAGCTGTTGACCAGCAGCAGGTCGGACCACTTGTAGGTCCAGAAGTCGACGTACTCGGGCCGTGCCAGCAGTTTTTCGATCAGCCGCGACCGGCGGTCGGGGGCGTCGTCGTCCAGGAACGCCCTGGCCTCTTCGGGGGTCGGCAGCACGCCGAGCGTGTCGAGAGTGGCGCGGCGGAGGAACGCGGCGTCGCCGGTCCGGGGCGAGGGCGGGAGGCGGAGCCCCTTGAGTTTCTCCAGGACCAGCCCGTCGATGAAGTTGCTTCGAGGGGCCTTGCTGAAGACCTCGTCGGCGACCTTGTTGGCATACGGGACACTCAGCGAGGCGACGACATTGTTGCTGAGATACCAGGCGACGATCGCCGTTTCGCCGTGTCCGGTGACCGCCACGCGGCCGACATCGTCGATGTCGGCCACGGTGGTGTTGTTCGAAGTGAACTTGGCCCAGCGGGTCACGTCCTCGCTGTGACCGTCGGAGAAGTGTGCTCGCACGACCATCTGCTGGGAGGTGCCGGTCTTGAGCACGGCGTCGGCGGGGAGGATCTCGAGTCGTCGGATGCGGGGGCCGTCGCCGGCGGGTGCCGGGTGTCCCGCGGCGATCCAACCGGAGATCACCCGGTACTCGGGCGTTCCCTCTTCGAACCGCACGCCGCCCTTGTGGGGCACCGCACCGGTCGGCTTGGTCAGAAGCAGGCTGCGACCGGGGTCGTTGGGAATCACGCGGCGGCCACGGTTCTGACGGGTGATCGCCCGGACATCGGAGATCGGGTCGTACCCACGGAGCGAGAGCTTGAACCCGTTCTTGCCGGCCAGGGCGCCGTGGCAGGCTCCCGAGTTGCAGCCCGACTTGGTCAGCACCGACTGGACGTGGATCCGGAAGTCCCATGCCACCGGGCGGGCGATGTCGGCAACGGTGACCTTGGCCTGGGCCGAGAGTTTCCCGTGGCGGACGGTGATCGTGGCCTGGCCGTCGCCGGCCGGCCGGGCCGTGCCGTCGGTGATGGTGACCACCTTGGGGTTCGACGAGGACCAGTCGAGCTGTCCGGGCGGGGTGCCGGTGAAACGGCCGTCGTGCATCAACCCCGACAGCAGTCTCTGGAACGACACGGGGCCCGACAGGGTGAACTCGCCGGGCAACACGACCAGCCTGTCGGCCGTCGCCTTCGCGGCCGGCTTGTCCTTGTCGGCGGCCGTCGCACCGGTCGAGACGACCAGCGTGGCCGACAGCAGGAGCAGGGCGAGTCGATGGCCGGGATTTCTGGAGGTGGGCAACATGGTGGCGGACCCGCTCCCTAGAACAACTCGTTGATCGCCTCGGTTCCCTGGTCGACCAGGGGGAAGGGGCGTCCGGACGGTCCCGGCAGTTCCTGCTCGAGATCGTAGCCCAGGCTCTTGAAGATCGTCGCCACGACGTTGCCGGGTGTCACGGGCTGCTCGGCCGGATACGCGCCGATCGGATCGCTCTTGCCGATGACCCGACCTCCCTGCACCCCGCCGCCGGCGAAGTAGACGCTCCAGCACTGCGGCCAGTGGTCGCGTCCGCCGGCGGGATTGATCCGGGGCGTGCGACCGAATTCCGAGAGGTTGCAGACGAGGGTGTCTTCGAGCAGTCCCCGCTCTGTCAGGTCCTCGAGCAACGCGCTGTAGGCCTGGTCGTACATCGGCGCGACGATGTCCCGCATGCCCTCGATCGAGGTGAACGGCTTGGTGCCGTGGATGTCCCAGGTGATCTCGTTGAAGACCGTCAGGAAGGTGTTGACCGTCACGCAACGGACACCGGCTTCGATCAGCCGGCGGGCCATCAGGCAGCACTGGCCGAACCGGGACATGCCGTAGCGGTCACGGACCTTCTTGGATTCCTTGGAGAGGTCGAAGGCGGCCCGGGCCTTTTCGCTGGTGATGATCCGGAAGGCGGCCTGGAAGCTGCTGTCGAGCAGCTTGGCGTTTTCGCTCGCCTCGAAGTCCTTGACCGTGCTGTCGACGATCTGCCGCAGGCGACGGCGGCGGTCGAGACGGGCTTCGCCGATCGACTTGGGGGGCAGCAGGTCGGGAACCCGGAAGTTCTTCTTGGATGGATCGGCCATCAGCACGAACGGGTCGTGGGCCTTGCCCAGGAAACCGGCGTCCTGGCCGTGGGGCAGGTTGCCGCCGGTCGAACCCATCGATTCGGGGAGGACCACGTGAGCCGGCAGATCGGTGCGGCGACCCTGCAGGAACTCGGCGACGCAGCCCGTGTGAGGCGTGTTGATGCCCCCGGTGAACAGTCGACCGGTCTGCATCATCTGGTGACCGGTGTCGTGAACGGCCGCGGCGGTGTGGTGGCAGCTGCGGATGACCGAGAACTTGTCGCCGTGCTGGGCGTGACGCGGAAAGAGCTCGCTGATCTTGAACCCGCCTCCGGCCACCGGGATCGGCTTGAACGGTCCGCGGATTTCCGCCGGCGCGTCCGGCTTGGGATCGAAGGTTTCGAATTGGCTGGGAGCCCCGAGGTTGAAGATCATGATGACCGACTTGCGGTCACTCTCGGGATCGGTCTTGCCCTCGGCTCGAGCCCGCTCGAGCTCGGCCAGCGTGACGCCGGCGGCACCCAGCGTGCCGACCTGGAGAAAATCGCGACGAGAGACCCCGTCGCAGGTGTGTGCGGTGCCCTGTCCGGTGATGTTGAGCATCGTGTCTGTCTCCGCGGAACCTGGTGGTCCTCCGGACGACACCACCGCCCGGATCTCAAGCCAGATTCTACGTCGGCCGACGGCGCGTCACAACACGGAGGGGGCCGAGGCGACGATGCGAGATGATGGGCCGCGTCACACGCTAGACGTTGGTCAACTCGGCCGGCTCCGAAATCGGAGTGCCTTCGGAGACTTTCGCGGGTACGTCGACGCACAATTCCTCGCGGACGATGTTCATCTCGCGGGGCGCGTCGATTCCCAGCCGAACCGTGTTCGGGCCGATCCGGACAACCGTCACGGTGATCGTCTCACCGATCAGAACTCGCTCACCTGGCTTCCTTGATAGCACGAGCATCGCGTCACTCCTTATACTTCGCGGTCCACTCCTTCGCGGCCGAAGGCCTGTCCACCACGGGCCGGACTGCCTGTTCCATCAGCAGTCTTGCCACCGTTTGAGGCGGCAACCGGCAACCCTTCGATTGCCGACAGGGTGTCGTCAATTCGATGGTGTGGTCATAAAGATAACGCGCCGGACCGCCGCGCCTAGCCCAAAGCGGGGCTGAGGCCGCAAAAAAGTGGGTGTCCAACGATGGGCCGGCCAGCCGGTTGGCAGCGGGTGAGGCCGAGACCTTCTCGGTGGCGGCTTGACGTTCGCGTGGGGGGTCAGGATGCTGGGATTGTCATCGGCTGAATGGTCGATTGTTGTCCAGGGAAACAGTTCGGGACGTCATGACTGGATCCGTCTGTTTCCTCCGGTCATGCCAGCACGTTGACCCACAAGAACGACGGGTCGGTTAGGGAGTGGAACAGATGGTGCGGATCGGGATCATCGGCCTGGGTTTCATGGGAATGACCCATTTCGAGGGTGCGATGCGGATGTCGGATCCGGACGATTCGGGTCGTCGTCGCATCGAGGGCCCCCGGCTCGAGGAGGGCCAGATCACGGCCTTTGCCACGCGGAATCCCGACAAGCGGTCTGGTGACTGGACAGGGATCCAGGGCAACTTCGGGCCTCCCGGTACCCTGATGGATCTCGACGGCGTCACCGCTGTCGCCGACTACCACGACCTGCTGGCCGATCCGGACATCGACCTGGTCGACGTCTGCCTGCCGACCGACCAGCACGAGCAGGTCACTCTCGAGGCCCTGGCGGCGGGGAAGCACGTGTTGGTCGAGAAGCCGATCGCCGTCGACCTGGATGCGGCCCGCCGGATGGTCGTGGCGGCCGAGGAGGCGGGTCGACTGCTGATGGTAGCCCAGGTGCTGCCGTTTTTTTCCGAGTTCGCTTACCTGCGGCAACTGGCCGAATCGGGAGATCACGGCAGGCTGCTGGCGGCGCATTTCCGACGGGTGATCACTCCGCCGGACTGGTCCGACGACATGTCCGATTTCCGCAAGCTGGGCGGTTGGGGTGTTGATCTGCATATCCACGACAACCACTACATCGGCCTGTTGTGCGGCACTCCCGCCTCGGTCGTTTCACGCGGCCTGTTGCAGGAGGGCCTGGTCAACCACGTTCACTCCCAGTACATCTACGATTCGCCCGACGGCTCGTCGGGCCCGGCGGTCACCTGTGTCAGCGGTGGCATCGCCGCCGCCGGTCTCGCATTCGCTCACGGGTTCGAGATCTATTTCGAGCGGGCCACGGTCGAGTACTCGGCCGGAACCTACGCTGGCGAGTGGGTGGCGAGTCGGCCGTTGAGTCTGGTGACCGACGACGGGGAGGTGACCGAGCCCGTGTTGCCCGGCGGGGGCGAGTGGTACAGCGCGTTCACCGACGAGTTGCAGGCGGCCGTCGACGGCGTCACCGCCGGCACGTCGCCCCGGGTGATCTCCAGCGAACTCGCCGTCGACGCCCTGGCCGTGTGTTATGCCGAGGCCCGGAGTATTGCCGAGGGGCGAGCGGTTTCGCTCGACTGACCAAGATGATCGACAACCTCCCCCTCCGTTCCTACTACCACCGCGGCCTGACCATCGAAGGCTACTCGCGGGCGGCCGTGCAGACCTACTGGCGGATCCCCGAGTTGAAGCTGGGTTTCGACCTGGGCGGCAGCCCGTGGTCGTTCATGGGCACCAACACCTTCTTCATCTCCCACGGCCACCTCGACCACATGGCCGCCCTGCCGGTGTTTGTCGCTCGCCGGCGGATGATGAAGATGGAGCCGCCGACGATCTACGTACCGGCCCAGATCCACGACGAGGTCTGGAAGATGCTCAACGCCTGGCGGCAGCTCGATCGCGGCCGCATGATCTGCAACCTCGTGCCGGTCTCCGACGGAGACGAATTCGAGTTGTCCCGCGAGCGGGTGGTGACGGTCTTCGACACCGTCCACACCGTTCCGAGTGTCGGGTACGTCGTGTGGGACCGTCGCCGCAAGTTGAGGGACGAACTGGTGGGAACGGCCGAGGAGGAGATCCGCAAGCGGCGATTGGCCGGTGAGGAGGTGACGCGGGAGGCTCGCGTTCCGCTGCTCTGCTACTGCGGCGACACGGCACCCGATGGGCTGGACAACTGCCCGTCGGTCTACGAATCGCGGGTGTTGATCACCGAGATGACGTTCTTCCGGCCCGAGCATCGCAAGGAGAAGATCCACAAGTTCGGTCACACTCACCTCGACGACATCATCGAGCGGGCCGAGCGGTTCCAGAACGAACTGATCATCCTGGCGCACTTCAGCACCCGTTATCACGAGAACCAGGTGCGGCGGGCGGTGGAGAAGCGGTTGCCCGAGGGGCTCCGCGAGCGGGTGGAGCTCTGGATCTAGCGGGTCCACCACTCCGGTTCGACAAACAGGTCCCGCACCGGGAACTCCAGTCCCGGCAGCACCGGGTCACCCGAAAGCCTGTCGCCGGTGGTCCGCAGCCGCACCTCCCGGTCCCGCTCGGCCACGTGCACCGCCTTGTCGATCGAGTCGACCACCCAGACGCAGGGCACACCCCACCCGTGCCATTCGAGCACCCGATCGGCCATCTCGGCCCGCCGCTGGTTGCTCGAGGTCAGTTCGATCACCAGCACCGGCCTGGATTCGGACAGGTCCCGATCCATCTCCGCAAACGCATCGCCGCCCACGAACACCGACACCGGCGGGCATCTCACCGTGTCCGGTTCCCGGCAGGTCACCAGTCCCAGTTCGTAGCAGGCGTAGGCCGATCCAACGCCGTCAACGGAGCCGGTGGAGGTCAGCGATTCGGGCTGTTGGGCGTGCAGGTGTTTGCCCAGTGCCTTGGTCAGGTTCAGCACCACCGTTCCGTAGGCGTTGTCGGGCGGATCGAATTGGCGGACGTCTCCGGCGACCAGTTCGCACCACCGCCCTCCCTCGGGCAGGTCGAACTTCGTCTCGGCGAATTCTTCGGCGGTCAGCATGTTCCGGAGAATACGTCTCGCTTCGGCATCGGTGCAAGCCGTCGGCGGGGGGTCTATGATGAGCGGTGACGACACCGTAGAGACTGACCGCAACCGCGGACACTGCCAGGGGGGGGGGGGAAGCGATGTCATCGGCCGACGAGCCACAGGAGTTTCCGGTAGAAGAAATGCTGCGGATGCTTGGAGGTTTGTCGCCACCGATACACCTGAGCCCGGACGATTTCGTACCGCATGGCGAGACTCGAGAACACCCGATGCCTTCTCCCGAAGATCTCCAGGTCACCGTTCGCTCCTACCGTCCCGATGACCTGGACGTGATCAAGCGGATCACCGTCGAGGCCTTCAGCGGAGTGTCGATCGACGAGGCGGCCGAACTGGTCTACGGGACGATCAACGGTCACGACTGGAAGTGGCGCAAGGCCCGGCACATCGATGCCGACGTGGCTCGCGAGGTCGAGGGGATCCTGGTGGCCGAATCGGCCGAGGGCGAAGTGGTGGGCTACATCGCCACGTGGCAGGATGTCGACGCGGGGATCGGCTACATTCCCAACCTGGCGTTCGTGCCCGAGTGGCGCGGCCGCGGGCTGGGCCGGTTGCTGATCCAGATGGCACTCGACCGGTTCCGCGAGTCGGGGCTGTCTCATGCGAAGATCGAGACGCTGGCCCAGAACGAGGTCGGACACCATCTCTACACTTCGATCGGATTCCGCGAGGTCGCCAGGCAGGTTCACTTCTTCGCCGATCTCTCGAAGTCCCAATCCGCCCGGGACACCAGCGAGAGTGATTGATGGTGATCGCAGTCGTCGGAGCCAGCGGGCAACTGGGCAGCGAGTTGCTGTCTCTGTGGGGTGACCGGGCCGTGGGGCTGACCCGCGATCAGCTCGACTTGGCCGACCCGTCGACGGTCGACGCGGCACTCGAAGCGACCGACGCCCGCGTGGTGGTCAACGCGGCGGCCTACAACCAGGTGGATCGGGCCGAGACCGAACCGGCCACGGCGATGGAGGTCAATGCGCAGGGGCCGCGGCGGCTCGCTCGCTGGTGTGCCGCGCACGGTCTCCGGCTGGTCCACGTCAGCTCCGATTTCGTATTCGGCGCCGATTCGTCTCGTGGTTCGCCCTACACCGAATCGGACGAGACCGGGCCGCTGGGAGCGTACGCGGTCAGCAAGCTCGGCGGAGAACTCTACGTCCGCAGCGGTTGCCCCGACCACCTGGTCGTCCGCACCTGCGGCCTGTACGGTCACGCCGCGAGCCGCCGGGAGACGGGTGGCAACTTCGTCGAGACGATGCTGCGGCTGGCTTCGGAGGGCGGACCCGTGCGGGTCGTCGACGACCAGTGCTGCACGCCCACGTCGACGGTCGTGCTGGCCGCCGCGATCGATGCGCTGATCGAATCCAGGTCGACCGGACTCTACCACGCCACCTGCGCCGGCAGCACCAGCTGGTGCGGGTTTGCTCGCGAGATCTTCGAACGGACGGGGCTGGGGGTGGAGGTTGAGGCGATCACGACGGCCGAGTTCGGTGCGGCGGCGGCGCGACCGGGGTACAGTGTGCTCGATTGCAGCCGCCTGGCTCGCGACACCGGCTACTCGCCGCCCGACTGGCAGGACGCATTGGCCCAGTACCTGGCGACGCGGGAAGCGACCGGAGAATAGGCGACGACGATGAGCTCGATTGCGACACTCGAAGAGACACTGGGCGAGGCGGTGGCGACCGGAAAGCTCGGAACGGTGGTCTCGGTGCGGGCACTGTTGCACCTGCCCGGCGAGGAACCCGATCTCGAAGCCGCCGCATCGGTGGTGCTGGCGTTGAGCGGACGGTTGATCGGCTCGGAGACGGGATCGCTGGTGGCCCGCGGTCATCGGTCAGGCCGGCAGCTCAACCTGCTGCTGCGGCTGGACGCCGGACCGATCGTCAGCGTCAGTCTCACGCGTGGCAGCGTCGCTCAACTCGAATTGGCCCTGGTGGTGGTTGGCAACCACGGGGTGGTGCGTCTGGAGGGTGCCGAGTTGGCCGGGGAGATCGGGTTGTCGGCCGAGGCGTTTGCGGTGGCCGATGGTGCCTGGTTGGACCGAATCCGGGCGGTGGCGGGGTGAAAACCCGCAAAACGGAGTCTCGTGGCCGAATCCCGCGTTGGATTCCCCAGTTGGGCGCATCCTTATATTACAGGCACTCTTGTGCGTCCGGGATTTCGTCGAGGTAGAATACCTGCATGAGCCAGTTTGACCAGTGGATCGACCGTCTGGCCCGCCGGGTTCGCATCGGGGAATTCCTGCACCGGGCTGCCAACTGGCTGGCGGTCTATCTGCTGGCCGTCGGTGGCCTGATCCTGGCCGGCAAGTTGCTGGTGCCTCGCGAGATCTGGCCGGGTCCGCTGGGTGGCGATTATCGCTCTGCAGTCAGTTGGCTGCTGGTTCTCTGCGGCCTGGGCGCCGGCATGCTGCTGGCAATCAGCTGGTGGAAGTCGGAGCGCAGTCGCCTGTCGCGGACCGACCTGGTCGCCTGGCTCGATCGTCGGCTCGAGGCCGGCGGCCTGCTGATGGCACTCAGCGAAACCGCCACGGCGGCCGACGACCAGCCAAGCCGCTGGGCGACGGCGTTGCCAGAGCACCAGGAGGCGTGGCGGAAGTCGATGCCGCCGGTGCGACCCAGGCGGTTCACCAGGTACCTGGCCGTCCCGGTGCTGTTCACGGTCGTGGCCTGCGTGATTCCCTGGCGGGCGGCCTTTTCGAGTTCGACGCTGCAGAACACCGTCGGCCAGCGGGAGACCCAGGAACTGGTCGAGTTGCTCGAGGAACTGAAAGAGGCGGGCGTGCTGGAGGAGCAGGAGCAGGAGAAGCTGGACGAGGAGATTCAGAAGCTGGCCGAGGACACCAAGCGGTCTCCGCTGACTCATGAGAAGTGGGAGACGGTCGATTCGCTCCGTGAGCGGATGCAGATGCGGCTCGATTCCTCGGCCCGTTCGCTCGACAAGGCGCTCTCGGCCATCGATTCACTCGAGGCGGCCGAGTTCGACCAGAACGGCGAGTTGACCAACCTCGACCAGGAGTACTCCGAGCAGTTGCTCGAGGACATCCGCGATGCGTTGAAGAACACGTCGATTGACGAGTTGCCCCCGAGTCTCCAGGACCTCGCCCGTCGCTATCAGCGGCAGCAGGCCGGTCAGGATGGCGAGAAACACAAGGGCGAGGACGGAAAAGAGCGGAAAGGCCAGGGGAAGCAGGACGGTGACAAGTCCGGCGGCGAGGGCAAGGCCAACAGGAGTGGGGGCAAGACGGGCGACGCCAGGCGGAGCAAGAGTTCTTCCGGTCGAGAGAATCGCCGGTTCGGGTTGCCGCGTGACCCGGCCGAACGGCAGCAGGCCCTCCAGGATCTCAAGGAGTTTCTTCAGCAGGAGTCTCAACAGCTACAACAGATCCAGCAACAGGCTCAACGAAATCCCGGCGGCACCTGACAGAGTTGTGGAGGCAAGCCGCACCCGGGGGGCACATGACCTCATGGTGGCGGTGGCCGTTCCGGTCGGGGCGGTGATGACAAGCAGGTGGCTGGTTCGCCCAAGTCGGGCAGTCCCGGCCAGGGAGGAATCAATCGGGGCCGCGGTGATGCTTCGATCAGTTTCGGCGACGAATCGGATGCCCAGGGAGTGAAGTTCAAGGAGGTCGTGCTGCCACCGGGCACACTCGACGACCCCGAGAACCGCGTGCTGAAGATCACCTCCAAGGCTCCCCAGGTCGACCCGACCGCCCCGGCCCGTCGGCGTGGTGTTCGTGACCAGGGCCCGGCCGTCGGTGGAGCCTCGTGGAATCGACGACTCAGGCCACGTCATCGCGGCGTGGTGAAGAAGTACTTCGGGAGCCGTTCGACCGGGAAGAAATCCGTCACCGGAGACGATCGGTAGGCACTGCTCGCGTTGTGATTCATCTCCCCGGACCGTTGCACTTCTCCCCGGAGTCCGCCTTGGCGGACACGTCCCGCCGCGCACCGCCGACCTGACAGGATCCGACATCGTGACCGACCCCGCGACGACCACCGACTCCGGGACGCTGCTTTCTCCGGAAGACATCGAACGGGCCCGGTCGCGGATCGCCGTGTTGCTCGAGGGACTCGGCACGGCGATCCTCGGCCAGGACGAACTGCTCGAACAGGTCATCATCTGCCTGCTGGCCCGCGGCCACCTGTTGCTCGAAGGCCTGCCGGGGCTGGGCAAGACCGAGCTGGTCAAGGCGCTCTCGTCACTGCTTGGTCTCGAGTTCCGCCGCGTGCAGTTCACTCCCGACCTGCTGCCCAGCGACATCACCGGGGCCCCGATCCTGCAGGACGCCGAGGGGGGGCGGAAGCTGGTGTTTCAGCCGGGGCCGATCTTCGCCAACCTGATGCTGGCTGACGAGATCAACCGGGCGACACCCAAGACCCAGTCGGCACTGCTCGAGGCGATGCAGGAACGGTGGGTGACGGTCCTGGGTGAGTCTCACCCGCTGCCGTCTCCCTTCTTCGTGCTGGCGACCCAGAATCCGATCGAGCTCGAGGGAACCTATCCGTTGCCCGAGGCCCAGATCGACCGGTTCACCTTCAAGGTGCTCGTCGGTGGCGTTGACAGCGAGACGTTGACCGAGATCATCACCACACGGCAGCACGGGCAGACGCCCGAACTGGACGTGGTGTGCACGGCCGAGGAACTGTCCGAGTTGTTCGGAATGGTTGACCGGGTGCACCTGCCGCGGGCGGTGGCCGGTTACATCGCGCGGCTGGTCGGCGCCACGCATCCGGCCGATCCGGGCTCGCCCGAACCGGTTCAGCAGTTCGTCCGCTACGGGGCGTCGCCGCGGGCGGCCATCGCCCTGGCGAGCACGTCTCGTGCCGCGGCTCTGTTAGCCGGCAAGCCGAACGTGGGCTTCGACGAGGTGAGGATGGTGGCCGCCAGCGTGCTCGGCCATCGGCTGATCCTGGACTACTCGGCCCGTCTCGAGGGCTGGACGACCGGCCAGATGGTCGAAGTGCTGGTCGAGTCCGTGGCCGAGATGGCCAATGAACTGCCCGAGGACCTGGCGGGATGAACGGACGATCGAGATGTTCCCGATCGGGTTGGCTGGCCAGGGTGGCCGTGATCGTGCCGGGGCTGGCGTTCGTGTTCGCGGCGATGGAGCCCGTCTCCGCCCAGGTCCAGCGACTGACCGGCGAGGATCTCGACATCGTGGTCGACTCGCGGTGGGCCGGCACCCAGAACGGTGGATATTTTCCGGTGCGGATCCGCGTGAAGAACAACGCCGCAGACCGGCAGGTGACGTTTCGGGTCGACCGTCAACGGTCGGTGAGCGTCAGCCGGGCGATCGACCTGGGGTCCGGGGCCACGACCGAACTGACGTTGCTGGTGCCCAGGGTCGGGAACGAATGGTACGGGGGGGCGGAACTGAACGTCGACGTCAACGGACGCCGCGTCGAAGGCCTCGCCAGCCGGGTCGAATTCCCCAATCAGAGTACTCCCTGGCCCGAGTCGTCCTTGCTGGTGATCTCCGACGACAAGGTCGACTTCGACGAATTCGACAAGGCGGTCCATGCCTTTTTTCGGTCCCAGTCCGGCACGATAGGAGCCTCGAGTTACAGTTTTAGCAGCGAGAGCGATCGACAGTGGATCACTCCTTCGATGTTGCCCAGGACCTGGTTGGCCTACAGCGGTCTCGACCTGGTCGCCGTGTCGCTGGCGACACTGGAAGCGATCGAACCCGAACAGCGCGACGCGATCCTGGGATGGGTCGAGACCGGCGGTCACCTGCTGGTGTCCGAGGTGGGTCGACCGGCGTCCGAATCGACGCGTCTGTCGACGGTGCTGGGACTCGCCGATCGGGCTGCCACCGACGATGCGTGGACGGCGGCATCGGCTGCGTCGAGGTCGACGGCTGCGGGGTTCGATCTGTCTCCACCCAAGGACCAACGGCGCCCCGCCTCGGGTGAACCCGAGCTCGTTGTTTCTCCGGCGGGGGGTGCGGAAACGGTGATCACGTGGCCGGAGGGTGCGGCCGCCTTTTCTTCGCGGGGGATTCAGCAGGGCCGCGTCGTGGCGTTTGTCGGTGACCCGATGACCGGAAGCCAGCGGGACTGGCTCTGGTTCTTTCGCTCGCAGTCGGATCGACCGTCGGGCAGCCGGCGGCTCGAATGGCAAGGCCGTCACGGGATGTCGGCACGGGACGGTCAGATCGACTTCCTGGCCTTCACTGTTCCGGGAGTCGGCAGTGTCCCGGTCGTCGCTTTCCTGCTCCTGATCACGGTTTTCTCGGTCGTCATCGGTCCGGTCAATTTCATTTTCCTGAAACGTCGCAGCCAGCTCTACCTGATGGTCGTCACCGTTCCGGTGATTGCCGCGGTCACCAGTGTCGCGATGCTCGGCTACGCCCTGATCGCTGACGGTATCGGGATCAAGTCCCTCACCCGCAGCGTCACGTTCCTGGACCAGCGGAACGAGACCGCAGTGACCATGGCCCGCGTCGCGTACTTTGCCGGCATGGCACCCTCGGACCTGAAATTTCCCCGGGACACCGCGGTCTACCCGGTCTTCCCGAACACCAACAGGAACAGAAGGGCGCCTGAATCGGGGGTGGTCGACTGGACCGATCGACAGGTGTTCTCCAACGACTGGGTGAAGACCCGTACGCGGTCCCAGCTGCATACGGTTCGGCACCACCCGCTTCGAGGTCGCATTGGCATCGGTGCGGCTGACGACGAGGGCCGGGTCAGCGTCGACAACGGCCTGGAATGGGATCTTCGTTTCCTGGTTGTCTCCGATGCCACGGGCAGTCATTTCCTTGGCCGGGACATCTCGGCCGGCAGTTCGGTGAAGCTCGAGCCGCTGTCCCTGAGCGATTCCAGTCGCCTGACCCCGATCATCAACCTGATAACCGAGCATTATTCGGTCGCCCAGGAGACGGCAAACCGCAGCGGGCGTCACACCGATTCCAGCAGCTATGCTCGAGGGAAAATCCCGGCGGAGTTTCGGGTCGGGATTCTCGAAACCGGCCTGACGAAGTTCAGCATCGACCGCGGGTTCTACCAGTTGCCGGCCCGGTCGTACGTGGCCATCGTCGGCGAGGACCCGGGAATCGAACGTGGTTGCAGCACTGCGGACTCGGAATCCCTGCACTTGTTGCTGGGCCGGTACTAGGCGGACCAGGCCGGTCCATTTCCAGGAGTCACCACTCGCGTGTCAGCCGTGACCGACGAAACCGAACGCGGCGGCGGCGAAGCGCCACCGTCGTCGCCATCGATCGAGATCCGAAACCTGCATCGGTTCTTCGGGTCGCTGCGTGCCGTCGACAACGTTTCGTTTTCGGCGCACCCCGGCCAGGTGCTCGGTTTCATCGGCCCCAACGGTGCCGGCAAGACCACCACGATGCGGATCCTGGCGACGCTCGATCTGCCCACCGCCGGTGACGCGTTGATCTGCGGCGAATCGGTGATCGACAAGCCCGACGGCGTCCGCCGGGTGCTGGGCTTCATGCCCGATTCGTTCGGCCGCTACCCGAACATGGACATCTTCGAGTACCTCGACTTCTTCGCCCGGGCCTACGGGTTCCGCGGGGCCTCGCGGCGAGAGGCGGTCGAGCGGGTGCTGGACTTCACCGAGTTGGGGCCGCTGGCATCCAAGCCGATCGACACGCTCTCCAAGGGCATGTCGCAGCGACTCTGCCTGGGCCGCACGCTGATCCACGATCCCGAGGTCTTGATTCTCGACGAGCCTGCCGCCGGACTCGACCCCCGCGCGCGGATCGAACTCCGCGAGCTGATCCAGTTGCTGGCCACTCAGATGCAGAAGACCGTTCTGATCAGTTCACACATTCTCACCGAACTGGGCGAGATCTGTGACAGCGTGGTGATCATCGAGGCGGGTCGCATCCTGGCCAGCGGGTCGATCGAGGAACTGCAGCGAGGTGGCGGGTTTCAGGTGGGAGACGAGCACGAGGAGAACGAGGCCCGGTTGGCCGAAATCGTGGTCACGGTGCTCGAGGGGGTCGACGTGCTCGAGCGGTGGCTGGTGCAGCAGCCGTATGTCGAGCAGGTGAGCATCGCCGGCCAGCGGGCCACCGTGCTGTTTTCCGGCAGCGACGACGATCGGCACGAACTGCTCAAGGGGCTGATCGGATCGGGCGCCCGGGTGGTCAGCTTCGAGGCCAAGACGCAGACGCTCGAAGACACGTTCATGCGGATCACTCGTGGGGAGATGCAATGAGTGGTCCGACCGGATTGGCCGAACCGGTCCCGCGCGGCCGGTGGTTCGACGGGCTCGATGCGCTGGCCGAACGGCTGAGTGATTCGGTCAACCCGATCGTGGTCCGCGAGACGCGACAGGAGTTCCAGGGGACCCGGTTCGCGGTCACGCTGATGCTGTCGCTGGCGGCCGCCTGGCTCTTGTCGGTGCTGGGCGTGATCTCGATGTACGACTCGAGCGGGCAGCGTGAAATCGGCGCCGACATTTTCGGCTTCTTCTTCGCGTTGCTCGCCTTCCCGGTGTGCATCGTCGTGCCGTTCGGCCTGTTTCGCAGCATGACGTCCGAGTTTGCCGGCGGCACCTGGGAACTGCTGGTGGTCACGCCGATGAGGGCGGCGAAGATCGTCCGGGGCAAGACCGCCACGGCGTTGCTGCAGGCGGCACTCTACACGGCGTTGCTGGCTCCCTTCCTCTGCTTCACGTGGCTGCTCAAGGGCATCGGCGTGATACACATCATGGTCGGGCTGTTCATGCTGGTCGTCGCCTGCGTGGTGCTTTGCCACCTGGCGCTGTTCTGTGGCTCGCTGGTCCGCAAGGCCGCCTGGCAGGGATTCGGGATGATCATCCTGATGGCCGGCAGCCTGTTCGTCTGGGGGGTTCTCATCGGGGTCGTTCCCAACGCCGAGAGCATTCACTGGGAGATGTGGCTGGGCGGCGGGATCTGTTTCGGGATCGGGGTCCTGTACCTGGTCATCATCGCGACCGCCACCGCCGCCGCGTCGTTGACTCCCACCTACCCGGCCTACAACCAGTCGGCTCAGACGACGGTTGTCGAATCGCAGCGGTTGTCCGAGGCGTCGGACCCAAAGCCGGACTCGGGGGATCACCGGGCGTCGGATGAGGCGAACCGATGAGCGTCGTCGACAGACTCCTCGACCGCACCGCCTCG
>CAUZRQ010000072.1:0-26970 GCA_963582065.1 Planctomycetota bacterium | reverse complement strand
ATGTGGAAGAACACGTCGGTGCCAGAGCCGTCCTCGATAAACCCGAATCCCTTGTCAGTGAGCCTCTTGATAGTGCCTTCTGGCATCAGTGTCGTCCAATTCTCAAGAAAACAGTCGGTCATCCTTTGGGCGCGAACGCATCACGCGTCTCGGATGGCCTGCGTAGGTGATCTCGTTTTAGTGAGGCAGACGTCCGGAGTCCAACGAGAAGCCGTTGTCTTCGTCGACGTCGTCCATTTCCTCAGCGTCGTCAGGCTGGTCCGATTCGGCGTCGGCGGGGTCCAGGTTGGCCGTTGCCGGGTCCTCGAGTCCCTGTTTTCTCCTCAATCGCCGCTGTCGCTTGGCCTCGGCTTTCGCCTTCTTTTCCATTTCCCGTTGCCGCTTGGCAAAAGTGTTCCGATTGCGTGCGATGGTTTCACTCCTTGAAACAGGTAAACCCTAGCCGTCGTCAAACTCACGCGGGAACTCTACGGCCACGATCGTAGCGGATTCTCGTGAGAAATTCTCGTCACGGGGCCAATTGAATTTGACCCCTGTAAGTGCCAGCCGAAGTCCGCTCCCGCTCGAGGCTGGCAGGTTGCTTGCTGTCGGGACGGCCGCCGAAATCTGTTGTCGACCGAAGTGCGAGCAAGTCGCTAGAGAATCTCGCGGATCACGTGGCCGCGGCTGATCGGGATCGGCCGATCGAGCGGATCGTGGACGACGGTTTCGGGGCTGTAGCCCAGGCAGTGGAAGACGGTCGAGATGATGTCTCGAGGCCGGACGACTCCGTCGACCGGAAACGCTGCGTGCTTGTCGCTGCAACCGTGCACCACACCACCGCGGATTCCTCCGCCGGCCAACGCCACCGAAAAGCAGTTGCCCCAGTGGTCTCGTCCGGCCTTGGCGTTGATCTTGGGTGTGTGACCGAATTCCCCCTGCCACACGACCAGCGTTTCGTCGAGCAGTCCTCGCTGGTCGAGGTCTTCGAGCAACGCGGTGAAGGCCCGATCCATGATCGGCATCAGGAATGACTTCAGTGATTCGCAGTGCTTCGAGTGGGTGTCCCAGCCGCCCTGGTTGGCCTTGCCCTTGATGCGGGTCCAGTTGAGTTGCACCAGGGAGACGTCCCGTTCGATCAATCGTCGGGCCAACAGCACGCTTTGAGCGTAGCGGCTGCGGCCGTAGCGATCCCGTGTCTTGCTCGATTCCCGGGAAAGGTCGAACGCCGTTCCGGCTCGGCCGCGTGTCAACAAGTCGAGTGCCTGTCGGGCGTGGAGTTGGTAGGAACTGACGGCGGGGGCACGGTCGAGGTGCGTGCGGGCGGCGTCGAACTGGTCGAGCAGTTGGCGGCGCCGGTCGAGCCGGAGTCCTGGGATGTCCTTTTCGAGTGTCAGGCCGGGGACGTTGAAGGTATTGTCCTGGGGCTGGCAGTGGATCAGCCACGGATCGTGTCGATGGCCCAGGAACCCGGCGTCCTGTCCGGGCCAGGGGAAGTTGCCGTCGTTCCAGATGTGTTCAGGCAGCGTGACGGCGGCCGGCAGTTGGCCGGCTTCCTGTTTCAGGGCTCGAACCAACCCCCCAAGACACGGCCAGTTGTTGGGCGGCTTGGGCAGGGCACTCTCACGGTTGAGCGGTTGGTGGGGGACACCGGTCAGCATCTGGTATCCACTGGAAGAGTGCGAGTTGTCGCCGGTGACGACCGCCCTCAGGACCGCCATCCGGTTGGCCCATCTGGCCGTTTTGGGCATCAACTCACCGACGGCCAGGCCGGGAGTCGATGAGGAGATGGCACCAAACTCGCCACGGATGTTGGCGGGGGCCTCGGGCTTGGGGTCCCAGGTTTCGTGCTGCGGGGCTCCACCGGTCAGCCCGAACAGGATGACCCGCTTGGCGGTGGGCGCGATCGAGGTCGGGGTGGCCGTCCGTGCCGCGGCCAGGCGGGGCATGGTCAGCCCGCCCAGGCCGATTCCACCGATCCGCATCCACTCGCGGCGGGTGAGGCCGTCGCAGAGCGTCGGGCCGTTGTCCAGCAGGCTCAACATCTCCGAATTATCCAATCAACTCGGGGATCACTTTCGCCTCGTACACATCGGTCAACCGTTCGTCGCGTCCGTTGTGCGAATAGACCAGTTGTTCGTGATCGAGACCCAGTTGGTGAAGAATCGTGGCGTGCAGGTCGGCCGTCTGGGTGCGGTTCTCTATGGAACGGTACCCGAAGTCGTCGGTCGTTCCATAGGCCTGTCCGCCGCGGACACCGCCCCCGGCCAGCCAGACACTGAAGCCGTAGGGGTGGTGGTCCCGGCCCTCGTTCCCCTTGGCCGTGTTGCCGTCCCGCAGTTCGGCTCCGGGGGTCCGGCCGAATTCTCCACCCCATTGGACCAGGGTCGAATCGAACAGTCCCCGTCGTTTCAGGTCGGTCAGCAGGGCGCCGATCGGCCCGTCGGTCTGGCCGCAGACGCTCCTGAGACCGTTGGTGTTGGACGTATGCGTGTCCCAGGGCTGGCCGCGCATGAACAACTGTATGAATCGCACGCCCCGTTCGACCAGACGTCGCGCCATCAGGCAGCGGCGGCCGTAGGATTTTGTCGTCGGGTTGTTGAGCCCGTACATCTCGTGGGTGGCCTGGGTTTCGCTCGTGAGATCCAGCGCGTCGGTGGCCGAGAGTTGCATGCGGGCGGCGAGTTCGAAGTTGGCGATCCGGGCTTCGAGTTCCAGTTCACCCGGACGGGTCCGGAGGTGCCTGCGGTTGAGCGCCTGGAGGAGTCCGAGTCGACCCCGGCTGACAGCTTGCGTGCGGGCCGTGGACGGCTTGAGGTGCAGAACCGGGACACCCTGCGAGCGGAAGGCGGTGCCCTGGTAGATTGGCGGCAACCAGCCGCTGGACCAGTTGCGGGCACCGTCGACGGGAAGCCCGACCGGGTCGGGCAGCGCGATGTAGGCCGGCAGGTCGTCGGTTTCGGATCCCAGTCCGTAGGCCGTCCAACTGCCGATGTTGGGCCGTCCGGGCCGAATCAGGCCGGTGTTGGCCATCCAGATGGCCTGCTCGTGGTTGCGGTGTTCGGTGAACATCGAGCGGATCACGGCGATGTCGTCGGCGTGAGCGGCCACGCCGGACATCACCTCAGAGAACTCCAGCCCACTCTCTCCGTATCGACGGAACGAGAACGGGCTGCCCAACAGGTACTTGGTCCGGTTCTCGTCGTCGTTGACCTCGGCCGGCGGCGTCGTGCCGTGATAGCGGCTGAGCATCGGCTTGGGGTCGAGCAGGTCGACGTGGCTGGGGCCACCGTGCATGAACAACTGGATCACCGCACGGGCGGGGGCCCGATGACCGGGAGATCTCTGATCGAGCGTGGTTCGCAGGGAATCAGCCGAGGTCGTCGAGGCCATCAATGACCCGATCGCCATCCCGGCAAAGCCGTCACCCAGGCGGCACAGGGCTGCGCGACGCGTGATGGGGTGGACAAACATGGCGAGGTTCCGTGGCCGAGGCTCTAGTCGATATACGCGAATTCGTTGCTGGACAACAGCATGTGGCAGAGATCGACGATGGCCCGTCGTCGGGCGGTGTCCGAAGTCACCGGCTTGCCGTCGGCTCCGGCGAGGTGGCGTCGGGATTGTTCGGAGAGGAACTCGACGATCACCTGGTGTTCCTTATCGGTCGCCGGTCGCGCGTAGGCCAAGCCGATCGCCCGGTCGGCCACACGGCGGTTGTCGGTGTCGGCCACCCGGGTCGCGAACGACTCGGCCGCCTTCTCCATCCAGCGGCTGTTCCAGAGTGTCAACGCCTGGGTGGCGACGGTCGACTGGGTCCGCCGCGAACAGTTGATCTCGATCGTCGGCTGGTCGAAGGCCTGGAGCATCGTCTGGGGATTCAGTCGCAGGATCTGGATGTAGACGCTGCGGCGGTTGTCGGGCTGGCCGTCGGCCATGTTCACCTCGCCGTCGGGACGCCGCGCGACCCTCAACGCGCCACCAAAGGGACGTGGGTCAAGCCGCCCCGAGACGGCCAGGACCGCATCCCGGAACGGTTCGGCTCCCAATCGACGCAGGCTCTGCCGCCACAGGAACAGGTTGTCGGGATCGATCCGCTCGGAGCGGGCGATCACCGCCGCGGCGGGCCGGGAGACCTGGCGGTAGACCGACGAGAGGACGATCAGCCGATGGATGTGCTTGATGTTCCAGCCCGACTCGATGAATTCACGAGCCAGCCAATCGAGCAGTTTCGGGTGCGTCGGTGCGGCGCCGCTGGATCCGAAATCGTCAGGCGTACTGACGATGCCCTGACCAAAGTGGTGCATCCAGATCCGGTTGACCATCACGCGGGAGGTCAACGGGTGGTCGGGATGAGTCAGCCAGCGGGCAAATGCCAGCCTGCGACCCGTGGTGCGGGCCGGCTTCGACGGCGGCTTCCATTCGAGTGCTCGGCCGGTCCGCAGCACCACCGGGACTCCCGGCGCGACGGCCGGTCCCGGTGTCAACGGGTCACCCCGTCGCAGCAACGGTGTCCGGACGTCGCCGGGCAGGTCGTACAGGGCCCGGATCTCTTCGAGGTACACCCGGCGTCGCTGCCACGAGCCGGTCTCGGATTGCAGACGGCTTTTCTGCTTGGCGTAGTCGGGGAATTCCCGCGGCAGCAAGGCGGCCAGGGCCTTCTGATCGGGACGCAGCGAGGCCGCGAACTTGCCCGCCAGGTACTGTTGCACGCGATCCCGATCGGCGGCGGCAGTCCGCACCGCCTTGGCGACGTCGGCCCGGATCGGTTCGGGCAGGGCGGCCACCCGTTTGTCGAACAGCTTGTCGCGGAAGGTCGCATCGAGCGTCTTCACTTCGGCGGTGAGACGCTTGAGGTGGGCGTCGACCTCGGCGTTGCGGGCGTCGGCGGCCTGCTTCTGTTTTGCGGTAGCGACCAGCAGTCGACGCTGCACCTGCGGGATCCACTGCTTGGGTCGCAGGGCCGGCATGAAGATCGCCTGCAGCCGGTAGTAGTCGACCTGGGAAATCGGGTCGAACTTGTGGCTGTGACACCGGGCACAGTGAATGGTCAGTCCCATCGTGGTGGAGGTGACGATCTGCAGGGTGTCGTCGAGAGTCGGGTAGTGGTACAGCGCGTCGGCGTTCTTGATGGTCTTGAAGTCCGGCCGCGAGGCGTCGGCGGCCATCCGCAGGAAGCCCGTCGCCACCAGTCCCTCGACCACGCTGGCCGGCAACCGGTCGGCCGTCTCGTAGACCGACCAGTAGTTGGTCAACTCGTCGCCGGCGAGCTGTTCGTGCAGGAACCGGTCGTAGGGCTTGTTGGCGTTGAGTGCCCGGATGACGTAGTCACGGTACCGCCAGGTGAAGGGCAGGGGGACGTCGGAGCTGAGAACTCCCGCCGAATCGGCGTAACCGGCGGTGTCCAGCCAGTGGCGGCCCCAGCGTTCTCCGTAGGCTGGACTGGCCAGCAGACGGTCGACCTCGTGACGAAACGCGTCGGGCGAGGGGTTGGCCAGGAACCGGGCGAGATCATGGTCGGCCGGCGGCAGCCCGGTCAGGTCGTAGCTGAGCCGTCGCAGCAGTGTGCCGCGGTCGGCTTCGGGCGAGATGTGCAGTTGGCGTTCCTGGAGAGCGGCCAGGATGAAACCATCGATGGGGGTCCGCAGGTGCCGGGCGTTTTCCGGTTGCAGGCCGTCGGGAACCGGGTGTCGTCGGGGTGGCAGGAACGACCAGAAACCGCGTTGCTCTTCGGAGAGGTCCTCCAGGCGGATGTCGCCCAATCCCTCGGACTTGCCGGAGGCCGCGCCGGTGCCCCGGGCTCCCTCATTGATCCAGGTCCGGATCAGCCCTTTCTCGGCGGCCGTCAGTTTTGGTCCCTTCAGAGGCATCCGGTTGGAAGCCAGAACGCCCCACAACCGGCTGCTCTCGGCCGCGTTGAGCCGTACCACGGCCCCCCGGTCGCTTCCGGTGAGCACGCCACGGCGTGACGAGAGATCCAGGCCCGCCTTGGGCTTGGTTCCCGAATGGCACCCGGTGCAGCGGGCCTTGAGGATCGGCAGGATCCCCTTCTCGAATGTCGGCGTCTTTGTGGCAGTCGGCTGGTTCTTGTCGGCAGCGATCGCGGGATCGCTCCACGGGATGGCTGCTGCGAGGGCGGCGAAAAGCGTCAGTCGCGACATGAGGGCCAGCTGCAGGGAGTCGAAAGGAGACGGGCGGGTCTCCCGTGAGGGACCCCCAGTCTAGCACAACGGGCCGCGGCCGGGAGATGGCCTGCGGTCCGTTGTGGCCTCTGGCGACGTGACCGGGATCACTTGGGGTCGGGCAGTTGGTAGCCCGTCACGTTGGTGCGAATCCGATAGAGGCTCTTGCCGGAGGTGACGTAGAGCAGCTTGGCGTCCTTGCCCCTGGCAAAACCGACGTTGGTCGGCAGTTCGGGGGTCTTGATGTAGGCCAGTTCCTTGCCGGCCGGCGAGTAGACGACGATGCCCGGCCTTTTCTCGCTGCGAACGGCGACAAACAGGTTGCCCTTGGCATCGACGACCAGCCCATCGGGCCCGTCCTCGGGGTAGTAGTCGACCAGCGTCTTGCGGAACGTGGCCTCGCCCTTGGCGTTGAGATCGTAGGCCATCAGGGCCATGTGTCCTTTCCGCAGAGGAGCAGCCGGGGCGACCGGGCCCTTGGCGTCCTCGGCCTTGCCGAGCCGCTCGAAGCCGGTGGCCCCGTTGTCGTTGCTGACGACGTAGAGCGTCTTCTGGTCCGGCGAAATGCAGACCCCGTTGGGCTTTCCGGCGTCGGAGATGATGCGGTGGATCGATCCGTCTGTGTCGATGCGGTAGACGCCCATCACCGGTTGCTCGATCGCCTCGTGGCCCAGGTATCTCGGGTCGCTGAAGTAGAGGCGTCCCTTGAGGTCGATGGTGACGTCGTTGGGCGAGTTGAGCCGCCGGCCCTCGAACATTCCGGAAATGATGTAGCTCATTCCGGTCTTCATGTCGGTTCGGGTCACCCGCTGACCGCCGTAATCGGCTCCCTCGCAGATGATCATGTCTCCCCGGGCGTCGAACTTGATGCCGTTGGACATGCCCGAGGGCGAACGGAAGATCGTCGTCTTGTTGGTCTTGGGGTTGTATTTCCAGATGTGACCGGCGTGGATCGCACCGGTCTCGGTGGTCGCCTGGTGCGAGAAGGTGATGTCACTGAAGTAGACCATCCCGTCGGGAGCCACCGCGACGCCCTCGGTCAGTACGATGCCGTCGAAGAGTTTTTCGAGCTTGGCATTCGGGGGAATGACGGGGTCGGCGGCGGCGGCCGGTGTCGCCAACGCGGTGGCCAGCCCGAGGGTCAGCAGCAGGGTGAGGGTGAAGCGCGGCATGGTGTGGCTCCTCGATGGTGTGGTGTGTGACGAACGAATGACCGGTTGTCGGCGCGACCATCGATCAGGCCAACTGCGGGTGGAAGCGATAGCTGTAGACGACCGCGCCACGGATTTCAAAGTGCAGCGAGACTTGCTGTCCGATCAGTGCGCCGAGGTCGGGCCTGGTCTTCCAGCGAGCGATCGAATACAGCCGCTTGGTGTCGACGGGAATCCTCGAGTCCTCGAGCGAATACCCCGGGAGCGGAGATCCGTCGGGGCCGATGACGGCGACCCGAATCGGCGTGTGCTCCAGGTACTCGACGTTGACCGCCAGGTGTTTGCGGGTCAGCTTGATCGGCCTGGTGCGGACCTGTCCGGGCGGCAGGTTCCGCCACTGGCCCAGACCGGCGAACCGGTCGAGTCCGATGGTCGCCAGTCCCATCGACATCGGCAGGCCCCGGTCGGCGTGCGTCCTGATGCCGCCGCCGGTGTAGTGAAACAGCAGCTTCTCACCGACTCGCCCGGGCGGGTTGTGCGACGGGTAGGCGAGTGTCCGGTCGAATGACTCTTCGGCTCCCACGTCCAGAAACGGCCGGTTGGGGAATACCCGCTGCCACTTTCCACCCGGGCGGTGGCAGACCAGCTCGCAGGTGGCCCCCAGGCCGGCCAGCGGCCAGCGTTCGGCCAGGCCGAGGTTCAGGTTGCCGTAGTTGAAGGGCGTGATGCCGCCGTGCCACTGGAAGGTCTTGTTGAACTCGGGGTCCGAGCCTTTGCCGAAGACCACCTCGAGCTTGGACCACTTCTTCCAGTCCTTGCTGGTTCTCAGCGACGCGTTGCGGCCGCCCTGATCGTGAGCCCGTTCGTTGAGCCACCAGCGGTGATTGCGGTGGTCGCGGGTCACCATCATGTAGTCGCCGCCCAGGGCCGGGAACAGCCGCTGCGGCCTCCGGGTCCAGTGGATGCCGTCGGGGCTGGTGTCCATGTACTGCCCGAACACGCTGCGGGACCGGGCCACCTGTGCGGGACTGACTCCGGGGTACCGCTTGGGATAGGCGGGGGCCCACATTCGGTGGTCCTGCATGTTGGCAATCAGCTTGTAACGCCGCGTCGGATCGGGGTCGTCGTCGTCGCGGACGACGGTCAGTCCGTCGAGGTTGTTGATCACGCCGATCTGATCGCCGTTTTCGTCGATTGCCGGAAGACCCAGCCCGCGTCGGGCCAGTTCTTCGTCGACCAGGTTCTTGGCCTGTGGATGACAGCTGTAGAAGAGGTTGTTTCTCTTGCTGCCACGGAATTCCACGACTCCGAGGTCGGGCTTGTGCCAGTGGACTCCGTCGCGGCTCTCGGCGTAGGCGTACCCGCCGACGTCGAGCAGGTCGAAGCGGCGCTGGGTGTTGAAGGCGAAGTACCACATCCGGAACAGCCCGTCGGGTTCCTGGATCACGCTGCCCCAGGCCTGGGCCCGTTCGCCCTCCCACGGTCGGTCGGCCATCAGCACCGGCCGGGGGTGTTTCCTCAGCCGGTTCATGATCCGCTTGACGTGCTTCTGCTCGGCGATTTCGTGGTCGTCGATCAGCAGGTGCAGGTGGGGGTCGTGGTGGTCCTGCGGATCCCGATTCGTCGTCAGCAGGTAACTCTGGTTGCCGTCCTCCGGTGGAGCGGCCAGCACCCGGGTGGAGTGTTCGAGCGTGCTGCTGCCGGCGGCCAGGGCGAGCGACGAGGAAAGAAACTGTCGACGTGTGGATGTGGTCATGCCGAGTGCGGTCCTGTGGTTCGCCGAGGCTGGTTGGTGCGGCCTCGCATCGTCGGCCAATCCCCACGGTAATTCAACTCGTGCCGAGTTGATCGCGGCCCGCTTAAACCCAACACTGGCGACCGATGGTCTGAACGATTCCTCCCCACCGAGACTCCGACTCATGCCCCGATGGACACAGGTTCTCGAACTGGACTCCGGCCGCCAGCCCGTTTCCGGTGATGTTGATTTGCTGGTCGACGCGGTGCGGTCGGGATCCGACCTGAGGATCGGCACGGCGTTTCGGCACAACGAACATATCGATACCGCCTCCGACCGCGACGAGTTGATCCGCGAAGTAATGGACTTCCGGGTGTGCTACCTGGTCGAGGACCGCTGGGTGGCGGGGATCCAGAACCTGAGGATGCCGGTCGAGTTGCCCGACGGGTTCGGGCCGCGGGAGTCGATGAGCTTTTTCCTGTACAACCAGGATGGACACCAGGCGATCGCCCGGCCGTTTTTCGACGGTCGGCAGCCGACCGCGGCTCCGGGCGTCTCGCCGGTCGACGAATGGGTCGAGATGCCCAGGTACCACGAGCTCGAGTCGTTCGACACGGAAACCAACGCACCCAGCAGCCACTTCATCTACGACTTCGAGTACTTCCGTTACTTCGTGGGTGGTGAGTGGCGGGAGGTGCTGAGTCACGAGAGTGACGGAAGCGTGACTCGCGGGTCGGTCGCGGACCTGGCCGACGCGGTCGGGGGTGGGGCGGAGGTCAAGGTGGCGATCCGTGGGCTGTGCGCGGATCTGGAGGAGGCACCCGGCGAAGTCGACCACGAGGTCTTCGTCCACCTGGGGGCTTGCTACTACTACACCGAGGAGCAACGGTTGATGGCCGCCGCGAATCCGGTGGTCCGCACTCGGCCGTCGACACCTCTGGGCTACGGGACCGCATCCTGGGACTTCGGCTGGCTGATGCCTCGGACCGACGGGCACGTGGCCGGTTGGATGTGCGATCCGTACACGCTGAAATTCCGTCGCGAGGCGTCCCGGTACGCCATACGCTGGTTTGTCAGTGAGTGAGCCGGGCGACGGGTTTGACATCGGGTCGGGGAATCGGTTGGTTGGTGAGACGGCTGGCCGGGACCGCCGACGTGAATCCGCAACATGATCCAGAACAGGTGATCCGATGAGAATGCAGGGCGTGATGGGAGTGCTGGGGTTGCTGTTGGCGAGCCTGTTGGCAGGGGGTGAGGTCCTCGCGGCGGAGGTCACCGCCGTGGTGACCCAGGAAGTCCGTCCGGTGCTGGTCCGCAACGACCACAACCGTCTGTTGAAACTGACGGTGACCTGTCAGAAACCCTACGTCGTGGTTGATTCCCTGACGGTGTCGTTGACCGGTACCGATGATCGCGACGACATCGACGTGCTCGAGGTCTTCCGGGGATCCGACTTCAATCCGCTGATGCGGTTCGGCGACTCGGTGTCGGTCAAGGGACGCCGGGTGAAGATCGCCGGCCACGCGCGGCTCGAAAAGGGCGAAAACCACTTCTGGGTCTCCTGCCGACTGGAGAGCGATGCCGACCTGGACCACCAGGTGGATGCCACCTGCGTGCGGGTCGAGACCTCCGCCGGCAACATCCGACCGGTCGACAAGACCAACGGCCAGCGTTTGAGAATCGGGCTGGCGCTCCGCAAGCACTTCGACGACGGTGTGCACACCTACCGGATCGCTGTACTGGCGACCTCGGCCAAGGGCACGTTGCTTTGTGCCTACGACATGCGTCGCCGGAAGGGGCGCGATCTCCAGGAGGACATCGACGTCGGCCTGATGCGGAGCACCGACGGTGGCCAAACCTGGAAACCCCAACAGGTGATCATGGACATGGGCACCTGGGGCGGTCATCCCCAGCATCTCAACGGGGTCAGCGATCCCGGCCTGATCGTTGACCCGGCGACCGGCCAGATCTGGTGTTTTGCCGTCTGGATGGTTGGCAAGGAGGGCAACCACCAGTGGAGCGAGGGGGGATCGGAGAAGGGCTGGGAGATCGGCAAAAGCGCCCAGTTCCTGATGGTCACAAGCACCGACGACGGAAAGACCTGGAGCGAGCCGAAGAACATGACCCGGGCCTGGAAGAAGAAGGACTGGATCCTGTACGCTCCCTCGCCTCAGTCGGGAATCGCGCTGTCCGACGGGACGCTGGTGATGCCGACACAGGGACGGGACGAGAACAACGGGCACTTCTCGAACCTGCTGGTCAGCACCGATCACGGCAAGACCTGGACGGTCAGTGCCAAGGCCTCGGTCGGGAACACCGAGTGCCAGGCAGTGCAGTTGGGCGACGGCAGCATCATGCTCAACAGTCGGACCGAATCGCCGACGAAGTTCCGTACGGTCAACATCACCCGCGATTTGGGCAAGACCTGGACGTCCCATCCGACCAGTCTCAAGACGCTGATCGAGCCCAACTGCAACGGCAGCACCTACCGTTTTGATTACCGCGGGCGTGGCAGGGACCGTCACGTGTTGCTGTTCGCCAACCCCTTTTCTCAGACCGGTCGCGACCACCATTCGATCCGCACCAGTTTCGACGACGGCATGACCTGGCCCAAACGGGTGTTGCTGGATATCGGCGGCGGGGCGGGCTACCCGAGCCTTTCGCGAGCCGACGACGACCACGTGGGAATCGTCTACGAGGGCAGCGGCGCGAAGCTGGTCTACCAGAGGTTGTCACTCGAAGACCTGTTGGGGCGCTGACCCGGAGCGCAACGACGAACCGGGCGGCTCCAGTCTCGGCTGGTGGCCACCCGGTTCGGGCCGCTCTGGAGAGACTACGAGAAGATCAGGTCGAGTCCCGGTCCGCCGAAGACCAGGTCGGCGTCGGCACCGCCGATCAGGATGTCGTTGCCAGTCCCGCCGAACAGGAAGTCCGAGCCGGAGTTGCCGAGCATGATGTCGTTGCCGGACTGGCCGGCCATGATGTCGTTTCCGGATCCGCCGACCATGACGTCGTGGCCTCTGCCGCCGAGCATCAGGTCGTTGCCGCGATTACCGAACATCCGGTCATTGCCGGCCTGGCCGTCCATGTGGTCATGACCGTTGCCGCCGTGCATCCGGTCGTTGCCGTTCCCGCCACGCAGGACGTCGTTTCCATCCTGGCCGTTGAGGACGTCGTCGCCGTCGCCACCGTCGAGCCGGTCGTCACCCCGGCCGCCCAGCAACCGGTCGTTGTCGATGCCGCCGTTGAGCGAGTCATTGCCGGTTCCGCCATCGAGCAGGTCGCGGCCGCTGTTGCCCGAGAGGACATCGTTGCCGTGGTTGCCCCAGAGGAAGTCGTTGCCGAATCCGCCGGTGAGGAAGTCGTCGCCGGCTCCACCCAGCAACCAGTCGTTTTCGCCGTCACCGAAGAGCCGGTCGTTGCCTGCGCTGCCGAACAGGACGTCGCGGCCCGCGTTGCCGTGGATCGTGTCGTCCCCGTTGCCGCCGACGACCAGGTCCGAGCCGTCGTCACCGTTGAGCACGTCGGAGCCGTCTCCGCCGTTGAGCCAGTCGTGACCGGCCCCGCCGGAGACGACATCATTGCCATCCTCACCGAAGAGACGATCGTTGCCCGAGCCGCTTTCGATCACGTCGTCTCCCTGGCCACCGTGAACCAGCATGTTGGCGGTGACGGCCGCCTCGATCTGGACCACGTCATCACCGACGCTCGAATCGATCAGGATCCGGCCCTCGGTGTCGATTCCCTGGGTGATCGTGTAACTGTCGCTGCGAATCAGGTCGGTCATGTCGCTGTCGAAGAAGGCGTCGATCTGGACCTGGGTGACACCGCCACCGAGGTCGGTCAACGTGATCAGGTCGTGGGCCCCGGTACCGGTGACGTAGGCAACGTCGGGCACCCCGTCACGATCACTGTCCCGCAAGCCGATGTCCGGGTCGCTGGCCAAGATCTCGTAGTTGTTGACCATGGCTCCCCCGCTGTGACGCTGCAGGTCGAAGCGGGTGACGATGTTGTTCGTCTCGCGGGTGACCGAACCGTGGCGGATCGTGTCACCGCTGGAGAGCAGCCGTTCCTGGGGCGTTGTTCCCTTGGTGTGGAACAGGCCGAAGGTGTGCATCGCCTCGTGGACGACCGTGTACGCCACCCGGTGGGCCAGGTTCTCGTTGAACTCGTCGGTGCCCGAGACACCGCTGGTGGCCGAAACGATCATGTCGGTGAACGTCAGCGTGGCTTCGTCGTGGTTGTTGCCCGTGGCGCTGAACAGGTCCTCGCCGGCAGCAATCCCGAACAGGCTGGACGCACTTCCGAGCAGCCCGCCGGCGGCGAAGATCTCCGACGAGGAAATTTCCATCACGAAGTTGTAGGCGTCGTGTTCACCGAATCCATCGAAACCGGCCATCCCGATGTCGTTGTTCTGCAGGGTGTTGACCACGTCGGCAAAACTCGACGACCCGATCCCGACCACCTCGAAATCGAACGCATCCAGTTCTCGCTGCACGATCGGCAACACGGCGTTCTGCAAGGCCAGGGCATCATCGGCATCGATCGTCGCGTCGCCGTTGAAGTCGTATTGGATCGAGTTGAAGTCCAGTGGATCGGTGCTTGTCAGCCCGCCGTGCCCCAGGAGGTTCGATCCGGTCCCGAAGCCGTTGGTGCCCGTCCCGTCGATGTTCCGGAATTCCTCGACGGTCGTCGAGATGCCGCCGGAGGGGAGTGCCGTGCCGAAGTCGAGGTAGAACATGGTCGTCAGCAGGGTCCGGGACTCGAGCGATTCGGCCGAGACCACACCGCGGCGGCCGCGGCGGGGCCGGGAACGGCTGGAAGAGAGCAGGTGGGCGATTCGGCGGGTCCAATCGGTCAAACGCATGGCGGGCTCCTCGATCTGAAACGTGTGAACAGCGAATGTGTGTGTGTCGCTGTTCTTCGAGGAACGCCGGCGTCACGGATGTGACGCGGGTTCTTGAGCGATTCCGGATTATTCCCGAATCTCTCCGACCGCTCCGGTCTCATCGCCCCGGGCGCCGACAAACATCGTCTTGGGTTGCCGATTGACGAGAGCCCGGCAGCGGGTCAGTGCTCGCTGCGTCGACAGCGTGTCGCTGTGCGATTCGCCCCGCTGGCTGGCCTGCATCTTCCAGGTCTCCTGCAACTGGATCTCGGCCTCCGCCAGCCTCTGTTGCTTCATCAGCGTCCGTCCGAGATTGGCCTGTGTTCTGAGTGTTGAGGGGTGTCGAGCTCCCAGCACTCGCCGCCGGATCTCGAGCACATTGAGGTTGATCCGTTCGGCCTCCTCGAAACGTCCCTGCCGGAAGTGAGTGTTGGCCAGGTTGTGCAAGGTGTTGAGCGTGCGGGGATGTTCGGAGCCGAGCATTCGCCGCTTGATCGCCAGGGTCTGCTCGTAAAGCACCTGTGCCTCCGCCTGCCGCTTCATCAGTCCCAGCATCTGAGCGTGATTGTGCATGGCCGAGAGCGTGTCGGGGTGAGTCTCTCCCAGCGTCCGCTTCCTTACGGCCAGCGTCCGTTGACTCAGTGGCAACGCCTCCTCGAGTCGCCCCAGTCTCTTGAGGCAGAGCACGAGGTTGTTCATCGTCCGGAGCGTCCGCGGATGATCGGGACCGTCGATTCGTGTTCGATCGGTGAGCACTCTCTGGTAGTGCACCAGGGCCTCTTCGAATCGGCACATCTCCAACAGGCACATGCCCAGGTTGTGGCGTGCCATCAGCACCACCTGATCGCCGGAGCGGCAGTCGTCCTTCAGGCCGTCGTAGGCTTGCTGGTGGAGTTCGAGGGCCTGGGCGAAGCTGCCGCAATGGGTCAGGGCGGTGGCCAGTTGAGATGTCGCGGCAAGCGTGTCGCAGTGGTGTTCGCCGAGTTGGTCGCGGCGGTTCTTCACCGCCCGCTTCAACTGTTCGACGGCCTGGGAGTGCAGTCCCAGGGCATCGTACGACTCGCCCAGCGACAACTGGATCGAGGCGGCAGTTGCCGGTTGATCGACAAACGTGGTTTCCACTCGGGTGGCGGCGTGATCGAGGATGGACCTGGGTGAGATGGGGCGGCCCAGTCGTCGATCGGGTCGCAGGTCACGGATGACCTCCGAGACCAGGAACCGGGTCAACGCCTCGGCCCGTCGTGCGTCTCGCTCGGATTGCCGCTTCAACGCCTCGGCCTCGGCCCGAACCGTCTGCTCGCGAGCGAACACGATCTGACGAGCCCGTAGTGCCATTTCTCGTGACTGCACCAGGCTGCGGGCGTGCTGGGCCTGCCTGCGGAAGTGGTCAGCGGTCGCGATCGATCCGATCGTCAGAGCCACCAGCAGCAGTGCCGCCAACGAGGTCATCCCGGCCAGCGCGGGGTTGCGTTGGCACCAGCGAGCGGTTCGCCCGTACCACCCGATTCGTCGGGCATGGATCGGTTCTCCGGCCAGGAACCGTGTGAGATCCTGGGACAACTCATCGGCTGTCTGGTAGCGACGGTCCGGGTCGGGATCCAGGGCACGTTCGACGATCGTCTGAAGATCCCGGGAGATGCCGGGGACGAGGGTCCGCAGGGACTGGTTCTGCCGCTCCCAGGGATTGTCGTCGGAGTCGAAGGCGGGCTGGTGGGCGAGCAACTCGAACAGCGTTGCCCCGAGACTGTAGATGTCGCTGCGGGCGTCGGCGTCGCCCCGAAAACACTCGGGGGCCATGTACCGATGTGTGCCCAGGATCGCGCCGGTGGCCGTCAGGTCTTCGGCTTCCGGGCTCCGTGCCAGGCCGAAGTCGCTCAGCCAGACCGTTCCGTGACGATCCAGCAGCAGGTTTCCCGGCTTGACGTCCCGGTGAATCACCTCCTGTCGGTGGGCGTATTCGAGGGCCTCGGCGGCCTGTCGACCGATGTCGGCGACCGCCTGTTCGGTGTCGATGTCGGGTCGGGACGTGGTCTGACGGGCCTGTTCTTCAAGTTGGTCCAGCGAGATGCCGTCGATGAACTGCATCGCCAGGTAATGCACACCCTGTTCGTGGCCCTGCGAAAAGACCGGGACGATGTTGGTGTGGTGCAACGCCGCGGCCGCACGGGCCTCGGCACCGAATCGATCGATCCGCTGCGGGTCCAGCCAGTCGCTGGCCGGCAACAGCTTCAGGGCCACGCGACGATCGACCGAAAGCTGGTGAGCCTCGTAGACGATCCCCATCCCACCCCGCCCGATTTCTCGGATGATCTGGAAGTCGCCCAGGGGTTCTGTCGGCGGGACAAACGACTCGGCAGCATCGGCCGCCAGTTCGGCTCGCAGAGAGGCAAGTTGCTCGGCCCGGGAGTCCGTGTCGAGTTCGGGACGTGGACAGCCCGAGCGGCCCCAGTCCGAAAGCAGTTCCCGCCACGTGGTCAGGTCAACGCCCGAGTCGTTCCGGGTCACGTTGGTCATCGTGTTTCCTGTTGTTCGAGCCGAGCCATCATGGCCTGGCGGGCACGTTGGTACAGTTGGCGGGCGGCCGCAGAACTGCGGTTCAACCGTTCGGCGATCTCTTCAAAAGGCATTTCCGCGACGATCCGCAGCAGCAAGATCCGTCGGTATTCGCGAGGCAGCGCGGCCACCGTCACGCGGATTTGACGTCGTTGCTCTTTGCGGACCACTCGGCCACTGGGGGAGGTCTGGTTGGCGGCCAGCCGTTCGACCGCATTCCCCGCCGAGCGGTTGTCGGCCGACTGGGCTGTTCGAGAAATGGTCACTTCGCGTCTGAGATCACGGCCGGCGGTTCCCAGGTGATGCCGAACGGTACCCAGGATGCGGTTTGTCAGGATCTGCCGCAGCCAGCACCACAGTTCTCCCTCGCTGTGGCCGCGGAATTTTGGGAAGTCGCGGCAGGCATGCAGCAGCGTCTCCTGCACGATGTCCGACGGACTCTCGCGGACGCCGAGCCGAGGCGACACGCGTTGTTGCGCCAATGCTTCCAGTCGGTCGCGGTAGACGCCCAGCAACGGACCCAGGCTGCACTCGCCCTGGCGGACAGAGTTCAGCAGGACGGCTGGAGACGCATGTCCCGCGTCATGCGTGGCCGTGTGATTCACGATGCTCCCAAAAGGGTGCACGTTGCGTGCCATTGCACGCTGAATCGTCTTTGCCGGGAAAAACCATCCTGCAGGTCGAAAGCGACGACTCGCGCGTCGGTCCGGACGTGGCGTTCTGCAACACGACAACCCGGTGGTGTGGCAAATCGCTACGGCTGAAGCCGAGCCGCCACGCGGAAGAAATCGATCAGGCGACGCCGCTGTAGAGCACGTTCATGACGTGCCCGGTGTTGAGGTGCACGGGGCGACCGAGCCGATCTTCGACCGTCGTGGCGGGGTCAATCCCCAGGGCGTCGTAGATCGTGGCACCCATGTCGTTGGGATGGTAGGGCGTCGTGATCGGATGACCGCCGATGTTGTCGCTGGCTCCGATGATCTGCCCGGGACGCACTCCGCCTCCGGCGAACAGGGCCGAGTAGACCGCGGCCCAGTGGTGGCGACCGGGGACCTTCTGCTTGGGCAACGGCGAGATCGTCGGGGTGCGGCCGAATTCGCCGACGCAGACAATCAGGGTGGTCTCGAGCAGGCCACGATCCTCGAGATCGTCGATCAGGGCACTGAGGCCGTTGTCGAGAGCCGGCAGCATGGTCCGCAGCCGCGGGAAGTGATTGACGTGGGTGTCCCACATCTGCACGTGACCCATGCTGGCCTGGATCACCGGGATCTCCATCTCGACCAGCCGCCGGGCCAACAGCAGTGTCTGGCCGTACTTGTGACGTCCGTAACGGTCCCGCACCTTGGCACTCTCGGCGTTGACGTCCAGGGCCCCCTTGAGCTTCCTGGAGGAGAGCATCGAGAAGGCGGCCTGTTGCTGGCTGGAGTACTTGACCCCCTGGCGTGACTGCTCGATGCCCCGTTGCTGCTTGTCGATTGTCCGGAGCAGCTTGCGGCGATCGCCGAGCCTGTTGACGCTGAGCCCGTCGAGCAGCGAGAGGTCGTTGACCTTGTAGTCCTTGTTGTTCGGATCGCTGTTGAGCACGAAGGGATCATGCTTGGGGCCGAGGAATCCCGAGTGCTGACCGGGCCAGACCAGCACGCCCTCGATCAGTGGGTTGGGGACGGTGACCTGGCTGGGCAGGCCGTCGGCACGAGGTCTAAGTAGCGAGACGCCGCCACCGTAGCAGGGCCAGTCGGATCGCTTCAGCGATTTCGCCTCGTTGGAACTGCCTGTGTCTGGCTGGACGTAGCCGGTCAGGGCGTTGTGCGAACCGGAGAGGTGCCGGTTGTCGCCGTGGTGCATCGAACGGACGACCGAGATCTTTTCGGCTCGCTGGGCCATCTTGGCCATCTTGTCGGAGAACTGGACTCCGGGGAGTTTCGTCGAGATCGCCTCGAATTCTCCCTTGGCCTCGGATGCCTCGGGCTTGGGGTCCCACATGTCGATGTGGCTGCCGCCACCCGGCAGGAACACCAGCACGACCGACTTGACTCGCGGAGGGCGCAGAGCGGCGCGGGCCTGCTGACCGAGGACGCTGGAGAGCCCCAGTCCGAAGAAGGAGGAGCCACCGATCTGGAGGATGTCGCGGCGATTGAGCATGTCGAATCGTCTCTTTACTTCCTGGCCTCATCCATTCCGGGGCCGGTCCGTGGACCCGAATCGGTACGACGGATGCGCCGTACCTGATCTGTTCCATTATTGACTGAATCGAACCGCCGAGGCAATGGGAGCCAGTTTTGTTGTGCGGATTCCGGTTCGGTGTCCGATATCGGCCCTGAGACTCACCACGATACCGAAAAATCTCGCCGTCTCAGCGAGACAGGCAATACAGCCACTCCTTTCGTCCGCCGTCGTTGGTCGCCACGCGGTGGAAGATCCTGCTGCCGCAGATGGCCATCGACGAGTAGGTCTGATCGCCGAGCTTGTTTCTGGCTACGAATTGCAGGCCGTCGCGACTGGCCGCAAAGACGGTGGTCTGCCCGGATTCGTCGGTGGCGTAGAGATTGCCGGCGGCCAGCACCAGCGACGATGTGAAGGTGCCACCGAGCCGTTTCTTCCACAGGGTCTTGCCGGTGGTTGTGTCCCAGGCGGTGGCGATGCCGGCGTCGAGGACGGCGTAGAGAGTGCCCTGGTGAGCGACCATCGAGGGGACGTAGACACGCTGGGTGTTCTGCCAGGCGGTCTTGCCCGAACCATCGGCGAGTACGGCCTGCACGTGATTGCGGGGGTAGCCGCCGCTGGTGAAGATCCGCGTGCCATCGGTGACGACCGACGTCACGCACTCGGTTGTCGCTCCGCTGATCTCCCACAACTTCTTTCCGGTCAGCGGATCGTAGGAGGAGACCAGGTTGGTGCCGACCATCAGGGCCTGGTCGCGCCCCGAGACCTTGAACACGATCGGGGAGGTGTAGTTGGCCTTCTTGGGTCGCAGTTGTTTCCAGGCCACCTTCCCGCTGGCCCGCGACATCGCCACCACGGCCCCGCCCCCGCGGTTGTCGGCCGAGACGATGACCAGGGACCCGAACAGGCAGGGCGAGGAACTGAAGCCCTGGTGCGTCTGGTAACCGGTGACAGTGGTCTGCCAGGCGATGCGTCCGTCGAGGTCCAGGGCGGAGGTGACGACCGCGCCCTTGTGCAGGAAGTTGACGTAGACCTTCTGGCCGTCACAGGCCGGGGTGCAGCTGGCCTGGCTGCTCTTCTTGTTGCCACGCTTCTCCAGCGGGCCGCGGTGGACGACCGTGGTCCAGACGCTCTTGCCCGTCTTGCGGTCGAAGCAGAAGACCGACTGGGTTTGGGCCGCCCGGTCGGCGGCGGCGATGAACACGCGTGAACCGAGTACCGAGGGAGACCCGTGTCCACGTCCGGGGATCGAGACTCTCCAGGCCACGTGAGAGCTTTCGCCCCACTTGACCGGCGGAGACTGACCATCGGCGGCGACGCCGTTTCGGCCCACACCCCGCCACCACGGCCAGTCGTCCGGGGTGACCGTGATGGGAGTTTCACGGACCGCCGCACTGGTCAGAACCAGATCCCGGGCCGGCAGTGGGCGAGTGAGGATCAGGGTGAGAATCGTCAGGAGCAGTGCGTGGCGGGGCATGATTGGATCGCACCAGGTTGAATCAGGATCGCAGCAAGATACCGTGAGGCAGAGACGATGAACAACAGATTGTGTCGAATCCGGCCTGAATTCCGTTCGGGACCGGATGGCCGGCGACCAGCCTGGCCGAGAAGTTGCCGGCTGATTCGGAGTGGAACCCCGACGAAATCGCCAACCGGGTGTTGCGGTTTCACCCCAGACCCTGACTGGCGAGGAACCCCGGGTCAGGCGAACAGGCCGTCGATCGGTTCGCTGCGGTAGACCGGGTAGGGGCGATCGGCGGCGTCGTGCCAGTGGGCACTGCGGGGGATGCCCAGTGCGTGGTAGATCGTCGACGCGAAACTCTCGGGAGTCTGGGCATCGGAGGCCGGGTAAGCACCGCTCTTGTCTGACGACCCGATGACCCGACCACCCGCCACGCCGCCGCCGGCGATCATCACCGTCTGGCATTGACCCCAGTGGCCGCGGCCGACTGTCTTGTAGACGTTGGGAGCGCCGTTGAAGATCCTGGGTGTCCGGCCGAATTCGCCGGCGATCACCACCATCGTCTCCTCCAACAGCCCCGATTCGGAGAGGTCATCCAGCAATGCCGAGATGGCCAGGTCGGTCGGCGGGAACAGGAAGTTCTTGGCCAGCGGGAAGGCATTGCCATGCAGGTCCCAGGTGCCCATGTTGCCGAGGTTGACCTGGACCAGGTTGACCCCCAGGGCCACCAGTCGCCGCGCCATCAGCAATGACCAGCCGAAGGAGTTGTTTCCGTATCGCTGGAGCGTCTTGGGATCGGATTTCCTGACGTTGAACGCGTCACGGACGCCGGGGTCGGCCAGTAGCGAGACGACCCCCTGGCGGGACCGTCCGTAGTCGGCCGCCGCCGCCGAGTCCTCGAGCTGCTGTTGCTGTCGCTCGACGATGTTCAGCAGTTCCACCCGCTTACGGAACCGTGGAGCGAACACGCCCTCGGGCAGCGAGATGTTGGGCACTTCGAACCGCCAGTCGTCACGGTCCGAGTGATTGCCCCGGTGCAGGTTGTACAGGTAGCCGGGGAAGGCGCCCGAGAAGGCGTGGTAGCCGTGAGGCTTGTCGGTCATGTCCAGGAACCACGGCTCGTGGTGGGCTCCCAGCTTGCCGGAGAACTGGCCGGGGAAGACACCCTGCTGGCTGTGCACCACCTTCTCGGGCAACACGATGCTGTTGGCCAGGTTGCTGCGGCTGGTCGTCATTGCTCCGGCGACCGCTGCGATCGATGGCCAGTCGTTGCCGTGGGGTTGGCTGGAGCGGAACGGCGTTCTGTCCCGGCGACCGGTCAGCATGATGTAGGTGCCGGTCTGGTGTCCGTTGTCCGGGTGACTCAACGAACGCACCAGGCTCCAGCGGTCACTCTGGCGGGCCAGCCGCGGAAAGTGCTCGCAGATCTCGATTCCCGGGGTCGCCGTCCGGATCGGGGAAAACTCGCCGCGGAACTCGCTGGGCCCCTCCGGCTTCATGTCGAAGGTGTCGTGTTGAGACGCCCCGCCGGTCAGGAAGATGAAGATGACCGACCGTGGTTTGGTCACCGAGCCACCGGCGGCCCGCGCCCGCATTGTCGCGACGTCGGACATGCCCAGGCCCAGCAGGCCGATCGATCCGGCCTGCAGAAGTTGGCGGCGGGTCGAAAGGTGGGGCAGGGAACCGGGTGCGGTTGGCGCCGGATGTGTCATCGGCTTCGCTCTCCACGAGGACGACATCCAGAGTACTCCAATCCCCTCGACAACGAAACGTCCTTTTGTCCGGTCGAGCGTTCGGCCCGGCAGGAAGGGTTCGGGACACCCGGTTGGTTCGCAAATGGAAACGCGACAGGAGATGATGGGCGGCATGAACACATTCCATCGATGTTGCTGTCGCCTGCTGGCCGTGCCGGCCTTGTTGTCTCTTTCTGCAGTTGCCTCGGCCGGCGACGCCCAGGTCTTCGGCCAGCAGGTCCTGTTCCGATCGGGGACCGAGAAGACACACACGTTCCGGATCCCGGCGCTGCTGACCACCGGCAGGGGATCGCTGCTGGTTTTCTGTGAGGCCCGTCGCGAGAGTGGTCGTGATCACAGCAACATCGACCTGGTGATGAAACGCAGCGACGACGGCGGGACGACCTGGGGGCCGATGCAGCTGCTGTTTGACGACGGGACACACACGATGGGCAATCCCTGCCCTGTGGTCGATCATCGGACCGGGACGATCTGGCTGCTGTTCTCCAAGAACAACAAGCGGGTGCTGCTCAGCAAGAGCACCGACGACGGCAAGTCGTGGTCGAAGCCGATCGACATCACCCGCAGCGCGTTGCCTGCGAAATGGGGTTGGGTCGGACCCGGCCCGGGCCACGGGATCCAACTGCGGCACGGTCGACATGCCGGGCGGCTGGTGATTCCCGCCTGGTCGGGGATCGAGAAGGATGTCCCCTTCGGGCGGCGGCAGCTGTCCTACGTCATCTACAGCGACGACGGGGGCAAGACGTGGCAGCACGGCCAGCCGGCCACGGTGGATCACTCCGACGAGTGCCAGGTGGTCGAGTTGGCGGACGGGCGGTTGTACATGAACGCCCGCAGCCGGATGGGAAAGAAACTCCGGGCCTACTGCTTCAGTTCCGACGGTGGGACGACCTGGTCGCCGATCGCACATCACGCGGGAATGCCCGAGCGGAGTTGCCAGGGCAGTGTGCTGCGGGTGGGCAAGAACGCGATCGTGGTGGCGCACCCCGCCGATACGGCTGCCCGCCGGGTGCTGACGGTGCGTTTGAGTCGCGACGAGGCGAGGACCTGGCCGGTTTCACGGGTGGCCGAGGTCGGCCCCGCGGCCTATTCGGACATGGCCGCCAACCGTGACGGCGACGTGTTGCTGGCCTACGAGGGCGACAACTACAAGACGATCAAGCTGGCGCGGTTCAACCTGGCGTGGGTGCTGGCCGGAAAGAAGTGATTCCGGCCGGGCGACGCAGCGTGGAGAAAGTTGCGGGTCCCGGCCATCGGCGGGATCACTCGATCTGAGCGTTGTCGGCTATCAGTTCGAGCTTGAGTGCCGCGAGGCTCTTGTAGATGTCGTCGATAAAGGCAATGAGCGAGAAGGTCAGTGAGACCATGGCGACGACGAACAATGTCGCGATCAGCCAGGCGAGGTCCAGGTTCCAGAGGGCGGTGAAAAAGATCACGATGATCAGGATGGCCGCACACAGAACGCTGACCGAGCACAGCGAAATCGCCATCCGGATCAGTTTGCCACGGGTCCAGAGCACCTGGAGCTGAGACTGGATGTGGACCTGCCGTGACTCGGTTGAGTCACCGAGTTCGCCGGCCAGTGTCCGTGAACGGTCGATGATCCGACCGAGGCGGTTGGTCATCGAAAGCAGCAGCAGTCCGACTCCCGAAATCAGGATCACCGGTCCAATGGCCGTTTGCAGAGTCGGAACAAGTTGATCGGTCGACAAACCGTCCATTTGTACGAGACCTTCTTCTACACGGATCACCGAGTGAGGAGATCTTGGCAATGCCGGCGAGTGATCACAACAGCTCGCGGATCAACTCGCGGTCCTCTAGCACGTACCGCGGCCGGCCAGCCGGGTCGGGGAACTTCAACGACGGATCGATGCCCAGGTGGCGGTAGATCATCGCCTGCACGTTGTTGGGACCGTAGGGAGATGCGATCGGGTAGCCGCCCTTGGAGTCGGACGCTCCGATGACCTGCCCGACCTGCAGTCCCCCGCCGGAGACCAGCACGGTCATCACCGCTCCCCAGTGGTCACGGCCGGCTTCGCTGTTGACCTTCGGCGTTCGTCCGAACTCGCCCATGCAGACCAGCAGGATCTGCCGGTCGAGACCGCGTCGGTAGAGATCCGTGACCAGGCCGGCCACGCCCTGGTCGAAGTGGGGGCCCCGCTTGTTGAGGCTCTGTTCGAGCGTGAACCCGCAGACCTTCTGTCCGTGATTGTCCCAGCCACCGGAACCGACCGTGACAAAGGGCACTCCGCGTTCGGCCAGGCGGCGAGCCAGCAGCATTCCCTGGCCGAACTCGCTGTTGCCGTAGAGGTCCCGGGTCGCCCGGTCCTCCAGTTTCAGGTCGAAAGCGTCACGCACCGAGTTGGTTGAGACCATCCGGTAGGCCTGTTCGGTGAAACTGTCCTGGGCCGTGGCGAAGCCCCGGTTGTCGAGGATGCGGCGGCTGGCATCGAATCTGGCCAGCAGACGTCGGCGGTCGGAGAGCCGCGAGGTGCTGATCCCCTTGATCAATTCGAGATTGGGGACCTGGAAGTCCTTGGAGGTCAGCTTGCCGCCGGTTTCGAACGGGTTGAACGACTTGCCCAGCCAGGCGGCCCGGCCGTAACGCATCGACGAGGGGATCGAGACGAACGGCGGCATCTCCGGGGTGTTGGCACCCCGGACCTTGGCGATCACCGAGCCCATGCACGGCATGTCGTTGTCGCCGCTGGAAGCGTTCTTCAGGTAGTAACCGGTCTGCACCAGGTGGCTGCCGATGGTGTGGCTGCCGGTCTTGTGATGGACCGATCGGATCAACGCCACACGGTCGGTGATCCGGGCCTGCCGGGTCATCAACTCACTGAACTGAACACCCGGCAGCGTGGTGTTGATCACCCCGAATGGGCCGCGGTACTCCTTGGGAGCCTTCGGCTTGGGGTCGTACGTCTCGTGTTGCGTCGGTCCCCCGGCCATCTCGACGAAGATCACCGCGTTGTTCGATCGGTCGCTGTCGTCGTTCCGGCTGGCTGCCTGAAGTTCGATGATGCCCGGCAACGACAGGGCACCGGTCATTCCTATCCCGGCCCGGATCGCCTCCCGCCGGGTGATTCCGTCACAGTAGTCAGAGCGACGACGTGCCATGGCCCGCAACTTCTCGACAACCGGGATCGTGTGCAGCGACTTCGAGTATATCGGCATTCATCCGCGTGACAAACACTGCCTTCCCCGGCGACTCCGTTGTCATCGGCGAACGTGCGGGAAGGTCATCGCGGCCTGGCGATGCCCAGTGGTTCGGCCGGCCTGGGAATCCAGAAACCGCCGTCCCGGGTCGCCGATTTCTCGGGGGGCGACCACTGGCGGGCGTGAAAGATTCCGACACCGTCAATGATCCGGTGTGAAACCGATACCAGCTGATTGCCGGGCAGCAGGACCGTACTGGCGTACTGGCAGTTCCGGCCGAGCTGGAAAACGCTGCGACTCCAGCTGCGACCCTCGTCGTAACTGACCATGAAGCGTTGTCCGGATCCGTCGGTCTTGTGTCCGAAGACCAGCAGGACGGTGTTGTCGGGAAGCCGAACCAGGCAGGCGGTCTGTTCGTCGAATCCGGTGACCAGCCGCGGAGTGCTCCAGGTCTTGCCGCCGTCGTTGGAATGCAGGATGGCCGTGTTTCGGACCACCAGTCCCTTGCCGAGTTCCCGGCTCTTGGTGAAGGGGGCCTTGTCGGAACGGAGCAGGTGGGGGGAGGCGAGCGAGTCGGGGTCACCGGGCAACTTGTGTCGCTGGTATCGCACGGCCGCCAGGAGTCGGCCCGAGGGCAGGGCCAGCAGGTCCGGCTCGGCGCCGTGGCGGCACATCGGGCGGTCGTCGCGCCGCCAGCTCCTGCCGTCATCCCGGGATCGCCAGAGAAAGGCCTGCCCGAACTGTTCCGCCTTGGGCAGCGGGCCGCTGTCGGACTGGAACCAGGTCCCCATGGCCAGCGCAACACTGCCATCGGCGAGCGTCGCGAATCGACAGCGGTGAGCCCCCGCGTTCTCTCGCGGACCGCGATTGAGCTGGACGGGGGTCTCCCAGGTCGCCCCGCCGTCGGTCGAACGGGTGACGTAGAGGTCGGTGTGGTAACTGGGATCGGAGTATCCTTCGTAGGGACGCCCGTCGTTGTACTGCACCGTCAGATGGGCCAGCAGTGTGCCACGGGGGGTGATACCGCAACCGTCGAAGCTGTTCTTCAGCAACTTCGATCCCGCCGGTGTCCGCAATCCTCGTGGCGGCGAGCCCAGGCTCTTCCAGCTCGATCCCCCGTCACTGGACCGGGCGATGACCGACCAGCAGTGGGCAATCAACTGGTTCTTCGGGCCCCGGACCACTGTTGGTTGCGAGGCGGCCAGCTTGAACCGGATTTCTCTCGACGGCCAGGGCCGAAAGCTGGTCTTGCGGTGTCGCATTCCCACCGGAGAGAAGGGACGTCCGAAAAGTTCCAGGAGTTCCGGGTGGCCCTCCGCCCAGGTCGTCGTGGTTGTCTTGTCTCCAGGCGTGTCGGCGGCACGGCAGTGGGTCGTTCCCGACGGACAGGCCAGCCCGATGCTCACCAGAAACACCAGCAGGACCGGGCGTGGTGACAGGGTTGACCGTCGGTTCAGCACGCTCATGGAAACGCCTCGCCAATTCGGTACGGATGGCTGCGTGGCACTGTAGATTCGTAACCGGTGCCGTTCAAGCAATCCGGCGGCAAGGTCGTCCGGACCAAACACACGTGGAAACGGCAACGTGGCGTCACGATTTGCACAGGCGGTCCAGTGCCTGCAGGTTCAGCATCATCCGACGGAGCGGATGGTAATTGTCCTGGCGAGTGCTGCGGGGCACGAACCGGAACCGCCGGTCGGTGGCCAGGCGATAACTGGCCTGCCCGTGGGCTCGGCGGGAAAAGTGCCGGTCGGCGATGTCCTGTGCCAACGTGAAGTAGCGAGCGGCCCAGCGGGCCCTGGTCGATTCGTAGGCCACCAGCGTTGCCACCAGCACTTCGTTGAGTGCCCAGAAGGACTTCACGTAGTTGTATTCGCCCTTCATCTTCAGCGGGATCGTCTGGCTGCCGAGTTTCTGCGGACCCCATTCGTAGTCGAACTGTCCCAC
>CAUZRQ010000071.1:0-27450 GCA_963582065.1 Planctomycetota bacterium | reverse complement strand
TCGGGACGAGGACCGCGAACGGGGCGAGCGGGAACGTGACCGGGACGAGGACCGCGAACCGGGCGAGCGGGAACGTGACCGGGACGAGGACCGCGAACGGGACGAGCGGGAACGTGACCGGGACGAGGACCGCGATCGGGATGAGGCGGCGAGTGGCCAGGCAGAGATCGAACGGGGATCGGATTCCCTGTTTCTCCGGTTGCTGAGATCGCTGTTCACATGAGAGCAGCGGTCCCGGTGTTCGGGAGGAGCCGCCGGGGTCGCGGTCTTTGATGATGACGACCAGTCAGGCTCTCGAGCGGAATCAGAACTCGCCGACCTGTTCGTCACCGAACCGGGTTCCCAGGGCCCGGTAGGTGTCGAGATTGATCGAGTGGCTGATCGAACGGACATGGCCGTCCATGAACAGCGCGTTGACCGACTCGCTGTGAAAACTGCGGGCGGTCACGGCGGCCCGGACGAACGTCCCACAACTCTTGTCCTCGCGGCACGACGTGTAGTCGATGTCGTAGACCCTGTTGTCCACCGTGTGCGGTACGACCGTGTTGGGTGGATAGGTGGTCGTGAATCCTGACTGATGGACGCGGCCGTCCACCCACTCGGTGTGCCCCGAGTTGGTCTTGAAACTGCCCCCGAGGCCGGAGATCGCGCTCGGATCGGCCGGGGGCAGGCGGCCCGCCGATCCCCCGTCTCGAAGATAAGGGGTGAAGGTCTTGACCTCCGAGAAGGAGAGCGTGTGGCTGGTGCCGTCGAAGAAGTCACGGGGTTTCAGACGGCTGTTGGGGTAGAAGGACCCGTCACCACCAAGATTGCGGGCGGGGTCGTAGATCTGCCAGGTGCCCCCGTTGAAAACGTAATTCAGCGGGAAGTAGTTGGCGTTGCCGTCGGAACCGATTCGCGCCATGTCGTTGGTTTCACTGGGACAGAGATACGTGTCGACGCGGTGCGTCTTGACCTTCACCTGGCCGCCGTAGGATTGCGAGAAGTCGATCAGGTCCTGCAGCGCCTCCTGTTCAATGAACGGTAGCAGCCTGGCCTGCACACTCCATTCGCCGCCACCGGTGTTGGTGCTGCCGAAGTTCAGGTCCGTGCAGATGCTCATCGGGAAGTACTTGAACGTCTGCTGGTAGTTGGCCAGGGCGAGCCCGATCTGCTTGAGGTTGTTCTTGCACTGGATTCGGCGAGCGGCCTCGCGTACCTGTTGTACGGCCGGAAGCAACAGCGCCATCAGGATCGAGATGATCGCGATCACAACCAGCAGTTCAATCAGCGTGAACCCGTGTTTGCAGGGTCCGCGAGTTCGCGAGGGATGGCCAACGGCCATGACACCATTTCTCTCTGATCAAACGGCTCAACAGCGGCCGTCGGTCAATGAAATTGAGATTCAGTCTCATGACAAATACCATGCAGGGGGCGGGATGACAAGTGATTCGGGGGCGGCTGTTCCCGGGGAATGGCCGGTGGGGAGGTCGGATCTCTACCGGACGATTCGCGCAGTGATGGCCGTCAGGAGAACTCGTTCCAGTGCCGCATCACGGCCGAGGGCAATCCACCCCGGGGGTGTCGAGCCACCGAGGACGACGTTGAGGTCACGTTGTAGCGGCCGTCCACCGGGGTACGTGGCCACTCCGGGAGCATGTCGGGTCGGTCCCCGTGGGTTTTCGCGTTCCTTGATCACTTCGACCTGGACCTGGATTCCGGTGTTGAGTTGGGTCAGTGTCACGACAGCGCGCCGCCGAATCGGTTGCAGCGAACTCTCGATGCGATCTCCCAGCGTGACCGAATCGTAGTGCCAGGGTTCGAGCAGTCCTGCACCGGCCAGGTATCCTGTCTGGATCGTACCGGCTAGCCGGTTTTCCTTTTCGATCGAAAAGTGGAACGCGTGCAGAGCGTCGACGGTTCGCTCCCAGGTCGTTTCGGTGATTGTCCCGGGCACAACGGTCGGAGTCGGTCCGACCGGTGCCATTGCCGGCATGACCGCGCAGCCGCCGGCAACCAGAACAGCCAGTGGCAACGGGCAGCAACGGCGGGCGATCATTGTCACCGTCGAGTCGGAGGAACGGGTGCGGCGCGCGGTAGTGTCAGGAAAGCGGTCTTCCGGGGCAAGACCATTTCCGGACTCACCCCGGCGGCTTTCCCGACATCGGGTCGAGCAGTACATTACGGATCGCCGACGACTTCCCCACCCACCAACGGATGCACTCCCATGTCGCACTTCCCCGACATCGAGAAGATCGCCTACGAGGGGTCCGAGAGCCGAAACGCCCTGGCCTTCCATCACTACAACGCCGAGGAGGTGGTCGAGGGGCGGACGATGGAGGAGCATCTCCGTTTCAGTGTCTGTTATTGGCATACCTTCCGGGCCACCGGAGCCGATCCCTTCGGTGCTCCCACGTTGCAGCGTCCCTGGGACGACGGCAGCGAATCGGTCGAGAACGCGGTCAAGCGGGTGGATGTTGCCTTCGAGTTCATCGAGAAACTTGGCGCGCCCTTCTACTGCTTCCACGACCGCGACGTGGCCCCGGAGGGATCGTCGCTGGCCGAGACCAACGACAATCTCGACCGGGTCGCCGATGCGCTGGCCGCTGCCCAGGAACGGACCGGCATCCGGTTGCTGTGGGGCACGGCCAACCTGTTCAGCCACCCCCGTTACCTGCACGGAGCCGCCACCAGCTGCAACGCCGACGTGTTCGCCTTCGCTGCCGCACAGGTCAAGAAGTGTCTCGAGGTGACTCATCGGCTCGGCGGCCAGAACTATGTCTTCTGGGGTGGCCGCGAGGGCTACATGAACCTCTTCAACACCGACATGAAACGTGAACTGGACCACCTGGGACGGTTCATGCACATGGCGGCCGAGCACGCCGACTCGATCGGGTTCGACGGCACGTTCCTGTTCGAGCCCAAGCCGAAGGAACCGACCAAGCACCAGTACGACTTCGACGCGGCCGCCTGCCTGAACTTCATTCGTGCCTACGGGCTGGAGGACCGGGTGAAGCTGAACATCGAGACCAACCACGCGACGCTGGCCGGGCACACGATGATGCACGAGTTGACCTACGCTTCGCACCAGGGATTTCTGGGCAGCATCGACGCCAACACCGGCGACCTGCTGCTGGGCTGGGACACCGACCAGTTCCCGACCGACGTCTACCTGACGACCCGTTGCATGCTGGTGATCCTGGCCCAGGGCGGATTGGCTCCGGGCGGAGTCAACTTCGACGCGAAGGTGCGTCGCGAGAGTTTCGAGCCGGTCGACCTGTTCCACGCCCACGTCGGCGGTATGGACGCGTTTGCCCGCGGCCTGAGGATCGCCGCGGCCATCCGGGCCGACGGGGTGCTCTCGGACTTCGTCGCCAACCGTTACCGCAGCTACGACGAGGGGGTCGGTGCCCGAATCGAGTCGGGCGAGGAGAGCTTCGCGTCGCTGGAGTCGTACATGCTCGAAAAGGCCCAGCCCGACGCCAACGAAAGCGGCCGGCAGGAGATGCTCGAGAACATCATCAACGACTTCCTCTAGGCCGTTGAGGCAATCAGCCGGTCTCGGCGGTCAGCATCGGGTGTCGTTTTGGTGAGACACCCGGCGGCAGTTCGGCCTCGACCCGTTCGCGGGTCTCGTCGTCCAGGTCCTCGAGCCATTCCAGCTCGCCGCCGGTGACCGCGGCCACGGCCCGGCCGTCGAGCAGCGCGATCCGGTTCTGTGACACGGCTGGCACCCGGCCTCCGTCGGTGAGAATGCCGACCAGGTTGAGTGGATCGGCGGCCGAGATCACCAGGACTTCCGGCTGCGCGGTGGCCGGTTCCTCCTCGTCCCGCAGTTGCCTCAGCCGCCGCACCGTTTCCCCCAGGGCGAACTGTTCTCCGCCCGGCCCGTCGACAAACCTCCCGCCGCGGATTTCTCCCCGGGCCTCCAGTCTCCGGAACACGCCCAGCAGTTGCCACCACTTGGGCGCTCCGGTCTCACGGCTCAACAGGTCGCGGCAGACGACGCCCCACCTCCTGAGCAATTGCCAGGCCCACTGTTCCAGCGCATCGGCTTCGGCGGCCCGCTGCTGCTGTTCGGATTCGGTTGTGTCGTTGTCGTCGGGTCGGGTCGTCTCGCACCGCGACCACACGCTCCAGCGTCCCGACCCACCGGCCGGCTGTCGCGCGCGGGTTTTCCTCCCTCGTCGGCCTCTCCGCGAGGCCGTACCGGCGACGATCTGGCGGATACCGGCGAACGTGTCGCAGGTGACCAGTCCGCGGCGGACCAGTTCGCCGAGCGTTCCGCTGAGCTGGTCGGGCAGCATGCCGGTCGTCTTCAGCAGGTCGGCGGCGAACTGGGCTCCCCCTTTGGCCAACAGGTCGAACACCTCGCGGGCCGTTGCCCCCAGCGTGTCGGCCTCGGGCACCCGGCTCCAGCGGGTCAACCACCCCAGGTCCTCGCGGAGAAACAGTCCCAGCGGTGCCGTCCTGGACAGCGACGCCACCGGCCGCGCCCGCTCGAAGGCCCCGGCACTCGGATACAGCCGTCCCCAGCCGACCTCGCCCGAGAGCGTCAGTTCGTCGAGCCAACTCTCGCGGTAACCGGCCAGCCGGCTCGTCAACAGGTCGGCCTCCCAGCTCCCGGCCGGGATGTCCAGCCCCTGCAGCATTCCCACCACCTCGAACAGTCCCCCCGGTCCGGTCCGCTGGGTACCGGGATGCAGCCCATGGTGTCGGGCAAGAAACCTTCCGAAGGTGGGCACGTCGACCGGCCGGATCTGCCGCCGCAGTCCTTCGACGGTCAGGCGGTGAATCCGTGCCAGCAGCCGGCGGTGGCACCACTCGGTTTTCGGCGGTCCTTCGAGGCCGGTCCCGGCTGGTCGGAAGCGTCCCCGGAGCACCGTGCCCTCGCCTTCGAGTGCTTCGAGTGCCGCCGCCGCCTGCGAGGGGGTCATTGCCAACTCGGTGGCGATCTCCTCATCGGTTGTCGGTCCACAGATCTCGAGCAATCCTCGCACGGCCGCCACGCGGGCGTCGGTCGAGGAGTACTCGGTACGAACCCCTTCGGGCACCTCGAGCGGCGGGTCGACCGTCGCGTTCTCGTACACGGCGATCGCCGCCGGCAGCCGTTCGGCGGCGACCCATGAGGTGTGACCGTCGCCGGCGGTCACCCTGGTCGCCCGGCCCGTGGCAACCAGTTCGGCAAGCCAATCGGTCCAACCGTCGGCCGGGGCCTCTGCAGGCAGCACGAATCGCGAGAGCAGCAGGTCGTGCAGTTCGTCGGCATCGCGAACCGGGGGCCGAGCCTCGTCGATGACCTGCTGGATTGCCTCGGGATCGAGCCGGCCGAGGTCGCCCAGCTCTTCGACCGACAGGCTGCGACGGGTGGCCACGGCCCGCGCCCGCCGTTCCTGGATTTCGCCCCCGTCGAGGAATGCGTAGGGGTTGGCATTGAGCAGTTCCCAGGTGAACGGCGACGGTTCGCGGGTGTCGCGGCCCACCAGTTCGATCTCGCCGGAGTCGATCCGTTTGAGCACCTGCTCGAGCCCGGCGTAGTCCAGGGCCTCGTGCAGGCAGTCGTGCATTGTCTGCTGCACCAGCGGGTGATCCGGGATCTCGTGGTCTCCGGTGATGTTCTCCTGGCAACCGGTGAGCTTGGGAAACACGGCCGTCAGCAGGTCGTCGGCACGGAATCTCTGGATCGCGTGAGGCACCTTCTTGGAGCCCTGCCGGCGGAGCACCATCAGCGCGCGGGTGAGGTTCCACCGCCAGCGGAGCTGGAAGACCGGGACGGCCAGCACCGCCTGTTCGAGCAGGTTGCGGGCGTTGTGCGGTCCGAGCATGCCGAAGAGACTCTCGAGCGGGAAGCTGTGCTGCGGTCCGAGCGAGAGGATGAAGCCGTCGTCGTCGGCGGTGGCCTGCAACTCAAAATCGAACGACCGGCAGAACCTCTTCCTCAACGCCAGTCCCCACGCCCGGTTGATCCGCGACCCGAACGGCGCATGGATCACCACCTGCATCCCGCCCGCTTCGTCGAAGAACCGTTCGAAGAGCACCTGTCGTCCCGAGGGGACCAGCCCGACGGCGGCCTGTTGCGACGCGATGTAATTGACCACCTGTCCGGCGGCGTGTTCGTTGCACAGTGTCTCGTCGGCCACCCACCGGGTTGTCCGTTCCAGCCGCCGGGCACGCTCGGATTCGTCGCCCCCCGGTCCCCCGATCCGTTCGGCAATCTCCTCGCGCAACCGCGAGACCTCTTCCGAGAGTTCCCAGGTCCGCCCCGGTGCTTCGCCTCGCCAGAAAGGGATCGTTGGCGGGGCTCCGCCGGCGTCCGAGACGGTCACGCGTTCACCCCGGACATGGTGGATCCTCCACGACGTGTTTCCCAGCAGGAAGACGTCCCCCGCCTGGCTCTCGATCGCGAAGTCCTCGTCGAGCGTTCCCACGAACAGGTCGTCCTCGGTGACGACCCGGTAGCTGCCGATGTCGGGGATGGCTCCGGCGTTGGTACAGGCCGAGAGGCGAGCCGCCTTGCGGGCCCTCAGCCGTCGACCGACCCGGTCGTGGTGCAGGTAGACGCGTCCGCGACCGGACGTGTCGGTCATGCCCTCGGAAAGAAACTCGATCACCGCGTCGAACGACTCGCGGGTCAACTGCGAATACGGTCCGGCCCTGCGGACCAGTTCGAACAGTTCGTCCGAGGACCACTCCCGGGCGGCCACCTCGGCGACGATCTGCTGGGCGAGCACATCGAGCGGGGCGAGGGGGACCTGGACCTCGTCGAGCCGGTGGCTGCGGATGGCTCGCACGATCGCCTGGCACTCGATCAACTCGTCCCGCGACAAGGCGAACAGCCGTCCCTTGGGGACCAGTCCCAGCGAGTGGCCCGAGCGACCGATCCGCTGCAGGAGCGTGGCGATGGCCCGGGGAGAACCGATCTGGATCACCAGGTCGACGTGTCCGATGTCGATGCCCAGTTCCAGCGACGCGGTGGCAACGACCGCCTTGAACCGGCCCTCCTTGAGTCGTTGTTCGGTGTCCAGCCGTGTTCCGGCCGAGAGCGAACCGTGGTGGCTGCCCACGTGGTCTTCACCGAGGATCTCGGTCAACTGGTGAGTGACCCGCTCGGCGAGCCGGCGGGTATTGACGAAGACCAGTGTGCTGGTGTGCTCGTTGATCAACTCGACCATCCGCGAGTTGATCTCGGCCCACTGTTCGTGCGAGCAGACGGCCGAGAGGTCGCTGGGGGGGACCTCGATCTGCAGGTCGAGGTCTCGCTGGTGACCCACGTCGATCACCGTCGGCACGCCCTCTGCCGTCCGGCCACCGACCAAAAACGACGCGGTCCGGTGGATCGGTTTCTGGGTGGCCGAGAGTCCGATCCGCTGGAGGTTGGCGGAGGAGTGAGCTTCGAGGCGTTCGACGCTCAGCGACAGGTGGCTGCCCCGCTTGTCCCGCACCAGGGCATGGATCTCGTCGACGATCAACGTGTCGACCGCGCCCAGGGTCTGCCGGGCCTTCTCGGCGGTGAGCATCAGGAACAGCGATTCGGGTGTGGTGACCAGGATCTGGGGCGGGCGGCGGACCAGCTTGGTGCGTTGCCACGAACTGGTGTCGCCGGTGCGGAGCCCGACCCGCAGTTCGGGCATGTCGTAGCCCTCGCGGCGTCCCAGTTCGAGGATCTCTTCGAGGGGCACCTCGAGGTTGCGGTGCATGTCGTTGGAGAGGGCCCTCAGGGGCGAGACGTAGACGACCCGGGTGGTCTCGTCGAGTCCGCCGTTTTCGAGTCCCTCGCGCAGCAACCGGTCGATGACGGCCAGGAAGGCGGCCAGAGTCTTGCCGCTGCCGGTGGGGGCGGCGATCAACGTGTGGTCGCCCGCGGCGATCACCGGCCAGCCCTCGGCCTGCGGTTGGGTCGGAGCATCGAACCGTGACGCGAACCACTTCTGGATCAGCGGGTGAAAAGTGGAGACCGGCATGGCTGGGGGGCATCCTAACGAAGTTGGGTGGACAACCAACCGAGTTGTGCCGCGACGTTGCGAACCAATTTCTGACACACCGGAAAAAAATCCGGATTCCCACGAACACTTCTCTCCCGGGGTGGGTTATCGGGTAGCCCGAGAGGGCAATTTCCGCGTCCTGCGGTGTCAACGGAATACTTCCCGCCCTTTTCGTTGTGCACCGTCAGGACCGCGGATTCTCACTCACCCCCCCGTGACCCATTCCGAGGGTCATCCTCTGCGGGCCGCAGATGGAGCCTCGCCGATGAACCAAGCTGTTTGTCTGCCTCCGATCGACCCTGTCGAGAGTGATGAATCGGCCGCGACCCCCGAGTCGATCCGCCAGAGCATCCAGTCTCGCTGGCAGGATTCGCCCCGCATCGACGTCCACCACGACCGTGGATACCCCGTGCTGGACCTGGGCACCAAGGAGATCTGGGATGGCTCCGATTTGTGCCTGCTCCGCGACACCCTGGTCGACCTGTGCCGGGGTGGCGGTCAAGGCGGACAGCCGAGATCTCCCGCCGGTGGGGGTTGTCGAACGGTGGGCATCGAGATGAAGTCGGTCAAGGGAATCCCGACGGGGTTCTTCGGCATGCTGCACGAACTGCACGTCGAAGAGGGGATCGCGGTGCACCTGTTTTCGCCTCAGCCGAACGTCTGCGGCATGCTGTGGTTCCGGACGTTCTGCGAGTCGGACGAGGTCGGCGGTTTCGTGATGCTGCGTGATCCCAAGCCGAACGTCGTGCCCGGCGCGTACCATTTCTGGGCCAGTCTTCGGGGCGAGGATTTCGTCGAAACGTCTTCGACCGAGTTCCCCTCGCGGGCCTGACGCTTCGGGCCGGCGGCTGTTGACAGTCCCGGTCGACGGATGACAATGGGGTCTGTGTCATCCTCTGCCATCACCCGCCGTCGGGCCTTACAGGTCGGCACCCTATCCGGCTTTGGCCTGAGTCTTTCGGACCTTCTTCGCTGGGAGGCCCGGGCCGATCAGAAGGACTTCGAGAGTCGTCCCGGTCCGGCCCACAGTGTCATCAATATCTTTCTCCCTGGCGGGATCGCGCACCAGGACACCTTCGACCCCAAGCCCCAGTCTCCGGCCGAGTACCGTGGCCAACTGGAGGTCATCGACACCCGTCTTCCCGGAGTCCAGTTCAGCAGCCTGCTGCCCCGCACCGCCACCATTCTCGACCGCGTGACGCTGTGCCGGGCCGTCAGCCACGTGCTGGCCGACCACGATGCGGGCGTGCACCAGATGTACACCGGGTACGGCCCGAGTCCCGCGATCAGCTACCCGAGTCTCGGCAGCGTGGTGGCCCACGAATACGGCCCCCGCAACGATCTGCCCGCCTACATCTGCGTGCCCGGCAAGCACCACCGCTTTGCCGGCAACGGTTACCTGAGCACCGCCTTCGGTCCGTTCGGCCTGGGCAGCGACCCGGCCGAGGCCGATTTCGCCGTCAAGGACCTCCGGCCTCCGGCCCGTATCAACACGGCCCGGCAGTCCCGGGCCCGCTCGCTGCTGTCGCTGGTCAACGAGCGGGTGGATCGCGAGGCGGAGGTCCCGCGTCTCAAGGCGATCGACTCGTTCTACCAGCAGGCCTACCGGATGATCGATTCGCCCGCGGCCCGCGCCGCCTTCGATCTCTCGCAGGAAAAGTCCACCACTCGCGATGCCTACGGCAGCGGAGCGGCGGGGATGAGGATGCTGCTGGCGCGGCGGTTGGTCGAGGCGGGTGTGAGGTTCGTGTCGCTCGAGTACGGCACCTGGGACGGTCACTTCAACATTGCTCCCTCGCTGGCCGACCAGGTTCCCCGTTTCGACCGCGCCCTGGCCGCCCTGATCACCGATCTCGACGACCGTGGCCTGCTCGAGACCACCCTGGTGACTGTCACCACCGAGTTCGGACGGACACCGCGGATCAACAAGGCGGCCGGACGCGACCACTGGCCGCGGGTCTTCAGCGTGATGTTGGCCGGAGCCGGCATCCGGCGGGGCCACGTCCACGGATCCAGCGACCTGACCGCCTCCTCGCCCGATACAGGAGCCCTGGCTCCCCGGGACCTGCTGACGACGGTTTATCACCAGATCGGCATCGTCGCCGAAAAGGAGTTGATGGCCCCGGGGGATCGCCCGATCGAGATCGTCAAGGGGGGGCGGGTGGTCAAAGAGCTGCTGGAGGCGTCATGAGCCGCCGAAAGTGGGCTGACCGGACGATCGGGGTGTTGGTGACGGTCGGCCTGGTGCTGGCGGTGGCCTCGACGGCCCGGGCTCAGTCCGAAGCCCGCGCCGTGGTCTCGGCTTCACCTCGCTACCTGCAGAGGGGGACCGTCACGACCGTCCACCTGCGTTGTGCCTGGCTGCCCTCGGCCGAGGATATCCTGTTCTATTCGCCCGGGCTGGTCTGCCAGGACCTGACGCTGCTGGAGCAGTCCAAGGGACTGCCGCCGGATGGTCGGGAGTACCTGGCGACGATCCGGGTGTCGGCCGACTGCCGGATCGGCCAGCACCGGTTCCGCATCCGTGACCGTGGCGGACTTTCGACCCTGCACACCCTGTATGTCGGCCCCCTGCCCAGGCTGGCCGAGCGGTTGCGGGCGACGACATTCGAGGATCCCCAGGACGTGGCGCTCAACACGACCGTCTCGGGATACATCAGCGAGGTGGGCCAGCTCGACTGGTACCGCGTGATGGTGAAGAAAGGCCAGCGTCTGAACGTCGACGTCCAGGCCGTGCGGATGGCCCAGGGACTGTTCGACGCCCACGTGACGGTTTTCGATGCCAGGGCCCGGGTGCTGGCCGAGTCGGATGACACGGGACTGGGGCTGCACGATCCGATCACCGGATTGATCGCCGGCACCTCTGGTCCCTGCATGATCGCGATCCGCGAGAGTGGTTACGGGAACGAGGGGTCGTACAAGGGACCTCGGGGGAGGTACCTGTTGCACGTGGGCACCTTCCCGCGTCCACTGGCCGTGATCGCCGCTGGTCGCGTCTCGGACAAATTGGTGCGGATGACCTTCCTGGGTGATCCTCGAGGGCCATTCACCCAGTTGCTGGCCGTTTCCACCGATCGCAATCGGTCGGTCTTCGGCACAACCACCGTTACCCCGACGCTTGACGGACGTTCGGCTCCGACCCCGCACCCGATCCGGGTCAACCACCTGGCGACGGTGGTCGAGACCGAGCCCAACGACGACTGGCGGAAGTTACCGCCGTCGGAGCAGACCGCACCAGCGGCGTTTGCTGGAGTCATCTCGAAGCCCGGCGACGTCGACACGTTCCGCTTTCGCGCCGAAAAGGGGCAGCGGCTGAGGGTGCAGGTCTACGCCCGCCGACTCTATTCGCGGCTCGATTCGGTCATCAGCGTCCACCGCGTCCGCGACGGGACGAATGTCGCCGGGGGTGACGATCCGCCACGCAGGCACCGAACGTCGCTGTTTGCCTACAACAGTCACCATGCCGGCTGGTTTGCCCAGGATGCCTACACCGAGATGACCGCAAACGAGGGGGGCGGCTACGTGGTCGAGGTGGCCGATCACCTCAAGAAGGGAGGCATCGATTACCACTACCGGATCGAGGTGACCCGGATCGAGCCGAAGCTGACGCTGTTCGTTCGTCGAGATCCACCGTACTGGCGAGGAACCCCCGGGCAGAGCGTGTCGGTGCCGCGAGGCAATCGCTACGCGGTGATCGTCGAAAATCTCAGGCAGAACTGTCCCGAGGGGCCGCTGGCGGTGGCCGCCGACGGGCTGCCTCCGGGCGTGTCGGTCGAGGCACCCGGTTTGACCGGCCGGCGGGTGCCGATGCTGTTCACCGCTACCGGGGATGCCCGCCGAACCGCCGGTCTGGTCCGGTTCCGTTCGACCGACGCTTTGGGCCGACCGCTGGCCACGCAATTCGAGCAGACGGTCTTCTACGGACTCAATCCGCCCAACTACGCTTTTTTCGGGGTCGACTCCGAACGGCTGGCCGTGGCGGTGGCCGAGGACTACCCCGTGCACCTGGAACTTGAACCACCCGAGGCTCCGCTTGTTCAGGAGGGCGAAGCGGTGCTGAAGATCCGCGCCCGCGTCGGTCCGGGGCTGAGGCGGAAAGTGTGGTTGTCGATGCTCTACACGCCACCCGGGATCAGTGCCGAGTTGTCCAGCCCGATGACCGACGGCGAGCGGGTGGTGGAGATGCGGCTGGAAGCGAATCGCGAGGCGCGGCCGGGTCGCTGGCCGATCGCGGTCGTCTCGCGTGAAGCCACGCAGCTCCGCGGCGGTGGCGTTTCGACGCAGTTGCGGACACTCGAGGTGCTTCCCGCGTTCCTGGACCTGGTCCTCACTCGAGCCATTCTCCCGAGAGGGGAGACAGTCGGGTTGAAGGGGCAACTGGAACAGAAGGTCGAGTTCACCGGTGCGGCGAAGGCCGAGTTGCTGGGACTGCCCGAGGGGGTGACGGCCAGGCCGGTCGAGATCGACGCGACCTCCCAGTCGATCACCTTTCCGGTGACGGCCGCCGCGACGGCACCCACCGGGTTGCACAAGACGCTCTCTTGCCGGATCTCCATCCCGTGGCGCGGAGCGGGTGGTCGAAAAACGACCGTCGTGCAACGGCTGGGTCACGGTGGTCAACTGAGGATTCTCGAGACGGCGACCGTCCAGCGGCAGGAGAAGCAGGAAGGGCGGGCGCCATGAGCCTGGATTTCGCCCGAGGACCGTTTGCCGACTGTCGAATCGCACTGGGGATCCTGGCGGTCGTGGTCGGCAGCGGTGCTGCGATCGCCGGCGACCCGGTGATTCGAATCTACCCGTCTCGAGTGACGCTCGACGGGGCGGTCGATCGGCAGCGTGTGATCGTGCAGTCGACCGACGCGGACGGCCGCACCCGTGACCTGACTTCAAAAGCCCGGCTGACGACCTCGGTGCCCGATCGGGTCCGGATCGCCGATGGGGTTCTCCAGCCGGTGGCCGACGGGACGTTGGACCTCGTGGTGACCGTCGATGGCCGTCGGTTGGTTGTCCCGGTGACGGTCCGCAATGCCACCACGACCTCGCCGGTGCGATTCGGTCTCGACGTGATGCCGGTGCTGACCAAGGGGGGGTGCAACAGCGGCAGTTGCCACGGAGCATCGCGGGGGCAGCGGGGGTTCCGGCTGTCGGTTTTCGGGTTCGACCCGGCCGGCGACCACTTCCGGATCACCCGGGAATTCGTCGGCCGGCGGATCGACCTGGCGCGGCCGGCCGAGAGCCTGTTGCTGACGAAGCCGTCCGAGCAGGTGGTCCACGGTGGTGGGCAGCGGTTCGATGCCGGCAGCGAGATGTACCGGGTGCTGTTGAAGTGGCTCGAGCAGGGGGCTCCGAGGGATCCGCAGGATGTGTCCCGGGTGAAGCGGCTGGAGATGTTTCCCTCGGAGGTGGTCCTGTCGGGCACGCCGCCCGGGGGCGACGCGACCACGAGAAACTCTCATCGGCTGGTTGTTCGGGCCCATTACGACGACGGCACCGATCGCGACGTCACCGGGCTGACCGTCTTCACCAGTACCAACACCGCATCAGCGGTCGTGTCGGCCCGTGGGGTGGTGAGCGGGCAGCGGCGGGGCGAGTCGTTCGTGATGGCGATGTTCGGTGAACACAATGTCGGGTTGTCGGTGATCGTGGTCCCCGCGGGGCCGGCGGCGGTGTTTCCCGATCTGCCGGTGGCCAACCGGGTCGACGAGTTGATCCATCGGAAGCTGCGGAAACTGAGAGTGGTTCCCTCGGCGCTCTGCGATGACTCGACGTTCCTCCGCCGGGTCTACCTGGACACGATCGGGCTGTTGCCCGAGCCGGGTGAATTCGACCGGTTCGTGGCCGACAAGCGTCCCGACAAGCGGAAGCGGCTGGTTGAGGAGTTGTTGGGTCGACCCGAGTTCACCGATCTCTGGGTGATGAAGTGGGCCGAATTGCTGCAGGTCCGCAACGTCAAGGGTGGGTTCTTCGGCTGGTTGCGGAAGCGATTCCTGGCCAACGTGCCGATGGATCGGATGGTTCGCGAGTTGTTGACGGCCGAGGGGGGCTTCTTCCGGGATCCCCCGGCGCAATACTTCCGACGGGTCGGCAAACCGAAGGTCCTGGCCGAAAACGTGGCCCAGGTCTTCATGGGGACCCGCATCCAGTGCGCTCAGTGTCACAACCATCCGTTCGATCGCTGGACGATGAACGACTACTACGGTTTCGCCGCGTTCTTTGCACAGTTGGGCTCGAAGCGGAACTGGGAGGACACGCGAGAGCAGATTGTCTTCAACAAGGGCTCGGGTGAGGTCCGGCATCCGATCGACGACCGAGTGATGCCGCCGAAGTTCCTCGGCGGCGACGTGCCCAAGATGGGCCGACGGGACCGGCGGGCCGTGCTGGCCGACTGGCTGACGGCTGCCGAGAACCCGTGGTTCGCACGGAACCTGGCCAACATCGCCTGGGCGCAGTTCTTCGGACGAGGAATCGTCGACCAGGTGGACGACGTGCGGCTGAGCAATCCGCCGTCAAACCCCGAGTTGCTCGACTTCCTGGCCGGCCGACTGGTGGCCGACGGCTACGACTTCCGCAAGCTGATTCGAATCATCACGCTCTCACGCGCGTACCAGCGGGCGACCAAGCCGACCGCCAGCAACCTCGACGACCGGCGGAACTTCTCTCATGCGGCATTCCGCCGGTTGCGGGCCGAGGTGCTGCACGACTGCCTGTGCCAGGCGACGGGCGTACCAAGCCGTCTGGGCGGGTTTCCCCTGGGCACCCGTGCGGTGCAGTTGCCGGTGGCCGCGATGTCCACGGACTTTCTCGTGACGTTCGGCCGTTCGAATCGCGAGACGGTCTGCAGTTGCGAGGTCGACGTGCAGCCGAATCTCTCGCAGGCCCTGCACCTGATCAACGGCACCACGATCTGGGGCAAGATCGAGCGGGGCGAGGTCTTGAAGCGGCTGATGGCAGCCGGTGACGATCCGACCACGGTGATCTCGGCTCTTTACGTTCGCTGCCTGTCGAGGCGACCGACGGCTCGCGAGCGGACCCGGTTGTCGGCCGCCGTTGCCGCCGCCGACGATCGGACCGAGATCTACCAGGAGTTGTTCTGGGCGTTGTTGAATTCCAAGGAATTCCTGTTCAACCACTGACCCGGTTTTCACCGGGAACCCGCGGCAGACCACTTTGACCGGCCAGGCAGTGTGACCAGATGCTCAAGCGAACCAACACGTTGGTAGTTCTCGTGATCCTGGTGCTGCCGCCGGTGGTTGGGGCGGAGGATCCGGCCGGCGCGAAATCGAAGTCCCCGAGAGTGACGTTCCGCGACCAGGTCGGACCGCTGTTTCGTCGCCGCTGCACAGGGTGTCACGGCGGTGGTCAGCCGAAAGCCGATCTCGATCTGTCGAGGTACGTGGCGGCGATGGCCGGTGGGTCTTCCGGCGAGGTGCTGGTTCCGGGAGATCCCCTGCAGAGCCGGCTCTACCTGCTCGTCTCTCACGCCGAGGAGCCGCACATGCCGCCCGAGCGGCCCCGGTTGCCTCGAGCGGAACTGAACTTGATCCGGCAGTGGATCGACGGCGGCCTGCTGGCGACCAGCACAAGTCGTCCGCGGACCTCGAAGCGTCCTCGCTCGGTGCTCTCGCGTGTCGGCCCGCCTCTTCGTCGTCCCGCCTCGGCGAGCAAGGGGGACCAGCCGGGCGCTCGTCCCGCCGGCTGGCCGGCCGTGGCGGTGCGGACCGCTTCCCGGGGACGCGCGGTGGTGGCCCTGGCGGCCAGCCCGTGGTCGTCGCTGGTGGCCGTCGGTGGCCTCGGGCAGGTGTTGGTCTATGACGCGATCGGTGGAAAATTCTCCGGCGTGCTGTCGTTTCCCGAGGGCCGGCCGCACCAGCTCGCCTTCAGTGCCGACGGCGAGGTGATCTGGGCCGCCGGCGGGGAGGCGGGGGTCTCCGGGGCCGTCGTGGGCTGGAGCGTCCGGACCGGGCGACGGCTGTTTGCCGTCACCGACGGCGAAGACGTCGTGCTGGGATCCGCATTGGCACCGTCCGGAAAGCTGCTGGCCATCGGCAGCGACCGGGTGGTCCGGATCGTCGAGACCACCACCGGCCGGACGATTCGACTCCTGTCGGTTCACACCGATTGGGTTGTCTCGATCGGTTTCAGTCCCGACGGGCGGCGACTGGTCACCGGTGACCGCGGGGGCGGCCTGGTGTTGTGGGAGACTCGCCAGTGGGACCGGGTGTCGGCACTGACCGGTCACCGTGGCGCGGTCACCGGCGTGGCGTGGCGGCCCGATGGCCGCGTGGTCGCCTCGGCCAGCCAGGACGGGACGGTCCGTCAGTGGGAGGCCGAGGGGGGGCGGCCGCTGAGGAACTGGATGGCTCACGAGGGGGGCGTACTGGGCATCGCCTGCCGTGCCGACGGGCGGCTGGCGACCGTCGGCCGCGACCGGGTGGCGAGGACCTGGAACCAGGCCGGAGCCGAACAGAACCGAAGAGGGCCGCTGGGCGACATCGCCACCCGCGTGGTGCTGGTCGGCGTGCCGGGCTGGCTGGTCGTGGGCGACTGGACCGGTGCACTGAGATTGTGGCGAGGATCCGAGACCAGGCCCCGCGCGACGTGGCAGCCCGGCGTGGCGTCCCGATGAGATGATCCGTTGCTCGCGTGGGCATCTTTGGGTTGCGGAGCGAAGTCACTCGCGGCTCGCTTGCGAACCGGAGGGTTGACTCGGATAATGGCCGCTCCGCCGGTGGTCGTTGACGAGTGTCAGAGATCTGGCGGGATTCAACATCAGGAACACATTCCGGGATCAGAAACGACACGATGGATAGTGCCAAGTTGAGCCTGGAAGGGCAGGAGTACGAGCTTCCGGTGGTCGAGGGGTCGGAGGGGGAGCTGGGTGTCGACATTACCAGCTTCCGCAGCCAGTCCGGCGCGATCACGCTCGACTCCGGGTACGGCAACACCGGTGCGTGCCAGAGTGCCATCTGCTTCATCAACGGTGAGGAGGGGATTCTCCGATACCGTGGATACCCGATCGAGCAGTTGGCCGAGAATGCCACGTTTGCCGAGGTCTGCTACCTGCTGATCTACGGTGACCTGCCGACGGCCGACGAGCTGAAGGCATTCAGCGACGGACTGACCTACCACAGCATGATCCACGAGGACATGAAGAAGTTCTTCGAGGGTTACCCGGCCTCGGCGCACCCGATGGCCGTGCTCTCGTCGATGATCGCCTCGCTGGCCACCTACTACCCCGAGGCCGCGGGGGAAGAGGATGACGACCTGAACATCGTCCGTATCCTGGCCAAGTCCAAGACGATGGCCGCCTGGGCCTACAAGAAGTCGATCGGCCAGCCGCTGATTTATCCGCTCAACCGACTCTCTTACAGCGCCAATTTTCTCAACATGATGTTCTCGGTGCCGACCGAGGCGTACGAGGTGCCGAAGGTCCTCGAGGACGCCCTGAACGTGTTGTTGATCCTGCACGCCGACCACGAGCAGAACTGCAGCACGTCGACGGTGCGGATGGTGGCCAGCAGCCAGGCCAACATCTTTGCCTCGCTTTCGGCCGGCGTCTGTGCTCTCTGGGGTCCGCTCCACGGCGGAGCCAACCAGAAGGTGCTCGAGATGCTCGAGATGATCCGCCAGGACGGATCCGACTACAAGAAGTACGTCGACATGGCCAAGGACAAGGACAACGAGTTCCGGATGATGGGATTCGGGCACCGCGTCTACAAGAACTTCGACCCGCGGGCGACGATCCTGCGGAAGGCCTGTGACGAGGTGCTGGAGGACCTGGGAGTCGACGATCCGCTGCTCGAGATCGCCAAGCAACTCGAGGACGTGGCACTCAACGACGAGTACTTCGTCGAGCGGAAGCTCTATCCCAATGTCGACTTCTACAGCGGCGTGCTCTACCGCGCGATGGGTATCCCGACAAACATGTTCACCGTGATGTTCGCCCTGGGACGCCTGCCCGGCTGGATCGCTCACCTCAAGGAACTTCGAGACGACCCAGGCAGCCGGATCAACCGCCCACGGCAGATCTACACTGGCCCGACGGTTCGAGATTTCAAGCCGGTGTCCGAGCGGTAGGCGGTCCGTCGGCGGGTTCCCGCTTCGCCTGAAGTCCCACGACTTCCGGGGTTCTCACGCGGGCCGCTCCTGTTGGGCCGTTGTCGGTGCTCACGGCCGTGGTCCAGGCCCAACTCCGAGTGTGGCTCTTGAGTGACGGCGGCGGATCGACTACACGGGGTGTAACTGGCGGGCGAGAGGACTTGGCGAAAGAGATGACAGTTGAGGCGGTGGGATCCGGAGACGGCCTGAAGGCGCTGGGCGAGCACTACCGGTCGCTGGTGGAAGGCAAGGCGGTGGGCTGGGACGCGGAGCGTCCGTTCCTGAAGTGCCTGGGGGTTGGCGGCCAGGGCGTCGTCTACCTCAGCGAGCGTCGCGGGGTCGACGGTTTCACGATTCCGGTGGCGTTGAAGGTCTTTTCGCCGGACCGTTTCACGGCTCCGGTCGAATACACCGCCGAGATGGCTCGATTGGCCACGGTCGCCTCGCGGGTTGCACGGATCCAGCAGGATCACCTGGTCGACGTCCAGAACGTCGTCAGTATCGAGGGGATCCACGTGCTGGAGATGGAGTGGGTCGACGGATACGACCTGCGACGTCTGTTGACTCCGGATGCCTATGGTCGCGTTCGCGAGCAGGTGACCGAGCGTCGCTGGCAGACGATCAACCAGGTGGTGATGACCGAGGGACGCCAGCAGCCGCGGTTGCGACCGGGGACGGCGGCGTCGGTGATCCGCGAGTGCCTGTCGGCGTTGTCGGCGATGCACCGTCACGGCATCGTCCACAACGACATCAAGCCTTCCAACGTGATGCTCAAGCGCAGCGGCAATGCCAAGATCATCGATATCGGTGCCGCCTTCGAGCTGGAGAACCCGCCCGCGGTGCAGCCGTGCACGCCGATCTACGCCGCGCCGGAAGTCCTGGAGGGAAAGCCGGGGACGCCGGCCTCGGACCTGGCCAGCGTCGGCTACCTGTTGATCGAGATGCTTTCGGGCGAGCAGCCGTTTGCCGAGATGAAATTCTCCGAGATGCTCACGGCCAAGCGGTCGGTCTTCGAGTGGCTGCCGGGGGCGTTGCCGGTCGAGGAGTTCGCGTTGACCGAGCCGCTGCTGCGGCTGCTGCACGGCCTGGTCGACCCGGATCCGTTCCAGCGGTTCCCCTCAGCCGAGGAGGCCGAACTCGATTCGGGTGGCGTGGCCGAATTCCAGCGAGAACTGGTGCAGGCCGGGGTGGCGAGCGAATACGAGGCGGAAATCCGGCACTGGATCGAAGAGGTGGAGGCGGAGTTTGAACTGCGGGATACGTCGGATGAGGCGACTCGCGAGTTCCTGCCCCCGACGCGGGTGTTCAACCCGCCGGTGGAGTGAACACCCGGGTCGAAGGCTGGACACCGGCCGCCGGGTGATCTCTCACGCGTCTTCACCGTCCTCGAGCTGGGCGAGAGTTCTCTTGGCCTGGACCGCGGACCAGGTCCGGGGAAACTGGTCGACGATCCCCCTGAGAAGCGCGACGGCGTCGTCTGTACGGCCCGTCGCAACCCGTTTCCGAGCCTCCTCGAACAGCTCCTTGGCGGTGTCTTCGTCGTCGCTTGGTTCAGGCAACGGGGGTTCCGCCGGCTTCGGCTGGTCCGGCTCCCGGTGGGGCGAAACGGGAACGAACTCGGTGGGAACCGCCGGAGTTGTTGTTTCCTGGTAAAGCACCATGTCGCGGATCACGCCGATGACGCTCAACGCCCGATTCACGTCGATCGGGACACCCTCGATCACGTTGGGCTTGAACTCGAGAGCAATCTCCGGTCCACCTTCAGGGTACACCTTGATGAAGAACGACTTGGTCAGCACGTAACCGACGACCAGTACGATGGCCAGCACGAGTCCGAAAATGAAGGGGGTCCATTCTTCGTTGGAGATGCCGAGACCGATTCCGCCAAACAGAAATACCGCGGCCCCGACGAGGTTCTCGACCGGTTTTCGAACGCCGGCGGAAAGCGTGGAGATCTGGTTGATCGGAATCGTCTGAGAACTCTGGCCGAACAGGCTCGCCGATTGGCAACGGAGTTCATTGCCGGCGAGGGTGAAGCGTGTGATCGGACTGAAACCGATGAGAGACAGGAGAAATGCCAGGATTCCCCGACTGCGGCCGACGATTTCGACGGTCGCCGTCGGCATCGGCAACGGCTGAGCCGAGAGCGAGAACTTCTGGATCACGAGCGAATTCAGACGCATGACTTGGCTCCGGTACCGGTGCCGACCCGAATGGAGCGACTGGACCCTGGAATCAGTGGCCCAATCGTTTTTCGGGGGGGATTTTGCTCCCAGAAGCTGCTGCAATAACACATCCAAGAGACTCCCATGAAGATCAAAGGAGCCGAAATGCGCCGCAACAAGAACCTGGGCCTGATGATCTTGTGCGGGCTCTCAGTGAATACGCTGTCGATCACCCAGGCCGGTCCTCCGGTCGACGTCCCACCGACTGACAACAAGGTGGAAACGAGTTTCCGTGGGCTGGCCGATGCCACGCCGCCAAGACTCGCCTGGAACGCCACCACGATCGGAGAGCACAAGGCCTGGCACAAGGCGTTTCGGGCAAGAATGCTCAAGGTCCTCGGCCGCATGCCGGATCGCGTGCCGCTGAGGGTGAAGTGGACCGAAAAGCAGCGGTTCGACACGTTCACGCGGCACAAGATCTACATTCAAACCGAAAAGACCTACTGGTGCCCGGTCTACTACCTGGTGCCGCACAAGCTCCGAAAGCGGGCACCCGCGATCGTCTGTCTACACGGCCACGACGGCGTCGTTCCTTACCTGGGGGAGGGAAGAAAGTCGGGCAAGGCGCGGCCGTTGCTCGCTCGTGACTTCCCCCGCTACTTTGCTGAGCATGGCTACGTGACGGCGGTGCCGATCGTCCGCGGATGGAACGAGACGGCCGGGTACCAGGACCCCCAGGGAGGGTCTGTCAGACGCAGCTGCCAGAACGTGACCATGAACACCGTGCTGCTGGGCATGTCGCCGGCCGGCCTGCGGTGTTGGGACGCGATGCGGGTGATTGACTTTCTCGAAACCCAGGACGCGGTCGATGCGAAGCGAATTGGCCTGGCCGGTCTTTCGGGGGGTGGCACGCTGTCGCTCTATCTGCCGGTTCTCGACAAGCGGGTGAAGCTGGTCATGATAGCCGGCATTTTCTCCTCCTACCGCAACTCGTTTTACGCCATGAATCACTGCATCTGCAATTGTCTGCCGGGCGTGATGCAGTACGGCGAGATGTCCGACGTGGTCGCCCTGCACGCCCCCAGGCCGGTCCTGCTGATCAACGGCACGCGGGATGAAAGCGCTCCCATTGCCGACGCTCGGCAGGGATTCGAAAAGCTGAAACGCGTCTACGCTTTGCTGGGTGTGCAAAAGAGAATCGAAGCGGACTTCTTCGACGGCCCCCACGAGTGGTCGAACGGCAAGACGCTGAAGTTCCTTTCGAAGCACTTCGGAAAGTAGGGTCTCCGGTGGACAGGGGACCATGCCATCGACTTTGTCGAAGAGCGTGATGTGGGAGAACCGCTCTTTTGCTCCCGACGTCGTTTTTGCGGCAACGAGAGAAATGAGCCCGAATCGGATGGCTCTTGTGCCGAGCCATCCGATGGTACGATGTGGCTGGCCAGAGGAAGACGGCCAGCTGAGATATCCTCGGCACGACTCCGAATTCTGGAGCAGATAGAGATGACGCGTTACGGAATGTTGTTTCGGGTGGTGGCCGCTTGGGCCTGTGCGGGTCTGCTCGGTGCCGGGAGCGTCGCGCGGAGCGAGGACGTTGCCAAGACAAGAGGGGGCGTGCTGTTCTACGCCGGATTTGACCAGAGCAAGGATGCCGACTACGCCGCCGGGAGTTCCAAGGCACGGTTTCACGAGGGCGGCGGAACGCTGAATGCCGACGGGCTTGGCTTTCGCGGCTCGGCGTTGCGCACCGGGGACGGGGAGGGTTACGTCGAGTTTCCCGCCAAGGGCAACATCAGTGCCAAGGAAGGCACGATCGAGTTCTGGATTTATGCGCAGGATTGGGATCACGACGACGGCCACTTCCACCGGTTCATCGATGTCACCGGCGGGGGACGATTATTCTTCTACATCAGGCCACCGGGTGCAGGAGAGTTCGTGGTTCGATCCACGAGCAAAATGGCCAGCAGGGCCTACGGGTGCAATCCGCTCAAAGGCAAGTGGAGCTGGCACGCCCTGACGTGGAAGAAGGGCAAGCGGCTGGGGTTCTACATCGGCGGCATCAGGGCGACAGGGGAAGCGTGGACCCATGACTGTTCGGCAGAATCCGGGCCGGTGCCGGAACCGGAGAATCTGCTCAGGATTCTCATCGGCGATTTCGGGGGAATTCCGGCCCGCCGAGCCCACACGCTGATCGACGAGGTTTACATCTACGACCGCGCGCTGACTCGCAAGGAGGTTGACTGGGCTGCGGCAAATTCTCTGACGCGCAAGCGGGGCATGGACATCCCGTTGGACTTCATGAAGCCCACGGCCAGGGTCGTGCCGGATCCGGCCAAGAGCACGCTGGTGGTGGAGATCGACAGCGGCGACCGCAGCGGCAATTTTGCGGGCAAGGCCCGGCTGGTGCCTGCGAGAGGAACGTCTGCTGCGGCCATCACCCGGACGAAAGACAGGTTCGGCCAGGCGGTCATCCCGTACACCGACTTGCCGCAAGGCGAGTACAAGGTGATCTCGGACATCACGACCCGGGACGGCAAGCCGCTCGCGTCGGTGACGACCAGGTTTGTTGTCCCCGGTCCGCCGGTGTGGCTGAAAGAGAAGGTCGGGGTGAGCGACACGCCCCCTTTGCCATGGACACCTGTCGAGGTCGAGCAGGATCGCGTCAGGGTGTGGGGACGTGACTACCAGTTGGGGGCCTTCGGGCTGCCGGCGAAGATCGAGACGCAGGACGCCTCGATGCTGGCGGGGCCTGTCAGTTTCAGGGCCGTCGTCGATGGTTCGGACGTGAACTGGACGCCGGGAAAGCGGCGTGTCACGAAAAAGACCAAGGCCGAGGTCGTTTTTGAGGGCACTTCGCAAAGTGGACTGGGCGAGATGAGTTGGCGGACCCAGGCGGAATTTGACGGATTTCTGCTGCATGATTTTTCGCTGGCACCGGCCGAGGGCGCTGCGGTTGAACTGATGGAGCTGAGGATTCCGATCCGCCGGGAATTCGCCCAGCTTTATTCCCAGGGTTCGAGGACGCGAGGGTTTCTTCCCAAGGGCGCGGGAAAGATTCTTGGCGCCGGAGGATACTGGTGGATCGGCACGGACGACTTCGGGCTGTGTGGTGCGACCGAACACAACGGTTCGCTGGTTGACGGCGGCGACGGTGCCTTCTCGATTGTGCGCGAGCCCAACGGCGACATCACCGTGATCTACCGGTTTGTCGGTAAGCGGACCGCGCTCGCTCGGCCATGGAAGCTGCGACTGGTCCTGGAGGCCACGCCCACCAAGCCGCTGCCTGCCGGTTGGCGGACCTGGCGGGACGCCGCTCCGTTCACAGGTCCTTCAGCCGACTACCGCAGATGGCCGGGCGACGTGAAACTGTGGATCGCCTATCCCTGGCCACATAAGGCGGCGCACAGGCATTTCGCCTTTCCTGTCGTGAAGGACCCGAACTGGTTCCGCGATCACGTCAAGAACCTGCACGCCGGCGGTCCGGGGATGTGGCGGGACAACAAGACGTTGCGAAAGAAGGAGCCGCTCCGCCTGAAGTCAAAACGACTCGGGAACAGGGTGCTCCCCTACAGCATGTTCGCATTCATGGCGCCCGGGATGCCCGAATGCGACTTCTACTGGAGGGAGTGGTACAACCCCCTGGGCTTCTCCAGTCTCGGCCAGGGACTCTACAAGTACGCCGCCGTACGACCTGTTCCGTCGTATATCGACTTCATGGTCTGGAAGCACCGCGAGCTGATCAGGGAGTACGGGCACGACGGGCTCTATGTCGATTTCGCCGGCCTGTGTCAGCCGGTGCTCGACGTGAAGCACGGCCTGGGATACGAACGCGGCGGTGTCGAGCGTCCCGCCGAATTTCCGATCGTGGCCAACCGCGAGATCTGGAAGCGGATGTACACGATGCTGCGCAAAGAAAATCCGGGGGCGCTCATCGTCGGTCACACCTCCGAGAATTCGTGTGCCCCCCTCCTGTCCTTCCTCGATGTCTGGGAACCTGGCGAGGGCAACTGGTTTGGACAGCTGAGGGACAATTACCTGGACGTGCTGCCGCTGGACGAACTGCGAGCGGAGTTCCGGGCGCAGCATTTCGGCGGCATCCCGTGGTGGTTGCCCGCATGGCAGAGGGCAGCGATTCTCGAGGACAAGGACGTGGCCGTTCGCCGCGAGGACGGCAGTGTCGGCACGGTCAGTGTTGAAAAGACCCATCACATGCTCGGCATTGGACTGCTTTTGGACATCTTCGTCTGGCCGATCACCGGAACGAATTACGGGGCGGTCAGGCCGCTGTATGCCGTCCAGGACGAGTTCGGCATGGGCGACGTGAAATTCTTCGGCTACTGGAACAACGCCAAGCTCATCGCAGGGCAGACGAAGGAGATCAAGGCGAGCATTTACAGGAAACCCAAGGGCGGGGCGCTGGTGGTCGTCTACAACACGAGCAGGGAGGCCAGGGCTGTGAAGCTCACCGTCGCCTGGGATCGGCTGAAGTCAGACGGTCCGCTCAGGGTTGTCGACGCCTATACGAAGAAAGCCGTCGCCGTGAGCGGCAGTTCCCTCGCTCTCGAGGTTCCGCGGCTCAACTACCGACTGCTGTGGATTCGGTGATCCGCGGGGGAGATCGAGTCGGCTCGAAGCGAACTCTCCGCCGGACTTCCTGTCTGATTTTGCGTATGATTCTCCGAGCCAGGCATATACTGGAAGTGACTTCACCGTCTATCGTCTGAGAATCGGTTGTATTGGTCTGGGGCATCGCCTTGGCCATCAAAGGCTGTCGCATGGTCCCCCACGATTCTCGAGATGCCCGCAGACGAGATTTCTTCTCGCACACCTCGCGGCGCCGATTTCTCGCGGCATCGGGAACTGGCCTGTTGGGATTGCCCGGCAGCTTCGCGGCTCGACCGGCATGGTCGGCCGAGCCCGAATCGTCCAACTCCACGGGTACGGCCAAGTCAACGATCATGATCGTCCTGGCCGGTGGTGCGTCGCATATCGACACCTGGGACATGAAGCCCGACGCTCCGGCAGAAATCCGTGGCGAGTTTCAGCCGATTGAAACCTCCGCACCGGGAGTTCGATTGTGCGAGCACCTTCCGATGACCGCTCTGCACGCCCATCGCCTGGCGGTCGTCAATTCCGTCGATGGAACCGACCCGACCAATTCGCATCTGGGCTATTACTATCATCTCACCGGGCACAAGCTGGACCCTCGCACGATCATCGTCCCGGCCGAGCGGCGGCAGCAGCGAGACGACTGGCCGTTTATCGGATCGGTGGTCTCGGCCAAGCTGCCGCAGCGCGGGGCATTGCCGAACGCCATTTCGTACCCCTGGTCTCCCGACGGGCCAGCCGATCTTCGCGCCGGACAGTTTGCAGGGCGGCTGGGCATCGAACACGATCCGCTGTGCCTCCTGGGGAAGGTGGAAGAACCGCTGAAGTTCCAGGCCCCGGCGCTGGTTCTCAAGGGAGGTCTGTCCGCCAGGACACTGCTGCATCGCCGCTCGCTGCTGGCCGAGCTCGATCAATCTCGACGCGAATTCGAGCAGCACCGCGAAACACGGACCTGGCAGCGGCACCAGGACCGGGCGTTCTCGCTGCTGTCATCCGCGGCGACGACCCGCGCGTTTGATCTGACCCGCGAACCGGAAGAACTCCGCGAACGTTACGGACAGACAATCAACGGCATGGGCCTGCTGCTGGCGCGACGGCTTGTCGAAGCGAAGGTGCCGTACGTGACGCTCTACTGGATGCCCGACCGCGAACGCGCCAAGAAACTGAAATGCGCGAGTGCCGGCGGATGGGACACGCACGGCAACAATTTCCAGTGTCTCAGGGAGATGCTGCTTCCCGAGTTCGACCGGTGTTTTTCGGCGTTGTTGGAAGACCTCGACGATCGTGGCCTGCTCGATTCCACACTGTTGCTTGTCACCAGCGAAATGGGACGCAAGCCGAAGATCGGCGACCCGCGATCGGGCGGTGTCTCCGGAGCAGGCCGAGACCACTGGACCTACTGTCTCACCGATTTGCTCGCCGGGGGAGGTATCCAGGGCGGACAGACTTACGGCACCAGCGACAGGCACGGCGGCTACCCGGCCGACCGCCGCGTCACTCCCGCCGACATCGCCAGGACCGTCTATCACACGATGGGCATCCACGACCTCTCCGCGACCGACAGCCAGGACCGCCCCTACAACCTGCAAGAGGACGGGCGCCCGCTGCTGGAGTTGCTGTAGCGATCAGGCGTCATGTCGGTCCGACAGTGCCGACCAGGAATCCTCGCATCGCCGCCAGGAACGCCTCCGGCTCATCCTGCCCCACCGAATGGCCACTGTTGGCAAAGACCTTGAGGTGGGCTCGTGGAATCCGCTCGGCCATGATCCGTCCCTGCTCGGGGGTACAGATCCAGTCGTGAGCCCCCGACATCACCAGCGTCGGGCAGGTGATCTCGGCCAGTCGATCGGTGAAATCAAACGTCCGCCGTTCGCCGGCAAACCAGTTGTCGAGTTGTTCGACGTTCCAGATCGTCCGTCGCCAGCCCACGTCGAAGGCCTCCTCGTCGAAGCCCTGCGAGTAGACCTGGCCCATGGTCACAAAGTACTCGTGGAGTGCCTCCTCGGTCTGCAGGCCGTCTTCCCACAGCCGCCGACAAATCGCCTGCTGCTCGGGAGTACCCCGTTCTTCGACCAGCCGCCGGGTGTCGGCCAGGATGCGGTAACTCGGCGCGGTCGAGCAGAGGATCAGCCCGGCCAGGCTGTCGGGGAAATCCAGGGCGAACTGCTGGCTGACAAACCCGCCGTAGGACGTGCCGAACAACACGATCCGCTCCAGGCCCAGGTACTGCCGTAACGCATCGACGTCGGCCGCATGGTTGGCCAACGTCCACTCCGACGCGTCACCGCGGTCACTGCGTCCGGCACCACGGTGATCCAGGTAAACCAGTTGAGCGGAATCGGTCAGCGGTGCCATCCGCAGTTTCAGGTAGGAATGATCGGCACCCGGTCCGCCGTGCAACACGAACAGCACGGGCCGATCGACCATGCGGTCGCCATCGGGCACCAGCCCCATGCCGTCCACATCGAAGTAGATCGTGGTGTCACGGACCCGGGCTCGCATCGGTGACGTCCTGACTGCTTGGTTTCGATGGATTCAGTTTCGGCAGGTCGCGTTGGACCAGTGATTCGATCTCTCGGCCAATCGCACGGTCACCGGGGCCGCCGTTTACACGTAGC
>CAUZRQ010000070.1:0-27688 GCA_963582065.1 Planctomycetota bacterium | reverse complement strand
TTCGGGTTGGAACGAACCCTGACCACCGGTGTCGTCTCGAGTCTCAATCGCAGCCTGCAACTGGTGCGTGGACGAACGATCAAGTCGATTATTCAGACCGATGCCGCAATCAACCCGGGAAGCTCGGGGGGGCCGTTGATTAACTCAGGTGGCGAGGTGATCGGCATGAACGTGGCGATCTTCAGCAAGTCGGGGCAGAGTTCGGGGGTCGGGTTCGCCATCCCCGCCAACCTGATCAATCGAGTCGTCCCGCAACTGCTCGAACACGGTCGCGTGATTCGTCCCGACCTGGGGATCACGCGGGTCTACCAGACCGAGAAGGGGTTGATGATCGCGGGCCTGAAACGTGGTGGACCGGCCGAACGAGCCGGCCTCCGTGGGCCTCGTGTCGTCCGGCTTCGCAGGGGACCACTGGTGCTGCAACGGATGGACCGCACGGCGGCCGACCTGGTGATTGCTGTCGACGGCCAGCCGGTTCCGACGTTCGATGCGCTTCTGGAATACGTCGAGAACCGCAAGCCGGGAGACCGCGTGGCGTTGACGGTCGTCCGCGGCGGCCGTCGTATCGAGATCCCGGTACGACTGGGAGACGGCGAGGCCGAAGGCAGGCGAACCGAGTGACTATTCGGCTGTCGCGACGTTGATTCGTCGCCCGCCACGGTCGAAGAACACGGTGCCCTCGACCAGCGAGAACAGCGTGTAGTCGTTCCCCATGCCCACGTTCTGGCCGGGGTGCCACTTGGTTCCACACTGCCGGACCAGGATGTTGCCCGCGTAAACCGATTCGCCGCCGAACTTCTTGATCCCGCGGCGCTGGGCGTTCGAATCGCGGCCGTTGCGAACCGATCCCTGTCCCTTCTTGTGTGCCATCGCTCTGACCGTCGCCTGGTAGTCCGGAACTCCGGCCGGTCACCGGGACCGACCCCTCACGGCAGCTGCTGCCGTGAGGGGCGATTCTATCAGTTGGAGGTCGGTCTTGGCGAGTCCGCGCCGGTGGCCTTCTTCGGTGTGGCCGGTTTCGGTTTCGGCGGCGGGAGGAAGAAGAGCCCGACAACCTGCTTCTTGTTGTTGTAGGAGACCCGCAAGATGAGCGGAGTCTTCTCGAAGGTGCACATCAGGTCGACGACCTGGTTGGCCTGGATCGTCGTCTCCTTGGCGGTCTTGGCGACCGACTGGAACGCACCGGCTTGTGCCTGGAGTGTCTGCCAGAGGGCCTGCAACTTGTCGGCAGGCAGAGCTTTCAGGACTTCCGGTGAGAAGGTCATCGTCGCTTTGGCGAAACGGCCCGCGTTGAGATGGGCCAGCAATTCGCGAGCCGCAGTTTCGGCGGTCGAGGGTTGGGCGGGGGGGGTGGCTGCGGCCGGCACCGCCGCCCGGACCCGGACGGGTGGGGCCTCGGGACGGTAGACCCAACGGGGATCAAACACCTCGTCGTTGGGTCCCTTCATGAAGAACTCGGCCTCGTCCTGGTCGATGGCATCACCCGGCCGCCAGTAACGTTGTACGAGCGTCTTTCGCCAGAGGATCGAGCCGGCGGGGGGGCCGCTGGCACTGGGATTGACCACGACGAACCAGCTGGCCGCTTCGATGGCCTGTTTCTTCAACGGGTTGGTCTTGGACGTTTCGAGCAGGTCGTGCATGTTCGTCCAGTTCTGAGTGGTGTCACCGTTCCAGATGGCGGTCGTCCGCTGCACCTGCCCCTTGGCCAGTGCCTGGGACAGGGTGTTGAACGGAACGGGTCCGCGGACATGGCGGTATCCGTTGGAGAACCCCGACATGTAGATGGTGACGAAGTCGGTTCGGGCGTCGATGCCCTTCCAGGTCACCACGCCGTAAATGGGGGCGTTGTCCTGCTTGGCATCGATGGGTGTGACCTTGGGAACCGGCCCGACGACCTGGACCGAGTTCTTCAGCTGCGGCAGCCGCTCGCGGGCGGCAATCGCCGCCTGGGCCTCGGGAAGAATGTCGTCCGAATAGATCTTCTGGCTGTCGTTGTCGTTGGTGATCAGGGTGAATTCCGGAGCGAACAGCGGTTCACCCGGAGATTGGTCGTACACGTTCTGGGGGTTCACTCCGTTGGGATCCCCCTTGAACGGCAACGGTCGGTTGACGGCCCGATAGACGAGGTACCAGACCAGCTGCTTGGTCTTCTTCCCCGTCTTGGGATCGGTCAGGTTGACACTGATCAGTCTCAGGGGCTTGAAGCGAACCTCGAGCACCCAGAGGTCGGTCTGTTGGTTGAGTTCTTCCCCGGAGGCCTGTGAGGACACACGGATCTTGAATCCGCGGAGCGGCTTGGAGGTCGACGGTGCTGCCTTGGCGGCGGCCGGTCGTGACGGGGCCTGCTGGGCGGGGAGGTTCACCACGAGCGCAATGACGGCCACGACGGCGAGGACAAAGCGGACGGGAGTGAGGGGCGAGAGACCGGTCATCGGTCGGAACCCTGCTGGACCTGGCGGATGGGGGAGTCGCGGCACCTGCATAAATATAGTCTCGTTTTTTTCGAATGGTCAAGACGTTGGCGACAGTCGCCGACACCCGGGCACACCATGTGTAGCGGTGAGTCCGGTTGTGCGGGATGGTGGACGGAAACGGATCAGTGAATGTCCGAACCGGTCAGTTCCCGCTCGACCCGGTCGGCCTGTCGAGCCACCTCGTGGGCACTCCGACTCAACTCCTCGGCGTCGATGGTCGCGCGTGGATAGGTATCGATGACGACGAAGTGCGGTGTGCCGTCGATCGAGCGGATGGCGATGCTGCCGTGGGCCATGCGGCCGTTGCGTTCCAACGCGGCGCGGTCGAAGTCCGTTACGGCCTCGCAACAGGTGCTGTAGATCGACACCAGCGAATCGGGCTCGGACAACTCGATGAAGACCCGTTGTCGACGACCGTCCGGCTGAGACACCCGGAGGACCCATCGCGAGGCATCTTCGACGGCTTCGAATTCGACCGAATCGTCGTCGGACAGCGCTTCCTCGAGCAACGCTCCGACGTTGCGGATCGCTCCGAGCACCGTTTCCAGCAGTGGGATGACGGTGTCGGCATCCCCGGGCCGATGTTCGGGTGACTTGTGCAGCAGGTGCTCGACGACCGAAACGACCTCCAGTGGCAGGCGGCCGGACGGGTGTTCGACAGGTGCCGGATCCGAAGTCGTGATTTCCTGGTGCAGGTTGCGGAGATCGGTTCCGGTGAACGGAAGCCGGCCGCACAGTACCTGGTAGTAGCAGACGCCCAGGGCGTAGACATCCGATCCCGTGTGGGCGCCCTGTCCGAGAAAGAGTTCGGGAGCCATGTAGTGCGGCGTGCCGCACAGCCGGGCCTCGTCACGATCGCGGATCAGCTTGGCCAGGCCGAAGTCGCTGATCTTGGGTTCACCACGCTCGGTCAGCATCACGTTGTCGGGCTTGAGGTCACGATGGACGATTCCGGCACGGTGTGCAGCGGCCAGTCCGCGGGCGATGGCCAGGATCAGCTCTGTGGCTTCGGAGATCGACGGTGGAGGGCCGTTGACCAGGTGGTGCTGCAGGCTGCGACCGGCAACGAATTCCATCTCGAGAAAGTGGAACCCACCCGTGTTGCCGACGGCGTGCGTGGTGACCACGTTGGGGTGGACCAGTGCCGCCGCCGCCCGGCCCTCGGCCATGAACCGGCCGACGTATTCGGAGTCGCGACGGATGAGGTTGGGCCTGAGGATCTTCAGCGCACACCGCCTCAGCAAGTCGCGGTGCCGGGCCAGGAAGACCCTGCCCATGCCCCCGGTGCCCAGCAACAACTCGATGTGGTAGCGATCGAGTTCGGTTCCGACCAGCGCCTCGGTTTCGTCCGGGCCGTCGTCTTCCCGGCCGGTGACGTCCGAGGACGTCCCGAACACCACCGTGCCGCCGCAGCGAGGGCAGAGCGAGGCGAGGGTGAGCTTGAGATTGCAGCCGACACAGTAGACCGCGTCGATCGACGGATTCGACTGGTGAGGGGACTCCATGAGCAGCCTTCGCAGCATTGCCGCCGGGCGGTTATAGTCGGGTGTGACCCGGCGGGAAGAAGTTTACACCGAGTCCGACCGGGATCCCACCCGTTCCGCACATCACTCTCCTGGCCCGAACGACCCGATGTCGACTTCACCCGTCCCGCCCGATCCTCCGACGGAGCCGCATTCGGATCCTGTCGGACCGGACGGACCGGAGGAGCAGGTGCGGCTGGAAGACGCCCAGGCCGTGACGGTCTCGGGTCGGCCGATCCAGTCGGCCCCCGTGGTGATTCCCGGACCAGGTCCGTTCGAGGCCTTTGGTTGGCTGGTTGGGGTGATCATCGTGCACCTGGTCGCCAGCGCAATCATGGTATTGCTGGTGGCCGCGGCGGTGGTCGGGATGAGCGGGGATCAGCAACTGGTGCGAGATCGGGTGCGGTTGCAGGAGACGATCAACGACCATATCGGGGTCGTGATGGGGGGCGACCAGGTCCTGTTCGTGATGGCGGTACTGGTGGCTGTCGGACTGCGGCTGGCGGTGCCGTTCGACCGGTCGGCCGGACCACTCGGTCGGCTCGGCAATCGCCTGGGGAGGCTCCGGATTTGCCCTCAGCACCTGCTGGCCATCGCCGTGATCGTGGTGCCGGTGTCGGTTGCCTGTGGCCAGTTGTTCGTGGTTGCCAACCGTGGCTGGAAGGGGTTGCTCGAGACGGTGCCGGGGCTGCCTGATGTCCAGGCCATCCAGGAGGTCAACGTCCTGGCGACCCTGTCCGAGGGCCTGTCGCTTCCCGGAATGGTGTTCGTGTTGGCGGTTCTGCCGGCCATCGGCGAGGAACTGGTCTTCCGAGGCGTGATCGGCCGTGGACTGGTGGCGCGCGGTGGAGTCATTCACGGCATCTTCCTGACGTCGCTGCTGTTTGCCATGGCCCACCTGCACCCGGCCCACGCGATGTCGGTGTTTCCTCTGGGCGTGTTGCTGCACGTCGTCCACCTGGCCACCCGCTCGATTCTCGCCCCGATCCTGTTGCACTTCCTGATCAACGGGTGGGCGGCCGTGCTGACCAAGGTCACGTTGTCGATGCAGGACAAGGCGACCGACCCCGTGTTGCTTGGCGGAGACGAGTTGTTGCCCTGGTTCGTGCTGGTGCCCGCGTCGCTGGCGTCGCTTGGTGCGATCGTGTACTTCTGGAGATCTCGGATCGAATTCCGGGTGCCGGGCGACGGACCGGTTCCCACCCGGGACCCGCAGGTTGACCACATCCGGTGGTGGTGGCCGGCCTATCGCAGCGTCGAAGCTCCACCACAACCCTCCCAGGCCGTTCGCCTGAAACCACCGATCATGCTCACCGCAGTTCTTGGCGTGGGGCTTTTGAGTTTCTACGCGGCGTTGGCGTGGGAAGTGTCCCGCGCGGCAGGTGGGGGCTAGTAGAGATGTCCGAAACGTTGAATGGTCAGGCGGCGGGAACCGGCGAATCGAAGGGCAGCTACGCCTTCGTCAGCCTGGGCTGCCCCAAGAATCTCGTCGACAGCGAGAAGATGCTGGGCACGTTGGCCCTGGACGGTTACACGCTGGTTCCCGAACCGGCCGGTGCCGATTTCGTGATCGTCAACACCTGTGGCTTCATCGAGAGCGCGCGAGCGGAGTCGCGGTCGGTGATCGACGAGATGATCGACCTGAAACGGTCGGGGCAGACCGGTGGGTTGATCGTGGCAGGTTGCCTGCCCGAACGTGTCGGCGGCAGCCTGTTGGAGGAGCGACCCGAGATCGACTACGTGGTCGGTGTGTTCGGGCGAGACGAGATCCACCGGGTGGCCGATCACCTGGTCGGCCACGCCCGTGAACAGCGGGAGTTGTTCCGGCCGGCTCCGATCACCGCCCAGGAAGACCGCGGGCGATTGAGGATCACGCCGAAGCACTTCGCCTACCTGAAGATCTCCGAAGGCTGTGACCGCCTCTGCACCTTCTGTGCTATCCCGAAGATGCGAGGCAAACATGTCACCAAGCCGATCGAGGAGGTCGTGCGTGAGGCCGAGGAGCTGGTCGGTGACGGGGTCCGCGAGCTGGTGCTGGTCGCCCAGGACACCACCTACTACGGACTGGATCTCTACGGAGAGGTTCGCCTGGTCGAGTTGCTGGGGCGGCTCGAGCAGATCGACGGGCTCGACTGGATCCGCCTGATGTATCTCTACCCGATTCACTTCACCGACGAACTGGTGGGCCTGATCGCCGATTCGGAGAAGATCCTGCCCTACCTCGACCTTCCGCTGCAGCACATCAACAGCGAAGTCCTGAAACGGATGCAGCGACGGGTGGACCGCGCCGGGACCGTGCGGTTGCTCGAGACGTTGCACGAACGGGTGCCCAACCTCGTGCTTCGTACGACATTCATCGCCGGATTCCCCGGCGAGACCGACGAGCAGTTCGAGGAACTGAGGGACTTCGTCGATGAGGGCCACTTCCAGCGGATGGGTGTCTTCACGTATTCGCTCGAACCCGATACTCCCGCCGAGCGGCTGGACGGGCACCTGCCCGAGGACGTCAAGGTGAGCCGTCAGGACGAGTTGATGGCGATTCAGCAGCGTCACGCCTTCTCGTTCGGAGACTCCCTGGTCGGCTACGAACTCGACGTGCTGCTCGATGCGGCGTCCGAGGAACCCGGGGTTTGGATCGGCAGGTCGTTTGCCGATGCGCCCGAGATCGACGGGGTGGTCGAGGTCGAGGGGATGGGTTTGGCGGTTGGACAGATGGTCCCCGTTGAGATCCTGTCGCGGCAGGGGTACGATCTGGCCGGCGCGGCGCCCGAGTGAGCAGGGCAGCGATCGGACCCAATTCCGACCGGGGCAGAGGCGAAGAGAAGTGTCCGACGAGTCGGCCCGGCCAGTGCACTGGCTGAACATCCCCAACCTGATCACCATCAGCCGGGTGCTGATGGCCGTCGTGCTGTTTGCATTGATCGAGGCCGACGGCTGGTGGAAGACGGCGACGGTGCTGTTCGCGGTCGCCGCGGCCACCGATTTCCTCGACGGCTACATCGCTCGACGGTACGGGCTCGTCACACCGCTCGGCCGGATTCTCGATCCGTTCGCCGACAAGATCATCATCTGCGGGACGTTCGTCTTCCTGCTCTCGGTCGGTGGCTCCGGGTCGAGTTCCGGGGTCACCGCGTGGATCGTGGTGGTGGTGTTGGCCCGGGAGATGTTCGTGACCAGCCTGAGGGGATTTCTCGAGAAGAAGGGCCGGGACTTCTCGGCGGCACTCTCGGGCAAGTTGAAGATGATCCTGCAGTGTGCTGCGGTGCCGTTGTGTTTGCTGTCGATGGATGACGCGATTGTCGCCGACTTCGACGGGCTGATCCGGATCCGCGACATCACGCTGTGGACCGCAGTCGCCATGACCGTCTTCAGCGGGGTGGAGTATTCGGTTCGCGCGGTGCAGATGCTTCGTCGCGAGGATCCTCTTGAGGTTCCGCAGTTGCCGTCCGAAACACCCAGCGACGACACAGCAGGTAATTGAACATCATCCCGGCGACGACGCCGATCGGGACCGCCAGCACGATGTGTTCGGCAAACAACTCGAACCGCTTCTCCAGGACCACACGCGTTGTCCAGCTGACCACAGCACCTAACGAACAACTGCCGCAAAATCCGATGTACTGTCGCCACAACGGGCTGGAATCGGCGTCGGCGAAGGTGATCCGGCGGTTCCAGAAGAAGTTCCAGGTCATGGCGATGGCGATGCCGACCAGGTAGGCGACATCCGGTGACCCGCAGACCATGTACATGGCGTACGTAACACCGCAGTCGACCAGGACTCCACTGGCACCGACCGCCCCGAAGCGAACGAAGCGGGCGGTTTCGGGAAAGACAAACTCGAGCTGCCGCAGCCGGTCAACCAGCCTCGCAAGCGGTGAACTCACCCGTTCGCCCTTCCTCTCAATCACGCCCCGTACGACTCTCCACCGGGCGGTTCAGCCAGTCTGAGAGTCCCGGCGAGAAACCGCAAGATGGTCTCCGAGCCCGTTGTGCTCGACCCGGGCCGCCCGACCCGTTACCAAGGTCACAGATCATCCGCCAACGACTCCAACGGATCCCTTGCCCATGGACAATCCCCTGGCCTGGCGCCCGGCCGCGATCAATACGGGCAGTTGGCTGACCGGGTACTCGCTCAACACGTTGCTCGATCGTGTCGGCAGCGATCGTATCGTGCTGCCGATCTGCTCGCTGGGCACACCGTTCGATGACCTGGCGGGCCTGGCCCCGTTGGTGTTGCCCCCGCTGTACCACGAGGCTCTCGACGACCGGCTCCGCACGGAACTGCTCGACCGCATCGGCGAGTGTTTCCCGTTCTACAGCCAGACGCGTCGTGCCGGGGAGGCCACCTTCGATGTGGTCGAACTGCCCCCGGCTCAACACCCGCCATGCGGGCCGGTCGGGCAGGTGGTCACCTTCAGCGTCGACACGGCGGTCGAGGAACACGGGCCGCATCTGCCCCTGGCGACCGACACCCTGCAGAGCTACGCGGTGCTCGAGCGGCTGGCCGCCGAACGGGACGGGGTGGTGATTGCTCCGCCGGTCGATTACGGGCAACTGACCTGGGGTCTGCCGTTCGGGATGAGCATCGACATCACGGCGGCGTTGCTGACCCGTTACGTGACCGGATTCGCCAACGCGATCGTCGACTGGCTGCAGCCGACGGCCGCTTACGTGGTCGATGTGCATGGGTCGATCGTGCATCGCACGGCGATCCAGGACGGGTTGGCGGCCAGCAACATCGACCGCTGGTCGTTTCGCTGGTTGCACGACCCGTTGGTGGCTCTTTCGGGAGACCGCGGCGACCAGCACGCCGGTGGCGTGGAGACGGCGTTGATCGAGTGGATCAACCCGGCGCTGGTTGATGCGGACTGGTGGCCGGCTCGTCGGGACGAGCTGCTGGCCACCCAGATGTCGCTGCCCGATGCGGTTTCATTGTCATCGGACCTGCCAGCTTTCATCGAACGGGTCGAGAGCGAAGGACTCAACGGGATCGTCGGCGGGCTCGAGAATTACGACGAGGTCGAGGGATCCGACCTGGCCGAGCGGATCCTCGAGGTCGCCCGTGGTGATCTCGAGGAGCTCTTCTCGACCCCGTGATTGCAACGCTCGTTCGATTGAGACATCCTGTGATCTGACCTGTGCACCAGGACCGCAGATGGCCTCTTCCACTTCCCCATTGCCCAGTTCGAGTGCTGCTCGTGCGGGCGAGAACCGTACGATCTGGGTGATCTGGCTTGTCTACGGCGCCTTCTACTTCTGTCGCACGAACATCTCGGCAGCCGTTCCCGGACTCAGTGAATCCCCCGATCGAGGTGGGCTGGGTTTCAGCACCGAACAGGTCGGCTGGATCCTGGCCTCGCTGAAGATCGCCTACGGCGTTGGCCAACTGGTCAACGGGCAGTTGTCTGAACGGGTGGCTCCCCGGATCCTGTTGTCGATCGGCATGTTCTGTTCGGTATTGCTCAACATCACGTTCGGGCTCTCGACCGGCTTCTACTTCCTGTTGTTCGTCTGGGCCGCCAACGGCTACTGCCAGTCGCTGGGATGGACACCGTGTGTGCGGGTGGTGGGCAACTGGATACCGTTGTCGCGGCGTGGCTGGGCACTGGGAGTGATCGGGACGGGATACCAGATCACTCTCGGCCTGACGTACCTGATCGCCAGCGAGTCGGCCGATCGCTTCGGTTGGCGAGGGGCATTGTTCGTGCCCTCGGCTCTGCTGGGGATCTCGGGCGTTGTCATGCTCCTGACTCTACGTGAGATGCCCCCGGGCGGACGAATTCGCGAATCCCCCGACGACACTTCTCTCGAGTTGATCGAGCGTCCCGGTGTGCGAGAGACCCTGTACCTGACGTTCTACAACCCGACGCTGTGGCTGTTGGGATTGTCGTTGGGCCTGCTCAATGCCTGCCGTTACGGCTTTCTGGATTGGGGACTGAAGCACCTGATGGAGGTCCAGCAGACGACGATCGGGAAAGCCGGGCTGAAGTACTGCGTGATCGCCGTGGGAGCTGCGGCCGGGTCGTTCCTGGCCGGGATCGCCACCGATCGGCTGTTCGGCGGTCGTCGGGCTCCGGTGATCGCGATCCTGCTGACGATCCTGGGCCTGGCCACCCTGCTGTACGAATCGGTCTCACGGACCTCGACGACCGGGACCGTGCTGTTGCTGGTGGTGATCGGGTTCTGCATCTATGGTCCCCAGGTTCTGCTGGTGGGCACGGCTCCGGTTGACCTGGCCCACCGGGGCACCGCCGCGGCGGCCGCGGGATTCGTCAACTTCATAGGCTACATGGGAGCAGCGACCGGTGACGTGGTGACCGGGATCTACTCGAGCGGTTCCGCGGACTCGTGGCAGGTGACGATCTACATCTGGGCCGGCTGGGCGTTTGCCGCGGCGCTGACGACCGGAGTGCTGTGGAACACGACAGCCCGGCAGGTTGGACTGCTGCCGTCGTGGTTGCCGAAGATGATCGCGCTGGTTTCGCTGCTGACCGCCGCCGGGGTTCTCCAGGTTGCCGGCGGTCCGGTCTGGCTGGTTGCCGGAATCGGCCTGGCGTTGGTGATGGTGGCGTTGAGTGATGTCGAGAGAACCCTGGCGTTGGCGTCTGCGGGGCTGGCCCTGGCCGGGTTGATCAGCCTGTTCATTGTTTCCGTCGGTGCCGAGAATCTCTCGACGTGGTTCGTCGTCGTTGCCAGGGTGTCCCTGGGATTGGCGACGTTGACAGCGTTGATGGTCTTTGTGGAGAAGCGGTAGATGACCGGGCGAGCGATCATCATCGGGGCCGGTCGGGGTGAGCGGTTGATGCCGACCACGGCCGATGTCCCCAAGTGCTTCGCCGAGGTCGGCGGACGTCGGATCCTCGACTGGACGGTCGACGCACTGGCCGCCGCCGGGGTCGAACAGGTCGCCTTCATCGGGGGGTACCGGATCGAGGCGGTGCAGGAGGCCTACCCCGATTTCGAATTCCGTCACAACGTCGATTGGCCCAACAACAACATCCTCGCCTCGCTGTTCTACGCCGAGGACCTGATGGATCAGCCGTTCGTCTGTTGCTACTCCGACTGCCTGTTCACCTCGAACCTCGTCTCGGCCGCGATCAAAACCGCTGGCGAGATCGTCGTGTCGGTCGACACGGGATGGCGTAAACGGTACGCGGATCGGACCGAGCATCCCACCGACGACGCCGAGAAAATCACGGCGACCAATGGAGTCGTGTCCCGGATCGACAGGGAGATTCCCGAAGCCGAGGCGTACGGCGAGTTCACCGGGGTGGCCTGTTTCGGTGCAAGCGGGGCCGAGGTGTTGCGTCGCGAGTTTCACCGGGTCCGTGAGGGGCATGCCGGACAGCCGTTCCGCGGGGCGAAGTTGTTCGAGCAGGCCTACCTGATTCACCTGCTGCAGGAGATGATCGAGGAAGGTGTCGAGTTCCGGCACTCCGACACGAGTGGTGAGTACATCGAGATCGACACTCAGCAGGACTTCGAGTACGCCCGGGGCTGCTGGACGCGCGAGGGGATTGCCTGATGACTGATCTGCCGTTGTTTCCGACGTCGGTGGTCGGTTCGATGCCCCGACCGGCCTGGGTCCGTCGCCTGATCAACGACGACGAGAGCATCGATGAGGCCGATCGGGTTCGCTGGATGGATTCGGCGATCCGCTCGGTCGTTGCCCTGCAGGAGGCCGCCGGGCTCGATGTGGTCACCGACGGGGAGTGGGGTCGAAAGAGCTACATCGGGGTGATCGCCGAGTTGGCCGATGGATTCGAACTGAGCACCAGCGACGACGGGCGGCCGTGGACAGTGGTCACCGGGACGCTGGAGCCTCGACAACCCGGATACATCGCTGCCGAGGCAACCCGGATCAAGCAACTGACCGATCGGGCGATCAAGTCCACGTTGCCCGCGCCGGCACTGTTGGGAGAACGGATGTGGGATCCGATCGCCTCGGCGGCGGCGTATCCGACACGCGAGTCATTCGTCGAAGCGTGTGTGCCGATTTTGAGACGGGAGGTGGAGTTGTTGCGGGACGAGGGAGTGTCGATCGTTCAGATCGACGACCCGCACCTGTGCCTGTTTGTCGATCCCGAGGTGCGGGCCGGTTACGACGACCCGGATCGGGCGGCCGATTTTGCGGCCGAAATGACCAACCAGGTGGTCGAGGGCATCGAGGGAGTGCGGTTGGCGGTGCACCTGTGCCGCCGGGCCGGGGCCCGTGTCCGGGGCGAACATGCTCACAAGGGTGGTTACGGCCCGATCCTGGGAGCTCTCAATCGTCTGAAGGTTCACCACCTCACGATGGAATTCACTGCGCCGCAGGCGGGCGATATGGCGGTGTTCGGAGAACTTCGTGAGGACTTTGAGATCGGGCTGGGATGTGTCGGTTGCCAGCCGGGACGAGTGGATTCGACAGACGAGATCGTCGAACGTGTCGAGGTGGCACTCGGGCAACTCGATCCATCCCGCGTGACACTCAACCCCGACTGCGGATTTGCTCCGGGTTCGGCTGCGGACGTGAGCCTGGATGAGGTCTACACGAAGCTGTGTCACGAGGTCGAGGCGGCCGAGCGATTGCGGCAGCACTACGGCTGATCGTCCGCACTCGGTCACTCGTCGCCGAACGGGTTGCCCTCGTATTCCATCAGCTCGACCACCGCTCCATCGTCGGTCAGGTAGAAGCCGACTTCGACGCCCGGCAGAGGTGTGAACGGTCCCAGCACGCAGTCGAGTCCCTGCGAAGCGTCTTCGAGTGAATCGACGTGGTAGGCCACGTGAGACTGTTCGCGGACAGGGCCGCTGACGGGGCTGTCCGGTTCGAATCGCAACCACTCGATCCGGTGCGGGTGCTTGGTGAAGTCGGTGACCCACACCCGGGTCGCCTCGACAAACACCTCGCCCTCGTGAGGCTCTTCGGTGATGAGGCCGATATGAGAGAACTCCATCGGGGACTCCGGGGACGGGACTCGTGACTCAGTCGTTAGCGGGACGCGGCTTCTGTTCCTTGCTGTCAGATGACCGGTGGACCCGTGGTGAGTTGACGGCTCGACGACCGCCCGGTTGGGCCAACGGAGGGACTTCCGGCTGGTCGGGAGCTGGTTCGGGAGCTGGTTCGGGGGTCGACGCCAGAGTCGTTGGCGTCGGGAAAGTGTTGGCTGGTCGTGCTCGGGACTGAGGGGTGGTTGTCGACGGCCCAGTGGTTTCCGGATCGAACTCGGGGGTCAGGAAGATCTCCTTGGTCCGGATCTCCGCACGAGACACCTGGGCATTCTGTTTGGCTTGTCGGATCAGTTCACGGCTGTCGTCCCGATGGGCGTACATCGCCTCGCCGGGGCTGACGTATTCGTTCCAGTGTCTCTCGAAGACCGCAACGCTGTCCTTGTGACCGGCGAGAATGTCGGGGACGGTGTGAAGCATTGCGATGGTACGTTCGTACCTGACGAAGAACTTCCCGACGAATTCGGGCAGCAACCGGGACAGCGTGTTGTGCTTGACGATGTCGATGTAGCGGGGAATCACGTAACGGGGCTTGATGATGGGACCGAGGACCTGGCCGAGTGCCGTGCTGAAGATCTCGGAACTCTCTTCGTCCGCTTCGCTCAGGAACAACCGGGTGTAACCGCCGGCCCGCGCGTGAGTCGAGATGTCAGCATTTCCGGCGATCGGGACCAACTTCAATTCGGCCAACGATCTCAGCAGGGCCCGCGCGACCGCTTCGGAGAGCGACTCGTTGTTCCAGGCCATGGATTTCTTCGCGAATGGCGGAAACCCGGTCACGTTTCCCCTGCCTCCGAACTTGTATTCGAGGGCGGTGACCGGTTCGGGCTGGAATGGTTCGCCGATTCGCCAGAGTTGCCGAGCTTCGGTGCGTTTCCTGGTCCGCGAGATCATTTCCTGGTTGATTGTCCCGACAGCGTCTTCGATGTCAGCGGCTTTCAGTTCGGTGAACAGGGCGTGCACGTGCCCCGGTCCCTTTTCGATCGCGCCATCTTCGCAGACCCCGTATGTGGAATTGTGTTTCTTGGCGAAGCGGCCGTAGTCGTCGAGTCCCTTGCGAAGTTCCGGAGCCAGGCAGATGACATCCCAGTTGTCGGCCAACTTCTCGGGCCACTCGGGGTCGAGGCGAATCGAACGTCCGCGGAGCTGGTTGACGGTCATCGACGTGGTGGCGGCGGTGAGATCGATCAGCACGTTGATCCGGTTGGCGTCCCAGCCCTCTCCGAGCAATCCGCGAGTGCCGACCAGGCAGCGGGTGACCCCCTTCTGAAACATCGCCGTGATCATGCGGATGTAGAGCCGGGGACTCCATTCGCTGCCCAGTCCGCGGACCACCATGAAGCTGTCGTCTTCGGGGGTGAGCTGCAATTCGACATCGGCGTTCTCCTCTTCCAACCAGGTACGGGTTTCTTCAAGGAAGTACTCGGCGAGGTCGTCATCGACGAGGACGGTTGAGCCGGTGACCAGGATCGGGTCGAGCATGTCGGTGGTGACGTCGGTGAGCAGTTGGCGAAAGGCCTGGATGGCGCCGCCGGATTCCTCGTCGAGCAGGTGGGTGATTTCCTCGCTGACCGCCGATGTCTTCTCGTAGTCGGCGATCACGACGGCGCGGATCGAATCACCCAGGACATCGAATTCGGCTTTGAGGATCGGCACCACGGCCTGGGCCTTGGCCTTCGAGTAGGCCATGATCCGGCCGGCCGGCGAGGCGCAGACCTGGGTCGTGGTCTCGGTGACCTGGACACCGAACATTCTCAGTCGACGCGTCGCCTGTTCCCCCAGTTCCCGATCGGCAGCCGACTCGCTCCGTCGCAACGCGTTACGGATGTATCGGCCGAGTACGGGCATCAGGATGTCGAGTTCGGTCGGCGTCTGCGGAGTCTCCCACTCGAAAGGCAGAATCACCTCGGGGATCCCCGGCGGCAGGGGCCGTTCGATCGACTGCAGGAAGAACCGGGCGGTATGAGCGAATTCGGGGTCGCGTCGCTCGTATTCGTTCCACGTGTCGAACGTCAGAATTCCGGCCCGCAGGCTCGAGAGCGTCTCGGCCAGCCACTCGGGCAACGGTGACACTCGGGGGATGTTGTCGTCGCCGGGCGGTTGCTGGACGCACAGGTCCTCGATGAGTTGCGTGAGTTGGCCGTCCGTGTTGGCCAGGTAGGTGAGTTCGTCGGGAGTGGGTCTGACGAAATAGGCCAGGTCCTGGTAGGGGGCCAGGAATCCGTCCTTGACCACGGCGGGAACGGGGACCTGGAAGTCGACCGGGCCAAAAAACTGCTGGTACCTCAGGACGTCCACTTCGAGTTTGCCGTCGATGTCGGGGGGGGTGGCGGTGAGGCCGACAATGACCGGACCGTCGAACAGGTCCTGGGCGTCGGCCAGGACCCGTCCCCAGTGGCCCAGCAGGTGGTGGCATTCGTCGAGGATGATCAGGCCGACACCGGTGTCCTTGAGTCGACCCAGTGTTTCGATCGCCGAGCGATGCAACGTCCGCATCGCGTCCCCGCCGATCGCGAGGTCATCGCGAACGACCTTCTTGTTCCGGGCCAACCGCGTGGCGTAGTACTCCGGATTTCGCTCCTTCAGGTCCTCGATCCACAGGCGTCCTTCTTCGGGCGTGTTGACCTCGCCGTTTTCGAGCAGGTACATGATCCAGTTCTGGAGGCCCCCCTCTTCGAGGTCGTCGCCGCCACGCCGTGGCAGGGTCACCGACTGGTAGGTCAGCGAATTGAGCAGCGAGGGCTCCCGGGGGTCGGTGCTGGCAAAATCGACGAGCGGACGTCCCGAGGCGGTCGAGAACAGGTCGGTGCGGGCGGCCCACTGCATCTGGATGGCCGAATTGGGTGAAAGCACCACGGCCGGGCGGCGGATGTGGATGGCCCACAGGTACAGTCCCAGCACGGTCTTGCCCGATCCGGGAGGGGCCACGATGTGCAGCCGCCGTTCGCCCCGGTTCAGTTGTTCTTCGGCGATCTTGATCACCTCGGCCTGAGAGGGCCTCAGCGTGCCGTCGAACCGCACGTCGGGAAAGTCCACCATCTGATATCTCGATCGGCGGTGTTCAGGCTGTCGCCGTGCACAGGAAATTTGCTAGAATTCCCAGTAGTGGTAACAAACCTGCACTAGTTTTTCTCGTTGCTCGAGAGGAATCATCAGAATGAAACGTCTTCTTGGTGTCCTGCTGGCGGTGATGCTCGTCGTCGGCTGTGCGGACAGTGGTTCGGCGCCGTCGGGAGGTCCGGAGTCCGGATCGTCGGCCGCGGTTGGAGCCGACCTGCGAACCGTCGTGTTCAACGTTCCGGGCATGACCTGACCCACCGGGTGTGCTCCGAGAGTCCGTGAGACTCTCGCCGACCAACCTGGTGTCAAGGACGTCGAAATCAAATTTGAAGCCCGCAAGGCCGTCTGTAAGGTGGAATCCGGAGACACCTTTGACGTCGACAAGGCGATCGCCGCCCTCGATGAAGAGGGATTCGAAGAGAGCACCGTGGCGAAGTAGCGACCGGATCTTGACACTGCAGGCCGCCCTGTTACGACGGGGCGGCCTTTTTTTTTGTTTCGTGAGTGAAATCGTGGAGTGCACCGGGATGAACAGGGCAGGTGTCTGGACCGGAATTGTTTTGCTCGTACTGGGACTGGCCGTTCCCGCTTCAGCCGCCAAGGACCGCCCCAACATCATTTTCATCATGGCCGATGATCTCGGCTACGGTGACCTCGGATGTTACGGCCAGAAGCGGATCCGGACGCCACACCTGGATCGCATGGCCGCGGAAGGCATGAAATTCACCCAGTTTTATGCCGGGTCGACCGTCTGTGCACCGTCGCGCTGTGTCCTGATGACGGGCTTGCACACCGGGCACTGCTTCATTCGGGGAAACGGCAAGATCAATCTGAGGCCTGGTGACGTGACCGTGGCCGAAGTGCTCAAGGGCACGGGGTATACGTGTGGCTTGATGGGCAAGTGGGGCCTGGGGCACGAGAATTCCAGCGGGCTGCCGACCCGGCAGGGGTTTGACTCGTTCTTTGGTTATCTCGATCAGCACCACGCACACAACTACTATCCCAGTTTCCTGGTACGGAACGAGAAACGGGTCTTGCTGAAGAACGTCGTTCCCAACGAGGGACGCTTTGGCCAGGGCGTGGCGACACGGCAGGTCGAATACAGCCATGATCTGGTCATGGCCGAGACGATGACGTGGCTCGACGGGGTCCATGACCGACCCTTCTTCCTCTACCTGGCCCTGACGATTCCTCATGCCAACAACGAGGCGCGGCAGAAGGGGATGGAAGTTCCTGACCTGGGAGCGTATGCGAAAGAGGACTGGCCGGCTCCGCAGAAAGGCACCGCGGCGATGATCAGCCGCATGGATGCCGACCTGGGACGCCTGTTTGCACGTCTGAAGCAGCACGGTATCGATGAGGAGACAGTCGTCTTTTTTACGTCCGACAACGGTCCGCACCGCGAAGGGGGAAACAACCCGGATTTCTTTGACTCGAATGGACCGTTACGAGGGATCAAGAGGGACCTTTACGAAGGCGGAATTCGCGTGCCGCTGCTGGTCCGCTGGCCGGGGAAAATCCGCGCCGGCAGCACGGCCGACTTCATTGGGTCTTTCGCGGATGTTCTTCCCACCTTGGCGGAATTGGCCCGTGCGAAGGGACAACAGGCCACCGACGGTTTGAGCTTCGTCGACACCCTCCTGGGGAACAGTCGGCGACAGAAGCACCACGAGTACCTGTACTGGGAATTCTACGAAGGTCGGAGCGCCCAGGCAGTGCGGATGGGAGACTGGAAGGCGGTGGTCAAACCGTTTCACGGGACAAAGGTCGAGTTGTATCACCTGGGGAAGGACCTGGGCGAAAGGAAGAACGTGGCGTCGGATCATCCCGATGTCGTGGCCCGGGCCCGGGCAGCCATCAAGGCCGCACATCGGCCCTCTCCGTTGTGGAAAGTGCGCCGCCGGGGAGTCCGCAAGAAGCCCGCCAAGAGAAAACAACGTGATGAATAACTGCCGAGTGTCCCTGGCCGTGTTGGTTCTGTGTGCCTGTTCGGGCGTCACGGATGCCGGGTTGCCGAAACGGCCGAACCTGGTCGTTGTCATGGCTGACGACATGGGGTACGGGGACGCCAGCTGTTACGGCAATACGGCGTTCCGGACACCCCATCTGGACCGACTGGCTGCGGAAGGCCTCCTGTTCACCGATTTTCACTCCAGCGGCAGTGTCTGCAGCCCGACCCGGGCAGGGCTGCTGACTGGACGGTATCAGCAGCGGGCGGGAATTCCCGGGGTGATCAATGCGGACCCGAAGGTGAATCGGCATCACGGGTTGATGTCCGTCGAAGTGACATTCGCCGAGTTGTTGCGAGCCGAGGGTTATCGGACCGCAGTCTTCGGGAAATGGCACCTGGGATACCAGAAGCGGTTCAATCCAATCCACCACGGGTTCGAGCGGTTTCGCGGTTATGTCAGCGGCAACGTCGATTACGTCTCTCACTTCGATCGCATGGGGATCGCCGATTGGTGGGATGGAGACCGACTGGTCCCCGAACCCGGATATTCGACTCACCTGATCACCCGACACGCGGTCCGATTCATCAAGCAACACGCCGATCGCAGCGGGAAGAAGCCGTTTTGTCTCTATGTCGCCCACGAATGTCCGCATTCGCCCTACCAGGGTCCCGGAGACAAACCGGTGCGAGGCCCGGGGCGGACCAAGCTGAAGGGAACGCCGCGGAAGGACATCAAGGTGACCTACGGCCAGATGATGACCGAGATGGACCGCGGAATCGGTGCGATTGCCAACGCACTGCAGGAAACGGGGATCGCCGACAAGACCCTGGTGCTGTTCTTTTCCGATAACGGGGCCAACCGCAACGGCCGCAACGGCCCGTTGCGTGGGTTCAAGGGCAGCGTCTGGGAAGGCGGTCACCGTGTTCCGGCGATCGCGTGGTGGCCGGGGACGATTTCACCGGGGCGGACAACTTCGACCACGGCGATCACGCTCGATGTCATGCCGACGCTGATCGAGTTGGCAGGCGGTCGACTGCCCGATGGACACCGGTTGGATGGCACGAGCCTGGTCAACGTGCTGAGCGGTGACAAATCGACCGGTCAGCAACCAGGTCACCGGACGCTGTTCTGGGCCTTCGGCAAGCGGGCTGCCGTGCGACGCGGTCAGTGGAAACTGGTGGTCGGTCACCTGCCCGGCGGAACTGTCGGGTTGTACAACCTCAAGAGCGACCTCGCCGAGCGGACCAACCTGGCCGTGTCGGAGCCGGACCGGGTGAAGGAACTGCAGGCAGCCCTGGCGGCGTGGCGGGCTGACGTGACTCGAGGGGCGACCAGGCAGCCAGATCAGGCGGAGCAAAACAAAAAACCGCGTTCCCGATCCGAGGACCGGGAACGCGGTGTGCGGACTGAATGAGTCCGAAGGGACGCGATTCAAGAGGGTGAACCCTACTTCTTCTTCTTCTTGTCTCCACCCTTCTTGGCGGCGGGCTTCTTGGCGGCGGGCTTCTTGTCTCCACCCTTCTTGGCGGCGGGCTTCTTGTCTCCGCCCTTCTTGGCGGCGGGTTTGGCGGCGGGCTTCTTGTCTCCGCCCTTCTTGGCGTCAGGTTTGGCGGCGGGCTTCTTGTCTCCGCCCTTCTTGGCGTCAGGTTTGGCGGCGGGCTTGGCGTCGCCACCATCCTTCTTGTCCCCATCCTTGGCGTCGCCACCATCCTTGTCGCCATCGTCAGACGGATTGGCCGCCTCATCCTTGTCGGCGTCGCCACCCATCGATCCAGCTGGAGCACCGGCCGCGGAGCCCATCGAGTTGGGATCCGCACTATCCGGATTGATCGACTGATCGTCGGCTGCGTCGCCGCATCCCAGTGAAAGCAGGCCCAGTGAAAGGGCCATCAGAAACGTGTTGACATACTTCATCTTGCCGAACTCCCCTTGGTTTTGGCCCAGAAATCAAACGGGCACATGAACTGTTTTGGCCGCGACGGATCGCGCACCCAGAACCCGCATTACAACAACACAGATCCTGCATTGCCACCGACTATTCCCCGAATTCTCACCGAAACAACGACGCACACCGCATTAAAGTGCCATACCCAATTCCTGGCTGTCAGTCTTCCCGACCGCTCTTCAGCACAGAGACTCTCACAACCCGTCTCTCGTCGCCGCTAACGCCCGGAAGCCGACGAGAACGACTCTCCCTTCCGGATTCGCATCGCCTGGTCCAGGACCGCCTTTCCGTGGCTCCCACAGGACTCCCGTTTTAAGGATGAAAATGGGTGGAATGGGGTAGCTCGGTCGACTGTCAGCGTGTCTTAGGGTCATTCCGGTATTTCCGTTCAACTCGGTCGCTCCGTCTGTCCGAAGAATCAGAACAACTGCCATAGTCGGAATAACCGGTCTATTTTGAATATCCCCGATCTTCGGGTCCTGTGATGAACACGACACGCCTTCTGAACTTGGGCTTTTTGGTCTGTGCACTGGTGACGGGTCCGCTCGTCGTCCTGGGTGACGAGCCGCCTGGCGAGTTACCCATAGAGGACGATTCGACGGCGGGCGTGGTCCGGATGATCCCGGCCGGAGACGCGCTTGAAGCGGCTGCTGGTGCGGGAATTCGCCCAATGTCACCGGCTGCGGACGTGATGAGGGTATTGCCGACCGGTGGCATAGATGACGTGATTGCACCGGTGGTGGCCCGCGACAAGATGGTCGGCATGCGTTACCGCCTGGAGCGTCAGGCGGCCGGCAGCGAGGCGGTCGGAAACGATGGCGGGGACACGAGTTTCAACCTGTTCTGGCCGTTTGAGGCGAACGGGGATGATCGGTTCCTGTTCATGGACGTGCGAGCCCTGGTCAGTGACCAGGGACGTGGCGGCACCAGCCTGGGCATGGGTTACCGTTCGTACAACCAGCAATTGGACCGCATCTTTGGCCTGTCCGGCTGGTGGGACTCGGACGATTCACACCACCGCACCTACCAGCAGGCCGGAGCCAGCTTCGAGTCCCTGGGCCAGTTCTTTGATTTTCGGGTCAACGGTTATTTCCCGTTGTCGAACGAGTACCACACGGTTCACGACTCGACGGATCTCTCCAACCCGTACTTCGGAGGCTTCAACCTGCTGGTTGACCGCACCCGGATCTTCGAGTCGAACTACCGTGGTCTCGACACCGAGGTGGGAGTTCCGCTGCCGGTCCTGGGCCGGTACGGGTCCCGCGGTTACGTCGGGATGTACCACTGGTCGAGCGAGACCGACCAGGACACGACCGGCTGGAAGGCCCGGATCGAGACGCAGGTGACCGACGACGTGATGGTCGGCGTGTCGGTGTCCGATGACAGGGTCTTCGGGACCAACACCTGGCTGAACATCGTGTTGACGTTGCCCGACGGTCGTCCCGAGACGTTTTTCCGACCACAGACGATGCGTCAACGGCTCAACGGTTCGGTCCATCGAAACCACCGGGTGGTGGTCAACCGTCGTCAGCAGGTCGACCCGATCCAGTTGGTCAACCAGTCGGGAACCAACGCCGGCAACGCGATCCAGTTGGTCTGGGTTGATCCCAACGCCGCCTTCAACGGCAACGGCGCCTTCGAGAGCCCGCTGAACAACCTCGAGACATACAACAACGTTCCGGGCAACGACATGGTCATCGTCGGCAGTGGCGACCTGGCCGGTTCGCTGGTTCTCTTCGACGACCAGAAGCTGCTCAGCGAATGGGCGCTCAACCAGCAGCAGTACGTCTTCGACACCACCTCGGGGCTGATCCCGATGCCGGCGGTTGATCCCCTGGCGACCAAGCCCACGTTCCGCAACCCGCTGGGTGTCGACGGCAACGACGGCGGCACGATCGTGACGATCGCAGGCAGCAACACCGAGATCGGCGGGATCATCTTCGACGGCCAGACCGATTCGTCCGGCGTGTTTGCCAACGCGATCACCACCGCGCCGGGCTGGACGATCGGCGGATTCGACTACTACGACAACGAGTTCGATCGCACGCGGAACAGCGTGGTGTTCACCAACAACGCGTCGAGCGGGTCAGGCGGGCCGGCGCTGGGGATCTTCGAGCGGAACCAGTTGCGGGGCAACGGGTTCGATTCGATCGCCGGCTTCCAGTTGACCGCCACCGACGGTTCGCTGATGAACCTCCGCGTTGCCGACAACACCGTCAGCAACTATCGCGGCGAGGACCAGAACGCCAACGGCAATCTCGATCCGGGCGAGGACACAAACGGCAACGGTCAACTCGACGCCGGGGTGGCCCTCTCGATCACCGCCATCGACCGGGCCGAGATCACGGCGGTCAGCATTCCCGCCGACCCGTCCGATCCGACCGATCTCGGGTTGCCGCTGGGCATCACCGGCAACATCGCCGTGGGCAACGGCACCGGACTGCTGCTGTTGACCGAGACCGAGGGTGTGATCACCGCCGACGTCAGCGGCAACACCTTCAACAACAACTTCGATCCGAACACCGGTGTTTCGATGACCGCCGACGGCGGCACGATCAACCTGCTGAGCTTCCGGAACAACGACGTCAGCGACAACCTGGGTACCGGCATGCGGCTGCTGGCTACCGGTGGCGGAACGATCGCCAGCGTGGTCAACGAGGATCGCAACCGCAACGGAGTGCTCGATCCGACCGAGGACACCAACGGCAACGGTGTGCTGGACGTCGGCGAAGATCTCAACGGCAACGGGGTGCTCGACGGTGACGAGGACGTCAACGGCAACGGCGTGGCCGACCACGGGTTCAGCGGCAACACGCTGATCGGAAACGGCGGCGCCGGCCTGGTCGTGGTGGCCAACGACGGGTCGATCACCGATCTGAACATCGGATCGCCCGGCGACACGATCCCCGACGATTCCCTGTTCGGAGACCGGGCCGAACTCGACTTCAACGGTGACGGGTTCCTCAACCGTGGCAACGGAAACGGCCTGCTGGATCTCGGCGAGGACGTCAACGCCAACGGCGTGCTGGACCCCGGTGAGGATGACAACGAGGACCTGAACAACAACGGCATTTTTGACCTGACCACCGACGGGTTCGTCGGGGCGGCCCGTAGTGAAGATCTCAACGGCGACGGGTTCCTCAACACCGGCAACGGCAACGGGATCCTGGATCCTGGTGAGGACGTCAACGAAAACGGTCTGCTGGACGCCGGCGAGGACTTTGACGAGGACTTCAATAACAACCAGGCGCTCGACGGTCCCGAGAACGTGATCATCGGCAACGGCTTCCAGGTTGCCGGCAGTGCCGGAATTTTGATGATTACCGTGCCGACCGAAGATCTCAACGGCAACGGCACGCTCGATCCCGGCGAGGACACCAACGAAAACGGTCGACTGGATCTCGGTGGTGGTGTGATCACCGCCGGGCTGGCCAACAACTTCCTGGACAACACCATCGAACTCGATGCCGCGGGCAACCCGACGCTGGAGAACAACACCGGAAGCCAGTTGTCGATTTCGGCTGACGGCGGATCACTGGGGACCGGTTCGATCACCCTCTCGTCGGTTGCCAACAACTCGATGACAGGGGCCGGTGTGGATGCGATCACGATCAACGCGACCAACGCGGGCACCGTTTCCTTCGGAGAAATCAAGAACAACACACTCGACAACGCCGTTGGTCGGGGCATTTTTGCGGCGGCTGACACGGCCACCATTGACCTGGGAACGATCGAGAACAACACCATCAACCGGGTCTACTCTGGTACCGACTCGGTGTGGGTCACCGGCGTCGATTCTTCACTCTCCGCGACGCTGATCCGCAACCGGATCATCGGCGACTCACTCAACAACATCGACACCGCCGGCGGCATCACGGTGCTCTCCAGTGGTGGCAACCTGTCTCTTGCCATCGGGCAGGATGACCCCGCCTTACCCGGGGCCCTGACCCTTGGCAACATCTTCGAGGGCAACCTCGGTTCGGCGATCCGGGTTGAACTGCAGGACAACGGGACCGGGCAACTGGCCATCCACAACAACACGATTCTCTCCACCATCGACGACCTCGATCCCCTCACCTCCGTTGCCGGGGACGCGATCCACGTGGCTCTCGTCTCGGCCAACTCGGCTGCTGACGCGACGGCGGTGCTGCAGTCCTCGACGATCTCCGGCAACTTCATCGGTGACGATTTCGATCCGCTGCTGTCATTCATCAACGAGGGGTCAGGAATCGTGGTGCGGGCGACCGAAGAAACGACCGTCCAGGACCTGTTCATCTCCGAGAACACCATCACCGGCAACCTCGGCGACGGAATCCTGTTCTCGCGATCCGACAACGCGGTGGTGGCTGTCGTCAACCCGGTCACCGGCCAGATCCGCGGTGTGACGATCGACGGCAACACGATCACCGGTCACGCCGGTAATGGCATCGCGGTCGCTGCCAGTGGCGGCAACGCCAGCCAGGTGGGAGTCGAACTGCGAGACAACGTCGTCACGCTCAACCTGCAGAACGGTATCGACCTGCTGACCGCCGGAGACGCCGACCTTGCCGTCGATCTCAACCGCAACCTGGTTGACGCGAACCTCGGTCACGGCGTGCAACTTCGGGAACAGTTCAACGCCTTCGACACCGAAGCTCGCCAGATTGGCGGCACATGGTCTCAGAATACGATCATCAACAACATCGGATCTGGTGTCCGTGGTGACGCCCGCATGGCCGGGTTGGTGATCGGGATCGACGGAACCGACCCGTCCACCGGTGCCAGCCTGGGCAACACGATCACAGACAACGGCGAGGACGGGATCGAGTTCAACGGGTTCGGTGACGTGTTGGTCGCCAACAACTCGATCACCGGCAACGGTGTGCTGGCCCTGGGAGCCGGCGGCGGTGCCGGCATCGACATCAACTGGGCCCCGCCGGCCCAGCCGTTCGTCTTCCTCGGCAAGCAGTTCACCCTGCGGGGCAACACGATCCAGGACAACGCCGGTGACGGGATCGAGATCCAGCAGGCTGGTGCTCTCGCGGGTACCCAGAGGCTCGAACTGGTGGCCGAGGGCAACGACATCCGCTTCAACGATCTCCGCGGCGTCGACATCCTCAACCAGGACAGCGGCGAGTCCTTCATCCGCTTCGGCAACGGGACCACCGAGAGCCTCAACCAGATCGACAACAACGGTCTCGAGGGCTTCTACGTGGTCAACACCGCCTCGGCGGTCCAGAACCAGACCGACGCCGCGGACGTCGATCTTGATGCCACCGGTGCCATCGACGCGTTGCCCAACATGGTGTTGGTGCTCAACGAGAACTCGTTCGAGAACAACAACCAGACGGGGAACTTCATCGTCGGTGGCCTGGCTCTGCGAGTCGGCAGCAGCAACAGTTTCGCCCAGTTCACCGGGGCCGATGCGGTCGGCACCAACGACCTGGACGGAAACGGCGTCGGCACCAACGAGACGCTCGACCTGCTGGGCAACGTGATCGGCAACGGTCGCGTCAACGCCCAGGTGATCAGCAACACGTTCAACACCAACAACGGTCACGACGTGTATATCGAGAGTTTCACCTCGACGATCGATCCGGCCGACACCGAGGATGCCTGGGATGACACGATATTCGACGTAACGGTCTTCGAAGGTGATCCCCTGGCACGGCTCAACATGGTGTTCAGCGGCAACAATGGTGGCAGCCTGCAGGTGACCAACGGCGAGAGTGACCGGAGTGCCAATCCCGGGTTGTCCGACATCGTCGGCGCCTTCTACAACAACGACGAGGAAATCTTCAAGAGTCGACTTGATACCGAGATTCCTCCGGGTCCGTTCACCGTTGGAGACCGTCGCCGGAATGCTCAGCGGATCGCTGCTCGCGACACGCTGCCGCCGGGAAGCGGTCCCGACCTGGGTACCTTCGAGTACCCGGGGATGGGGGTGAGTACCTTCCGGATCGAGACGGGTTACGACACGGTGGATCCACTGGGGTCGGCTCCGTTTGCCGCCGGGCGTGGCTTCCTGCTTGACCTGGCCGTGGTGCCGCCGGTGGGCAACGCCGGTGGCATTGAGTTCAGCTTGCCGATCCTGCCGGGCGAACTGCCCTTCGGATGGAACGAGACGACGTCCGGGACGTTCGACTTCAGCTTCCCAACGCTGACGCCCTAGTTCGACTGCCCATCGCCGGTTTCGCTGACGATCGCCTGCAGCGAGCCATCGGGCCGTTCGAGTACCAGTCGACCCTCCGGGTCGATCTCGCGGCAGGTCCCCTCGACCCGTCCATCGGGTGTCTCGACGGACAGTCGTCGTCCCAGATCCTGGCAGGACCGGTTCCAGCGTTCGGGAAGCCGGGAATCGCCGGTTCGCCAGGCTTCAATCTGGTGATTGACCTGTTCGAGAATCTCCAACAGGCAGTCATCCAGCGGTACGTTCGCACCCAGTTCTGCGGCGAGCGATGTGGCCCGGTCGGCCAGGTCGGCCTCGACCCGGTTGTTGATGTTGACACCCACCCCGACGACGACGGCCGCAGGGGTGTCCACGGTTGGCGGCAGCGGTTCGACCAGCACACCGCAGATTTTCTTGCCACCTACGGTCACGTCGTTGGGCCACTTCAGCCTGGCTCCGGAGGTCGGATCGACGGGAAGGCGTCCGGAGAGAGCCTCGACGACACCCAACGCGGTGGCCAGGGCCAATGGTGGGATTTTCGCGGGAGTCGGCGGGGTGCCGTGTGTGAACAGCAGCGAGAAGGTGAGGCTGCCCCGGGCTGACTCCCATCGCCGGCCCCGGCGTCCGCGGCCTCGAGTCTGCCGGGCGGCCAGGACCAGCAGTGGTGGGCCGGGCGGGTGAGAGCCCGACCCGGCGATCTCGATTGCCAGATCACTGGTTGAATCGATCGTGTCGCGGTAGACCACGTTCCGGATCCACGTTCGGTCTCGGATGGCGTCGAGATCGAATGGACAGTCGGTCACGGCGGTTACCGAGAATGGGTCAGCGGGAGAGGTGTTTCGGCTGGTCGGCGATCAACGAAAACACGGCGGTGCGCCTGTCGCGGCACACCGCCGTGGTCGTTGCCGTTGGGCGTCCGATCCGGTGTCACGGTTCGAACGGAATCAGCGACGGCCTAGAAATCCGGAACAGGCGGAGCGCCCGGACGCGTCTCGGTGTCGTCATCGCCGGTCGGGGGCATCCCGTCGCCGGGATTGGGTGGTTGGCCACCATCGGGAGATTCCGGCGGTGACCCTGGAGGTGTCAGGTCGTCGTCAAGGTCACCGTCACCGGGATCCGGGGGCAAGTCGTCGGAGTCGCCGCCGTCGGTCGGTGGATCATCGTCGAAGTCATCACCCAGGTCGGGCATGTCGTCGTCACCACCTGGCGGACCACCGGGCATTTCGCCGTCGGGTCCTTCACCGCCGGGTTGCTCACCATCCGGGAAACCACCGCCGGGCATGTCGTCATCGAAGCCGTCGTCGCCGGGAAATCCGGTTCCGTCATCGCCTTCACCAGGTGTTCCGCCACCCGGGTTTTCGGGGTTCGGGAAGCCGCCGCCCGGTCCCTCGCCACCGGGACCACCAGGAGAACCGTCTCCAGGGGCGATCGGGTCACCAGCTCCGGGAAGACCATCAGATGGCCCACCGGGGAACGGATTGTCGCCCGGCTGTCCACCGCCGGGTTGACCGGGCTGTCCACCACCGGGGAATTCGCCGCCGGGCTGTCCACCATCGGGGAATCCGCCACCAGGTTGTCCACCGCCGGGTTGACCG
>CAUZRQ010000069.1:0-28462 GCA_963582065.1 Planctomycetota bacterium | reverse complement strand
ACGCCGGTGTGCATCGATCGGATGATCAGGATGTCGTCGACGACCTGCGACAGGCCGGGCAGCAACTCCGAAAGCGGCGTGCCGCACTCTCCGTGCTGCCGGAACTTCCACGGGCAGCCCAGCACGCGGGAACTCGCCTGGGCCGCGTTGTCGTACTTGATCGTGCCGGGAAACTGCTTTCCGTCGAGGCGGTTCAGTTCGGGCTTGGGATCCATCAGGTCGACCTGGCTGGGACCGCCCTGCATGAACATCGAGATCATCGACGTCGCACGGGGCGTCTTGCGGGGCTGCTTGGGCAGCATGTCGAACGACTGCCGGGCCAGTTCGGGTTTCACCGGAGCCGCCTGCAGACCGTCTCGCTGCATGGCCCAGGACATTGCCAACGGCGCCAGGCTCATCGCTCCCTGTGCCAGGAAATGACGACGTGCCGATCGCATGGCATCCGCGTCGGTCTTCATACCGGGTGTCCTTGTCTGGTTGCGGTCGATGGCTCGACCGAAAGATCGCTCAATCCACGTACAGGAATCGGTTGGCGCTGAGCAATGCCTGGCAAAAGCTCGCCATGGCCCTTTGCGGGGGTGTTGTTTCGTCGTTCTTGGTGGCCACCTTGCCGAACGCCTCGGACTGACGTTCGACAAACGACACCAGGTCGCCGATCACGTCGGGGTCGGGATCGACACCATAGGCCAACTGCCACGCCCGCAGCACCTGGGACCGTCGATCCGGTCCCGCCTCGGTCTCGACCCGCTCGGCCAGCCGTTCGGAGTACTCGACCACGAAATCACTGTTCATCAGCATCAGCGACTGCGGAGCCACGTTCGACGAGGGCCGCTTCGAACAGTTCGGCGTCATCACCGGGACGTCGAATGTCTCCAGCACACCCAGCGGCCGGGTGCGGCGTACCTGCACGTACAGGCTCCGCCGGAACTGCTCGCCCTCGAGGTCGATCGTCTTGGTCGGCTTCCGTTCGCCGTCCAGGTTCTCCTTGCCGAGCACGATCTGCCCCACGGCGTCTTCCATCACCGAGACAGGCTGGCCGTACATCCCCGAGTTCATCGACCCCGAGATGGCCAGGATCGCATCACGAAGGGCTTCGGATTCGAGTCGGCGAATCGACATGCGGCCCAACAGCAGGTTGTCCGGGTCGACGCGGTCAAGTTCGAGCGTCCGCCGCGACAGCTGGCGAAAGACCCACGAGTCAAGAATCAGGCGGTGCAACCACTTGACCCGCCAGCCACTACGGACGAACTCGTCGGCCAGCCAGTCGAGCAGTTCGGGATGAGTGGGTCGCTGGCCGAGCACCCCGAAATCGCCCGCTGAGGCAACCAGGCCACTGCCGAAATGGTGCATCCAGATGCGATTGACAATCACCCGTGCCACCAGTGGATGACGTCCGCTGACGAGGTGACGGGCGTAGGCCAGTCGCCGCCCGGTCGTCGGCACCGCCTTGTCGTTGACCGGCAGCTTCACCGGTGCACGCAGGTTCACGACCGACAGTTCGCCCGGCTCGACCCTCTGCCCGGGCTGCCGGTGATCTCCACGATAAAAGACAAATGTCGTCGGCACCTTGCCCGGCACCTCGGTCAACGCTCTCAGAAAACCCTCGACCGGTATCCTTGCCCGGATCTCCGTCGCCCGTGCCGCGAACGTCTTCAGGTCGTCGGCAGACTTCTCGGATCTCAACCGGATCGCCGTCTTGCGGTCGGCTTCCAGTTCAGCCGCCGCCTTGGGATTGAATTTCGCCAGGCTGGCCGCCGTGACTTCCACGCCCGGATTCGCCTTTCGGGTTTCGGCCAGGAACCTCTGCTGCTTCTGCTTCCGCTCGGAATCCAGCTTGCCGGCTCGCACCTCGCGACGACGATCGTAGAGATACAACGACCCGCCGCTGATGTTGGCCACGCTGGGATATTTTTTGAGCAGTGTCTTCTGCTCGTCGGTGCGTTTGCCCGATGCCGACCGGTAGGCCGTCCGCAACGGTTTGCGGACTCCCTCGGGCACCAGCAGCAGTTCCTCCTCAAGCGTCCTGGTGATGTAGAACTCGGTTTTCTTCTTCTTCTCCTGGTCGACTTTTACCGCCTCGGCCTCGATCACCTTCTTTCGGTCTCGATCGGCATCGGTGTAGAGCGACAGCTTTCGGCCATCGGGAGTCCGCCAGCTCTTCGGATCGAGTGCCGGTTCGAAGATCGCCCGGATGCGGTAATAATCCGCCTGGCTGATCGGATCGTAGCGATGGTCGTGACACCGGGCACAGCCGACCGTCAGTCCCAGCAGTGACGTGGAGACAATACGAATCGTGTCGGCAACAACCTCGTTGCGGGCCACCACGGCGACGACCCCGCTGGACCCGGTCCCGTCGGGTGCCATTCTCAGGAAACCCGTTGCCGCCAACGCTTCGATCTGTTCGGGAGTCAACGTGCGACCCGGCGGCGGCACCAGTTCGTCACCGGCCAATTGCTGAACGACGAACTCATCGAACGGCCGGTCCTGGTTGAACGAGCGGATGACGTAATCACGAAAGCGAAAAGCCGACGGGCGGACACGGTCGTCATCGCTGTAGCCCTCCGAATCGGCGTAGCCGGCCGCGTCGAGCCAGTGCCGACCCCAGCGTTCGCCGTATCGAGGCGATGCCAGCAGCCGCTGCACCAATCGCTGCCACGCCCCCGGTTTCCGGTCCTCGACAAACCGCCGGACCTGTTCGGGAGTCGGCGGCAGGCCGACCAGGTCGAATGTCACCCGTCGGATCAGTACGGCTCGAGCAGCCGGCTCGGACATCGCCAATCGCCGCTCTTCGAGTCGTTTCAACAGAAACGCGTCAATCGGCGTGCGGACCTGGTGAGAATTCCGGACCGCAGGGATCGTGGGACGTCTCACCAGCTGGAACGACCAGAAGTTCCGATCCTCTTCCGACAGGTAATGACCTCCCTCGATCGTCTTCGGCTCGGGCCGTGTCGTGACGGCACCCGCGGTGATCCACTGCCGGATCACCGCGATCTCCTCGGCCGACAGCCCCTTGTCTCCAGGCGGCATCTCGCCCAAGGAAATCCGATCCAGCAGGTACGACTCGGTCGGCCGTCCCGCGACAATCGCCGGCCCGGATTCGCCCCCGCGAACCAGCCATCGCCGGAGCCGGAGGTCGAGCTTCCCCTTGGTCACGCCGGCCTCGCCGTGGCAGAGGAAGCAGTGGGTCTTGAGGATCGGGCGGACGTGCTTCTCGAACGTCACCGGTTCGGCGGCCGAGGCGATCGCACCACCGGCAACACCGATCGCCAAGGCGACCGGCATCATCCATCGTCGTTCGAACACCGTGGCCCGCCTTGTCATTCCCGGCTCGTCTCCGCACCATCCCGAGGAGTTCTCGTCACCAGCAAATCAATTCTCGTGGCGGACCCGGCCGACATCAATGCGAGACCATCTCACAGGCGAGTCGCTTGAATGTTCTCCGCCGGCGTCGCATCCTGATTTCAGCTCAATTCATCCCGGGGCCGCTCACCATGTCGCACCTGATCCACCTGCGAGTCGGTGACCTCGAGTTCGAGGCGCAGTTGAACGAATCCGAGACCGCCCGGGCCATCTACGATGCGCTGCCCATCGAGGGAGAGGGAAATCGCTGGGGCGAGGAGTACTACTTCCGGATCGACGTGCAGCAGTCCGAGTCCGATGACGCCCGATCCGAAATGGCCGTCGGCGAATTGGCCTACTGGCCGCCCGGCACGGCGTTCTGCATCTTCTTCGGACCGACCCCGGCCTCCTTCGGTGACGAACCCCGGGCCGCCAGCCCGGTCAACCCGATCGGTCACATCAGCGAGGACTGCTCGGAGCTGAACGAACTGGATGGCAGCGAACCGATCGTGATCGAGGCGATGTGACGGCTACGCCTTGGACGGCCAGGCGTCCGGCACCCGCCAGCGGACGATCTCGCCGGTGTCCTGCCTGTTGTGGTTCGGCGCCGGGGCACCGCGTCCGGGGTCCACCGGGCCGTCGCCGGGGTTGTCGATCCGGTGCGTGTAGTAACCGGTGACCATCGTGCCGTCGTGCAGTTGCACGCTGCGGGGGTGACCGCAGTAACCCGACCAGCTGTGCCACGAGAGGATGACCGGCTGGTCCAGCGCCCAGGTCTTTCCGTTGTCGTGACTTCCGACGGCCTGGGTGCCATAGGGGAACTGCCGGTTGCCGTACAGCAAGATCATCCGTCCGTCGGCCAGCTTCATCGGGTAGGCCCCGGCCGCCTGCAGAACGCCCAGCCCGGTCGGAACCGGGTCGGTCCAGGTCCGTCCCGCGTCGTCGGAATGGAACTGGAAAGCCGCATCTCCGGCCTCGGACCCCAGCGGCGCGTTCTTGCCACCGGGCACCTTCTCGACGAACGACTTCACCCGCCGGATCTGGGCGGCACTGGAACGGGTCACGCCGAAGATCCGTTTCTGCTCGGGCAGATATTCGTAACTGATCTCGTCCGAATCGGTCCGGGTCGGCACCTGCGTCGGGTCTCCCCACGTCCGGCCACGATCGGTCGATCGGATCAGGTAGGCATTCCACTTGTAGTTCCCGACGACCCGGTAGAGGTGCATTGCCAGGGTGCCGTCGTCGAGTTCGATCGGGCCGTGACATTCGCCCAGTCCCAACCCGCCGGTGCCGGGAACGATGTTCTTGGGGAAGGCCCAGGTCGACCACGTCTTGCCGGCGTCGGTCGACCGGCTGATGCCGCCGGGGTGACCCAGGATCAGCGTGCCGTCCTTCAGGCAACGGAATCCCCCACAGCGACCCGGCATCTCCAGGACGACCGGTTTGCCGAAGGTCCGGCCATTGTCCCTGGAATACTGCAGCGTGCAGCGGGACTGCTTGTGCACGGGTGGCTCGATGAACCCGGCGACGATGACGGTGCCGTCGTCGAGCTGTGCGGCCTGGGGTTTGCCGGCCATCTCGAGTTTCACGCGGACGGCCGGCTGCTGCTGAACGACCATCACCTCGTTCATGTCAACACTGTCGAACCCGTTACGCAGTCCCTTGGGCTTGGCATAGGGAACCGCATTCTTCTTGTCCCGAGCCATTTCGGCAGCGGTCAGCGGCTTGCCCTTCGGTGGCGCCCCCCCGGCCGGCGGCACCGAGCCCAGGGCCAGCGTCCCCATGATTCCCAGGGCCGATCCGGTGAATGCGCGTCGCTGCATGATCCGTTTCTCCTGTTGCCAATGATCGGTCATCGTCCGATGACATAACCGTTCGGATCCACCTCTTCGCGGAGCACCCGCAGTTCCTGCTCACTGGGCGGCTCGGTCCCGAACAATTCGGACGCCGCCTCGATCTCGAATCCGGTCTGCTGCTGGACCTCATCAAGGGTCACGCCCGGATGCAGGCTGAGCACTTCCATCCTGCGTGTCTGGTCATGGTAGCCCAGGATTGCCAGGTCGGTGATCACACGATACGGCCCCGTTTCCGGCATCAACCCGGCCGCCTCACGAGCCCCTGGCCCGTCCAGGTAACCGGGGGTGGTCATGAAATCCAGCCGTTCCACGAACCGACGGGGATCGTGGTTGGTCACCACCATCGTCCGCCAGCACAGGCTCGCCAGGTCATTGGCTCCACCGCTGCCGGGAAACCGCACTCGCGGGTTGGCGTAGTCGTCGCCGATCATCGTCGAGTTGAGATTCCCGTAGGGATCGATCTGGGCACCGCCGAGGAACGTGTAGTCCATCAACCCCCGCTGGCAGGTCTCCATCACCTCGCACATGCTCGTCGCCATCAGCCCGCGGAAGAACGTCCGCGAGTCGCCGACGCTGATCGGCATCGTGGGCAACTGGGGCGCCACGCCACCGGCCTCGAAGAACACCGTCAGGTCCGGAGCGTGCAGCCTCTGGGCCAGCATCGCCGCCGAGCAGGGAGCCCCGGTCCCCACGGCCACCGTGCGGCCATTCTCGAGCAGCCGGGACGCACAGGTCACCATCAACTCCATCGCGTTGTAGTCGGACATGGCGTGCGGGGTCACGGCTTGAGGAGCTAGGGCGTTTCCATGAACTCGAGGCGACGGAGTTCCTCGAGCCGGTCGAGGCCACCGGCACGGCGAACGTATTCCCGGTGGTCGGAGACCTCGAAGATGTGGTGATCCAGGAACCGGCGGTACTCGTCGGGGTCCTCCTCGACATCCAGCCACTGCCGGATGTGTTCTTCATCCGAGTAGTACTCGTAGGGCATGTTGCCGGGATAGCTTCCCAGCGGCACCTCGCAGACGGCATCGACGCAATAATAAGGAATGGCTGTTCGCGTCGGATTCGAGCGGATCTCGTCGTTGCTGATCAGTCTCTCGCAGGTGATGATCAACCGCTTGGCCGAGCGGGCCACGTCGAGGTCGGCCACGCTGATCCCCTCGATCCGGCAATTGCCGAACGGGTCGGATTCGTGGACGTGGACCACGGCGAGGTCGGGATAGAGTGCCGGCACGGCGACCAACGGTTCATCGGTGAACGGGCAGACGATCTTCCTGGCGGCACTGTGCCTCATGGTGTCGGTGCCCAGCACCGAGTGAGCCGGCAGGAAGGGCACACCCATCGCGGCGGCCCGGAACCGCAAGGCCAGCGTGTAGTTGCTCCACTCGGTGAATTCGACCTCGCCCGATTCCATCACCCGGCGTGCCTGCCGCGACAACCCGCGGGCTTCCAGTCCAACCACGTAGGCGTTGTCGACACGGGCCAGCACCTGGCCGCGTCCCATCAGGTTGCCGGCACACATGACCTGGAAGTCGTGGGTCGAGGTGTGCCCGGCGAAGCCGAGGTCCTGCTTGTTCTGCCGGATGACCTCGTGGATCACCGCGGTGGGGATCCGGTCCCCGCCGAATCCGCCGATGGCCAGGTAATCACCATCACTCAGCAACCGGTCGACCGCATCCGAGACGGTCGTCACCTTCTCGGTCATCACGCGGGACTTCTGCCGAAAGTCGGCCCGCGCGGCGACCGACGACGGGTCGGTGAAGAGCTTGCCGGAGCCCTGTTCGAGCGTGTCCATCGGGATGGGTTTCAAGAGGGTTCGATCTGGAGTCGGTCAACGTAGCACGAGCGGGGTCAAGATTCCCAGCCTCACCGCTTGCGATACCGGGGTGGTCTGGGCACCGGCCGCGGGTCCTTCTTGATCTGCTCGAGCAGGTGCTTGACGGCGGCATCGAGCTGAGCATCACCACCGCGAAAAGTCGCGTGGGGCAGGTTGTCGACCACCACGTCCGGGTCCACGCCGTGCCCCTCGATCAGCCACTCCCGTTCGGGACCGTAGACACCCGTCTGGGCCGCCGAGGCATAACCGCGGTCAACCAGCCGGTTGTTGATGCTCAACCAGATCTCTCCGCCCCAGGTCCGCGTGCCGATCACGCGTCCCATTCCCAGCCTGCGAAATCCCTCGGTGAACGCCTCGCCGTCCGAGGCCGTCTTCTCGTTGCACAACACGACCAAATGCCCCCGGAAGGCGTACTGCATGTTCCAGTACGGCTTGCCGACACGCGGCTTCCAGTAGAACCAGGCCTTGCGGAGCAGCTTCTCGAGGATCCAGCTGTCGATGTTGCCGCCACGGTTGTGCCGGACATCGATGACCAGCCCCTGGCGATGGAAGACCGGGTAGTAGTGCCGTGCCCACTCGGCGATGTTCGTCCGTCCCATCGCTCGCAGGTGCACGTAGCCGACCTTGCCCTTCCCCGATTTTTCGACCGCCAGCCGACGGGTGTATTCCCATTGGTCGTAGCGGAGATCGGTGGCGCGGCTGGCGGAGACCGGTTCGACGACCACGCGGCGGGGGGCCTTGGCCGGCAGATCGCGGATCGAACACAGGACCTTTCGCCCCGACGTGTTTCTCAGCAGCACGTTGATGTGATCAACCGACAGCGTGGGCACGCCGTTGATCGATTCGATCACTGCCCCCGCCTCCACCTCGACACCCGGCTTCGACAACGGCGAGACCTGGTCGGGGAGGTCGGGATCGGTCCGGTAAACGTGTTCGACCACATAGCCGCCCCGGTCGTCATCTCGCCTGAGCACCGCACCCAGCTGGCCGATCGACACGCTGTCGTCGGCGGCGTCGCGGTGATCGCCCCCGCGGACGTAGATGTGCAGGGCCTCGAGTTCTCCGACCATCTGCGAGATCAGGTCGTTGAGTTCGGCGCGGTCGGTCACCCGGTCCACCAACGGCATGTGCCGTTCGAGCACTTCCTTCCAGTCGACACCGTGCAGATTGGGGTCGTAGAAGTAGTCCCGCTCCATCCGCCAGGCATCGACGAACATCTGCCGCCACTCGGTCGTCGGGTCGACCGACATCCGCCAACCCGAGAGACTGACTCGCGACTTGGTCAGCGACTTCGGCGCGGCTCCTGATGCGTCGAAGACGTGCAGGTTGTCGTCCTTGTGCACCAGCACCTTCTTGCGATTGCCGGAAACACGGAACGACTTGATGTCGGACAACACGGTGACCGGCTTGGCCTCCGCCTCGCGACGAATCGCCTGCAGCGTCTTCGTCCGTTTCTTCGTCGTCGATCTCGAAACGAAGTACAGGTGCTTGTCGGCGGCAGACAATGTCGTGTAGTTGCCGGCCGGGACCGGAACCAGCGAGATCCTGGCGGCGATTCCGTCGAGATCGATCCGCAACGGGTTCCTGGTCTTCTCCTTGGCCTTCGTCTTGGTCTTGTCCCCGTCGTCAGTCGCCGGCCGGTCCTCGCCAAGATCCTCTTTCGGCTGGAACGGAGACCGCTGTTTCCTGGTAAGCGAGAGTTCGAAGATCTGCGTGGTGTGATCAAAGAACGGTTCAGGCTGCCTGGGTCCCCAGGGACTGGTGACCAGCGACTCGAAGTTGCGGTCCGAGAGGAAATACAGGAAGCGGCCGTCGGAACTCCAGGCGGGAGAGTAACTGTCGTAGCGATCCGAGGTGACCGGTGTGTCGTCCTTCTTTCCGACGTTGTAGAGATGGATACGGTCATTGCTGTTCTCGGCGGCAACGACGTAAGCCAGCCACCTGCTGTCCGGCGACCAGGACAGCCACGAGAAGTTGTAGTTGTTTGATCTCGCGATCCTCAGCGACTTGCCCTCGACCACGTCCAACAGCCACAACTCGTAGTTCTTGTCGCGGTAGGCCACGAACTTGTCGTCGGGACTGGGGACCGGGAAGTAACGGAAGACCTTGCCATCGGCAGAGAGTTTCTTCGCCGGATCGATCCCGTTGGCCGGCAACCGGTAGAACTCGAACTCGCCGGTCGAGTCCGAGAGGGCCACCAGCGACTTGCCATCGGCTGAGAAGCGGGCACCGCGGTACCGCGTGCCGGGATTGCGGGTCAGGTGGATGCGTCGGCCGGGCTTGGTCGGCAGGATGAAGACATTGCCGCGGGTGGTCACCGCGACCCGGTCGCCGTCGGGCGAGAGGTCCAGGGCGGTGAGGTATTCGAGCGGTTTCTCGATCCACTTTTCCCGGGTCTGGTCAAAGTCCGACGGCAGCGTGATCTCGATCTTTCGGTCGGACTCCGCGCCGATGTCGTAGACCCTGAGATCGGCGCCCCGCTGATAGACGATGCGACCGTCGGACAGTGACGGCCGGAGCACGTCGAACCCTCGGTGCCGGGTCAGTTGCTGCGGGTTGGCCCCGCCCTCGGCATCCATCACCCACAGGTTCATCGTGCCGTCGCGGTCGGAGGCGAAATACAGCCGCCCCTTCCAGGCCATCGGATCGCGGCTGGTCCCGGTGTAATCAGCCGTCAGCGGAACGGCCTCCCGGGTCTTGGGTCCGAACCGCCAGAGCGTCTCGGCCGTGCCTCCCTTGTATCGCTTGGTGCTGCTGCCCTGCTTGGAGAGCCGGGTGAAGAACAGCGTCCGGCCGTCGGGACCCCAGGCCGCCTGGCTGGCCTGCTCGAGCGGCACCCGCTCGACGGCCAGGGTTTCGGGGTGAACCAGCACCATCTGGGTGTTGGGCAACGTCGAGAAGTGCCGGGTGGCGTAGGCAACGCGGCCATCGGGCGCCCAGCCGACGACCCGTGACGATTCGCCGTCGTAGGTCAACCGCCGCGGTCGCCCGCCGTCCAACGGCATCACGTAGATCTCGCGGGCTCCCTCGTAGGCGGCGGAAAAGGCGACCAGTCGGCCATCGGGAGAGATCCGCGGGTAGGTCTCCTGGGCCAGGTGCGTGGTCAATCGCGCCGCCCGTCCACCGGCCAGTGACACGGTCCACAGGTCACCTTCGGCGGTGAAGACCACCGTCTGTTGGTGGGCCGACGGATGGCGGAAATAGCCCCGCGGCCCGGCGGCCTCCAGGGAAACCGCGGACAGGCCTGAGAGGATCAACCACACCAGGGCAATTCGCAATGTCATGTTTCTCGTCTTTCTCGGATGACGGAAGAGCGGAGTAGTGCTGGTCATGTCAGCCAAAGGTCGGCAACCGCCACGCCGGCGACACCGACCAGGATGTTCGTCACCGCCACCCAGACGGGCTTGCGGGCGTGCCGCATCGCCGTGCGGTTGTCGACCTCGTCGCCCCGTGCGAGCGACCCGGCCGTCGATTTCTTCACCGTGGCGGCCACGTCGATCAGGCCGAGAACCGCGATCAGGATCATCAGCAACCTGGTTGCCCACGGTTGATCATCGATCATCACGCAGATCCAGCCCCCCAGCACCGCGGCAAGGAACCCCAGGACCAGCGAGATCAGGTTCCACGACATCGTGACGTCGTAGGAACCCGGCTGAAACGCACCACGTGGCCACAACTTGTAGGCCACGGTGAAGGCGATCATCACGAACACGGCGATCACGACATAGGCGACAACAACGGCGGCGAGGGTGGGCTGCAGGGTCATTGAAGCGACCTTTTCCGGCCACGCGGCTACGAGAGCGTCTCGCGGACCTTCAGCAGCAGTTTCTTGGTCGCATGCACGCCGGCCACCTCGGAGAGCTTCCCGCCCTCGTACTCGATGCCGACGTAGTCGCTGTACCCGGCGGCGACGACGATCTTCATCATCTTCACGAAATCAGTCCGGGTCTCGTTGCCCTGCTTGTCGAAGTCGTGCGACTTGGCACTGACCGACTTGGCGAACGGCATCAGTTCCCGGACGCCGAGGTAGCGATCGTAGCTGCCGAAGTTGCCGAAGTCCGGCAGCGTGCCGCAGTTCTTCAGCTTGACGCTTTTCATGACCGCCGAAAGCCACTTGCCGTTTGAGGAGAGCCCGCCGTGGTTCTCGACGATCACGTTCATCTTGATCGTGGCGGCGAACTCGCTGAGCATCCTCAGGCCGTCTGCGGCCAGCTTCAACTGCTCCTGGTAGCTGCCCTTGGAGCGGGCGTTGACGCGGATCGAGTGGCAGCCCAGTTTCCTGGCGGCCTCGACCCATTTCTTGTGCCGCTCGACCGAGTCCTTCCGCTTGGCCGCATCGGGATCACCCAGGTTGCCTTCGCCGTCGATCAGGATCACCGTCGCCCCGACGCCGGCGTCATCGGCCCGCTTGCGCATCTTGCCGATGTAGGCCTTGTCCTTGGCCTTGTCGAAGAACGGCCGGTTCCAGTACTCGACGGCGGCGATGCCGAATTCCTTCCTGGTGAAGGCGGTGAAGTCCATGTTGTCGAGCTTGCCGCCGCCGATCATGCGGTGCAACGAGTACTGGGTGAGCGAGATCTTGTAGAGCGGCTTCTTCTTTTTCTCCTTGTCGTCGCCCGGCAACAGGCCGGGAACGGCCAGCGCGGCGGCGGCCAGCGAGGAGCCGGCAAGGAAGTCACGTCGATCGATCAGGCGCGTCATGGGTCGGATCCTCAAGCGGGGTGTATCCGTGTTGGTGGCCGGTCATTCTAACGAGATTCGACCCGGTTGCGTGACCCTGCCAACGCCAACTTGCCGAAGCTTCTCCAGGTGTGGTAGCCTCAGGTTCGAGGCGATCTCATCGGAGCCGGTCATGCTCTCTTTCGGCAGTTTCAAGACGCGCGACTGCCAAGGCCTTTCGCGGCGTTCGTTCCTCAAGGCATCGGCCGCGTTGCCGTTCGCGGCGGGCCTGGCGGGACTCGATCCGCAGGTGCTGGCCGCCGAGGCCCCCAAGGCCAAGTCGGTGATGCTGGTCTGGCTGATCGGCGGCCCCAGCCACCTGGACCTGTTCGATCCCAAGCCGAAGGCCCCCGACCTGTACCGCGGCCCCTTCGCCGCCATCGACACCCGCACACCCGGCCTGCGGGTCACCGAACTGCTGCCGCGTCTGGCCAACCTCAGCAACAAGTTCTCGGTCGTCCGCACCAACATCAACTACAACGGCGGCCACCGCGAGGCCGGGTCGATCGGGATGACCGGCTACTCGGCGACCGACGGGGGCGAGAGCGGGGGAGGCGGCCCCCCGGGCTATCAGCCGCACTTCGGCTCGATCCTGGCCCGCCACCGGGCCCGCCACCGGCTCGAAGCCGATTCGATCGACCTGCCCGGCTTCATCTCGCTGGCCCGCGGTCCGATCGGCGACGGGGTCGGTCCCAACTTCGGTTACGGCGGCGGCAGCTGGGGCAAGGGTCACGACCCGTTCATGTTCAACTGTGCCCAGGACGGCAAGGTGTCGATCCCCGAGCTGAAACTGCTCGACGGCCTGACCAAGAACCGCCTGGCCAGTCGACGAGACGTGCTGGCCAAGCTCGACGCGCTGCGTCGCCGTGCCGACCAGCGGGACTTCGCCAAGTGGAACGCGGTCTACAAGCGGGCCTACAACCTGATCTCGTCGATCGACGCCAACCGGGTGTTCGATCTCTCGCGGGAAAAACCCGCTACCCGCGACGCCTACGGCCACACGTCGTTGGGACAAAGTGCCCTGCTGGGCCGACGGCTGGTCGAGGCGGGCGTACCGTTCGTCCAGGTCAACTGGAGCCAGTTCGTCGAGGTGCTGTTCCCCAACAGGGACTACGGCTGGGACACCCACTCGGACAACTTCGGCCTGATGGCCGACTGGCACGGCCCGCTGCTCGATCGCACGCTCAGCGCCCTGCTCGAGGACCTCGACCAGCGAGGACTGCTCGAAACCACACTGGTCTGCTGCATGGGCGAGTTCGGCCGCACGCCGCGGATCAACAACATCGGGTCCCGCGACCACTGGCCCCACTGCTACTTCTCGGTCTGGGCCGGTGGCGGCATCCAGCCGGGACGGGTGATCGGCGAAAGCGACCCGAACGGAGAGCACCCGGCGACCGACCCGGTCACCCCGGCGATGGTCGGCACCACGATCCTGGAACTCGCCGGAGCCACCTCCGCAACCCGCGCCCAACTGCAGGTGCTGCAGGACGGCGGCCACGTGATCGACGGGCTGGTGTGACCGATGACCGGATTCGGTTCTCTTCGCACGGTGCTGATCGTCACCGGCCTCGGCCTGCTGGCCGGGGCGCCGCAGCCGACCCGGGCGGCCGGGCCGCAGCGGGTGACCCGAGACGGGCAGCTGAAATTCTCGCCCGCCTTCATCGACGGCGGACGCAAGCTGGTCTTTTCGGCTCACAACCAGCCCAAGCGGGTCTCGATCATCCAGCTCGACCTGGCCACCGGCAAGCAGTCGCTCTACTACCCGATCGGCTCGGACTCGCAGTTCGACATCGCCTTTTCACGTGATCGGAAGATCGAGTGTTTCGCCCGGTCGGGTGGGCCTCGCCAGCTGTCGCTGGTGATCCGGAATCTCGTGACCAACAAGGACGTCGTCTTCGACCCGCCCGGTGCCCAGCGGAGCACCGTCCGCACCCCGCGGTTCACCCCGGACGGAAAGCGGATCGTGATGACGATGAACGCCCCCGGCGGCCAGCAGATCGTCTCGCTGAACCTCCAGGGCAAGGACGTCCGCAGCCTGACCGCCTCCAACGGCATCAACGGCTGGCCGGACATCTCGCCTGACGGCAAGACGATCGTCTTCAGCTCCAGCCGCAACGGGGCGTTGGACCTGTGGCTGATGGACGCCAACGGAGACAACCAGCGACCACTGATCGATTCGCCCCGCCGCGACATCTACCCCTCGTGGTCACCCGACGGCCGGCGGATCGCCTTCACCAGCGCCCGCGACGGGAACCAGGAGGTCTACATCGTCGACCGCAACGGCGGCAACCTGCGGCGGGTGACCGAGCATCCCGAGCGAGACGGTTTCCCGGTCTGGCATCCCGACGGTCGTCGACTGCTGACGATCTCCGAGCGTCGCGGACGGTTCGATTTCTACCTCTGGAACATCGCCACAACGGCCGCGGACGCGCCGTAGCCGGATCACGCCCCGGGCACAGGGTAACCCTGTTGCTGGTCCACGAGGTTCTCGAGCGGCTCGCCGGCCTTGTACCGCCTGAGGTTGTCGCAGAAGAACCGGACAACCTGTCGCGATCGGTCGCTGGACCAACCGGCGATGTGCGGGGTGATGACCAGCCGGGGAGTGTCCCAGAGCGGATCGTCCTTGGGCAGGGGCTCGATCTTGGTCACGTCCAGGCCCGCACCGGCAATCCGGCCCTCGTTGAGACATTCGATCAGGGCCGGTTCGTCGATGATCCCGCCACGGGCGATGTTGACGATGATCGCCGTCGGCTTCATCAACGCCAGTTGTTCGGCCCCGATCAATCCCTGCGTCTCGGAGGTGGCCGGGCAGGCGATCATCACCACGTCGGCCTCGGTGCACAGGTCGTCGAGCCGATCCAGCGGCCACAACTCGTCGACCTCGTCGGGTTTTTCCGGTGAGTGCTTGTCGACGGCAATCACCCGCATGCCGAATGCCGCTGCGATCCTGGCGTAGCGGCGACCAATGCCACCCAGCCCGACCACACCGGCGGTGCGATCGTTGAGGTCGTACGGGGTGAACTGGTCCCAGACGTGCTTCTGCTGGCACTCGCCGAAGTGCTTGAGATATCTCGAGACGGCCAGCGTCAGGGCCCAGGCGGTCTCGACCACCGGCGCGGCGTGCAGCCCGCTGGCATTGGTCACCTGCAGACCCATCGCCCGGACCTCGGGGGTCAGCATCATGTCAAGTCCCGCCGAGGTGGTCTGCATCCACTTGAGGTTCTTCGCCGCCGCAAAGACCTCCGGCGAGTGATACCCGAAGAAGACCTCGGCGTCGGCCAGTTCGGCCATCAGTTCCTCGTCCCCCTCCGGATAAACGACCGTGTCGTCTCCGGCGGCCTCGAGAATCCAGTTGTCGTGCTCTTCTTCGAATCCGAGCATGTCGGAAATGACGATTTTCATGTGGGTCGATCCCGGTCGGGGGTGTGATAGCCAACGAATGATCAACGACGCGGCCTAGGCCAGCAGGTCGTGGATGATCTTGCCGTGAACATCGGTCAGGCGAAACTGCCGGCCCTGGTACTTGAACGTCAGGCGTTCGTGATCGATGCCCATCAGGTGCAGGATGGTGGCGTGCAGGTCGTGGATGTGAACCGGGTTCTCGGCGATGTTGTAGCTGAACGGGTCGGTCTGTCCGTACGTCGTCCCGCCCCGGACACCACCACCGGCTATCCACATCGAGAAGCACCGCGGGTGGTGGTCCCGGCCGTAGTTGTTCGGTGCCAGCTTGCCCTGGCAGTAGGAGGTCCGCCCGAATTCCCCGCCCCAGATCACCAGCGTGTCCTCGAGCAAGCCCCGCCGCTTCAGGTCCCGGACCAGTGCCGCCGAGGCCTGGTCGGTTTCGCGGCACTGGTTGCGGATTCCCCCGGGCAGGCCGCCGTGCTGGTCCCAGCCGGGATGGTAGAGCTGGATGAAGCGGACGCCGCGCTCGGCCAACCGCCGGGCCAGCAGGCAGTTGGCGGCGTAGGTGCCCGGGTTTTTCGAATCCTTGCCGTACTCGTCGAAGACATGCTTGGGTTCACTGCTGAAATCGGCCGCCTCGGGAATCGACCTCTGCATTCGGAAGGCCAGCTCGTACTGCGCAATGCGGGCCTCCAGCAGCGGATCACCGGCCTGGTTGCCGGACCGGCCCCCGGCCCGTTGCAGTTCGCGGAGCCGATCGAGCATCAACCTGCGGGCCGACGCGTCGACGCCGTCGGGATTGGTCAGGTACAGCACCGGATCCTTGCCCGATCGGAAGCGGACGCCCTGGTACCTGGACGGCAGGAAACCGCTGCCCCACAGCCGCGACAACAGCGGCTGGCCTCCCTTGCCCTTGGTCACCAGCACGACGAAGGCGGGCAAGTTCGAGTTCTCGGTTCCCAGTCCGTAGTCCATCCACGCCCCCATGCTGGGACGCCCGGGAAACTGGGACCCGGTCTGCATGTAGGTCACGGCCGGACCGTGGTTGATCGCCTCGGTGTGCATCGAGCGGATGATGCAGATGTCGTCGGCGAGACCGGCGAGGTGCGGAGTCAGTTCGCTGATCTCGTTCCCACCGTCACCGTGCCGCTTGAACGCGAACGACGACCCGGCCAGCGGCAGGCTCGACTGGCTGCCGGTCATCGTCGTCAGCCGCTGCCCCTTGCGGACACTCTCGGGCAACTCGGTTCCGTGCAACCGCTTCAGCTCGGGCTTGTGATCAAACAACTCGATCTGCGACGGCCCGCCGCTGTTGAACATGTAGATCACCCGCTTGATGCGGCCGGGGCGGTGAGTTCCGCCCAGCACACCATCGCCTCGGGCCGGTTGATCACCGAGGGTGCTCGAGAGCGCCAACGCTCCCAGGCCCATCCCGAAACTCTGCAGGAACTGCTGGCGGGTCAGCCGCGCGGGGTGATCGAACCCGGTGCAGAGCCCCCGGCCGGCCGAAGATATTGCGTGTGCCACGGTCACTACCTCTTCGTCACACATTCGTCGAAGTTCATCAGCGTGTTGGCCACCATGGCCGCCGCAGCAATCCGCACCGCCGGCACGGCCTTTTCGACCGGGGCCTTCCCCGTCTTCAGGAAGACCTCGGCACGTTTTGGATCGGCCTGGAAGTACGCCAGTTGTTCGTCAAAGCCCCTGCGGAGGATCTTCTGCTCGCGATCGGTCGGAGCCCGGCTGGTCAGCCTGCGGAACATCTCGACCAGCATCGCATCCACGTTCTCACCGTGCTTCTTGAGCAGCACCTGCCCCATCACCCGGGCGGCCTCGATGAACTGCGGCCCGTTGAGCAGCACGCAGGCCTGCAGCGGTGTCGAGGTCCGTTCTCGCTTCACGACACAGACATCCCGCTTGGACGCATCGAGAATCATCATCACCGGCGCCGGGCCGGTCCGTTTCCAGAAGGTGTACAGGCTGCGGCGGTACAGGCCCTCGCCGTTGTCCACCTTGACCGGCTTGAACGACACGGCGAGGTCGTACGGCCGTGCCGGCGAGCCGCCTCGCTTGTCGACCAGCAGTCCGCTGGCCCACAACGCGTTGTCACGGATCATCTCGGCCGGCCACTGGTAGGACGAGCCCCGGGCCAGCAACAGGTTGTCCGGGTCGCGGGCGACCAGTTCCTTCGAAGCCCTCGAATCCTGGCGGTAGGTGGCCGAGAGGACGATCTGGCGGAGGGTCCGCTTGAGATCCCAGCCGCTGGCGACGAAATCGCGTGACAGCCAGTCAAGCAGCATGGGGTGCGTGGGAGGCTGGCCCTGGCTGCCGAAATCCTCGGGCGTCCGCACCAAACCCGTGCCGAAGCACTGCTGCCACAACCGGTTGACCGCCACCCGCGGTGTCAGGGGATGGCCCGCATCGGTCAGCCAGCGGGCCAGTCCCAGCCGGTTGCGAGGCGCATCGGCCGGGAACGGGGGCAGCGAGGCCGGAGTGCCGGGCTCGACCGGATCGGTCGGTGCGTCGTAGGCCCCCCGCCTCAACACGTACGTCTGGCGGCGGCGGGTGGCGTCCAGGTCCGACATCACCATGATCTCGGTGACACCGTCGTAGGATTCGCATCGCCTCTTCCGCGCCGCCTGCACGGCGGTCCGCTGGTCGGAGTACGGCTTGTCGACGGTCTCGAGGAAGTACTCGCGGAGTCCCTCGCGCTGCGTCCCGGTCAGCTGATCGAGCGGGGTCGCCAGTGCCTCGTCGAGGCTCTGCCCGTCGAAGAGCTGGGCGACCTCGAGATCGGTCAGCCGGCGGTTGAAGACCGAGAACTCGTCGACGCTGCCGTTCTTGAACCCCCGGTCACGGAACCGCTCGCCGATCGTGATCGTGTCGCCGCCGCCGCCGGAGATGTTCTTGTAGAGATTGTCGCGAACCAGCGTGACGGCCGACGGACGGCCGTCGATGTAGATCTTCAGCCCCCTGGCCCGATTCGATCCGTCCCAGGTCATCGTCACGTGGTGCCAACCGCCGACCGGGAACTTGCGACGCGTGACCACCCGCAACGCGTTGCCCGGCCAGAAGTGGATCAGCGATCCACTGAGCCGGCCGTCTTCGAGCATCAGCTGGTAACCTCGGCTGCCCGCGTCGGTCCAGGCCCGCGAGCGGTGGAAGATGATCGCCCGCTTCTTCTCATCCGGCGTCAGCATCCACAGCGAGACGCTGAAGGGCTGGAAACGGCGGAAGTTGCCCACCCCGGTGCCGATGCCGTCGTCACCGGTCAACTGGGCGGCCTTGCCGAACCGTCCGGCGACACTGCGGTTGGCACCACCGGGCGGCTTCTCGAAATCGTTGTGGTAGACGCGACCGGGCAAAGGGTTGGGTGCCCTGGCATCTGGCTTGCGGGCCGCCAACCAGTCGCCGAACGCCGCCAGTCGCTGGCCGGCCACCTTCGGCCAGTTCGCCTCCGTCTCGACCACCTTCGCCTCGGCCGAGGCCATCGCCGCCTTCTGCTTGTCGTTGGAGAGCAGCAGGGTGGGCGTCGGAACCGAACTGGTGAAGTACGAGTAGACACCCGATTCATCGATGTTGTTGAAGAAGGCGAAGAACTGGTAGTACTCCTTCTGGGCAATCGGATCGAACTTGTGCTGGTGACACCGGGCACATTCGAGCGTCAGTCCCAGGAAAGCCATCGCGAAGGTGTGGTTGCGGTCAGCGACGTACTCGACACGGAACTCCTCGGGAGTGCTCCCGCCCTCGACTTTCTGCGAATGCAGGCGGTTGAAAGTCGTGGCCAGCCGTGAATCGTTGGTCGGCTTGGGGACCAGGTCACCGGCAAGCTGCCAGGTGACAAATCGGTCGTAGGACATGTTCGAATTGAAGGCCCGCACGACCCAGTCGCGGTACGGCCAGACGTGACGATCACGATCGACCTGGTACCCGTAGGAATCGGAGTAGCGGGCGATGTCGAGCCACTCGGCAGTCATCCGTTCGCCGTAGGCGGGTGAACCCAGCAACCGGTCGACGACCTTGTCGAAGGCCTTCTCGGACTTGTCGGCCAGGAAGGCGTCGATGTGTTCGAGAGTCGGGGGCAGCCCGGTCAGGTCGAACGTCACCCGCCGGATCAGTCGTTCGCGGGACGCCTCATCGGTCGGCACCACGCCGGCGGTTTCCAGCCGGGACAGCACGAAACGGTCGATCGGGCTCCGGCACCAGCCCCCGTTCCTGACCGCCGGCACCTGGACCGCAGCCACCGGCTGGAAGGACCAGTGCTCCTTGTAACGCCCCCCACCGTTGATCCAGCGACTCAGGATATCGATGTCGCGTTTGGAGAGTGTTCGCTTGGATTCGGCCGGTGGCATGTGGTAGTCGGGATCGGTGCTGGTGATCCGCTTCAACAACTCGCTGGCAGCCGGCTTGCCGGGCGAGAGCACCTTGCGGGCGGCGGCCTCGAGGTCGAGACGCAATTCGCCCTGGCGGGCGTTCTCGTCGGGGCCATGACACTTGAAGCACTTGTCGGAGAGAATCGGGCGGACGTCCCGCACGAAGTCCACCGGCTTGTCGGCTGCAGCGGCCGTGGAGACTGCCAGCAGCACGAAAACAGTGGCCGATGCCATCAACGGTGATCTCATGGTCAGTCCGTCGGAGTGATGAATTAATGGTCCCGCGGGGACATGACATTCTAACGGATCACGGCGATTGGACGAAATCGGTCGAATTGACCTTCCCGTCAAGTGGTCGATTCGGGCATCCTGTCGGAGCTTTCAGGAGTCACTTTTTCGACCGGTTCGTAGATGCGCGAGTATTACCTGGGCCTGCTCGACCTGGCCCCCAACGTGCTTGTGTTTGCGGTCATCGTCCTGGCCGCAGAACGGATCGGCCGGTTCGGCTCGCATTGGCGGTTGCCCCTGATCACCGGGTACCTGGCTGCCGGCTTCCTGACGGGTCCCGATGTGCTGGGAATCCTGGACCGGCCGGCGGTCGACGAACTGGGATTCGTGAACCAGATCGCCCTGGCCATCATCGCCCTGGCTGCCGGCAACGAACTGGTCCTGAAGGAGTTCCGGTCGCAGTTTCGAAGTATCGGCTGGGTGACATTCGGGCTGGTCGTGACGACCTTCGGACTGGGGGCCGTCACGATGTACATCCTGTCCGGATGGCTGCCGGTCATGAAGGACCTGGGGACGTCGACCCGCATTGCCATCGCGTTGTTGGCCGGAGTCATCCTGGTCGCACGGTCTCCCTCGTCAGCCATCGCGATCGTCAACGAGTTGCGTGCCAAGGGGACTCTGACGAACACCATCCTCGGCGTCACGGTGATCATGGATGCGGTGGTGATCGCGCTGTTCGCCGTGAACTCCGAAATCGCCCACTCGATCACCTCGTCCGACTTTCATTTCGGGTTCGAGTTCCTCGGCCTGCTGCTGCTGAAGTTCGCGCTGTCGATCGCCTGCGGATGTGCACTCTGGATTCTGCTCTCCGCCTACCTGCGCTGGCACCTGCCTCACTACCTGAAATTCGTCCTGCTGCTGGTGACCGGGTTCGGCGTGTTCCAGTTGACCGACTGGTTCCATCACTTCTCCGCAGACTACTGGGGACTGAAGATCCACGCGGAACCGCTGCTGATCTGCATGATCGCCGGCCTGTTGGTCACGAACTTCAGTCCGCACCGTGCCGAGTTCTCCAAGTTGCTTGAGGAGATCGGCATGCCGGTCTACCTGACGTTTTTCACGCTGACGGGAGCCTCGATCGACCTGGCCATCCTCCAACAGACCTACCTGGTCGCCGCCGGGCTTTGCCTGGTTCGTCTCTTCTCCGTGTTTGCCGGCAGCTTCCTCGGATCCACCATCGCCGGCGACGCTCCGCAGAATCGCCGGATCCTCTGGCTGGGATTCGTGACACAGGCGGGCATCGGCATCGGATTGGCCCGGGAAATCGCCGTCCACTTCGATGACTGGGGCAGCAAGCTGGCCACGATCCTGATTGCCGTCATCGTGATCAACCAGATCATCGGTCCGCCGATGTTCAAGTGGGCCGTGGGCCTGGCCGGCGAAATCCGCCGCAAGACCGCCGGGTTCCACGAGGGACCCCAGTCGGCGTTCATCTTCGGCAGCCCGTCGGGAGCCCCGATGATGCTGGCCAACCAGCTGATCACCCGAGGATGCGACGTCACCCTGGTCACCCTGGACGAGTCGCTACGGACCGAGGAGGCCCAGTCCGGGGCCAGGGTCATCACGATTCCCGAAGTCTCGTTGGAGTCCCTGCAGACTCTGCCGCTGGATGAGGCCGACGTGTTGATCGGCCTGATGGGCGATGACGACAACCTGGCACTGTGCGAACTCAACGACCGGGAGTTCGCGATCGACAAGATCGTGATGCGGTTCACCGAACGCATCGAGGAGGGTCGGCGGTGGCACGACCGCGGCGTGATCGTGCTCGACCCGAAGACCTCGCTGGTCTCGGTGCTGGAACACTTCGTGACCTCGCCGACAGCCACCTCGATCCTGCTGGGGATGGACCCCGACCAGGACGTGATCGAGGTCGAGGTCACCGACCCGACGCTGGTCGGCGTCCCGATCCACGATCTCAAGTTGCCGCTGGACGCCCTGATCCTCGCGATCACCCGCGACGGACATACCCTGATCTCCCACGGATACACCGAACTGCACCTCGGCGACCAGCTGACGGTGGTCGGACCGCCGGAGGTGCTGCCCGAGACAACGGTGTATTTCGAGAAGTGAGAGCTAGCGGGCCGAGGGGGCCAGCCGGTAGTCCAGGGGCGGCTTCTGGCCCTTCTGCATCAACGTGCGGTAGGGATCCTGGCCGATTCGCCGCTGGTGCTCGGATCGTGCCGAGGCCAACAGGTCGGGGTTGCTGTAGAGATCCCAGGCGGTGGCGGCCAGCACGCGGGCGGCCAGTTGCATCCCCTTACGGGCGATCGTCGTGCCACCGCAGGCGACCGCCTGCCAGCTGTGACCGGGAGTCCCGGGCACCCAGCAGGACGTCGAGAACCCGGTGGTGGGAACCGCCCACGAGACATCACCCACGTCGGTCGACCCCCGCCCGACTTCGCCCCTGAAGCTGATCACCCGCTGAACGGAATCCAGCGAACGGGGCCGCGGCAGATGTTCCCGGAGCCGCAGCGCGAACTCGGTCTCCTGGTCGGTGTACTTGATGTCGGCAAGTTCCTGGAGGTTGCCCAGCGCGACGGTCGAAAGCGCGTTGTTGGGCAGGATCTGGTAGATGCCGCCCTCGAACTTGATGTCGAGTTTCGTCTGGGTGGCCAGGGCACCGGCCCGGGCACACAGCACGAGCCGTTCGTAAAGACCGCGGACGACATCCGCCTGGGGGTGACGGATATAGAAGTAGACCTCGCCGAAGGGCGGCACCACGTTGGGCGCGTCGCCCCCGGCAGTGATCACGTGGTGGATCCGTGTCAGGTCCGGAGTGTGCTCCCGCAGCAGCTCCGACGCGTGGTTGGTCAACTCAATGGCGTCCAGCGCACTGCGACCCTGTTCCGGAGCCCCGGCGGCGTGGGCGGCCTTTCCGTGGAAGCGAAACTTCACGGCCATGCGAGCCAGTGACGAACGGTCACCGGCCGAGTTGGTGCTGCCCGGGTGCCAGTGCAACACCGTGTCGCAGTCCTTGAACAGCCCGGCCCGCACCATGAACACCTTGCCGCTGCCACCCTCCTCGGCCGGGCAGCCGTAGAAGCGGACGGTCCCCTTCAGCCGCCCCGCCCTGATCTGCTCGGCAATCGCGATCGCCGCCGACATCGACGCGGCTCCGAACAGGTGGTGGCCGCAGCCGTGCCCGTAATGGATGCCCTTGCGAGGAGCCCGCTCGGGAATGGCCTGCTGAGATAAGCCCGGCAGCGCGTCGTATTCGCCCAGGATCCCGATCACCGGCTTGCCCGCACCGAAGGTCGCCGTGAAGGCGGTGGGGATCCCGGCCACGCCGCGGCGGACATCGAAGCCGGCCCGCTCGAGCATCCCGGCCAACAGGGCCGACGACTTCGTTTCCTGGTAACCGGGCTCGGCCCAGCCCCAGATCTTCATCGCAGCCCCCCAGGTCGCGTCAGCTCGCGAGTTGATCGACTTGTAGAGCGAGGGCTTGTCCTGGGCGGCCAGCGGAGTGGCCAGCAGGCAGAGCAGCAGCAGGGGAGTCGATGGACGTGTCATGTTGAGTTCCTTGGAGTTTGGCGCACGGGGACGGGGATCCGGGTGCCGGGATGAGACGAATTGACCGGGGAACGGAGAGAACAACTGCTGGCCCCGACGGCGGACGGCTACAGCGAGGTCAACGGTCCGACCGTCGCCGTGCTGACCCCGTCCAGCGGATACTCTGCCAGCAGCTGTGCGATGTCATCAACCGTGATCCCGGCGACCGTGTCCAGGTCATCCTGCACCGAACGGTAACGGCCCAGGTAGACCCAGTTGATGCCCAATGCCCCCAGCCGTCCCATCGGGCGTTCGCTGCGGAGCACGATGGCCGAGGCGATCCGGTTCTGGGCCTGCTCGAGCTCAGTCGAGCTGACCCCCTCGCGGTTGACCTGCCGATAGACCGAGCGGATCCGCTCGAGGTTCTCGGCGACGGTCTCGGGGCGGCACCCGAGGTAGGTCAGCCAGGTGCCGGTGCCGTCGTAGTCGTTGTAGGCCAGGTCGGCACTCTCGGCGTGACCCGGGTCGACCAGTTCCCAGTACAACCGGCTGCTGGAGTAGTCGCCGACGATCACGCCCAGCAGTTCGGCCGCGTACCGCAGGCGATGGTCGGCGGCCGGGGCCGGGGCCAGTTGCATCACGTGCTGCTGCAGAGACGAGGGCCGCTGGACCACCTCGGTCTGTCCACCCACCGGGGGAACCGACGTGTCCCGTTCGATCCGCCCCTCGGGAAAATCGCCGCAGTGCTCATCGACCAACCCGCACACATCGTCCCAGTTGGCTCGACCGGTGACCGCCAGCACCATGTTGCCGGTGCGGTAGTGGTCGGCGTGGTACTGCCGCATGGACTCGGCGGTGAGAGCCGAGACGCTGTCGTTGGTGCCGAGGATCTTGCGACCCAGGGGGTGGGTGGGGAAGTGAGCCTGCATGACCTGTTCGTAGGCGGTGAAGGTCGGCTGGTCGTCGTACATGCCGATCTCCTCCAGGATGACTTTCTTCTCCATCTCGAAGTCGTCCTGGCGGAGCGAGGGGTAGAGCAGTGTCGAGAGCATCTCGATGACCGTCGGCAGGTACTCGGGCAGGATCGCCGCGTAGAACTGGGTCACCTCCTCGCTGGTCGACGCATTGTAGTTGGCCCCGAGCTCGTCGAAGATCCGGTTGACGTCGTCGGCGGTGTAGACGTCGTTGCCCTTGAAAGCCATGTGTTCCAGGAAGTGGCTGACACCCGAGACGTCCTCGGTTTCATCACGCGAGCCGGTGCGGACAAAGATCCCCGTCGCGACGCTCTGCGCCGCCGGGTTCAGCTCGGCGATCACCGTCAGACCGTTCTCGAGCGTGGTCTCATGAAATTCCACCGGAGACCTCCAGCGGTTCGGGGCCGATCGTGACGACGGTGAAGTCGCGGGCCGGGTGCGCGTGGATGTACTCGAGAACCGTGTCGACGGTCAGCGACTCGATCTTGCCGCGGACCTCATCGAGCGTCGTGACGCGGCCGAGGTGGAACCAGTCGCGGGCGACCGAGCCGGCCCGCGAAATGGTCGATTCCTGCTCCATGATCAACGCGCTCTTGGCCCGGGCCTGGCAGCGTTCCAGTTCGCTGGGTTCGATGCCCTCGGCCAGCCGCTGAATCTCGGACAGCGTCACGTCGAGCGTCTCCTGGGCACGCTCGGCGGTGGTGCCGGCGTAGGCCAGCACGCGGGCGTGATGCGGCAGGCTGTTGAGCACGGCCGAGATCGAGTAGCACAGGCCGCGGCGTTCGCGGACCTCGGTGAACAGCCGGGCACTCATGCCGCCGCTGAGCACCCCGACGGCAGCCCAGGCGGTGTAGTAATCCTCGTGGCGGTAGGGCACGGCATCGTAGGCGATGCCGATGTGGGTCTGGGTCGAATCGTGGGCGATGTGCTCGACGACGGGAACGTGGTCGCCGTCGACCGATTCCGTCTCGGGCACCTCCCCCCACCCACCGAAGGCCTCTTCGACGACCGACAGGATCTCGTCGGGATCGACACCGCCGGCAACACCCAGGATCGCCCCGTTGGGCCGGACCAGTCGCCGGTAATGGTCTCCGACACCTGTTGACGAGATGTCGGGCAGTTGTTCGAGTTGGCCGTAGGTGGGGGTGCCCCAGGGCGAGGGGAAACAGCGGCGGCGGAGTTCGACCATCAGCTGCTGTCGGGGCTCGTCCTGCATGGCACGCAGGGTCATCTCCAGGCCCTCGCGCACCGCGTCGAACTGGTCGGCGGGGAGGTGGGGTTCGCGGAGAATGTCACCGTAGACGGCCAGGGCCTGCGGCAGCCGGTCGGCGACGGTGGCACCGGAAAAGCCCAGGTGCTTGACGCCGACCGATTCGCTGCGTTGCAGGCCGAGGTTGTCGAGGGTGGCGGTCAACTGGCGGCTGTCCAGAGAGCCGGCGCCGCGGAGAATCAGGTCGCTGAGGATGGCGGCGGTGCCGTTGCGACCTTCCGGATCGTGCACGCTGCCGGCGGGGACCAGAAACGAGAAAGCAGCCGAACGGACGTCGCGCATCGGCTCGACGATCAGCGTCAGGCCGTTGTCGAGCGTATGGATCGTGGCCGTCGAGGACATGGGGCCGGCACGAGGGTGTGAATCGGGCGACCGTCCGAGTGTATCGCAGGTCCTCGAGCTTCACCATCCGCCACGAGTGGCGTCATCGGCGTTCACACCCGAACCGCCTCGACCTTGACCGCCTTGTACATCGTGCGAACCAGCCGGAACCCCAGCGAATCGTACAACGACACGGCCGGCAGGTTCTCGGCGGTCACCTCCAGGTACACCCGATCCAGTCCCACATCACGGAACCCTGCGAGGCTTTTCAGTACCAGCGAACGCCCCAGTCCCAGGCCCCGGCAGCCGGGCACGACGCCGACATTCTGGATCGCCCCCAGCGAGCGACTGTGAGCCAGTCCCTGAATGGTGCCGGCATCGCCATCGGGGCCGACGATCAGCCACGTGGTCTCGGGCCGGAAGCTCCGCTGATTGGTGATCTCCTGCATCAGCTTCCGGCACCCGGTGAACTGCCCGAGACAGGGAAAGACGCGCGAGTCGATCTCCTCACAGAAGCTCTGCAACTTGACCTCGGCGTGCCGTTCCAGGTCGCCCGGGTCCCAGGGCAGACAATGGAAGCCGTCGGGGACCGTCGGCTCGGGCAGATCGACATTCCCGAGATCGATCTCCATCCGGAACCGTCGATAGTAGGCAACACCCATGGTGCCTCTCCCAGCCGCCTGACGCGTCGGAACCGGCTGATTCTACCACCGTGGTGGCTCGAGGTGTCAACGAGTTCCACCGGAACTTCACTCGCATGAACCGACCGACTACAATGTCGGCCCCCGCGATCGGGGACACTCGGCGGAGTAGCTCAGTTGGTTAGAGCAGCGGAATCATAATCCGCGTGTCGGGGGTTCGAGTCCCTCCTCCGCTACTTTGCAAACCCCGTCGGAGCAACGGTTTCCGGCGGGGCTTGTTTTTGCGCGGAGGGCGATTTCGGCGTGGTGTTACCTGAAGTGTAACCCCAGGACGCGGATCCAGCGGGTTGAACGCCGGGGCTGGGGTGGCCGCCAAGAAAGACGGGGAGGAGACGCCTGGCTCGGCACCTCACTCCCCGCTCAAGGCGAAAGCGTCAGCCCACCTGAGACGCTACGGATCCGTGGGGAGCAGACGCAATGGCGGCATGCGGTGTTTCCGCGACCATGCGATAACGCTAACGGCCCCGCTGAGCGACGGCGGGGGGCGTGGTTCGGATCCAGCGGGTTGAACGCCGGGGCTGGGGTGGAACTCTTGAGAACCCCGCCTGAGGCACGATAGGCCGTCACATCTCTTCTGCCCGGGACACGGAAGCCCAGCCCAGGCTCAATCAAGCATCCTGGCAACCGCCATGCCGATTCCGGTCGCGCCTCCACCAGTGCCATTGTAGAACATCCGAAGGTAGTTTCCTTCCGACAACACGCAGGGGTAGCCAATCATGCCTTTTTCCCATGTGCCTGGTTGTCGAACCAGTGACACATTGTCTTGCGATGCACCCCGATTCCACGTCAGGCCATCGGCGCTCACCGCCTCGGCCAGGGCATAGGTCTTGTATTTGGTGCCCAACCCAGTGTAGGTCGCTCGATAGCGGGTCCCGGTCTTCCAGACCTGCATCCCGACGATGCCGATGTCTTCGGTCGTCACATCACGGCGCCGTTCAAGCACGATGCGGCGGTCGGTCCATTTCACACCATCAAACGAATGAGCAACAACACCAACCTTGTGCTCGATGACATGCCATTCCTTGCTCCTTAATCCAGGCAACAACGTATAGTGCAGACGGTATAAGGTCCGGCCGTCCGCTTGTGGCAGCGAAAGAATGTTGCCCAGCCCCACGAGGGCCTGGTTCCTGGGATATTCCCTGATGCCATCTCCCTGGAGCACGGGTTGCGTCGAATACTTCTTCCAGTTCCGCAAGTCGTCACTTTGAGCCAGCCCGATCCCCCAGTACGCCGAGAAGTGCTGTGGTCCCGTGCGGCGACTGCGACCCGAATAATAGAGATGCCATTTGTTTCCCACACGATGTAGACAGGGGTAGGTAGCCCCCCGCTCGTCAAATGCGTCTTTTCCACCCAGTTCCAGTACCGGGCCCAGTCGTTCCCATTCCGTGGGCTTGTCGACCAACGCAGTCGCCAAGCAGATCCGCTGCACGCCATCGGTTCCGATTCCAGCGTAGAACATCCACCAGCGGCCATCATGAGGGACAACGAACGGCCCTTGAGCGCCTTTCTTGTCAAACGACGACCGGGGAACAAAGATCGGATTCCGGGTGTCGCGAGCCCAGGTATGCAACTGGAACTTCTTGCCCTTGTCGGCCCCCTTCAGCACGGGGAGGGAATGCGTCGTTAAAGCCGGTCCAATTATCGCCGCGCGTAGCCATTGGCGTCGAGAAATGAGCATGGGAATTCGTTCCTCGTGTACGTTCTTGCTGCCTGCCGCGCCTACGAGTGTGTTCTCGCGATATCGGGCACGCAAGCGCTCGGACCCAGCGGGTTGAACGCCGGGGCTGGGGTGGGGAGACGAATGGACTCCCGGTCCACCGCTTGAACGGCATCCCGACAGCGGTCACGATGGATGTACTCTCTCGCACTCCGACCTGGCCCCCGCTCCATGCA
>CAUZRQ010000068.1:0-28573 GCA_963582065.1 Planctomycetota bacterium | reverse complement strand
GAGCCGATCGCTCTCAAACCGTTTGCTTCTGAGCCGGTCGCACCCGAACCGATTGCTTCTGAGCCGATCGCTCCCGCACCGTTTTCTTCTGAGCCGGTCGCTCCCGCACCGATTGCTTCTGAGCCGGTCGCTCCCGAACCGATTGCTTCTGAGCCGGTCGCACCCGAACCGATTGCTTCTGAGCCGGTCGCTCCCGCACCGATTGCTTCTGAGCCGATCGCTCTCAAACCGATTGCTTCTGAGCCGGTCGCACCCGAACCGATTGCTTCTGAGCCGGTCGCACCCGCACCGTTTGCTCCCGAGCTGGCTGCTCCCGAGCTGGCTGCTCCCGAGCTGGCTGCTCCCGCGCCGTTTGCTCCCGAACCGTTTGCTCCCGAGCCGACTGCTCGTGAACCGATTGCTCCTGTGCCGTTTACTCCGGAGTCGGCAGACGACAAGCCGGCAGACGACAAGCCGGCAGATGACAAGCCGGCAGATGACGACTTCAACTTTGATGATTTTATGTCCTAGGTGTCGCCGACCGAGCCATCGGGCCACCTGAGCGTGCCACGGGTGCGAGCAAAAGGTCGGGCCGGACGCTTGGCAGCGGCCTTTTCGTCGATGTCGATTCCCAGGCCCGGTCCCTTCGGCAGCGACGCGAAGCCGTCCTTGTAATCGATCGTCACGCCACCGTAGAGATCCTCTTCCCACCCCGCGAACTTGCGGGCCTGGTTGAATTCGTGGATCACGCAGTTGGTCGAACAGGCGTTGACGTGCAGGCCGGCCAGCGTCATCACCGGGCTTTGGGCATTGTGCAGCGCGACGTCGATGAAGTTCGATTCGGCCATCGCCGTCAGCTTCTTGCACTCGGTGATCCCCCCGGCGTGGATCACGTCCGGGTTGATATAGCTGATGTAGTGCTTGTTCATCATCTCCTGCAGCCCGAACTTGGTGAACTGGCTCTCGCCCTGGCACAGCGGCACCTTCACCTTGTCGGCGAGCCACTTCATCTTGCCCAGGTCGGAGGTCAGCATCGGTTCCTCGATGAAGAACGGCCGGATCTCCTCGACGGCGGTGCAGAACTCGAGAGCCATCTCGGGTTTGAACTGCGTGTGGCAGTCGTAGAGGATGTCGAAATCGTCTCCGCCGGCATCTCGCATCGACTTCAGCCGCGCGATCTCGGACTTCAGGTCCCAGGGCTGCTTGATGACGCCGTTGCGGGCGAGGCTGGGCCCGGTCTTGATGGCATTGAAGCCAAGTTGCTTGGCCGAACGGACCCCGTCGGCTGAACCGCCGTGAATGTAGAGACGCATGCGGTCCTTGGCGGCTCCGCCGAGCAACTGGTAGATGGGGGCATCGAGCACCTTGCCGGCGATGTCCCACAGGGCGATGTCAACGGCGCTGACGGCGCTGTTGAGGATCGGGCCGCCCCGCCAGCGGGGCCAGCGGTACATCGCCTGCCAATGCTTCTCGATCTGCATCGGGTTCTTGCCGACGATGTAACGTTCGTGTTCCTGGATGGCCGCGATCATCGTAGCGGCACGGCCGCGGATTCCACCTTCGCCCACCCCGGTGACTCCGGCATTGGTGTAGAGCTTGACGAAGATGTAGTTCATCGACCCGGTCCAGACCGGGATGACCTTCAACTTGGTCACCTTGAGATTGGCAGGGATCTTGGCATGAAGTTCGGGAGAGAACAGCGAGTGGGTTCCCAGCGACGCGGCTGCTCCGGCTCCGAGGCCGGACTTCAGAAAGGTGCGACGGTCCATGGTGGTCTCCGGTTTGAGATGAGACGGCCGATCTTGGCGGTGTGATGCTACACCGCGTTCCCAGCGTTTTGCACGCGGGTCGGCCATCCAGCAACCCGGTTGAGGCCGGGGCCGGGGAGAAGAGAAGCAGTACCGGAGGCGGGACTCGAACCCGCACGAGGTTTACCCTCACTGGATTTTGAATCCAGCGCGTCTGCCAATTCCGCCACTCCGGCTTGAGTGGTCCACCAAGCTAGTCGACGCACCGGCGGGTTTCAATGAGCCGGAAACGGCAGCCGAGGGGCTTCAGCAGTCACGCAGTTCGCGGCGAAGAACCTTGCCGAGGAAGTTACGCGGCAGATCGCCGTCGAGGACTTCGATGTCACGGGGCCGCTTGTGACGAGACAGTCGGTCTGCGAGGAAACCCTGCAACACTCGCTCGTCGAAGTCGGCTCCGGGAACCAGCGACAGGAACGCCTTGACGCGTTCACCGCGAACCGGGTCGGGCACTCCCACCACCGCCGCGTCGGCCACCATCGGGTGCTCCCGCAGCGCCTCCTCGACCTCAACCGGGTAGACGTTGAAACCGCTGGTGATGATCAGGTCCTTGAGCCGGTCGACGATCGTGAAGAACCCGTCCTCATCGCAGCTGGCGATGTCGCCGGTGGCCAGCCAGCCGTCGATCAGCACCTCGTCGGTCGCCTCGTAGGCGTCCAGGTACCCGGCCATCACCTGCGGGCCGCGGACCAGCAATTGGCCGACTTCCCCGGTCGGCAGAACCCGCGAACGGTCCTCGATGTCGACCACCCGCGCCAGGGTGTCGGGCAGTGGTAGCCCGATGGTGCCGGGGCGGGCGGTTCCGTCAAGCGGTCCAGCGTGAGTGACCGGGCCGGCCTCGGAGAGCCCGTAGCCTTCCACCACCACCGCTCCGCTGTGCTCGGAGAACTCGGCGGCCACGTCGGCCGGCAGGCCCGCTCCGCCGCTGATGCACATCTCGAGTCCCCGCACCGCGTTGCCACGGCCCTCGCGGAGCCTGTCGTTGAGTGCCACCAGCATCGCGGGGACCGCCGGGAAGATGGTGGGGCGGTAACGGGCGAACAGGTCGAGCACCTTGCCGACCTGGAAGCGGTGGTGCATCACAATCGTGGCCTGCATCGCGGTGCCGGCCAGGGCGCAGGTCGTCAGCCCGAAGCTGTGGAAGAACGGCAGCACCGCCAGCAGGGTGTCCTCTGCGGTCCGACGCCCCGCCCAGTGGTACAACTGCCAGGCGTTGGCGACCAGGTTGCCATGGGTCAACACCACCGATCGAGGTACCCCGGTCGTTCCACCCGTCGGCAGGATCAATGCCGGTCGACCCGGTTCGAAACCCTGGCCAGGGTCGAGACCGAGGTCGAAGCCAACTTCGGCCCCGACCACGGTGCCCGACGCGTGACTCCGGCTGGCTGCGGGGGACAGCGGGTCATCCCAATCCAACCAGCGGGTGGGCCCCGACGGGCGACCGAGGCGAAATTTCAGCAACCGCGCCAGCGCGTAGCCGACCCCCTGCAGCCGGCTCAGTCGGTTCTGCATCGAGACGGCCAGAACAATGTCCGGAGCCGATTCGTCTACGGGGACCAGTCCGGCCAGGACGTCGAGGGTCACCAGCAGGCGGGAACGGGTGGACGCCAACAACCGGCTGACTTCCGCGGGCACCATCAAGGGACTGGCCGCCACCACGGTCGCACCGGCCAGCCAGGCCCCGTTGAGTGCCACCAGGTATTCGGGCATGTTCGGCAACAACAACGCCACCCGGTGTCCGGGGCGGATTCCCAGCGCTGTGAAACGGGTCGCAGCCGCCTGCGAACGGCTCCACAAATCCGAGTAAGTCCAACTTTCCCCCAGGTGCCAGCAGGCCACCCGTTCGGGCGACTCCTCGGCCGCTCGCTTCAGCAGGCACCACGCCGCACGTGCCGGATAGCCCAGGTGAGTCGGGACATTTTCGGGATAATGATCACGCCACGGTGCGGTCTCGACCGTGGGGATACTTCCACATGTGGCTTCGGTAATCGAGTCCGGATTGGTGCTGGTGACGCCCATGCCACGGCCTCCCGATGGCCCACGATTGAAGCGTTAAAGTCCCCTCGTCGTGATTTTCAAGGTGCCGCCGACCGCCTTGACGATCAGTGATCTGTCCGCCCGAACCTTAGCGCGGTGCCGGCCCGTGGCAACCGAGATCACGACAGACGACTGTAGGTCCGAACCGATGTTCGTCTATAACCTATTGTCACAAAAAGGCTTGCGTGATCAGATCATGATCCGTGGTGAGGCGGTCAGGAGCGACGGGTCATGTCGAACAGTTGAGTCGCCTGAGAACCCAGGAACCCCTCGAATCGGCTCGGTTCACCGGTTACCGGATCGATCACCTCCCCCCGTTCAGCCAGTTCGAAGTACGCATAGGTCCACGGCATCGATCCCGCCTGTCCCGACTCGGTGATCTCCACGTCGATCACCACGGCCTCGGTTGCCGTCTGTCTCAGCCGAGATCCCACCGCCCCTTCGATCTCGGTCTTCATCGGCACACCCACCGCATGCAACGCGGAGACGGTCTTCTCGATGGTGGCCAGAGGTTCGACGCCGTGTGCATTGACGAGGCCGGTGAAGTGATTCACCGCATAACCGTGCACGAGAACCCAGGCGGCGTACTGGGAGACCTCGGCCATGGACTCGACATCGGATCGCCTGGGAGCCGGCCAGGGGCGTTCGAGGAACCAGGCGGCGAGTGACTCGAGAAGCGCCGAGTGGTGATCGGTCGAGTCGATGCGGGCGAGGCGACCGAGCAGGTCGATCGCCAGGGGAGGGCGGTGATGGTCGAGGCTGTGGGAGAGGTGTTTGCGAGACGACTCGTCCAGTTTCCACGCCTGCAGTTCCGAGACGAACAACTTGGGCAGGGATCGGTGATCGGGCGATTCGTCGACGGGCGGTTCGAGATGGATCGCCTGCAGGTGTTTGCCCGGGAAGTGGTAGCAGGCGGCGGGCCGATAGCCGAGAGCCTCGAACGGGCGCGAGATCGACGAGATTCCCGCGGTCGGTTGTTGCCAGGCGATCGAGCGGAAGGCGATGTGGTCGTTGAGAAACGTGGCACCGGCCGAGGCGACCACCTGTTCGTAGTCGCGGACGTAGGTCACCCGGGACCGGTAGGCGTCCCAGAGGCGGTCGAACAGTTGTTGGAGAAACTCGACATTCGTCATGGAAACTCCCTGGTGCGGTTCACGGCCGCAGCTACTCGACGTCCACGTACTGGGGCAACTCGATCCGATCGATTTCCATCACCTGCCGTTCGCTGTCCAACTGGGCATGATCCTCAAGTGGTTCGACCACCAACCGGACCGACCGCCCGATCGTGCGTCGTCGTCCGGGTTGGGCCTTCCCGTCGAGAATTGCCCAGTGTCCGACGAGGATCTCGCGGTGGGGCAGTCGCCCCGACTCGACCCGATCGATGCGGTAGTGGTGATAGACAAGGGCTCGCCGATAAGGGGCGATCTGGGAGGGAGTGGGGACCGGTGAGGTCTCGACGCAGCGGGCTCGGACCACCGCCCGCCGACCCGGCTTGCGTTTCTTCAGGACGACCGAGGCGGCGTTCCACAGCGAGGCGGCCTGGAGGTCGGAGACGATCGAGCCGGAGACGGTCACGAGCGAGATCCGACCTTCGACCGGTTGACGAGTGCTGCTGTCGTTGCCCAGCCAGAGCCGGCACCGCGGTGCCAGCTTCAGCCGATCCAGTGGCAACCGATGGTCTCGGCCAGGTCGTCCGTTCCGGCGAACCGAAACGCCCTGCTTGCCGAGAGTGACGACCAGGTGGGTGGCCTTGTCGGGTTCGAGTGTGGTGAGAATCACCGAGCCGGCGTCCGGATCCGGTCCGGTGACCAGGACGAGTTGGAAGTCGCCTTCAGCCGCTCGACGGTTCACCACCAGGGCCAGCCGTTCCGGCGTGGCCGAGGGATTGCCGGTCGGCGCGGGCTCGATCGACAACACGGTTCCGGCCCGTTTCGACCTGGTCGGTGTCAGGGTCAGCAGCATCGAGAGGCTCAGCGTGTGCCGTGTGTTCCAGTGGCCGGCCAGCCCCGCGTCGGCCGGTTCGGTTGCCGCGGTGCCGCGGGAGAGCCTGAGTTCGAAGAACCGACCCGGGCGGACTCGACCGGACTGCTTGACCCGGCAGGTCGTTCCCCTCGGCGTGTCGCCGGCCGGAATCGTCAACGGCTTGCGGGTGTCGCGGAAGGCCCACAACAGGTTGTCGGTTTCCGGTGGCCAGGCACGTTGTCCAGACGCGGTGGGTTCAACGGGGGCCAGGACATCTGCCGGGACCCGGCTGGTCGGCCCCGAGCCGATCCAGGCATCGGGGAAGAAGTCGGGGAGGGCGTTCTTCGAGACACGTGCCGCCGCTTCAATTCGGCGAAAGTCCTTGCTGAACCGTGCCAGGTAGACCTCCACCTGGGGGCCACCCCCGGAGATGACGTTGATCGGTCCCTTGCGGCTGTAGGGGCCGGTCAGCACCAGGTACCGCACGTGGTTGCTCCACCTGGGATGAAACATCTCACCCCCCGGGCCGGCGTTGGCAGCCTTGGTCTTGAGTGACCCTGATCCCGCGGCGACGATCCGGTCGACGGCGACTTTCCATTTCGGGCCGTCTGCGGGGGTCGAGAGGCGGAGGTGGCGGTGCGGTCCGTCGAAGACCCATGCCAGGCGGCTATCGTCGGGAGCCAGCGAGGCCCAGCAGCCCTTGCCCAGGTGAGTCAGCGAGGGTGGGTCGAGTCGAGCCAGGCCACCGTTGGGCCATGGAAAGACGCCGGCGGCAAACCGACCGTCCCGCGAGAGCTGGAAGTTGTCGGGGCTGACCCGGGTCTTGGACCAGACGGGTTGCGAAACCGACGGATCGTCGAGACGCACCCGGACCAGGTTGCGGTAGAAGTAGCTGCCGGCACGCCCCAGCCGCTGTCCGATGACGACCCACTCGGTCTTCCCGGACGGATCACGCCAGGTGCACAGTGCAACTCCCCGGGTCAGAACCCGGGGACGGCTGCTTCCCCAGTCGAGAACCATGACCCGGCCACGGGGGCGGTCGGTGTAGACGATCCGGCGACCGTCCGGTGAGAGCAGGGGACGGGCGTAGTTGGCCGGTTCCGGCAGCAACTTGCGTTCGCCTCGACCGTCGAGGCTGTCGTAGCCCATCAACACCAGCTCGGTTCCCTGGGCCTGGACGTCCCGGGCTCCTCGGCTGGTGTCCTGGACCCAGACGACCCGTGTCGGGGCTCGGGTGAAACGGGCCAGTCGGTCGGCGGACGCGTCCTGGGCTTCGATCGGCAGCGGGGCGACCAGCATCCAGCCCATGACGACCAGCCACCCACCGCCGCAGGGCGTCTTGCAGTCGGCAGACCAGGTCGTTGCCACGTCGCATCTCCGGGAATCGGTCACATCCCGATTCTCGGCCCTGTGGTCACTCACGTCCAACGCAAACCAGTTCGCGGTCGGTCCGGATCAGCAGGCGGTTGCCGGTGATGGCCGGGGTGGCCAGGGTGCGTCCCCCGAGCCGATTGAGAGCCAGACGCCGGTAGCGGAGGCCGGGGGCCAGCACGTGCGTGGTGCCGGTTTCGTTGATGGCCAGGATGTGACCGCCCACCAGCAGGGGGGAAGCCGAGAAGTGTCCGCCGAGGCGGCGCCGCCAGCGGAGGCTGCCGTTGCGGGCGTCCAGGCAGCTGGCGATTCCCGCGTCGTTGACCAGGTACAGGGCATCGTCGACCTGCAGGGGAGTGGGGTTGAGCGGTATCGCCTTGGCGTGCTGCCAGGCCACGTGTGTCGCGGTCACGTCACCACTGCCACCGGTGCGGATTGCCAGCAGGCGGGGATTGTCGTAGCCGGTGCAGACGTAGATCAGCCCGCTGCCGGGTGGTCCGGCCACCGGACGGGGAACGACCGAGTATCCCGTGTAGCGGACCCACCACAACTCGCGGCCGGTGGCAGGGTCGTACGAGACGACCCGGTCGCCCCCGGCGCTGATCACCTGTCGGCGGTCGCCGGTGTCCAGGACCATCGGGGTCGAGTAGGAGTGACGACCGTTGGCTCGGGGCTTGCGCCAACGGGGCTGTCCGGTGCGGCGGTCGAGCGCGACGACGAACTGGGGCGAGGTGACACCCGAGCGACGCAGGCGGTCGTAGAAGGGACGGGTGAAACCGTCGCAGCTGACGATCAGCAACTCGCCGACGACGACCGGTGAAGCGGCCGGGCCATGGTGATGGTAGTACGGGAGATTCGTCGACCATGCCACCTGGCCGTCGATGCTCACGCGGGCGGTTCCGTGAGTGCCGAAGTGGACGTAGATCGATCCGTCGACGACGACCGGAGTCGGCGTGGCGTGTGTGTTCTTCGGGTGGATCTTGCCCGGATCGCCGACCTGGATCACCCGGTGTGTTTTGAGGACCTTGCCGGTGAGTCGGTCCAACTGCAGCAACTGCAACGAGCGGTTGCGGTCATTGGAGACTGTCAGCCAGATCGAGTTGCCGGCGACGACCGGTGAGGACCAGCCGCGTCCCGGCAGGGGCGTCCGCCAGAGGATGTTCAGCCGGTCGTTCCAACGGAGCGGGATGCGGCTGGTCGCAGGGGCCCGCGCGGAACCACGGGGGCCGAGGAACTCGGGCCAATCCGTGGTCGAACCCGAGGGCGACCCGGCCAACACGGGGCCACCGACGGTCAACAGCCAGGCAAATGCCGCAATCGCCACCTCACGCCGTCGGCTGGTCTTGATCATCAACGCACCTGGTTCCTTCCTGTTGCCATCTTCGGTTCACCCAGGTGCCGACGTCGACCCGACGTCGGGCTTTTCACAGAGAGTTACCAGGGGCGAGGGCGGGCTGGTCCAGGGTCAGTCTGGGCGAAACGGACAAGCTGAGTGGACTCTGAGGGCTATGGAGGCCGAAAACAGACAATGGGACGTCAGGGCGATCGATCCGGGATGCGCCGGAGCGGTCATACAGGGGGGAAATCCGGCTTCGAGGGCCTTGCAGGCAACAGGTTGACCATGCCGATGCATCCCGGTAACCTATCGGTAGATACGCATATGTGCAGGAGGCACGGTGCGTGTTCCCGCCTGTGGACCCTCCCCCTATTTTTCTCGGAATTCCCAATGATGGTGCGCCCGTCGGTCGGTGTTCTGCTGGCAGCATTGATTTTTTCCGGGGTGGGATTTCCATCGGACGAGGTGTCGGCTGCCGATCCGTTGAACGTGCGGGTGGACCGGTTGGTGACCGAGAGTCCCTTGGGGCTGGTGTCGGGTTCGAGCAGTGACGGCGAGTTTCTGCGTCGACTGTATCTGACGGTCGTCGGGCGGATTCCCTCGATCGAGGAAACCCGCGCTTTCCTTGACGACAAGTCACCCACGAAGCGGACGACGGTTGTCGATCGTCTGCTGGGGACGCGGGCCTACGTGCGACGGATGACCAACGTGCTGGACGTGATGCTCTCGGAGCGTCGCGGCGACGGCGAGGTGAAGCGCGGCGAGTGGGAAGCGTTCCTGACGCAGTCGATTGAAACGAACAAGCCCTGGAACGTGCTGGCTTCCGAGATACTCGGGGCCGACGCGGTTGATGCGAAGCAGCGTGGTCCGGCCAAGTTCCTGATGGACCGCAGTGTCGAGGTGAACCAGATGACCCGCGAGGTCGGCCGGATGTTCTTCGGCGTCGACCTGCAGTGTGCCCAGTGCCACAATCACCCGCTGATCGACGATTACCTGCAGAAGGACTACTACGGTATCTACGCATTCCTGAACCGCACCTACCTGTTCAAGCCCGACAAGAAGAAGCCGGGTGTGCTGGCCGAGCGGCCCAGTGGTGGCGTGGCGTTCAAGTCGGTCTTCACCGGTGACGCGGGTGTCTCGCGGCCGCGGTTGCTCGGCGAGCGTCAACTCGACGAGCCGACCATCGAGGCGGGCAAGGAATACAAGGTCAAGCCCGACAAGAAGAAGAAGAACCTGCGTCCGGTGCCGACCTACAATCGCCGCGACCGGTTGGCCAAGCTGGTTCTTGACGGGAACAACCGGTTCTTCGCCCGCAACATGGCCAACCGCCTGTGGGCGTTGGTGATGGGCCGTGGACTGGTCGAACCGCTCGACCTGCACCACAGCGACAACCCGCCCTCGCACCCCGAACTGCTCGAACTGCTCACCGACGAGTTCATCGCGACGAAATACGACGTCCGTGGATTTCTCCGCGAACTGGTGCTGAGCCGCACCTTCGCACGCGGCTCGGGCCTGCCGGCCGACCTGGTGGCCCGATCGGACAGTGCAGGTCAGTTGCTGGGTAAGGTCGTCGAGGCCGACAAGAAACTGGTCGCCAGGCTGACCTCGGCGGACAAGCGAGTCGAGGTGGCTGTTGCCGCGGAGGCGAAGGCCAGTGAACCGGTGACGGCGTTGGCCAAGACGCTGAAGCCGGCCAACGACAAGGTGGCCGCGGAGAAGAAGAAGCACGACCCGGCGGCCAAGGCGCTGGCCGACGCCACCAAGAAGCTGCAGGACAAGCAGAAGGTCGGTCTGCCGCTGGTCGAGAGTGCCCGCCAGGGCGTCGCGGCGGCGAAGTTGCTGGCCGGTGACAAGGAGCTCGCCGGGATCGTTGCCAAGCTCGACGCCCGGGCCAAGGCGATCGCTTCGGAAATGGCAGCCCTGGCCAAGGATCATGCCGCCAAGCAGGCGGCGGCGGCGGCAACCGGCAAGGCGTTGAAGGCTGCCGAGGTGGTGCGGGACGCTGCTGTCAAGAAACACGCCGAGGTGGTGAAGTTGGCCGAGGCAAAGGCCTGGGAGACCGACCAGTTGCGGACCGCCCGGCGGGCCATCAACACCAGGCTGACGTCGACCCGTCGTCGCAAGGGGACGCTCGAGGTGCTGGCCGGCTACGCGGCCAGGCAGAAGGCCACCGACGAGGCCCGCGCGGCTCGGGCGGTTGCCGAAAAGGCCCTGTCGCCGGTGGCTGCCGAATACACCAAAGTCGAGGGAGTTCTGGCGGCGGCGAAGAAGGAACTGGCCACTGCCGAGACCGACCGGAACAAGACGGCCACCGTGCTGGCGGCCACTCAGAAGAAACTGGCGAAGTTGCCCGCGGTCACCCAGGCACTGGCCACTGCGGCACGGCAGGCTGCTGCGGCGCTGAAGACTCTCGGTGACGACAAGGAACTGGCCGGAATCACCAAGACGCTCGAGGGGCGTTCCAACGGGTTGAATCGTGAACTGGCCGGTGCCAGGAAGGACCTGCCCGGCCAGCAGTCGGCCGCGACGGCCGCTGCCAAGCGGACCGAGACGGCCCGGGGGGCCCTCGACAAGGTGACCGCTAATCATGCTCGGATTTCCAAGCAGAGGGCTCCACTGCTGGCCGCTGCCGGGGCCGCGCGGGTGAAGTCCGATTCGGCCGAAGGGGCGCTCGACGAGACGCTCGGGAAGCTCTCCAAGTCGTGGTCCGAACAGTTCGCCATCGGCACCGTCGGCCCGCTCTCGCCGGAACAACTCGGCTGGAGCCTGCTCGAGGCCACCGGCCAGGTCGGTCGGCAGCGGCAGAGCGTCGTGGCCGAACTCGACAAGAAGAGTCCGCTGAAGCCCGAGGAGAAAAAGGACGCCAAGAAGATCGCCGCCCGCAGGCTTCAGGTCGACAAGACAACCTACGACAAGCTCAAGGGCAACGTCGGCAACATCATTTCGCTGTACGGGGCCGGTTCGGGGCAGCCTCAGAACGAGTTCTTCGCCACGATCGACCAGGCCCTGTTCATGGCCAACGGTGGGCCGCTCAAGGGCTGGTTGGCACCCGGCGGTGGCAACTTGACCGAGCGGCTCGGTAAGATGACCGACGAGAAGAAGCTGGTGGAGGAGCTCTACCTGAGTGTCCTGACCCGGCGTCCGACAGACGGGGAAGTGGTCGACGTGGCGGCTTACCTCAAACAGCGACCGAAGGAGAAACGGGCGGCAGCGATCCAGGAGATCACCTGGGCGTTGCTGACCTCGGCGGAATTCCGCTTCAATCACTAGGAACGACTCGTAACGACACGTCTTGGTCGGATGGTTCGATCGAGACGGAAACCAACCACTTGAATCCTCGAAGGAATGACGATTTTTCAATCGGCGGACAGGACAGGCAGGACGCCTTGTTGAGGTCGATTATCGTCAAGAACGGGAGAACGACCGATGAAACGCATTCACGCCTGTGGTAGTGACGAGCATCAGATCGCTCGACGACAGTTCCTGGGAGGTGTTGCCGGTGGTGCAGTCGGTGGCCTGGGCATACTGGCCGCTTCCCCCGCAGCCAAGCAGCTGGAGAAGACCCAGCAGCGGGTGGTCTGCATCTACATGTCGGGTGGCCTGAGCCAGTTGGAGAGCTGGGACCCCAAACCCAAGACTAACACGGGCGGCCCGTTCCGGGCGATTCCGACTTCGGTTCCGGGTATCCACATCTCCGAGTTGTTGTCCCGGACGGCCAAGCACATGGACAAGCTGGCGCTGGTCCGCGGGATCAACACCCGCAACGGTGACCACGGCAAGGGCAGCTACCACATGCAGCATGGTCGGCAGCAGATGCCGGGCGTGTCGTTGCCGATCCTGGGAGCCGTCTGTGCCAAGGCACTGGGGGATCCGAGCAACCCGATGCCGGGCCACATCCGTATCGGCGGTGGCGGTCGCGGCAACGATTCGGCCTACCTCGGACCCCGCTACGCCAGTATCGGAGCCAACGGCAAGCCGCCGGCCAACTCCGAACGTTCCAAGGAGCTCAGTGAGGCCGCCGACGAACTGCGGAACCGTTTTCGCCGCAAGGTCAACGACCGGTTCGCCCTGCGTCGTCGCACGGCCGAGACCGAAGCTTACACCTACAGCTACGAACGGGCGTTGCAGTTGATGGAGCGTCGCGATGTCTTCGACGTTTCGAAGGAGCCGGCGAAGATGCAGGAGCTGTACGGGGGAGAATCGTTCGGGCAGCGGTGCCTGACGGCCCGCCGGCTGCTCGAGAACGGCGCCACCTTCGTCAAGCTCGATCACTCCAACTACGACACCCACAACGAGAACTTCAACTTCCACCTCGAACAGGTGCCGGAGTTCGACAAGGGGTTCGCGGCACTGGTCGGCGACCTGGCCGATCGTGGAATGCTCGATTCGACAATGATCGTGGTGATGTCGGAGTTCGGCCGCACGCCGAACATCAACAAGTACTACGGCCGCGACCACTGGGGCACTGCCTGGAGCATCTGCATGGGTGGTGGCAAGATTGCCCGCGGAGCGGTTGTCGGCAAGACCAACGAGAATGGGACCAAGGTGATTGACCGCGAAGTCAGTTTCCCGCACCTGTTCCACACCTACCTGGCCGGTGTCGGGCTGGACTCTCACGAGCCATTCGATGTCGGTGGACGTCCGGTGCCGATGGCGGACCCGGCGTTCGGTCCGATTGACGAGCTGATTGCCTGATCGATCCGACGAACCCGATCGTGGGTTCACGGGCCAAGCGACAACGCAGGGGCGAGGCCCGATCCGAGGTCTCGCCCCTTTTTTGACTCGCGAAATCTGCACCCTCCAAGGATGTCTTCGACATGGCCGCGACCAAGGCAGATCCTAAGAAGGTTCACATCGCCCATCAGTGGAAGCATGGCAGCCCCTTGATCGCCTGCTGCTTTTCCCCCGACGGCAAGTACGTGTTCACCAGCGGCCAGGACTACGCTCTGCAGCGGTGGGAGATTCCGTCGGGAAAGAAGGTCGAGTGGAAGGCGCACGAGAGCTGGGTTCGCGACATCGTGTTCCTGCACGACGGCAGGACGATGATCACCGCCGGCTGTGACGACAAGCTGATCTTCTGGGACGCATTGGCCGAAAAGCCCAAGGCCATCCGGACCATCGTGGCCCACAAGGGCTGGATCCGCAGTCTCTCTGTCGCCGCCGACGGCAAGACCTTCGCCTCCGGCGGCAACGACCGGCTGGTCAAACTGTGGGATGCCACCAACGGCAAGCTGATCCGTTCCTTCAGCGGCCACAAGCTGGATGTCTACAGCACTTTCCTGCACCCCGACGGCAAAATGGTGTACTCGGGGGACCAGGGTGGCGAGATCCGCGAGTGGAAGATTGCCAACGGAGAGTTCCAGCGGAAGTTCCACGGCGGCGAGGTGCTGTTGACCAACAACACCCAGGGGGTCCGTTACGGCGGCGTCCGCGGCCTGGCCGTCAGCCCGGACAACAAGTACCTGGCCGCGTGCGGACTGCACAAGGCGACCAATCCGCTGGGTGCGGTCAACGAGCCGATCGCGCTGCTGTTCGACATGAAGACAAACAAGAAGGTCCGGTCCCAGCCCGGCAGCGGCATCAAGGGAATCGCCTGGCAGCTGTCGTGGCTCAACGACGGCTCGCTGGCAGTGGCCTCCGGTGGCAGCGGCGGCGGATTTCTGCTGTTCTGGCGTCCTGACAGCGACAAGGAGTTTCACCGGTTCAAGCTGCCCGATACGGCTCGCGACATGGCCCTGCATCCCGATGGCCTGCAGTTGGCGACGGTGCACTATGATCGCCACGTGAGGATCAACAAGTTGACCCCGAAGCCGCCGGCCCCGAAGAAGAAGGCCAAGAAGAAGTAATCGGCATCTCACGCAGCGGTTTCCTCGACGCGGGCCGATCGCGGACCGGGTCTTGGCTTTTCCGGTTGGTTGAGGTTGGCCAAACAGATTCCGGTGGTCAGAGTATTCGAAGACGCTGAGCCGGTGACCCTTTTTGGGGCGACCACATCGTCCGTACGTTGTTTCGTGGAGTCGGTGATGAGGAGGCCTCAACCGGCGACCGGAGAGTGGGCGGGATGGAGCAGCTGACGCGACGGGATCTGCTGTCACGATGGGGTGTGGTGACGGCCGGCGCCGTGTCCGTGGGATTTGGCGGACTGCGGTTGTTCTCCGAGACGCCGGTTCTGCGAGCCGACGTGGCCGGCCAGGGATACGGCGAACTGGTGCGGGATCGGAAGAGGCGGGTCGATCTTCCCCCGGGGTTCTCCTACAAGGTGATCTCGGAGGTCGGCGACAAGATGGACGACGGGTTCCGTGTTCCGGGAAGCCCTGATGGCATGGCCGCGTTCGCCGGTCCCGACGGGCTGACGGTTCTGGTCAGGAATCACGAGTTGTATCCCGATTCCACTGAGGGGCCATTCGGAAAAAGGAACAAGCTGTTCGATCGCGTGCCGACCGGGATGGTCTATGACGACGGAAACCGGAGAACGCCGGGGCTGGGGGGCACGACGACGATCGTCTACGACACTCGTCGCAAGAAGGTCGTCCGGGAATTCCTCAGCCTGGCCGGAACGCACCGCAATTGTGCGGGCGGGCCGACCCCCTGGGGCAGTTGGTTGACGTGCGAGGAAACCGTGCAGCGGGTCGGCAGTGGTGACGAGCTCAAGAAGTTCGTCGCGGCCCGCGATCACGGGTATGTCTTCGAAGTGCCCGCATCGGCCGAACTGGGGCTGGCCGCCCCCGAGCCGATCCGAGAGATGGGACGATTCCGTCACGAGGCGGTGGCGATCGATCCGGCCAGTGGAGCGGTCTACCTGACCGAGGATCGCGAAGACGGGTTGTTGTTCCGGTTTCTGCCCAAGGTCGCCGACAAGTTGCAGCGGGGTGGGCGGTTGCAGGCCCTGGGCCTGTTGGATGACTCGGGTGGTGAAACGCGGAACTGGGACAAGCAGCGAATCAAGCCCGGCCGGCCTCGTCCGGTGAAATGGATCGACATGGACAACGTCGAATCCCCCCAGGACGACCTGAGGGTCCGCGGTTTCCGTGCCGGAGCGGCGCGGTTCGCTCGGGGAGAAGGCATCTGGTACGGCGAGAAGGAGGTCTTCTTTGCCTGCACCGAAGGAGGGCGGGCCAAGGTGGGACAGATCTGGCGGTATCGTCCGAGTCCGCACGAGGGGACCGATCAGGAATCCAGCGCCCCGGGCCAACTCGAGTTGTTCATCGAGCCCAACGACTCGCGGTTGATCGACAGCGCCGACAACCTGACCGTTGCGCCCTGGGGCGACCTGGTGGTCTGTGAGGACCGCAAGGGAACCGTTGTGCGGCTGGTGGGTGTGACCCCCGCGGGGGGGATCTACACGCTGGCACACAGTCACCTGGCGGACGAGTTTGCCGGCGTCACGTTTTCTCCGGACGGCTCGACCCTGTTCGTCAATGTCCAGGGCAAGGGGCTGACCCTGGCGATCACCGGTCCCTGGAAGGACACGACCGCCTAGCTGCCGGTTCGCGTCGCGGTCGTGTCCGAACCGGCGACGACCCGGGCCAGATCCGAGCCGACGATCGACGGGCACCAGTATCGCTCGATGTGCTCGACGACCAGCTCGGTGCCCCGCGTGTGACTGACGAATGGCCGATCGCGCGGATCGTACATCGCATCGGTCAGGTCGCGGGCCAGCACCACGTTGAAGCCCAGTCGGACCATCTGGCGGATCCCAAATGGCCGACCCAGCACGCACATGTTGGTGTGGACGCCCATCAGCACGATGTTCTTGATGTCCAGTTGACGGAAGAAGTTGTAGACCTCCTGCCCGTTGTCGCTGACGCCATCGAACCCGGTGATCTTGATGGCGGCGTGCTGGTGTCGGTCGAAACCGGGCTTGGGCCGGATCAGCGGGTCGTCGCAGCCACCGTCGGAGTCGTCGATGGGCAGCGGCGCCTCGACCTTGGGATCGAGCTCGCACCAGCGGGAGATCGGCACCGGAGCCTTGGCCGGGGGGGCGGAAAGAATTCTCTGCCGGAAGGGGGTCTTCTCGTAGAACCTGACCCCGCTGCTGGGTGCATGGACGACGGTGACGCCCAGTCCGCGGGCGGCCGAGACGACCCGGTTCATCCTGGGGGCCATGGCATCGACGCGGGTCGCGGCCTGGTGGCAGGGGTGGTCGGCCCACATGTCACAGATGACGATCGCCGTCTTGGCCACCTTCCAGTCGAGGGTCTTGCGGATCTCGACCACCTGGTCGCCTCGTGACTCGCGTCGTCTTGCCTTGAGCGACAGGTCCCCTTCGACGGCCGGTCGCAGCGCCACCGGCTTGTTGTCGGCCGCCCGGGTCTCGGACAAACCGAGCCATGCGGCCGTGGGAACGGTGACGCCCGCAGCGAGACCTGTGGCGAGGCAATCCTCGAGAAAACGGCGTCTGGAGTTGGTCGTCATGTGCAGATTCCGAGTACAACGTCGTGGACAGGCGAATCGTAACCCCGCCGGAGCCCGGTTGCCATCCTGCGTTGTTTTGGCGTAATGTCCGCCGCGGAAAGCGGGGGGGCCGGGGAGGAATCGATAATGGCTGACGGGGCCACGGTGCCGGGGGGAGCGAACCCGGATCCACCGGAGTCGGAGACGACTGTGGGTGGACCGGTCGGTGGTCCCACCGCGGCGCACTGGACGACCGTGCTGTTTGTCGTCGGCCATTTCGTGGTGCTGTTGATTTTCGCCGTCTCGTCGGTGGTGGCGATCGTCGAGGTCGAAGTGGCCGGCGGCTGGACGATGCCCAACATCCGCGGCAGCCGGTTCGTCGGGTTCTCGACGTGGCTGCTGCTGCTCTTTGGCGTCTATCCGTTGCCGGCTCTGGCCTTCTGGCGGCCGTTCCTGAGAGCCTCGGTCTCGTGGCTCGATATCCTGCGTCGTCGCCAGAGGCCGGCGGAGGAAATCGACAAGGGACGCGGCTGGCTCTACTCGCCGTGGGGACCCTGGATCCTGATCATCAACTGCCTGGTGCCGATGGCTGTTGCGATCCGGGGACTGGTCTGGCTGGCAGGGTAGGACGGCGGCCGATTCGCAATCGGGTTGCAGCGGTCCTACAATCGGGCGGCTGGCGGTCCAACTGCCGGTCCGGTTGCGGCGATGATGACCGTGCCGGGCGAGTCGATGTCCTGTCGAGGAGAGAGTTCGATGAAGCGCGCGTGCACTGCCTGGCTGGTTCTGGTCGTGGCCTGTGGAGTTCCGGCGGTCGCCCAGGAGGGAGCCGAACTGTCGAAGGCCCAGAGGACGGCCGTTGCCGATGTCCAGCAACGGATGGAGTTGATCAAGGAGGTCAACCGGAAGATCTGGAATTACGCCGAGATGGGTCTCGAGGAGACGCGGTCGTCGGCGCTGCTTCAACAGCACCTCAAGAACAACGGGTTCCGGGTCGAGAACGGCGTCTCCGCGATGCCCACGGCGTTCGTGGCCAGCTACGGCAGCGGCAAGCCGGTGATCGGGATCCTGGCCGAGTACGACGCCCTGCCGGGCATGTCGCAGAAGATCGACCCGGTGCGTGCTCCGCTGAAGCCTGGCCGACCCGGTCATGCCTGCGGTCACAGTGGCCTGGGCAGCGGCGCCCTGGGTGCGGCCCTGGCGGTCAAGGCTGCCATGGACCGTCACAAGATCAAGGGCACCATCCGCCTCTACGGGACCCCGGCCGAGGAGACGGTCATCGGCAAGGTCTACATGCTGCTCGACGGCCAGTTCGAGGATCTCGACATCTGCCTGCACTGGCACCCCTCGACTCGCAACGGAGCGTCGGCGGGGACGTCCAAGGCGCTGGTCAGCGTCAAGTTCACCTTCGACGGCACCGCGGCTCACGCATCGGGCAATCCCGAGAGCGGTCGCAGTGCGTTGGACGCCGTCGAGTTGATGAACGTGGGAGTCAACTACATGCGCGAGCACGTCAAGGAGGACGCGCGGATGCACTACGTGATCACCAACGGCGGAGGGGCCCCCAACGTGGTCCCGCCGATCGCGTCGGTCTGGTACTACATCCGCGCCGACGACCACCGTGACGTCGAGGCGAATTTCAAGTGGATCCAGGACATCGCCCGGGGAGCGGCGTTGATGACCCGGACCAGGATGAGGATGCAGATCGACACCGACTGCCACGAGTTGATTGCCAACGTGCCGCTGGCCGAACTCCTCGAGGAGAAGCTCAAGGCGATCGGGCCGCCACGGTTCAACCAGGCCGAGCAGGCCTTCGCCAGGCGGCTGCAGCAGCCACTGATCGAGCAGTTCGGGACCGAATTCCCCAAGGCGATCGACGAGTCGATCCGGCCGTTTGCCGAATCGATGACCGCCCGTACGAGGGGTTCGACCGATGTCGGTGATATCAGCTGGTACGTTCCCACCGGGGGCATTTCGACCGCGTGCCTGGCGGCCAAGAGTCCCGGACACAGTTGGCAGAACGTCGCAGCGATCGGTTCGACGATCGGTGAGAAGGGCATCATCTACGCGTCGAAGGTGCTGGCGATTTCGGCGATCGAACTCTTCGAGGATCCCGATCGGGTGGCGGCGGCACGCGTCGATTGGGAGAAGAGGATGGAGAGTCGGAAGTACACGACGCTGATTCCCAAGGGCCAGAAGGCGCCGTTGAAGATCCGTTGACACCTGCGCCGAACGGCACAAGATGATGAGCGACCGTCGTTTCACACTGGTGGTGTGGTTGCTGGGGATCGCCCTAGCCGGGTTGTTCTGGTGGCCATTGGTCACCGGTGGCGGCTTTGTCGGCGGCGACATCTACTCGTACTACTTTCCCCAGAAGGTCTTCTACGCCGAACAACTGCAACAGGGCCTCTCGCCCTTCTGGAACGACCGGGTCGGACACGGGTATCCGATGTTGGCCGAGAGCCAGGTGGGGGTGTTCTATCCGCCGCACCTGGCCCTCTACAGCTGGCTGGATGTCAACGCCGCCTACAGCCTCAGCCACCTGCTGCACTACGTGCTGGCGTTCGTGTTCACCGTTGGATACGCCCGGAAATTCGGAGTGGCCGGGCCGGGGGCCTGCCTGGCGGCGGTGGTGTATGTCTACGGGTGGTTCCCGTGTCGCAGTTGCTGGGAGTGGGCGATCATCGGGGGCACGTGGCTGCCGGCGGCGTTGTGGTCGGTCGAGTGCCTGTTGCAGACACGACGGTGGCGATTCGCCGGCCTGTTGACCGTGGTGCTGGCGATGCAGATGCTGGCCGGTCACTTCCAACTGGCCTGGATCACCCATCTGGTCCTGGTCGTGTATGTTCCCTGCCGATTGTGGTGGGTACCGATTTCGGACCGGTTGCTGCCGCCTCGATCTCGCTGGCGCGCCGGGGTGATTCTGTTGGCCGCCGGCGGGTTGTCGCTTGGCCTGGCAGCGATGCAGTTGTTGCCGACGTGGGAGTTCCGCCGGGTGAGCCAGCGGGCCGAGGCGGGGATGGATCATCCACTGCAGTTCGGATCGATCCCCGCGTGGTACTGGTCCCAGGCGGTGATGCCGTTCAAGTGGTATTCGCCGATGACCAACCGGGATGCGGCACTGCGAGCCGATCCGCCGATCCCCGGCGTGGCGACCAACGTCGGGGAGGCCCACCTGTATTTCGGGATGGCCCCCCTGGTGCTGGCACTGATCGGGATCGGCGGGGCGTTTGTCAGGGGAGATCCACGAGGGATCTTCTGGATGTTGGTCGGGACGTTTGCCCTGTTCTACACCACCGGTCGACTGGTTCCGCTGGTTGACAGCCTGCCGGGGTTCAGTTTTTTCCAGGGACCCGGACGCTACGGGATCGTGGTCACACTGGCGGTGGCCGTGCTGGCCGGCGAGACGGCCGGGCGGTGGCTGGTGCCCGAGACGGTCTCACCCCGCTGGGCGATCGTCGCCGGGCTGGCTTCACTGGCCGCGGTGGGAAGCAGTTTGTGGCTGGTCGAGATGACATGGGCGGTGGTCGAGGCGGCCGATTTCCCTGCACCCAACTGGCTGCCGTCGGAATCGTTGACGATGCTGGTCGCGTTGGCCTGCATCGTGGGGGCCGCTGTGGGGGTCTACTTCGCCACCAGGCGGTCGAGCCAGGTCTCCGGATCGCGATCGATCGCCGTCGGACGGCACGCGGTGCTGCTGACACTGGCCGTGGCGACCGTCTGTGACCTGTGGCTGGTCAGTCGCCTGATCCAGTTCACCGATATGCTCGACGACCCGCCGATCTCGCGATTGGTCGACAGCCAGGTCAGGCAGAAGCTGGCCGAGTCCGACCTGCCCACCCGGGTGTTTGCCCCGATGGCCAACTTCCCGACCGTGCTGGGTACGTCGGCCACGCCGGTTTATTTCACGTTCGGCCCGGCCGAGTACACCCGCCGCGATCTGATGATGCCACGGCCGCAGGTCGAAGATCCCGACGATTCGTTCGTGCCCCAGACCGACAACCAGATGGACTGGCTCGAACAGGCCGGTGTCACCCATATCATCAGCTACAAGCCGATCGACGAGGCGCGGTGGCCGGTCGAGGAGGCCTGGCGGGGCCAGGATCCGATGATGAACCCGGCGCTGAGGCACCGCGGGCCGCTGTACCTCTACCGGTTGACCGCAGGACGGGGTCGGGTGGCCTGGGAAGCCGGAGCCGAGGACAACTCGGTTGATGCCTTCTCGGGTGGAGGTTCGGAAGTGACGATCGACGTGACCGTGCGGGTGGCCGGGCGGCTGGTGCTGACCGAGTTGATGGCCCGGGGCTGGCGGGTTGAAGTCGACGGGGAGCCCCGGGAGGCCGAACTGGTCGAGGGGATGTATCGCGGGGTCAGCCTGCTGCCGGGTGAGTCGCGGGTACGGTGGTACTACCGGCCACCGGGTCTATACTGGGGCCTCTTTGTCAGCGGCCTGACGCTGCTGGTGCTGGCCACGGTGGGCCACGTCCGGTACCGGACGCCTGGGTGGCTGGCCGGTCTCGACCTGGACGATCCGTCATGAAAGCCGCCTTCATCACCCGTACCGGTGATCCCGACGTGATCGAGTACGGGGACCTGCCCGATCCGGAGCCGGGTTCGGGCCAGGTGCTGGTGCGGGTCGAAGCGGTGGCGGTCAACCCGATCGACACCTACGTCCGTGGTGGCCTGGTGTCCGTCGAGTTGGACTACCCGTACACGATCGGCTGCGACCTGGCCGGCACGGTCGAGGCGTGCGGCGAGGGCGTCGACCGCTTCAGCGTCGGCGACCGGGTGTGGGGTTCGAACCAGGGCCTGCTGGGCCGTCCCGGGACGTTCTCGGAACTGGCTGCCGTCGACCAGCAGTGGCTCTACCTTGCTCCCGATGGCGTGGCCAGCGAGTTTCTGGCTGCTGGAGCCCTGGTCGGGCTGACGGCTCACCTGGGACTGTTTCTCCATGCCGGTGTCGGCCAGGGTGACCTGGTCTTCGTCAACGGGGGCACCGGAGGTGTGGGGGCCTCGGTCGTACAATTGGCCAAGGGGGCCGGAGCCCGCGTGGCCGCGTCGGTCGGTTCGACCGAGAAACAGGAGATCTGCCGGTCGCTGGGTGCCGACCTGGTGGTCGACTATCACGATCCGGACATGGACCGGACCCTGGCCGAGTTCGCGGCCGGGAACGGTGGGATCGACGTCTGGTTCGAGACCCTCCGCGAGCCGACTTTCGAGCGGACCATCGAACTGATGACCAAGCGGGGGCGGATCGTGCTGATGGCCGGCCGGGCGGCTCGTCCCGAGTTTCCCGTCGGGTCGTTCTACACGAAGGACCTGAGGATGTTCGGTTTCGCGATGTTCAATGCGTTGGCCGACGAGCAGCGGGTTTGTGGCGAGGCGATCAACGAGTTGGCCGCCGGCGGCGGATGGAACCCGCCGATCGGGGCGCGGTTCCCGTTGTCCGAATCGGCTGCTGCTCACCAGTTGCAGCAGGACAATACGATCGGCGGACAGGGGACCCTGGCGGGAAAAATCGTACTGGAGCCGTAGTAACAGGAGGTTCGCGGCAGACAGGCCCACGGACGGTGCCGACCGGAAACAGCAGATGGAGTGGCACCAATGAGACTTCGTGAGATCGGGACTGTTGTCGCCTGGCTGATGTTGGCGATGGCGACCGTCGGCCAACGGCCGGTCATTGCCCTGCAGGAGGTTCCGCGGCCGGCCGGGGCCGAGCGGGAGAACAACGTCAAGCAGTTGCACCAGGCCCATTCGGCGGCTCGTGGTCAACGGGGCCTGGCCGGCAGTCGGCTGGTGGTCGAGATCAGTCACGATGCGCAGAAGCACGCCGACTGGATGGCCAGTACCGGGCAATTTGTCCACAGCGACTTGGACTACTGGGAAGTGATCCTGATGGGGCCGGGGACTCCGAAGAAGGTGATCGAGGGCTGGATGGACTCCAAGGACCATCGCAAGATCCTGATGAGCGGCGGCGAAATCGGCTTCGGCTACGCCAAGATCAACGGGGTGGCCTACTGGGTCGGGATGGTTCGGTGACCTCCGCTGAGTATCCATCAACCGGGACGAACCCCCGGGGGCGGCCGGCACCGATCGAACTGCCCGACCGGATCGACGTGGGCATCGGTTGTGTCGGGGCCGGTTTCATCATGGCCGACTGCCACCTGGTGGCCTACCGCGCCGCGGGCCTCAATCCCGTGGCGATCACCTCGCGGAGCGAGTCGAAGGCCCGCGAGGTTGCCGCTCGACACGGGATCGGAACGGTGCACACCGACTGGCACGACCTGGTCGCGGATGACCAGGTCGAGGTGCTCGACGTGGCGGTGCCGCCGGATGTCCAACTGGAGGTGGTCCGTGAGGCCGCCCGGTTCGGCAAGGGCAACGGGGGGCACCTGGAAGGACTCCTGGCCCAGAAACCGCTGGGAGTCGATCTGGCCGAGGCACGCGAGATCGTGCGGCTGTGCCGAGAGGCAGGGATCACCCTGGCGGTCAACCAGAACATGCGGTTCGACCAGTCGATTCGGGCCGTCCGCGGGTTGCTCGACGACGGGGTGCTGGGCGAACCCGTCCTGGCGACGATCGACATGAGAGCGATCCCTCACTGGATGCCCTGGCAGCAACGCCAGGGATGGGTGACCCTGAGAATCATGAGCATCCATCACCTGGACACGTTTCGTTACCTGTTCGGAGAGCCCGAGAGGGTCTTCGCCAGCGTGCGTCCTGATCCGCGGACGGCCGAGCGGTTCGAGCACACCGACGGCATCTGCCTGTACATCCTCGAATACGCCGACGGGTTTCGTGCGGCCGCCTGGGACGATGTCTGGGCGGGACCGGCGCGAGAGGGCGCCGCTGCGGACCTGGGGATCGGTTGGCGGATCGAGGGCACCTGTGGCATGGCACGGGGGACGATCGGCTGGCCGGACTACCCCGACGGCAGCCCGAGCACGCTGGATTACACCACGACCTCCTCACCCGAGTGGATTTCACCCCGGTGGGACGAGATGTGGTTTCCCGACGCCTTCATCGGTCCGATGGCCGACCTGCTGGTTGCCCTGGAGAAGGGCAGGCGTCCCAGCCTGTGTGGCGAGGACAACCTGAGAACGATGGCCCTGGTGGAAGCCTGCTACTTGTCGGCACGCGAACACCGTGCTGTGCCGCTGTCGGAATTCGACTGAGTTCCGAGCGGACCCGGGTGGGTCGACCGGATCACTCGCCATAAAGCGATTCCAGCTGTGTCTCGTACTTGGCGATGATGTGCCGCCGCCGCACCTTCAACGTCGCGGTCAGTTCGTCGTTCTCCAGCTGGAATGGTTCGTCAAGCACCAGGCACTTCTTGACCCGTTCGGGGCTGCTGACGACCTCCATCAGTTCGGCGATCCGCGAGTCGACGTGGTCCAGCAGCGGAGTCGAGGTGAGGAAACCGTCGTCGCCGGTGATCTCGCACCCCAGCGTTTCGGCTACCGATTCCAGTTCGGGCCGGTTGGGGACCACCACGGCAGTGATGAACTTCCGCCCGTCGCCATAGACGACCACCTGGTCGAACAACGGGTCGGCCGTCAGCAGCCGCTCGATGATCGCCGGAGCGACGTTCTTGCCGGCCGAGGTGACGAACAGGTCCTTCTTGCGATCGGTGATCGAGAGATACCCGTCCTCATCGAGCGCCCCGACGTCGCCGGTGTGGAACCACCCGTCGACGATCACCTCGGCGGTTGCTTCGGGGTTCTTCCAGTACCCGGCCATCACGTGTGGCCCCCGGGTCAGGATCTCGCCATCCCCGGCAATCCGGACTTCGACCCCGGGAATCGGCAGTCCGACCGAGCCGTAGCGATAGGCTTCGGCGTGGTTGAAAGCGATCACCGGCGAAGTCTCGGTCAGTCCATAGCCTTCGAAGATCGGCAACCCCGCTTGGTCGAAGCCGTCGCAGACATGCCGGGGCAGCGGGGCTCCCCCGGAGCTCAACTGCCGGATACGGGGTCCGAAGATCGCGCTGAGGTGCGCGTTGCGGGTTTGGTCATCGAGCGATTCGACCGAGGTCCAGATCTTCTCGTAGAATCGCGGCACAGCAGTCAGCCAGGTCGGTTTGACCGTCTCGAGGTCATCGAGCAGCGTGTCGATGCTCCCGGCGAGGGCGACGGTGATGCCGGCGCCGGTGGAGAGGTAGTTGTCGGTCAAGCGGGCGTAGACGTGGCTGTAGGGCAGCCAGCTGAGCAGGATGTCGTCGGGTTGGAGGAAGGCGATCGGGATCATTGCCTCGACGTTGGAGAGCAGGTTGCCGTGGGTCAGCATCACGCCCTTGGGGTTTCCGGTCGTGCCACTGGTGTAGATCAGGGTCGCCAGGGTCGAGGGTTCGATGGCTGCCTCGCGGGCAGCGATGTCGTCTTCGAGCGCGGCCCGGTTGCCCCGATGGCACAGGCCCTGCCACGAGAGGTGTGTCAGCCGCGATGCGGGCAGCCTGAGGGGATCGAAGGAGACGAGAAACTCGAGCTCGGGGAGCTCATCGAGGCGGGCCAGGATCTTGTCGGCCTGTTCCTGGTTGCTGACCATCACGCCGCGTGCCTGGCTGTGTCCCAACTGGTACTCGACCTGGTCGACCGAGAGTGGCGCGTGCATGGTGACGTCGGCGGCACCGGCGCTGAGCACCGCGAGGTCGGCGATGGGCCACTCGAGTCGGTTTTCCGAGAGGATTCCGACACGGTCGCCGGGCTCGATGCCCAGGGTGATCAGTCCGGCGGCAGCCCGGTCGGCCTGGCGGCGGACATCGCGGAACGAGACGTCGCGGAAACGGCCCCACGACCGATACCGCAACGCCACCTTTTCGCCCATCCGGCGACACATCGTGCGATGGAGATCGCAGAGATTGTCGACGGAATCGGTCACGAGGTCTCCTGGACCTGGAGGTTCTCGAAGATTGTCGCCACGCCCTGGCCCTGGCCGACGCAGAGCGTGGCCAGCCCCAGCCGGGCTCCGGTGGCCCGCATGCGGTGCAGCAGCGTCGCCGAGATTCGGGCCCCGCTGGCTCCCAGCGGATGCCCCAGCGCGATCGCTCCACCGCGGGTGTTGACCCGCGATTCGTCGATGTCGAGCAGCTTGAGAACGCTGAGAACCTGCACCGCAAATGCCTCGTTGATCTCGATACAGTCGATGTCATCCAGCGCCAGGCCGGCACGATCGAGGGCTTTGTGGATGGCCGGCACCGGACCGATCCCCATCTCGGTCGGGTCCACCCCGGCTACGGCCATCGCACGGACACGGGCCATCGGTTGCAGGCCGAGTTCGTTGGCGGTGTCTTCGGACATCATCAGCAGGGCGGCCGCCCCGACATTGATCGGCGAACTGTTGCCGGCGGTGACACTGCCGCCGGCCGGATTGAAGGCCGGAGCCAGTCCGCCGAGGCCCTCGATCGAGCAGTCCTCGCGGATGCACTGGTCGTCGGTGATCTGCCTCTTGTGGCCCGCTTCGTCTCGTCCCCAGGTCGGGACCACCTCGTCGGCAAATGCCCCCGTCCCGGTCGCTTCGGCTGCCAATCGGTGACTCCGCAACGAGAACTCGTCCTGGGACGACCGTTCGATCCCGTACTTGGTTGCCAGGTACTCGGCCGTCAGCCCCATGTGCATGATCGCTTCGCTGTGCTTGCGGAACAGCCCCGGGGCCGGATTGTAGTCCTTGGTCATCGGGATGTGGTCCATGTGCTCGACACCGCCGGCCACCTGCACGTTTTCGCATCCGGCCATGATGCTCATCGCCGAATCGTTGATCGCCTGCAGGCTCGAGGCACAGTTGCGGTTGACGGTGACGCCTCCGGTTTCGATCGGCAACCCGGCCATCAGGACCGCGATCCTGGCGATGTCGTAACCCTGCTCGCCCTGCTGTTGCACGCAGCCCCAGCGGACGTCTTCGATCAGGGCCGGGTCGATGCCGGTGCGGCTGACCAACTCGCCGATCAGCCCGGCCGAAAGTTCATCGGAGCGGACATCCCGGAACCAGCCCGTCCTGGCATCGGCCCGGGCGATCGGTGTGCGGATGGCGTCGATCACGACAGCAGAACTCATCGGGCGGCTCCTTCAGGCGCGGCGTGCCAGGTCGAGTTGTCCGAGGCCATTGTGGTCAGGGAATCGGTGGGGCCGAAACGGGGGCCGAGTTCGGCCAGTGGTTCGAGCCGGCTGAGCACCTCGCCGGCTCCCAGGCTGTCGCACCATCTCAGCAACCCGCCGCGGAACGGAGGAAAACCGATGCCCAGGATCAGGCCCATGTCGGCATGGGCCGGCTCGGCGACGATCTCCTCCTCCATCACGCGAGTTGCCTCGAGCAGCATTGGCAGAAACAACCGGTCCTGCAGGTCGCGTGTCGAGAATTCTCGGGTGTCGATCCGGTGCGGTGCCAGGAACGACTCGAACTCGGGATCGTCGACCGGTTTGCCCCGGCGTCCGACAAACTGGCGGATGCCCTTCCCGGACTTCTTGCCCAACCGTCCGGCGGCTACCAGGTCACCGAGGATCGGGATCTCGATGGCCCGATCGCTGTAGGCCGCCGAGACGACCTGTCCGGCGAACAGGGCTGTGTCGAGTCCGACGAGGTCGTGGAGGGCGATGGGACCCATCGGCATCCCGAACTTGGTGGCGGCCCGGTCGATCGCGTCGGGCGAAGCCCCCTCCCGCAGCAGTTGCAGCGATTCGGCCATGTAGGGCAGCAGAATGCGGTTGACCAGAAACCCCGGGCAGTCCTTGACGACGATCGGTGTCTTGCCGACACGCCTGGCGAGGGCGACCAGTGTGGCCAGTGTCAGGTCGGAACTCCGCTCGCCGCGAATCACCTCGACCAGCTGCATCCGGTCGACCGGATTGAAGAAGTGCATCCCGGCGAACCGTTCGGGATCCGGTGCCGCCTCGGCCATTCGGGTGATCGAGATGGTCGAGGTGTTGGAGGCGAGGATGGTGTCGGGTCCGAGCACATCGGCCAGTTGAGCGTAGATGTCGGTCTTGAGTTCCTCGTTTTCGGTCACCGCCTCGATCACCACATCGCAGCCGGAGAGTGCACCGTGAGAGGTGGCCGTCGAGAGCAACGCCATCATCGTGCCGAGGTCTGCGGGGGTGGCTCGGCCGATCTTGATGCGGCTCTCGACCACGTCCGCAGCACTCTTCAGCCCCCCGGACAGTCGATCGTTGTCGATGTCGATCATCGTGGCAGGGATCCCGCGGCGGGCGTGCGCGGTGGCGACTCCGGCTCCCATCAGGCCGGCCCCGAGCACTCCGACCCGTTCGACGCTGCGAGGCTCGACACCGGTGGGTCCCCCGGCGTCCTGGCTGACCCGGGTCTGCATGAAGAAGATCCGAATCATGTTGCCGGCGATCTCGCTGCCGACGATCTGGCGGGCACACGCCCGCTCGATTTCCAGGCCCTCGTCCAGAGGCCGGTTGAGTCCCTGCTGCATGGCCTCGAGTGCCGCCATCGGAGCGGGATACTGGCCCTTGGTCTTGAGCATCACCTGTCCGGCGGCGACGGCGAAGCTGAAGGCGACCTGGTCGTCACTGAGTCCCATCGGGGCCCGTCGCCGTTCCCGGATTGCCAGGAAGCGGTCGTCCTCGGCGAGCCATTCGACAAGGTGACGTCCCTCGTCGACCAGGTCTTCGGCATCGACCGCGTCGAAGACCAGCCCCAATTCGGCCGCCCGTTTTGCGGTCACCGGAGCCCC
>CAUZRQ010000067.1:0-28588 GCA_963582065.1 Planctomycetota bacterium | reverse complement strand
AGTCCATTTCAACGACGATGGAGTTCTACGTCGGGCGCAACGCCGAAGCGGCAGCGGACGTGCTGTGGGAGGCTGTAGGTGACACTTTAGGTGACACCGACCCGGTTCTGCTTGAGAACTGAGCGCAAGAAAAACACGCAAGTGGGCATGACGCCACCACTTCCGTGAGAGCCGCCGGGGAGACTCGAACTCCCGACCTAGGCATTACGAATGCCTCGCTCTACCAACTGAGCTACAGCGGCTGAAGCGGGGTTAGCGTAGCGTTGCCTGGGACTTGAGGCAAGTGGGGAGAGTTGGGCCGCAACCGGGCCGGGACTTGGAAAAAATCGTCTTGACCCGTCTGCGGTGATCAATAGAATCCCGCCCTCTCTGTCTTACTACCCCCTTGCAATTCAATCCGGTTCTTCACCCCGGCCGTGCCGTTGGGCGCGGCTTTCGGGTCGTTCGTTCTGGTTTGGAGTCTCCACTCAACTCACTCTTCTCGACTCTCCCGGTGAAACCCAGATTCCTGATCATTCTGTTGTTCGGGCTGCTGCTCGCACCCTCCCGAGCGTGCGTCGCGGCCTCGTCACGCAGCGATCTCCCGATCGATGTGGAACTCGAACCGGATGGAACGCTGACCGGCGAGGTCGATTCGGTTGATGGTCTGCCGCGGGCCGCCCAGCGGGTGTCGGTCTTCCGTGGATCTTACCTGGTGGCCGAGGCGCCGTTGGCCGCCGACGGTGGCTTCCGGCTCGGCGGACTCGACGGCGGCATCTACTGGGTGGCCACTCCGGGGACCGGCCAGACCGTACGGGCCTGGGAAAGTGGCACCGCTCCGCCCGCTTCACAACAGTGCCTGGTCTTGGTCTCCGGCGTGGTCCCCACCGGCTTCGTGACACGGCCGGCCGTTGTCGTCGACCAGTTGTCTTACGGTCCACCGACCAACTTCGCGTTTCAACAGTTGCCCGCTTATCCCTTTCAACCCTACCAGGTGCCTGGCGGCGGCATGATGTTCCCCGGTTACTACGCTTCGCCCGGTGCCGTTTTCTTCAGTCCCCTGGTGACCACTGCGGTTGTGACCGCAGTGGCCGGCGTGATCGTGGTGGCCGTCGACGACGACGACGACGATGACCGCGTGGCCAGCCCCTGATCCGTCATTCACGCCCCTGTCCTTCTTCAGTTCATTGACCTGTTGATCCTGCTTTTCACAGCGAAAAGGGCTCCGACCATGAATGTCCATTTCCGGTTCACCCGAAGCCTGGTCGTGCTCTTGACGGTGACCAGCCTGTTGGGTGTTCAGATTCGATTACCCGCCGCAGGGTTGGTGTCATCGGCGAAAGTGGTGGATGTGGTGGATGTGGTGCTGTCGCCCGATGGCACTCTCACCGGTCGGGTGGTCGACACCAGGAACCGTCCACGGGGCGGGACGATCGTTGACGTAAAACGTGGACGCCGCGTGGTGGCCCGGGCTCGCACCGACGCCGATGGCCGCTACGCGATCACCGATCTCCCCGGTGGGCTGTACCAGTTCCGGGTCGATGACAGCGAGACGCTGGTTCGAGCCTGGGCCGCCGGCACCGCTCCACGAGGCGCCGATCGACAGTTGCGGGTCGTGGCCGATGCGCCGGTCGTCCGCGGCCAGGATGAAGAGCCCCCGACCGAGGCGCCCGAGTCGACTTCCGGTGACTTGTTCAGCAGCCCGATCACGTCGGCCCTGCTCGTCTTCGGCGGAATTGCAGGAGTCATTTTACTCATCGCTGAACTCGACGACAGCGATCCCCCCCCAGCCAGTCCCTAGAAGTTGGCTTCCCCGGCGAACGAGACAGCCGTCCATTGTTTTCCGACAGCCACTGGTCCTGCCCAATGCCGTCCCGACCTGATCGACATCCTGCTGGCATCGTGTTGTGGTTGGCCGTTGTTGCCATGCTGGTACCGGGGCCGAGCTGGAGCCTGGCCGAGGGGCTGGATGGCGATGCCGAGTCACGAAAACGGACACTCGAACCCGAACAGGACTCCCAGGCACCCGTCCGGATTCTCGATATCCAACTCGGGTCCGGTGGCACGTTGGTGGGTCGCGTGCGAGACGAACAAGGTCGTCCGCTGGCCGGGCTCACCGTTGTTGTCTCGCGAGCAGGTCACGTGGTGGCTCGTGTGCGGACTGGCGAGTTGGGCGACTATCGTGTGACCGGGCTGGTCGGCGGTGTCTACTGTGTGCGAGCCGGTTCGTCGGTGGCGATCGGCCGATTGTGGACGACAGCCTCTGCTCCGCCCCGGTCTCGCCAACGTCTGGACCTGGCTGCGGGTCGGGCCGTTGAGGTTCGCGGGCAGAGCGGAGAAGCGAGTGTCGGTGATCGACTCGATCCGGTCCACCGCTTCGGTCTCGACGGTCAGGGTGGACTCGATCCCTTCGAAATCACCCTCCTGACCACCTCGATGATCTCCCTGACCCTCTCGGCCGTCATGCTCTCGCGGATCGATGAACTCCAGGACTCGGTCGATCGCCTGTCGGCGAGTCCCTGAGCAACACCGTTGCCAGGCCCTGCTCCACCACGTCGTATCCCGAGACCCACTCGAGTCCGATGTCGACGGCCCACAGCGGTGTCTGGTCCAGGCGGAGGTGGGGGATCTTGACCAGGTCCTTGCGGGTTGTCAGCAGCAGGTCGGCCCCGGATGCAACGGCCCATCGGGCCAGGGTGTCGATGTCGTTGTCGGTGTAGAGGTGGTGATCGGGAAACGCCCGCGTGGCGACAGCAGCCAGGTCGTCGAAGAATGCCTCGGGGTTGCCGATCCCACAGAAGGCCGCCACGCGAGCCTCGGTGAGTTTCTCGAGTGGTTGAGTTGATCCGCTGGCATCGACCAGTCCGACCGGTGGGAATGCGACTTCAGCCACGCGGTCGTGTCCGGCCAACGAAATGACCCGTTGCCTGAGCGTCTCGCGTTGCGGCGGTTCGAGTTGGTCGACCCGGGTCAGTACGATGATCGACGCCCGGCCGAGACCGCCGGCTGGTTCACGGAGCAGCCCGCGGGGCAGCAGGTGGTCGAACCCGAAGGGACACGTGGCATCGATCAGGACAATGTCCAGGTCCCGGTTGAGCCGTCGGTGCTGGAATCCGTCGTCGAGGATCAGCACGTTGCAGTCGAACCGGTCGATGGCTTCAGCGGCTCCCGCCAGGCGGTCGGGATCCTGGACATGCGGGATGTCGCGACAGAGTGCCCCGAGCAGTTTCTTCTCGTCATTGCCGGTCCCGTTTTGGTCGCCGCGGTAGCCTCGGCTGAGCAGCCCCACCCGGTGTCCCTTCTCGCGGAGGTGCTCGGCCAGCCAGGCGACCAGCGGAGTCTTGCCGGTGCCGCCGGTGGTCAGGTTGCCGATACTGATGACCGGGACACCGGCCGAACGAGACGGGATGGCCCGCGTCCGGTAGACGAAGTTCCTGGCACCGACAGCGGCGCGGTAGGGCCATTGCATCAGCCACAGCAGGCCCCTGAGCCCTGCGGCGGCCGGGCCGCGGCGTTTGCCGGAAACCAGATCGCGGAAGGCCGTTTCGTCCACGACGGGGAGATACCAGAAACCACCGGCCGCGACCAGCGGGAATGTGGCGAGGCTGGCAAAGGCTGCATTCGACCGCCACAATGCGTCGGCCGCGACGAGGGGACCAATGCTCCAGCGATTCCTCACCAACTACATTCAGCGACACACACACCCGCTCAACCGTCTGCTGCACCTCTTTGGTGTGCCGTTGACGTTTGTCGTGACCGCGGTCCTGGTTTCGCGACAGCAGGAGCCGTGGTGGTGGGCGGTGGCCAGTTTTGTCGGGGGCTACGCGCTGCAGTTCCTTGGCCATGCCATCGAGGGCAACGATGCGGGGGAGGTCGTGCTGGTCAAGAAATGGCTGGGGCGGCCCTTTCGCGAGTTCGCTCCCGGCCGGGAGCCGGTCGGCTCGGAGCAGGACGCCGTCGACGATCAGGCCTGATGAGGTTGGTTTGAGCCGTTGCAGAAGCCGTTAAGGTTTGACGGTCATTCCGTCGATACCGGTTGTAGCGGTTGTAGCGTTGGCCATTTCGCGGCTCAGACATGCCTGCTTTCAGTCTACCGGTGTCCTCATTGCCGTTGACGCGGTTCCCAGCGGCGCGTTGCGCGTTGGCCTTGGCCATCGTCGTGGTCGGTTGCGCCGGACCCGGACGCGACGTGACGTGGCTCAGTGACGCGACGCTCGAACATTACCGAAATCGCGAAATGTCACTCTCGCGGCCGGTCGATGGACCGACCGTGTCCCCACGCAAGGGCTGGAAGCGGCCCCCGCGGACCATCGCCGCCCCGACCGAAGACGTGATTCGGGATCTGGGGCTGGCCGAAGCGCTGAAGCTGGCGCTGGAGAACAACCCGGTGATTCGCAGTCGCGGCGGGTTCCTCTCGCCGGGCAACGCCATCCTGTCGTCACCGGATCGAGTCGCCTCGATCTGGGACCCGGCGATCCAGGAGACCGGTGTGCTGTTCGGCGGACGTGGAGTGACCGCGGCACTGGCGGCGTTTGATCCTGAGTTCACCACGACGATGATCTGGGGCCGAAACGAGACGCCGCAGAACAACTCTTTCCTCAGCGGCGGAGTCGGCAGCGGGCAAGCCCTGGTGGGCGAGACGGGCAATTTCACGTCGATGCTCCGCAAGCAACTCGGTTACGGAGCCAGCCTGTCTGTCGGTCACGACTGGTCGTACTTCGGCAGCAACACGCCCAGCGCTTTCAACCTCTACAATTCGACCTACACCGGCAATGTTCGAGTCGGCTACCGGCAGCCTCTGCTGGCCGGTTCCGGCACCGAGTTCACCCGGATCGCCGGTCCGGTCACCCAGCAATTCCGGGGCCTCAGCGGTGTCAGCCAGGGCGTCCTGATCGCCCGGATCAACAACGACCTGACGATGACCCAGTTCGAGCAGGCAGCGCTCAACCTGGTCAAGGATGTTGAAGACCTCTACTGGGATCTCTACCTGGCCTACCGCAAGTGGGATGCGGCGGTGACGGCTCGCAACAGCGCCCAGAAGTCGTGGCGAGACACGAAGGTGATCCTCGACGGTGGTGGAAAGCAGGGTTTCACCAATTCCGACGAACCCCTGGCACGTGATCGTTTCTTCCAGTCCCGTGCACAGGCCGAAGCCGCTCTCAGTGAACTCTACCGTGCCGAAACGGCCCTGCGACGGATGCTGGGGCTGCCGGTCAGTGATGGGACCGTGCTGAGACCCTCGGATGAACTGGTGACGGCCCGGTTCGAACCCAACTGGGAGGCGAACCTGGTTGAGGCACTGACCCAGCGCGTCGAACTGCGGAGGCAACGGTGGTCGATTCGCAGCATGGAACTGCAACACAAGGCTGCTCGCAGTCTGATTCGGCCACGGCTCGACATGGTTGGCGGTTACAGGATCAACGCGCTGGGTGACGACCTGTTCTCCAACGATCGCGGGTCCCCGTTCCCGAGCGGTTACCGCGGACTCTCGCATGCCGACCACACCGGCTGGAATCTCGGTGTCGAATTCACCGTGCCCCTGGGCATGAGATCCGCGAATGCCCAGGTCAAGAACCTCGAACTGCGACTGGCCAAGGCCCGCGCCGTGCTCGATGCCCAGGAAATGGAGATCAGCCACGAACTCTCCGATGCGGTCCAGCAAATGGCCGCTCACGAGGCCGCCGCCCGCTCGAACTTCAACCGACGCGCCGCCGCCCAGGAGCGGGTCCGGCAGTTCGAGATCGAGGTATTCAACGCGGGGACCAAGACACTGGATGACCTGCTGAGGGCCCAGGTCAGCCGTTCCGAGGCCGAGGTGGCCTACTACACCAGCCTGGTCGCCTACAACCAGGCCCTGACCAACCTGCACTTCCGGACCGGGAGACTGCTGGCGGTCAACAACGTCCAGTTGGCCGAGAGTGAATGGACGCCGGCGGCTTATCGCGACGCGTTGCGACGTGCGTGGGAACGCAGCCACGGCCTCGAGGCCGACGGATTGTTGGAAGCCAGGCCACCGCCGTTTGCCGAGTCGGGATCCGTCGATCAGATCGAGGCACCCCCCAGGAGCACCGAATCCGGTTCGCCGGCACCGTCGGATTCCACTCAGTTCGATCTGTCGACCGAGTCCGAACCCGTCGAGCCACCGAAGGTCATTCCGGCCACGCACCATGAACCGATCGACCGCACTCGTAAAACGCCACGGCAGTCGGACGATCAATCCGAAACGAAGCCGGTTGTTGCCGACAGGGAAACAACAACCGAGCCGATTGCCCCCAAGCCGGCCCCTGCTGAATCGAAGCCAAGGTCGTTTCGGGTGCCGGCCACCGTCCAGAATCTTGCCGACCGTTTCCGGGGAACGAAACGAGAACTGAGTGAGCGATTCGTTCCGAAGTTCAGTATTCCCAAGATCAGTATTCCCAAGTTCGGCACTCCCAAACCAGCGACTCCTCAGCCGGAGACCGGCAAACCGGAGACTCCCCAACCGGAGACTCCCCAACCGGAGACTCCCCAACCGGTGACTCCCCAACCGGTGACTCCCCAACCGGTGACTCCCCAACCGGTGACTCCCCAACCGGTGACTTCCAGGCCAGCGACTCCCCAGCCGGAGACCGCCAGGCCGGTGACTTCCGAGCCGGTGACTCCCAAATCCGTGACCACCAAGCCACCGAAGACTTCCAGGCCAAGCTCACGATCCTCACGGATGCCGGCTGGTTACCAGGGCTTTCTCGACAGAATCCGGAAGACGAAACAGCGACTCGGTGATCGATTCAACTCCAGGCTTGGCGATGCTGGAGAGGAGACACCGGTCGAGCCGGTCACTCCCGAGCCAAGATCTTCCGGACCGAGTTCGAGATCGGAGCGGATGCCGGGGGCCTACCACGACCTGGTCGATCGCATCCGCAAGGCGAAGCAGCGATTCGAGAGTCGTTCGAACCCGACGCCCGGTGCGTCCTACCAGTCGCCTGCCGGGGAAGGTGGTTCCGGGAACCGGCAATCGCAACGGCCGGTGGTGCCGGTGTCCCGCGAGAAACTGGCCCGGCAGATCTGGCAGTCGAAGCAACGCGGAGAGAATCGAGCCGACACCGCATCCGAGAAGTCCAAGCCTCGGACTCTAGCCGGCGATTCGTCCGGGGAGCCGGTACCGAAACCGGGTGCTGTCGACGAGTCGTTCCGGTTGCCCAAGTCCGACGGCAGCGACCACGAGGAGTCGGTCCGGCGTGGTCTCGTAGATCCCGAGTGGCCCCTGCCCAGGTGATGCCCGCCGCGGCATCACCAGCCGGGCGTGTTGCCATGCCACACCCGGCGGTTCGGATCCGTTCGCTGCGGATGGCCGGGCCGGGTCTGGTACCCTGTGCGTCAAGCGGACGACGAACAGGAGGAATCCGGTGCGGATTGCGGTCGGGCAGTTGTGGCAGGAAACCAACACCTTCAATCCCAATCCGACCGCGTGGTCGGATTTCGAGAACTGGGGCGTGGCCGAAGCTGAGGAGGTGGTCGGGCGATACGGCGAAACGGGTGAACTCGGTGGGTTCCTCTCCCGCTGGTCCGACAATCATGACTCGACGAATGACGAACTCGTGGGGCTGGCCCGGTTTGTCTGCTGGCCGTGGGGGCGTGTCGAGGCGTCGACGTGGGCGACGATCCGCCAGTCGTTTTCGCGGCAACTGGAGCGGGTCGGCACCATCGATGGCGTCTTCCTGGCGTTGCATGGTGCCATGGCGTCGGAGGACGAGCACGATCTGACCGGGGCCTTGCTGGAATTGGTTCGCGAGTCGGTTGGTCCGTCCGTCCCGATCGTCGGATCGCTTGATCTCCACGCCAACATCACGCCGAGAATGCTCGAGGCCGCGGATCTGCTCGTCGGCTACCACACCTGCCCACACCTGGACGCGATCGAAACGGGCCAGCGGTCCGCCGATGGGCTGTGGCGGCTGGTGTCCGGAGCATCGGTGACCACGCGTTGTCTCACCGTGCCGATGATCTGTGCCGCCGAGTTGCAGAACACCTTCACCGGTCCCCCGGCCCGGTTGTACCGACGCCTCGAATCGCTCGAGGCGGATCCGCGGGTGCTGACCGCCGGACTCTACATGTCGATGCCCTGGTTCGACTGTCCTCACCTGGGCTGGTCGATCGTACTCTCAACATCCGATGACCTTCCGGTTTGGCGGGAGACGATCGACGAGTTGGCTGCCGGCTGCTGGGAGATTCGCGAGGCGATGGAGGCGGTCGAGCGGTACGAGCCGCGGGAGGCCGTCGAGCGGGCCCTGGCCGTGGAGGGGAGCCCGGTGGTGATCGGCGACGGAGCCGATGCGACCAACAGCGGAGCCCCGGGCGACTCGACTCACCTGTTGTCCGAGTTCCTGCGGCAGGAGCAGATTCCCGGCGGGGCGCTGGTTTTCCTGGTCGACCCAGACGGTGTGGCGGCGGCCGTCGCAGCCGGGGAAGGGGCCGGGTTCGACTGCGATGTCGGCGGCGGGTACGCACCCGAATACAGTCCGGCGGTCCGGTTGAGCGGAACGGTTCAGAGGTTGCTGGATGTCGATTGGGTCCTCGACGGCCACATCGGTCGCAATCTGCCGATTCACATGGGACGAGGTGCGGTGATCCAATCAGGAGACGTGTCGGTGCTGCTGGTCGAACGCAGTGGACCGGGCAGTTCGCCGAGACTCTACACCACCGCGGGACTCGATCCCACGACCTGCGGCCTGGTCGTGGCCCGTTCGCCGGCCGGATTCCGGGCCGAGTACGACCCGTTCGTCGCGGCGACCGTGCTGGCCGACTGCCCGGGTTGTGCTGCACCGAACTGGTCACGACTGCAGTTCCACAACGTCCCCCGGCCATTGTGGCCACTGGATGCTGTCGGGGAGCCCGCCGAGGGGGGATGGGCCTGGCCGCCGGTTGCCTGATTCAACGAGGAATCGGGAGTGCTATACTCGAACCGGAATCGAGCTTCTTGCGGTGGAGGAACAGGCGTGGTGGGAAATCGACGGCGATTGATGACACTGGGCGTGTGTGTCCTGGCGATTTGTGCCTGGGGATGCACCGGTGGCGACGGCGACCAACCGGCCGGCGGGGCGGGAACCGACAGCGGGGCGGCCGCCGGATCGGCACGACCGAAGGCGAGTCCCGCCGCGAAACCACGGCGTCGCGGCCCGGTGCAACTGGGGGGACCGGGCGTCGATTCAGTCATCTCCGGCGATGCCTCGGCGGCTGCCGAGAGTGGTCTCGATGCGGTGATGGACCGCATGAAGCCATTGCAGATCCTGCTGGGTCAGTGGCGTGGCATCACCCGGAAGGAGCAGTCCCTGGTGCCTCAGCAATGGGTCTGGGATCTCAAGACCGATCCCGCTCAGCCCGCCCTGGTGCTGGCCGCCGGCGAGAGTCCCTATTTTCGGGATGGACGGCTGACGTGGTTGGCCAGTGAGAAGGCGTTCGAGTTCAGCGGGACCAACAGCCAGGGACAGCGGCAGGTTTTCCGTGGCGGATTCTCACAACCCCCCAGGCAGGTGGCTGGTGACGCCGATGATCAGCCACAGATGACCTTCAAGCTCGAGCTGACCGAAGCGACCGGGACGGATAAGTCCGGACCGGGGACGAGTTGGAGAGTGGTGTTCAACCAGCAGGAGAACAACCGGATGCTGATCGAGCTGTCTCGGCGGCGGGGGCAGGGTACCTTCCGGTTGCAGGACACGATCGGGTGTCAGCGCGAGGGGACGTCGTTTGCGTTGAGCGACACCGATTACGGCGAGAAGACCTGCGTGATTTCCCAGGGGCTGGGGACCACTGCGGTCAGCTTCAAAGGCAAGACCTACTGGGTCTGCTGCAGCGGTTGCAAGGCGGCGTTCGAGGAAGAGCCCGAGAAGTGGATCGCTCGTTTCGAGGCGATGAAGGCCAAGAAGGTGTCTCGCTAGCGGGCCCCGTTGACCCGTCTTCGACATCGGCACTATACTCCCGCCGCTTTTCTGCTCGTGGCGAAGGGGCGCGGCGGGTTTCGCGCCGATGAGATGGGTGCCGTTCCGGCTCGAAAAACGATCCCGTACACGGAGGTCGAGCGGATCCGCGAGGGTCGCGAGATCCTCCGCGCCGCCTCGGTTGCCCTGGCGGAGACGGCCGAGCGGTTGGACGGGGAATTTGACCGGGCGGTGACGTTGCTGGCCGAATGCCGGGGGCGGGTGATCGTCTGCGGCGTCGGCAAGGCCGGGCGGGTCGGCCGCAAGTTGGCCGCGACGCTCTCGTCGACCGGCACCCGGGCGGGATTCCTGCACCCCGTTGAGGCCCTGCACGGTGATATCGGTTGCATTGGGCCGGATGACGTGGTGGTGCTGTTGTCCAACAGCGGCGAGTCGAAGGAAGTCTCGGCGGTGTTGCCGCTGGTGGTTGAACGCGAGATCCCGATGGTGGCGATCACGTCGTTTCTCACCAGCACCCTGGGCCGAGCCGCCGACGTGGTGGTGGCCACCGGATCGTATTGCGAGGCAGGTGGACAGGGACTGGCTCCGACGACCAGTACCACGGTGATGATGGCCGTCGGTGATGCCCTGGCACTGGTGGCCAGCCAGGCTCGACAGTTCACTCGAGACGATTTTGCTCGTTGTCACCCCGCCGGCAGTCTGGGTCGCCGCCTGGCCTCGGTCGCCGACGTGATGCGGACGGCCGGGGAACTGCGGGTGTCGGGGGACCAGGCGAGTGTCCGCGAGGTGCTGGCGTCGGTGTCACGGCCGGGCCGACGCAGCGGGGCCGTGCTGGTGGTCGACGACCGACAGGTGCTGGTTGGCATCTTCACCGACAGCGATCTGGCCAGGCTGCTCGAACAGCGCCAGGATCAGCAACTCGATCGGCCGATTGCCGAGGTGATGACTGTCGATCCGCTGCGGGTGACCTGTGAGGAGTCGCTCGAACAGGCTGTCGAACTGCTGACCCGGCACAAGATCAGCGAATTGCCAGTGGTCGATCAGGACGGCAGCCCTGTCGGCCTGATCGACATCACCGACGTGATCGGGTTGGATCCTGCGGGTACGACTGCGGCGGCCGGCTGAGTGACGGGACGTGATCGGTCACGACGCGTGGTCGAGACCAGGAGACGAAGAACCGGTGAACATGACTCGTCGGCTAGCGTGGACCATGGTGACCGGGTTGCTGTTGAGCAGCCTGTATGGGACCTATGCCGGGTTGGTGTCGCCGTTGCTGTTGGTCCCGCAGAAAAGCAGGGCGCTGTCCAAAACGTCGGGGGACTTTCCGTCGGGACCGCCGCCGGAGAACGCCGTCTGGGCCAGACGCTTCCTGCCGGAATGGGCCGAGACGGCGCGTTGGCAGGGCCGCTGGGGACGGACATATTTCTTTGCGGGTCAGCAGGAGCCGATCGCGGAGGATGCGGTGGTGCGGTGTGCCCCGTTTGCACTCCTGCACATCCCGGATGCGTCAAGTCCCGAGGCTCCCGGTCGCGTGCCCGTGATCATCCTGGCCGACGCCGCGGTGATTCGCTTTCCCGATTCGGTCGATCTCGACGATCCCGACCCTCGCATGGCGCTCGGCTGCCGATTGGACGGGGCGGTCGAGATCACCGGAGCCGACGGGTTGTCGATCCGGGGGGGCAACTTCGTGTTCGATCGAGAGGAGTTGCTGATTGTCAGCAACGACCCGGTCCAGTTGGCGTGGGCGGGGCATGCCGGGCGGGCCGATGGAGTCGAAGTGAAACTGGGTGCGATTCGGGGTGGTCAGAAACCGATTGGATTGCCCGCGGGGCCAGTGCGGGCGGTCCGGTTGATGAGGAACGTCGAACTCGAATTGGCTCTGCCGGTTCAGGGGGCTGGCGAAGATCCGTCGGTGGCCACCGCGAACTGGAGCATCGACTGTGATGGACCGTTGGCCGTCGATCCGGTGAGACTGGTCGCCGAGTTCTTCAACAATGTCACCGTCCGACGTCCCACGGTTCTGGACCAGTGGGACACGTTGGAGTGCCAGCAGTTGGGGCTGCGTTTTCGACGGAAGCGGGACCCGGTGCAAGCGAAAAAGGGGGATCGATCGGGGCGGGAGTCGATGGAATTCGTCCAACTGGTGGCAGCCGGAACGCCAGTATCAGTCGGCTCGGTCACTCGGGACCTCGAGGCCCGGTCGCGGCGGGTGGTCTACCAGGCCGAGACCGGCACGGTGGAATTGCGGGGCGACGTGGTGGCACGGTGGAAACAGGGTCAGTTGAATTGCCAGCACGCGGTTCTGGCCCGCGGTGTGGATGGTCGGATCGATCGGGCATCGTGCCGCGGTTCCGGATCACTGACATGGCAACAGCCGGGCACGCCGTCTCTGCCAATGATCGCTCGCTGGTCTCGCCAGATGACGCTGGCTCCCGATCCGGAGACGGGCCAGGACCTGGTGGTCCTGGATGGTCAGCCGGTGGTGAAATACGGAACCGATTCCGCACTGACAGCCAATTCGATCAGGATCTGGCTGGCACGGGACCGCCGCAGGTCGAAGCGAGAGCCGGGTTCTGTCGGTGCACGTGGCGAGGGCATCCAGCCCAAGAGACTGATTGCTCGCGAAAAAGTCGGTGCGATCACACCGCAGGCCTACGTTTTCACCTCGCTGTTGGACGTGACGTTCGAGCCGGTTGCGGCGTCGGCGGACCAGCGTTCTCCGACCACGCGGTCCGGCGACAGGCCCGCTGTGCCCGGTGGCCCGCCCAGCCGTTTTCCGGACGAGTTGACCAATCCGCCGGTCGTGCATGCCGAGTCGATCCGGGCGAGGCTGGGTATCCCTTCCGATGGTGGCGAGTGGGTGTTGCAGGAATTGGTGACACGGGGGCAGGTGCGGGTGTCTCACCAGAAGCGGGCCACTGACGACCCGCTCGAGATTTCCGGGGACCGTGTGCGGATCGTCAAAACCCAGGGGGACGATTACGGCCTGACGATCAACGGGCGGCCGGCTCGGGGCGTTCTGGGTGAACGCAAGATCAGCGGTGCCGAGATTCATCTCGACCCCCACAGCGGCAAGGGATCGGTTGAAGGCAGTGGCACCTTGTCGATTCCCCTGGTCCGGTCCGTGTTGGGTGACGGCGCCCGTCGGAGAACCCGATTGCAGGTTCGCTGGGACGAACGACTGGTGCTCGACGGGACGAAGCTCTCGTTCCTGGGAGACGTGAAGGCGGAATCGGAGAACAGCCGGGTCAACTGCGAACAACTCGACGTGACGCTCAACCGCCCGCCGAAGTTCTCGATCAATTCCAAGGACCGTCAGGAGATCGACATCCGGACACTTCAGTTCCGGCACTCGGTTCGCCTGACGAGATACGAGTTTGCTCCGGAAAAAGACGCAGCGGGGAAGCCCCCCCCCGCCAACGGTTCACGTCCCCCGGTCTCGAAGGTGTCCAAGGCCCGGTTGGCCAGTCTGACGATCGAGATGTCCACCGGCGACGCGGAAGCCGAAGGACCCGGGTGGATCCAGTGCTGGTGGCGTGGACAATCCAAGAAGGTCCCGCTGGCTCCGGTCACGCTTGCCCTGGCCAACATGCCACTCGCACTCGACGCCGCCCACTGGCAGTATCTCAGGGTCGACTTTGCCCGGAAGTCCCGGGGGAACATCGAACACCGCTTCGCGACATTCGACGACCAGGTGCAGGGAGTGTGGGGGCAGGTCGCCCGACCCGGCGACACCGTCGATCCTGATCGACTCGGACGGGACGCCGGGTGGTTGCAGTGCGATTCGCTGCAGGTCACCCAGGAACGGCCCGACGCGAACACGAACCGGACCCGAGGGAGAAACTCAGCCAAGACCGTCTCGGTGAAACCGTTGGCCGATTCGGCGGGGCGGAATTTCACGCTGCAGGCTCGTGGGGATGCCACGTGTGCTGGACGATTGGCGGGGCAGGTGTATTACGGTCGGGCCGAGACGATCAGTCTCAACGAGGCGACGAATCGAATCGTGCTGAGTTCACTGGGGACACAGAAGGCGACGTTGTGGCGGCGGACGCGGGGCAACGGACCCAATTTCCGTGTCGACGCCCAGCGGGTTGTCTACAGCCCACTCAACAACGAACTGGTCCTCGACCGAACGGTCTCCGGGCAGGTGGGGCCGGCAGGTGAGCCGTAACAGGTCGCCGTCGAACTGTCAGGCGGGAAACAGGGTGCGACGGATCTGTTCGAGCCGTTCGGTGATGAAGGCGACCACGGGGTCGGCCTCGGCGTCGAAGTAGTCCCAGCAGTGGCCCAACTGGTGCGATCGGAAGGCCGTGGTGAGAGGAATTCCCGAAGAGGACAGCTTGCCGGCCAGACGCTCGACTCCCTCGTACCAGTCCCCGTCGTCGGTGTCGCAGACGAGCAGTTGGTGAGCCGGCCAGGCGAGCGGGTTGAGGTGCAGGGGGACGGTCTGCTGGCGGGCGTCCTCGGCACTCTCGTACCAGTCGTCCAACGGCAGACCCAGCCCGTGCAACTTGTGGAAATCAATCGTCGGGGCCACCGCGGCCACGACGGGGTAGTCCCGCGAGTGACGGTATGCCAATCCCAATGCGGCTTGTCCCCCCAGGCTGACACCTGCGACGGCGAGACCCGACGGACCGGTGTCCCATGCGGAACGCAATACCGTCGCCACGTCATGGTGAAGCCACTCCAGCGGAGCGCGACCGCCGATGGGGCCGGCTGCGTCCATCCACCAGCCGTTTCCTGTGAGCGGACAGGCGGCGCGGAGGCCGGATTGCTCGAGCGAGTCGGTCCAGGATGCGCTTTGGGCGAGTGTCTTGCCCGAGTGGCCGGGCAGGAACAACAGGCCGGTGGATCCAACAGGAGTCGACGGCTCGAACAACTCGATCTCGCCGCCGGGTACTTCGCGGTGACTCCAGGACATCTCGTTGGGCGTCTCGGGGTTGGTCGGTCGAAATCGAACTCGGCTCGATTGTAGCGAACCGGTCGAAGTGGGCGAGTTGGCGGGGGGTGCGGCAGCGGCTAGGATGGGCCGCGTCCAGGGGAGCCGACCGTCGTGAACGTGCTGATCGAGGCCGAGGAGATTCGCGAAGCGGTCGAGACGCTGGGTCAGCGGCTTGCCGTCGATTACGCCGGAAAGACGCTGACGGTCGTCGGTGTGCTGACCGGCAGCGTCATGCTGCTGGCCGACCTGGTCCGGGCGATGAACCTCCCGTTGAGAATTTCTCTGGTCCGTGCCTCGAGCTACCGGGGAACCGCGACGCGTCCGGGTGAGTTGGAGGTCGACAAGCAGTTGCTCGAGGATGTCTCCGGTCGTGACGTGTTGCTGGTCGACGACATCTTCGATTCCGGCCACACACTCGACGGGCTCCTCGACACGATCCGTGGCCACCACCCAGCCAGCCTCCGGTCGGCCGTGTTGCTCTGGAAGATCGGGCGGTGTGAGGTCGCGATCGAACCCGACTATCACTGTTTTCGCATCCCCGACGTCTTCGTCGTCGGCTACGGACTCGACTACAACGGAGAATACCGCTACCTGCCGCACATTGCGGGGCTGGATGATCAGGACCTGGTCGAGCCAGGTGACGCCGGCACTCGCTGAGACTCGCTGAGACTCGTTGTCAATTCGACGAAATCGTGGAAGAGGATGGCCGTGTCGCTTTACCGTCGTCGCGCCGGCGTCCTAGAATTCCGCCTTGAACGATCCATGTAGGGAGACAGGCAGATGCAAGGCAACACCCAGATCATCGAAGCACTCAACGGTGGCTTGACCATCGAACTGACAGCGATCAACCAGTACTTCGTCCAGGCCAAGATGTGCCAGAACTGGGGCCTGATGAGACTCGGGGCGAAACACTTCGAGGAATCCGTCGGTGAGATGAAGCACGCCGAGATGCTCATCGATCGGATCATCTTCCTGGAAGGGACGCCGGAGATCGCCCGGTACGATGTCATCCGAGTCGGCACCAACGTCAAGGAGCAGTTCGAAAATGACCTCGTGTTGGAGGTCAAGGGTGTCAACGCCTACAACGAGGCGATCGCACTGTGCATCGAGAACAACGACGGGGGAAGTCGTGAACTGATGGAGCGAATCCTGGTCGACTCCGAAGAACACGTCGACTGGCTCGAGGCGCAACTGGAACTGATCGAGACAATCGGGATCGAGAACTATCTCGTCACGCAGGTAGGCGAAGAAGAGGATGCGGGCGGCTGATTGGCCTGCGACCGCGCTCTAATCTTCAAGCAGTCGACGGATGACCGAGTGACAACTGGTGCAACCGGTGCCCGCTCGCGTTTCGGACATCACCGCCCGCAACGAGTCGATCTCATCCACCTCGACCGCCAGGCGAATGTCACCAGCCGTGACGTTCAGGCAATGGCAAACCACCCGTTCGTCGGCCAATTCCGGGAGAATCGGCAGAGTGGGCAGTGTCGGGGATTCGGTGGCGGCAGCGACTGTGGCCATGTGAGCGTGAGTGAGTTCCTGGAGTGACTGGCTGGAAAACAACCCCGCGGTTCCTTGTTGAGATTCAATCTCAACGCTCGTAATTCTACTCTGGCTCAAAGCGATGTCAACCTACTACGACGTCTCGACGGTTACCGAGATGGGACGAGATCACCGCTTGTTGACAGTAAAAAAATGAGGTCATAAGATGACCTTGGAGTCCATCGGACTCGCATTGATTTGGCCCCAACGGAACCACGTTGGTTGTCGGTCCTGTTCTGGGTCGATTTGGTTCCTCAGGTGCCAGGTCGAACCACCTCTTCCTCTCACACCGCCACAATGGCCAGGATGGATATGTTGGACCACCGGCGAGGGCAGTTGTGCCAAGGTGAGGGTTCGCGGACGGTCCGGCTGGTTCGCTATGCAGCGATCGCATTGCTCAGCGTCGTCGTGGTAGCTCCGTGTCGTGCGGCCCACCCGGACGATCCCGCGATCAAGGCGGCGATCGATAAGGGGGTGGCCTTCCTGAGGGCGAAGGCGGCCGGCCAGTACGGTGGCTACAACGCGTTGTGCATCTACGCGATGATGAAGGCGAAGGTCAAACCGAGTGATCCGGCGATCGTGACGGTATTGGCCAAGATCGTCCAGAAGGCGAAGAACTCCGGCGACTACAAGCCACCCGAGCACCACGTCTACGAGGCGGGTGTTGACCTGATGGCACTCGAGGCGGCCGATGGCGAGAAGTACAAGGATCTGATCGCCTCGATCGTGAAGTACCTACTGGCCGAGCAGTTGCCCAACGGCAGTTGGGACTACCCGGCGAAGAACAACAACGGTGACACGTCGATCACCCAGTACGCGGTGCTCGGTCTGTGGGCCGCCCGCCGAGCGGGGGTGGAGGTGCCGATGGATGCCTGGAACCGTGCGGCGCAGTGGTACATCAAGACTCAGATCAAGGGCAAAGGTGGCGGGGCCTTCGCCTATCACCCGGCGGCCCAGGTTGCCGGTGATCTCGACCGCAACCCCAGCCACAGCATGACGGCCGCCGGAGCCGGCAGCCTGATGGTGGCCAAGTTGTTCCTGCACCCCAACTCGAAGGGGTTGGGAGCCCCCCCGAAGCCGAAGACTCCCAGCGCCCAGGCCGTCCAGCCGGGCCGCGCCAAGTTCGGCGTGCTGCAGAGGATCGACTTCGAGAAGCTCGAGGACAACAAGAAGAAGGTCCAGAGCGAGCCCAAGCCCAAGAAGCCGGAACCGGCCGGAGCGCGGGTGGCGGTTGGCAACATCGACGGCAGCGTCAAGGGCGGTGCCGCCTGGTTGTCTCGCAACTACACGGTCGTCGAGGTCAAGGGCCTGCAGAAGTGGCCCCTGTATTACCTTTACGCTCTCGAGCGGCTGTGTGCGTTGGCCGAGATTGACAAACTGGGTGACCGCGACTGGTATGCCGACGGCGCGGCCTACCTGGTGGGGGCCCAGAAGTCGGACGGCGGTTGGATGGGTCAGGGAGCTGCGATCGGTGCGAAGACGGGGTCGCCCGAGGGGACCGCGTTTTCGGTGCTGTTCCTGACCAAATCGACCGCCCGCATTCTCAACAAGCGGCTCGGTGCCCCCGAATCGCTTGGAGCCGGAATGCAGGCCGGCGGCCGGGGCCTCTCGGGCGACCTGTCGCTGGTCGAGGAGAAGAACGGGCGGATCGAGCAGAAGAAGGTCGTGCTGCCGATCGACAAGCTGCTGGCCGAACTCGAGAACCCCAAGACGCTCAACGTCAACGACGCGCAGAAGGCGCTGGTCGAGGCGGTGCAGATCGGCGATCGCGAGAAACTGATCGGCCAGAAGGAACGGCTCAAGGTCCTCGCCCGGCACCGCGACGGAGAGATCCGGCGGACGGCGTTCTGGGCACTGGGGCGTTGCGAGGACCTCTCGGTGGTGCCGCTGCTGCTGGAGGGACTGGCCGAGGATGACGTGGGGGTGATGATGGAGGCCCGTAACGCACTCTGCACGTTGGTCCGGAAACCGCGAGGGATATTCGTGCGGGGACGTCCGTTGCCATCCAATCCCTCCGACAACATCCCCGATACGGCCACCGACGACCAGAAGAAACGGGCCATCGCACTCTGGCAACAACAGGTCCGCACCAACTGGCGGGCCTGGCACTTCAGGTACCGCCGCTACCGGGAACGAGACGATCTCGATGAGCTGATCTTTTCGTCTCCGAAAAACAACGACCGGCGTCCCCCGCCCAGTCGCTGATTGATTCTCCACGCCGATTGGGCAAACACCGGGCAGATTCTCGATGGCCAAGCGAAGGTCCTCCAAGCCGAAACAGCGACCCGGGCAGCGGCGTGCGTCGGGAAAGTCGGCCCAGGCCGGGTCGCGTTCCGGAGCCGGAAGCCGTCGGAGTCCGGTGATGGCGGTGACCCGCTTCGAGCAGGTTTCGAGCCTGATGATCTCGATCGTCATCGGCCTGGTCGTCTCGACCATTGTCACCGCCGCCTTGTGGCTGTCGACGGTTGAGGCCGAGGAGGTGGGGCCGGCCGAGATGGAACTGATCGAGTTGGCCGGTGGCGTCGATGACGGGAACCCCGACGAGACGCTGAAGGTGGAATCGCCTGAAGAGGAGATCGAGGATCCGGCTCTCACCGAGGAGGAGACCGACGAGACCGAGATCGAGGAGGTGTTCGAGAACGTTGTTGAACTCTCCGACAACGTCGCAGAACAGGTCGAGCAGCAGTTCGAGACCCAGGCCCAGAACAGCGGCAAGGTGGGAAGCAAGGCCGGAACCGGCAGCCGGCCGTTGGGGTCCGGCCCCGGCGAAGGAGGCATCCCCCGGCACCAGAGGTGGTTCATCCGCTTCGCCCAGGGCAGTTCGCTCAACGAGTATGCCAAGCAACTCGACTTCTTCGGCATCGAACTCGGGGCTCTCTTCCCCGCGGAGAAGCGACTCGTTTACGTCAAGAACTTCAGCACCAAGGCAGTTCGCCGCAACGTGACGACCGGGTCGAACGAGAAGCGACTGTACATGAACTGGCAGAGCGGCAGTCTCAGGAAGACCGACCACCAGTTGTTCAAGCGCGCCGGGATCAACACCCAGAGGTCGATGATCCTGCACTTCTACCCGTCGTCCACCGAGAACATGCTGGCCAAGCTCGAACGGGAGTTCCGCAACCGGAACGTCAAGACGATTCGCCGCACCATCTTCTCGGTCCGCAAGAGAGGGAAGGGATACCGGTTCCTGGTGACTCGCCAGACTTACCTGCGGTGATTTCGTCCCGGTCCAACCTCGCCAACGTTCAACCAGCGACAAGCTGCTGATTCTCCCATCCCGACAAAGCCTCTGAAGAACCACGACCCATGGAAGTCCTCTATCAAGTTCTCGAAGTGGCCGACAAGGTGATCTATGCGACGCTTGGCGTCACTGCGATGTTCGGCATTTTCACCGTGATCATGGTCACCCGCCGTATTGCTCAGAAGCGATTTTCTCGACCGGCCCAGGCCGAGTCGTTTCTCGAGGAGGTCCGTGACAACTTGAGGTCGAGCAACACCGAGGCGGTGGTCGCGTTGTGCGATTCGCCGCGGTACTGGTCGAAGGCCGTGCCGCAGTTGATCGTGCTCGCCATGCAGAATCTCGATCGTCCCGCCAACAAGGTCCGACGGTTGATGGCCGAGCGGTTCGAAACCGACGTGTTGGCCGACCTGGAATACCGTGCCGGGTGGATCGCGACGGTGGTCAAGAGCGCACCGATGCTGGGGCTGTTGGGGACCGTGATCGGCATGATCAACGCCTTTCAGACCATCGCCGGCAGCGGCAAGCAGGGCGTGGACCCCTCGGCACTGGCCGATGACATCGGCGTGGCGCTGTTCACCACCGCGATCGGCCTGACCGTGGCCATCCCGATGACCGTGATGGGAGCGATGGTCGGTGTCCGCATCGGCAAGCTCTCGGACGGTGTCCAGGAGCAGGTCGGCCGTTTCGTGGATGACCTCGACACGATTCGAGCCAGTGGTAAAGGAGCCTGAGAGTGGCACGCCAATCCAGCTCGAACGATTCCGACGCTGCGTTCACCAGGCAGCCGAGCAAGAACGACGCCGATCTCGATATCACTCCGATGATCGATGTCACGTTCCTGCTGCTGATCTTCTTCATGGTCACCTCGACCATGAAACCCGACGAGGTGCTCGATATCCCCACGTCCGTCCATGGACTCGGAGTCGAAGCCAACTCGGCCATCCAGATTACCATCTCGGCCGGCGAACCGCCGATGATCAACCTCGTCGAAGACAAGAACCTGACCGACGATCCCGAGATGGTCGGGCCGTATGTCAAGGCTGGTCTGGATGGGGGGAGTCGGCACGTGATCATCAAGGCCGAACGCCTCGTTCGTCACGGCTTTGTCCAGAAGGTGACCCGGGAAGCCAATAACGTGATCAAGGAATACGACGGAGCCAAGTTCTCGATTGCCGTCGAAGACAAACCCTAGATTTTACCTGCACCGATATGCCGATTCGCTTCCGTTGTCCGGCCTGCCAGCAGGTTCTTTCGGTCACCAGCCGAAAGGCCGGTCAGAAGGTGCGCTGTCCGGCCTGCCAGTCGGCCTTGAGAGTTCCCACCCCCAAGGCTGAGACACCTCCGGAACCGGCGGCGGCACAGGTGGAGGATCCGGCTCCTGCACCACCCCCCGCACCGGTGGAGGATCCGACCCCCGCACCGGCTTCGGAACCACTTGGCGAACCGGCTCCCGAACCTGCAGTGAGCGGGAGCGATGGGGCGGAAGGGCTCTCCGAGTCCATTGACGAATCAGCTGATACGCGGGAGGCGACTGCGGCCACGTCGTCGTTTTTCTCCGTGGTGGAGGACGAGCCGGAGAGCGAGGAAGAGGAATTCGAGCTGAGGCGAGCTCGGATCGAGTTCGAAGAGATGGACCTGACGCCGATGGTCGATGTCACTTTCCTGCTGCTGATCTTCTTCATGATCACCGCCAGTTTCACGATGCAGAAGGCGATTAGCTTCCCACCGCCCAGTCCCGACGAGCAGGGGGCTAGCGTGCAGCCGAAACAGCTGGAGGATTTCGAGGACGAGTGCGTGATTGTCGAGATCCACGAGGACAACTCGATTTCGATCGACGAGGAGCGGATCCCGTTGGACGCCAACCTTGCCGCGATGCTGGCGATCAAGGGAAAGAACGAAATGCTGATCGACGCTCACGAGAACGCCTTGCACGAGACGGTCGTGAAGGTGGTCGATGCGGGCAACGAGGTACAGATGCAACGGATCCGCCTGGGATCTCGCGGTGGCTAGACTCTGGCCAGGCAGCCAAGTGACACGAAGCGGCAGTGGATTGACATACCATGAATCTTGAAATCCAGTATCTCGCGGGTGACACCGAACTCCGACCGCTGGCAATTGGACAGTCGGTGTCGATCGGCCGTGCCGAGTCGTGTGATATCCGTGTCGACGAGGAAGAGGTCGGGCGGTTGCACTGTCGGATCTCCTGGAACGGTTCGGCCTGGGAAATTCAGGCAGCCAACCTCGAGGGGGTCGAGGTCAACGGCCGGTTGGTCCGCGAGACCGCTCTTGGCGATGGGGACGTGATCCGGGTCGGGTCGCTCGACGTCCGGCTGTCCGGTGATGCGGGTGATGCGGGTGAGGTGAATGTCGACGAATCCGAGGGGTTCTTGGCCTCCCTGGATGCGGTTGACGGCGAGATCAGCCTCATGCCGCTCGATGAGGATGAGCTACCGGTGGGGAAACCCACGGCGGGGGACATGAAGACGCCGGAACGGCCGGTGGTCCAGCCGCCTCCCGAAGTCCGCGAGGCACAGGCCCCTCAGCAACCCAAGCCCAAGCGCAAGCGCCGCGATCTCGAACCCGCTGCTGCCAACGACGAGCACCCGATCAACCAGATCTTCGAAGACGACGACATGTTCGACGATCTCGGTGATGATGATGATGAGCCGGTCCATTCGTTGCCGGGACACGAGGTGCAGGCCAGGCCGCATACCGACGACGAGGATTTGCCGAAGGATCCGCCACTTGAAGCGAAGAAGCCGGAAGGCACCGGGCTGGGCTTGTCCGAACGGCTTCAGGCCATCAAGCGGCGTCCCGGGGACCAGGAGACCTTGAAGTCGCCCTTGGTGCTGATCCTCGGCGGATCCGCCTTCGTCCTGCTGATCGCCTCGGCCACCTTCTGGTTCATGTTCTCGAGGAACACGATCGAGGGCCTGTTCGAGATCTCATCGGCCGAGGTCGAGGAGGGGAGCTTTTCGCAGGCGATCACTCACCTCGAGGAATTCCTGCAGCTGTATCCCAACAACGAGGAATTCTCACCGCAGGCCACCTTCCTGCTCAACCAGGCTCGTGTCGAGGCACGGCTGGGCGGAACGAAGGAGTGGGTCAAGGCGTTGGCGGCGATCGACGTCTACCGCAAGGAATGCCAGGACCTGGAGAACTACGATCCCGAGAAGAAGATCTACCTCTTCAATACGATGGTCGACATTGCGATCGGGAGTGCCAACGAGGGGGGTGAGTCCCTGCGGGACACCAAGAAGGGGCGTGGGTTGCTCGAGTTGAGTGTTGAGGCCGGCCGCAAGCTCAGTCTCTACAAGACGGATGAGGAGAAATTCGGCGCCGATCAGGTCCGGATCGAACAGGCTCGCAAGGACGCCGCCGCCAAGCTGCTCCAGCAGGAAGTCCTCGACGGAGGACTCGCCACGATCACCACGGCACTCGAGGCGAAGAAGCCGATGGACGTGTTGATCGAGCGGCGGCGGCTGATGACGCGGTACGAGGAATTCGGCAGCGTGAGCGTGCTCGAACGTGAACTCCAGAAAGCCCTCTCGCTGGAACAGTCCCTGGTCACCTCCGACAAGTCGATCCGTCCATCGGTCACCGAGGACTCGAACCCGTCCGGCATCGCTTCGCTGTCGTTGACGCTCAACACCCGGGTGCGCACCGACGAAAAGTCGGAAGGGCGGACGGTGTTCGTTGTCGGTCGTGATTGTTTCTACGGGATCGACACCGTTACCGGTCATCCCGTCTGGCGGCGGATCATCGGCCTCGATCTCCCGTTTGCGCCGGTGGCCGTCTCGACCGCCGATCCCGGCCTGCTGCTTGTCGACATGAACCGGCACGAACTGGTTCTGGTGCGGCAGCAGGATGGCAAGGCGTCCTGGCGGCTGCCGTTGAAAGACGATCAGCAGGTCGCGGGCACTCCGCTGGTGACCGGTGGACAGATCTACCTGGTGACCGAGTCGAACGGCCGCGGGCAACTCTCGAAGATCAGTCTCGAAACCGGTGCCCAGTCGATGCAGTTGTCGTTTTCGCAACCGGTGACCGCACCGCCGGTGCTCATTTCCGGCGGCAAGCAGATCGTGGTGGCCGGACACCGGGAAGTGATCTACACGGTTGCACTCGGTGGGTTCACCTGCGAGTCGGTGTCGTACCTGGGCCATCCGGCCGGATCGATCGAGTCTCCGCTGCTGGCGATGGGTGGGCTGGTGCTGTTGCCTCAGAACGGGCAGTCCGCCGCTGCCGATGCGAAGGACCCCGAGGGAGCCGATGCCGGGGAGTCCGGCGGCGAGGCCACCGACAAGCCGGCGGCCGACGCCGCAGGTGGCGGCCAGGGCGAGAACCTGGTCGTGGCCGAAAACGATCGATTGGACAGCTGTCTGTTGAAAGTGATCCGGCTGACGGCCAACGGGACCCAGTTGGCAGCGGTGTCCGAGGTTCGCGTGCCCGGGCACGTGCGTGATCGTGCAATGCTGCGAGGCCGCGACCTGTTCGTGCCCCTCAGCGGCGAACGACTGATCGCCTTCACCGTCTCGGATGATCCCAATCATGACGCGTTGACCACTGTCGGGACTCACCAGGTGGAAACGCCTCACGCCGGAGCGATTCACCTGTCGGTCGGCCCCGGCGGATTCCTCTGGATGGCCTCCAGCAAGTTGCAGCGTTTCCAACTGACCGCCGACAGCATCAAGGTCGATCCGAACCGGATTGCCGCGGGGCTCAGTTCCCAGCCGCTGCAGTCCATCGGCAGCCAGTTGTTCGTCGGTCGACGGTTGGCTCATTCGGCATCGGTCATCTTCACGCGAGTCGAACGGGACGCTTCGCCCCAGATGGTCACCCACTGGCGGACCGTCGTCGGTTCGGGGTTGATCGAGTGTCAGAGGATGAGCAACGGGTTGCTGCTGTGCCTGACCGAAACCGGTGGACTGTTCCACGTCCGCGACAACGAACTCGATGCGGCGGGGTTCAAGTTCAACATCGAGGGCGAGTTGCGGCTGCCGGTCGGACTGGCCTCGCCGCTCGAATCGGTTCGGTTTTCCGACGGACGTGTCGCAGTCTGGTGCGGTTTGCCCGAGCCGCGGCTGTGGATCCTCAATACCGTCGGCACGATCGAACAGGAAATCGACCTGCAGAAGGAGCCGCTCGAGGCCCCCCCGGTGTTGACCGAGGGCGGTATCGTGGCCCCGTTGCCCGGTCGCCTGAAGCTGATGGCACGCACGGCGGAGCAGGGGCCGGCGCGCGAGTTCACCGCGCCGGTCGAGGGCGGGAAGAAGCGGAGATGGGTGAAGACCGTCGGGATCGACAGCAAGCACCTGCTGGTGCTCGACGGTGGCGGGGAGCTGGTGAGGCTCGAGTACCGTACGGCTCCCTCGCCGCACCTCTATCCCGTCAGCAAGATCAAGCTCGGCGCCCCGCTCGACCGTGACCCGCTGGTGCACCGGGGACGGGTGGTGCTGGCGACATCCGATCGCAAGCTCCAGTTGCTCGGAGCCGCCGACCTGCAGCTGGTTGCCAACGTCGATCTGCCTGCCGCCGCCACCGCTGGGCCGTGGGCGGTCGGCAACCGGGTGCTGGTCGAGACCGGCCGCAAACAACTCGTGTGCCTCGACCCCGCCGACAACCTCAAGGTGCTCTGGACCAGTGAGATCAACGGGCACTCGGTCGCCGGGTCGCCGTTGTCGGTCGACGGCCGATTGCTGGTCGCCTTCGACGACGGCCGCGTGGTCGTCGTCAATTCCGCCGATGGCCAGTTCGGACGTTCGGTCGAGTTGGGACAGCCGGTGGCACTGGGACCGCGGGCCTACGGCAAGAAGATTCTCGTCAGTTCGATCGACGGAACGCTCTACCGCATCGAATCTCTGTTGGCCGCCGAGCCGGCCGATGGATCGGGGAGTGAATGACCGATGCACGACGCGAAGCCAATCTCCGCTCTCCGCTCACCCGGCCGGTCAGCATCGGCCGCCCTGGTGGTGGCCGCGGTGATCTGTGCCGTCCTGCCGTCAGTTCCGGTGCCGGCTCAACAGGCTCCCAAGCAGCCCGCAGCTCAGCCCAAACAGCCGGCCCAGCCCGAGCCGGCCCAGCCCGAGCCGGCCCAGCCCGAGCCGGCCCAGCCCGCCTCAGAGAAGCCGTTGCCCAAGATCGAGGACATGCAAGTCCCCGACGTGGCGACATTGTTGCAGGGCAAGCCGCTTTGCTGGGTGGTCACGATCAAGGACGAGGTGATTGTCAGCGAGCCGGTCAGTCCAAGGCCGTTCACTCGCGACGCGATGGAGAAGGCGATTGCCGACTGGCCCAAGGGCAAGTCGCCCAAGGAACGCCGCGACAAGCAACTCGAATTCCAGCGGTTGCACTTCCTGACGATCGTGTTGCCCGAGACCAAGGCCGACGAGCCCGAGTACCAGTTGAACATCCGTTTTCTGACCGACGTGGTGCATCACGAGGACTTGATGCTGCGGCGGATCGACCTGTTGATGGACGAGTCGAAGTTTCGGACGGCCTTCGAGATGCTGCTGTCGCTCGAACGCGTGGCACCGCCCAAACGAGTGGGGAACAGGGAGCGGTTCTGGCCCGGTTACGTCGACCGACGCAACCGGCTGATGCTGCTCGAGGCCGAGAGCAAGATCAAGCGGAAGCGGTACCAGTCGGCGATTGCTTACCTTGACGACCTGAAGACCTTGGTGGCCGACCCACCGCCGGAGTCGGCCGACGAGCGATACGTCGAGTTCCGCAGGACTTTGTCCGAGAGGTTTTCGAAGGCGGCCGGCGACGCGGCCGAGCCACTGATCGCCTCGGCCGTCGAGGCCCAGGACTATCGCCAGGCGCGTTTCTTCATCCAGGAACGTCTCCAGGCGCTGGTGCCGGTGCATCCCGTGGCGGCGAAGTGGCGGAAGATGCTCGAGGACAAGCAACAGGGGCTGCTCAAGCAATCGGTGGCGGCGACCGGAGCCGGCCAGCATGGCCAGGCCGCGGCGTTCGCCAAACAGGCGACGAGGTTCTGGCCCGATGAGGTCAAGGCTGCCGGCTCGCTGAGTGTTCGGGCCATCTATGCCGTTGCCACCGGACGGTTCCAGACCGTGACCGTCGGAGTCGTCAACCTGGCCGGCTCGGCCTCGGGATGCCCGTTCCCGACCGAGTCCGATCGTCGACACCAGGAACTGATCACCCAGATGCTGTTCCATGTCGACCGCTTCGAGAACATCCCCTACTACCGGACCGATTATTTCGAGAAGTACGAGCCGACCGATCTCGGGCGGCAGGTCGAATTCACCCTGAGGCCGCGGCCAGCCAGTTGGCAGGCCGGGCCCGGACTGACCGCCGATCCGATCGTCAGCATGCTCTCGGCTCGCATCGATCCAAAGGACCCGAGGTTCGACGAACGGCTGGCGATGTTCGTCGATGGACTCTCGATCCGCTCCCCCCAGGAATTCGTCGTCCGTTTCGCGCGGGTGCCTGTCAGTCCCGAGGCCCTGCTGAGGATTCCGGTGATGGCACCGGCACCGGCCGACCAGGATGGAGAACGGGTACTCTCGAAACGTTTTCGGATTCACGACAGGGGAAAGGGATACGCGGTCTATCGACGGGAAATCCCCGAGCCTGATGGACTGCGTGAATACCACGTCGCCGAGGTCCGCGAACTGAAATACGACTCCTACCTCAAGGCGCTCCAGGGAATGGTCCGTGGTGAATTCGAGGTGTTGCCGCGGATTCCCGCCTGGCACGTGCGGACGTTTGAGACCAACGAACGGTTGCAGCAGCAGTTCCACGTTGTGCCCTACACCGTGCCGACCACGCACGTGATTCAGTTCAACCCCCGCAGCAAACCGTGCCGCAACAGCGAACTCAGGCGGGCTCTTGCCTTCGCCGTTGATCGTCCCAAGGTGCTCTCCGAAACCGTGCTTCAGGATCCCAGGGTGATCAGTAATCCCGAACAGGCTCGGGGACGAGTCGTCACCGCGCCGTTCCCCAACAGAAGCTACGCGTATTCGCAGCAACTCGCGGCCAGGCAGTATGACGCCATCCTCGCCATCTCGCTGGCCACCGTTGCTGCCAACCGCCTGGGTGGCCAGGTTCCGCCGTTGAAGATGGTCTGTTCGAGTGAACCGATCGTCCGGGCCGCGGCTGCCAGGCTGGTTGCTTCGTGGAAACGGGTCGGGATCACCGTTCAACTGGTCGATTCACCGGCCGGAGACGAGGCCGACGTGCCGACCGATTGGGATCTGGCCTACCGCACACTGCACATGACCGAGCCGATCGTCGAACTCTGGCCGTTCCTGACAATGCGGCCGGTTGCCCGCGTGGCCGACCTGATGCACCTGCCCGATTGGCTGAGGCAGGAACTGATCGACCTGGATCGAGCCGAGAATTTCCAGGCCGCCGTCACGGTGCTCCATCGACTCCATCGCCACATCCAGGAACAGGTGCTGATGCTGCCGTTGTGGGAGATCGACGAGGTGATGATCGTGCCCCGGAACATCAAGGGCTTCTCGCTGACGCCGCTCTCTCCTTACCAGAGTCTCGAACGCTGGACCATCCAGTCCCGTATCCCTCTCGACTCGCTGCCCACTTCGCGATCGCAGTGACCCCCTGACAATGTCTCGACCACACACCATCGCTGATGCCCTGACTTCGCCCGGCCGACTGACACGGTCGCTGGTGGCCGCGGTCGCACTCGGACTTGCCCTCTGCGGTGTCGGAATCGGTCAGGACCAGCCGACAGAGAAGACGCCCGATGTCGGCAAACCGGTCGCCAAGCCGACCGATGGAGACAACGTCGAGAAGAAGTCTGACGAGAAGTCTGACGAGAAGTCTGACGAGAAGTCCAAGAAGACGAAGAAGACGAAGAAGACGAAGAAGGTGAAGAAGGTCGAGTTACGGAAGATCCCGTACCGGGTGTTGGTGTCGTTGGCGATGTCGGCTGATCCGTTGGTCACGCCGCGATCGATCCAAGGCTTGCAACGCGACGTGGCGACGGTC
>CAUZRQ010000066.1:0-28671 GCA_963582065.1 Planctomycetota bacterium | reverse complement strand
TGGTCCAGGTACTCGAGCGACTTGCGGGGCCGATTCTGAGAATGGTGGTGACTGGCCAGAGCGTAGAGGGCGTTGAGTCGCGATTCGACGCCGATCGCGGGGTTCTTGAGTGCCGCGGCAGCGTGACGGACCGCCTGGTTCTTGTTGTCCGCAAACAGCAACTGAGCCAGCGTCGCTTCGACATCGGGATCGTCCAGGCCGTCATTGTGGACCTGCAACAACAGGGTCTGCGAACGGTCCCAGAGTTGTTGCGACCGGGGACCGGAATCGATTCCCAACTGGAAGACCCGCTTCAGCGTCGCCAGGCCGAGTGAACGTTGGCGGTCGAGTTGGTGGTAGCCGGAGAGGTCGTGCAACGGTTCGAGCCCGTCCCCGGGAGCTCTGCCCGAATTTCCGGGCCTGGTGTTGGCAGCGTCACCGCCGTGGAGACCGATGAGATGGTGCGTGACCGCGGTGTGCAGGGTCTTGGTCGGAATCGTCGGCATGTGGCAGGCGATGCAGTTGTCGGCCGGACGGGTCTGCTGACGCCGGATTTCATCGGCTGTGCATCGACTCGTATCGGCTGCACCGTGGCAGTTCTGGCAGAGTCGGCGGTAGTGAGCGGGCCGGTCGGCGACGGTGGGCGTCGCGTGGGGATTGTGACAGGTGATGCAGGTCAGCGAGTCGGATTCTCTGTAACAGCGGCTCAGCATCATCTGCTCGGCATGACCCACGACCTGCATCTGCTGGCGGGGATCGGTCGATCGGTAATAGTGCTGGAAGTCCTCGAGCGCCAGTCCGGGCCGATAGTCGGCCAGGCCTCGGCCGCGGGGGTCGACGTAGGCTCGGGACTGCAGGTGGCACTGGTGACAGACCGCCTCGGCACGATCACGGTCCAACCGGGCGGGATTGACGATCGTCCGGTCGTACTCTCCGCCGTCCCCGCCGGTTTCGCCGGTCGATTTCCCGTTGTGCCTGGCGGTGTGCAAAGACCCCGGCCCGTGGCAGCGTTCACAGCCGATCGCCAGCTCATCGATTCGGATTCGGTGATAGCTGTTGTCGATCGCGGTGGCCCGCCCGGCGTGGCAGAACAGGCAGGCCGCGGTGATCTCTCGCTGGAACCCCAGGTGATGTGGCGAGTCGTAACCGGGCGACATCGACCACTCGGGTTTCGCGACGTACCAGGTCAGCGGAGATTCGACGAGGAAGCCGTCGATTTCGCAGAGGTACATGGTGAAGTGGACACCCGATCCGACGACGTACTTGATGTCGTGTTCACCGACGATCCACGGTTGAGAGCCCCCGGTGATCTCCTCGCGGTGCAACAACCTGCCGTCCTGCCGGGTCGACTGCAGGACTCGTTCGGAGGGCTTGTGTTTGATGGAGGTGTCGGGGGGTTCGGCGTCGAGATTGACCGTCCGCATCGACCGGGACATGCCCGAGAGGGCGAACGAGTCGGCCTCGTCCTGGTGACACTCGCGGCAGGCCTGGCTGCCGACGTAGCGGGCCTGGACCCGGGTATTGAGGAACGGGCTGGCCGCCGGAGCTGTCAGCGAGATCGAGGCGACGTGACCTTCGTCGGTTTCAGGCGGCTCGACCACGGGGCCCAGGAGCAAGGGCCACCACAACGGAAGCGCCGCGGCGGCGGCAGCAACCAGCGCCACAACAATCGCCAGTCGTGTCTTCTTACCCACGGCGACTCTCTTGCCGGCCTTCCCGGGCCCCGTCTACCTATCTCACGGCAGTCGAATGGAATTCGTCGGTGAAGCGAAACAACAGTGGCCGAGGTGGGATTCGAACCCACACACCCCTTACGGGATACGGGATTTTAAGTCCCGTGCGTCTGCCAGTTCCGCCACTCGGCCGTCAGGGAGCAGCCTAGCGGTTGGCGGGAGTTGGCCGGAAGGCTGCGGGTTTCTCAGTTCCACGCCGCTAAAGCCACCCGGGCCTGGTCGATCAGTTGCTCGAGAACGACCAGATCGTCGCTGGGAGCCGTCTTGGCACAGCTCTGCAGCATCCCCAGTGCCCGGTCGGGGTGGCCAGCCTTGAGTGTGACCAGGGCCAGGTCGCGGCGTTGGGCGTAGGAGGCGGGTTCGAGCAGCGTCAGCCGCTGCTGGACCGGCAACGCGGGCTTCCAACTGTCATGGTCGATGTAGACCGCCTTGAGGTTGTTGAGCATCCGTTGGATGATCTGCCGCGGGCGAGTCGGACCGAGTGCCGGGAGCAGTCGTTGGTGGGCCAGGCCGGAGAGGTCGCCCAGCCAGTCGAGGCACTCGTCGAGTTCCATCACGCGGCCGCTGGAGAAGGCATCGAGGAACAGGGGTCCGGCAGGGGTGTCGAGGCGGCACAGGAAGTGGACCGGAGCGGCGACGCCCTCGAGCGGAATTTTCAATCGCTTCGCCACGGCGAGGTAGATCAGCGAGAGGCTGATCGGGATGCCGTGACCTGTGGCGATCACGTCGGGCAGGAAACTGCCCGACGCCGATCGGAACGCCTCGGCGCTGCCGGTCAACCCGTGGCTTCCCGAGAGGCACCCTGCCAGCGCTTCGAGCAGGTCGTGTTCGTCCCCGGCTCGAGCCACCGGTGCGGCCAGTTCGGCCGCCCGTTGGTCGAACCACTTCAGCGTGGCGTTGAAGTCCAGCGATGGACTGACGTCTCGGGCCAGCTCCAGTGCCACGGTCTCCAGGTCGACGTCGTCCTGCCGCACCAGCAGCTTGGCGAATTCCTCGTCCCCGGAAAAACTCATCTCGGTGTCAAACGACGACACTCTGCGCTCCCCCGGAGACAGGCGGTGAAACAGGCCACCGCGACGGGCGTGCGTCGCGTGGCGCTGGCCGAATTCTAGCCCGGTCGTACGGCTGGGACAATTGGAGTCGTGAAAGGAATCCCGAAGTCTCGAGACTTCAGCAGCGTGCGTTGGCGCGGGTGATAGTGAGCGTCAAGATGGTCGGGTTGCTCGGTGGCGGTACCTGGCCGTTTCCAAGGAGTACCTGGGATACCGGAGAACACTCGATGAAACGGTTCGTTGCGACACTGTCCCTGTTGACGCTCTCACTGCTCCTGTTGACTGGATGCGGCGATTCCGGCGGCGACGGTGGCGGGGCCGCTGACTCCGGCGGCGGTCTGCTGAAGGTCAGCAGCAAGGTGGTGGCACCGGGCAACTACATCGTGTTGGGCACCCTGACCGACCAGTTTGACCGGGCCCAGGCCAAGGCCAACGTCGAAGACACGCTCGCCCGACACTCGGACATCTCGGCCATGGTCGGCCTGTTTGCCTACAACCCGCCGGCCATCCTCGAGGCACTCAGGCAGGCCGATCGCCTCGGCGAGGGACAGACGGTCCAGGTGATCGCTTTCGATGAGGCCGACGAAACGCTGCAGGGGATCAAGGACGGGACCGTCTACGGCACCGTGGTCCAGAACCCCTACATGTACGGGTACAAGTCGATCGAGGTGTTGGCAGCACTGGAGAGCGGCAAGACCGACGTGATTCCGGAGGACAAGTTCATCGACATCCCGGCTCGCCAGATCCGCAAGGACAACGTCGACGACTTCTGGACCGATCTGAAGGCCAAGGTCGGCGGCGATGCGAAGAACGAGACCAGGGAGGGCAAACCACGATTTGCCTACGTGACCAATGGGGTGGCCTCATTCTGGACGATTGCTAAGAAGGGCGTGATCGCGGCCGGCAACAAGCTGGGAGTCAACACCGACGTGCTGATGCCAGCCGAGGGGATTGCTGACCAGAAGCGGATGATCGAGGACCTGATCACCCGGGGCGTCCAAGGGATCGCTGTCAGTCCGATCGATGCCGAGAACCAGGTCGGCTTGCTCAACCAGGCTGCCGAAAAGACCCGCCTGATCACGCACGACTCCGACGCGCCCAAGGCCAACCGCCTGGTCTACATCGGCATGGACAACTACACCGCCGGGCGGATGTGTGGCGAGTTGATCCGGGAGGCGTTGCCCAAGGGGGGCAAGGTGATGCTGTTCATCGGTCGCCTTGAGCAGGACAACGCCCGTCTGCGGCGGCAGGGAGTGATCGATGCGCTGCTGGGCCGTTCGGCCGACTCGTCTCGCTTCGATCCCGCTGACAAGGTACTCGAAGGCCGCTAGGCCCTCCCACCAGGTCTTTGCCACCCGATGTCCGACGCCCCTACAGATCGCGGCGCGGCTTCAGCGGGAAACCGCGTCGATGAGCGGGCTCGGTTGCTGGAAGTCCGTGCCGTCAGCAAGCAGTTCCCCGGGGTGCTGGCTCTCGACCGGGTCGACATGGTGTTGCACCCCGGCGAGGTGCTGGCGGTGATCGGCGAGAACGGGGCGGGCAAGAGCACGTTGATGAAGATCCTTGCCGGTGTGCAGTCGGCCGACACGGGGGAACTGCTCGTCGATGGCCAGCCGGTGCGGATTGACGGCGTCGAGGCGGCGCTGGCGGCCGGCATTGCCTTGATCCACCAGGAACTCAACCTCGCCGACAACCTCGACATCGCCGCCAACATCTTTCTGGGTCGGGAACCCCGCCGGGGGCCGGCGGGGGTTCTGATCGACCACGCACGGACACACGGCCAGTCCCGACGATTTCTCGACATGGTCGGACTGGCCGTCGACCCCGCAACGATCGTGTCGGAACTGACCATCGGCCGACAGCAGATGGTCGAGATCGCCAAGGCGTTGTCGGTTGATGCGCGTGTGCTGATCATGGACGAGCCCACATCGAGTCTTTCGCAGAGCGAGGCCGAGAGTCTCTTCGAGGTGATCGGGCAACTGCGGGACGCGGGCAAGAGCATTGTCTACATCTCTCATCGGCTTGGCGAAGTCACCCGGTTGGCCGATCGGGTCACGGTGCTCAGGGACGGGGCCAACGCCGGTGAACTGGCCCGCCACGAGATCACTCACGACGCGATGGTCCGGCTGATGGTCGGGCGCGACATCGAGCAACTTCAACGGACCGCCGACCGCAAGCTGGGTGAGGTGGTGCTGGAGGCCAGCGGCCTGCGGTCGCCGGCGTTTCCCGACCACCGTCTGGATTTCTCCGTTCGGGCCGGTGAGATCGTCGGGCTGGCCGGGCTGGTCGGTGCCGGCCGCACCGAACTGCTGCAGACGCTCTTCGGAATCACTCCCGCCCTGGACGGCCAATTGCAGATCGGGGGGACCCGACTGGTGCCGCAGGAGCCCGGCCAGGCGATCCGGGCGGGGGTGGCCCTGGTCCCCGAGGACCGCAAGCGGCAGGGACTGGTGATCGAGATGACCGTTCGCGAGAACATGAGCCTGCCGTCACTGAAACGGGATGCGCGGACAGGGTTTCTCGACCGAGGCCGCGAGCGGGAGATCAGTGACCGGATGATCGAGCGGTTGCGGGTCAAGACGTCGGGCCCCGAGCAGGTGGTCCGCTATCTCTCCGGAGGCAACCAGCAGAAAGTGGTGGTCGGGAAGTGGCTGGCGATGGAACCCCGCGTGCTCTTGATGGACGAGCCGACCCGCGGGATCGACGTGGGAGCCAAGCAGGAGATCTACACGCTGATGGAGGAACTCGCCGCTCGGGGAGTCGCTATCCTGTTCGTCTCCAGCGAGTTGGAGGAGGTGCTGCGGATGGCGGACCGGGTGGTGGTGATGCACGAGGGCCGGATCGCCGGCGAACTGGACCGCGAGGTGCTGGCCGGTGGCGAGGGTGAGGAGGCGGTGATGCGGTTGGCGACCGGAGCAGCCGGATGAAACAGGTCGTGGGGATCTTCAGCCTGCTGCTGTTCGTCTTCGTGGCGACGGCGTTGATGAGCGACGCGTTTCTCAAGCCGTTCAATCTCGAGAACCTGATGAAGCGGAGCTCCCTGTTCGGGATCATCTCGATCGGGGTTGCCTTCGTGATCATCACCGGCGGCATTGATCTCTCGGTCGGCTCGATCATCTGCCTGGTTGGCTGCGGCTTACCGTACCTGCTCCAGGTCGAATATGTCGCTCTCGGAGAGGTGTCGGTCTCCAGGGTCACTGCGAGCACCGGCATGATCGAGCTGGCACGTCCCCCGAACGGGTTTTCACCGGGCGTCCGGGTCCGGTTGATCGGATCGGCGACTGCCAACGACGGGCTGTACCGGGTCAGTGGTATCGAGTCGATGGGGATCAACGTCGCGCCCCGGCCCGGTTCGGATGCCACCGACGGTCGCCTGAGCGTGGTCCATCCGGTGAAAGTCGACGGAACCACACTGATCGTCAGCGAACCGTTCACCGATCACGATGGTGCCGACCATCGAATGGCTCCTCGTGATCGCGTGACCTTCGTTCTTGAGGACGGTCGCGAAGGGGCTACGGCGAGGGTGGTGTCGGTCGACGGTGATCGGCTGGAACTTTCCGAGGCCCCCCCGGAAAACCTGGCCGGTGTCCTCGGATTGGACAGGCGGCCGTGGACCAGTGTCCCGGTGGCGTTGGCGATCGTGCTCGGTGCCTCGCTGGCAATCGGCCTGTTTCACGGCTTGTTGATCGCCCGGCTGAAGCTGCAGCCGTTCGTCGTCACCCTCTGCGGGCTGTTGCTCTACCGCGGCATCACGCGAGGCTTCACACAGGACCAGACGCAGGGACTGACCGACGAGTACCCGACGTTGAAACTGATCGCGACAGCCGAGTTGGCGCGGATTCCGTTGGTCTGGGGACTCCTGGTCGTGGGCGGGGTGCTGCTTGTCGGGGGATCCACCTGGGCGTGGATCAGCCGCAGGCGGTTCGATGGCGAGGGGACACTGCTGGGAGTGCTGGCGGTGCCGGTCTCGGCGGCGGTGATGGGCTTGAGCCTGCTCGGTTGGGGACTGGCGGCGATGTCCTCGCAGGAGACGATCGCGATCGAGGCCAGACGGCAGCAGGCGGTCCGCGTCGACCTGCCCGAAAGGACCAGCCGGGTGAGAGTGGAGGCCACCGCGGGGGGGGAGAAATGGGTGACGATCGACGAGACGGACGTGGCCGTTACGGAGACCCGGCAGGAATTGACCGTTCCGTCACTCGAGACGATCATCGAGGCCAGGCCGGGCGAGTGGACCGAACTGCGGGTGGTGGTGCTCGAACGGGCCGAGCCGGAGATCGGTCTGCCGGCACCGCTGGTGATCCTGCTGGTCGTCGGCGTCCTCGCATCGGTGTTCCTCAACCACACCATCTACGGCCGTTACCTGCTGGCGATGGGGAACAACGAGGAGGCGGCCCTGTACAGCGGGATTCACACCGGCCGGATGATCATCCTGGCCTATGTCATCTGTGCGGGACTGGCCGGACTTGGCGGCGTGCTGTTCGTGCTCGACATCAACTCGGCTCAGCCGGTCGACTTCGGCAACTTCTACGAGTTGTACGCCATCGCCGCGGCGGTGCTGGGAGGCTGCAGCCTGCGGGGGGGCGAGGGGACGATCCTGGGGGTGGTGATCGGGGCGGCGTTGATGCGGGTGCTGAAGAACATGATCACGCTGGTCGACTGGATGCCGACCTACATCGAGTACGCGATCATCGGAGCGGTGATCCTGGCCGGGGTGATTGTTGACGAACTGGTCAAGCGGGCCGCGGCCCGGCGGCGGTTGCAGCGGATCCGCGGTGGATATGCCGAATGATCGCCGCCGTGGCAATTGGCGTGGCGATCCGGATCGGACGACGGGTAAGATCGATCAACCAAGCTTCACTCTCGACCTCGGGATTCCACGATGCCTGACAACAGATCGAAGTCGCCCACGTGTCTTCACGGACTGATCGTCGCCTGGTTGCTGATCGGTGCGGTGTCGCTGCAGGCGGCCGACAAGTTGCCGCGTGTGCCCGAGGGATTCACGATCGAGGTGGCGGCGGCCTCGCCGCTGGTCAAGCATCCGATGCTGGCCGGTTTCGATCACCGCGGCCGGCTGTTCATCGCCGCGAGTTCCGGCAAGAACATCCGCTCGGCCGACCTGGTCAAGGACCCTCCCAACCTGATCCGGATGATCGCCGACACCGACGGCGACGGGGTCTTCGACCGCAGCACGATCTTCGCCGACAAGATGACGTTGCCGATGGGAGCGTTGTGGCACCGCGGGGCGTTGTACGTGGCCAGCCCGCCCAACATCTGGCGGCTGCGGGATTTCGATGACGACGGGGTGGCTGACGAGCGGACGATCCTGGTCGATACCTTCGGGTTCAGCGGCAACGCGGCGAGCATCCACGGTTGCTTCCTGGGACCCAACGGCCGCCTGTACTGGTGCGACGGGCGTCACGGGCACGAGTTCCGCGACAAGAACGGCAAGGTGACCAGCAAGGGGAAGGCCGCCCGGATCTTCAGTTGCCGTCTCGATGGCAGTGACGTGCAGACCTGGTGCGGTGGTGGAATGGACAACCCGGTCGAGGTCGACTTCCTGTCGACCGGCGAGATGATCGGCAGCGTCAACATCTTCCTCGGCCGGCCACGGGACGACTGCCTGGTTCACTGGGTCGACGGCGGTGCCTATCCGCGGTTCGACCAGGCGTGCGTGGCGGAGTTCCCCAAGACGGGACCGTTGATGCCGGCGATGACCCGCTTCGGCCATGTGGCCGTCTCGGGAATGACCCGGTACCGGTCGACGGAGTTCGGTCCGGAATACCGGGACAACGTGTTCACCACGTTGTTCAATACGCACAAGGTGGCTCGCAGCGTGGTCACCCGCGACGGGGCGACGTTCCGAACCACCGAGCACGAATTCCTGGTCAGTGACGATCCGGACTTTCACCCCACCGATGTGCTCGAGGATGCCGATGGCAGCCTGCTGGTGATCGACACGGGCGGCTGGTTCCGCATCGGTTGCCCGGTGTCGAAGGTGGCCAAGCCCGATATCTACGGGGCGATCTACCGCATCCGTCGCAAGGGGGCCCACAAGGTCAAGGACCCCCGAGGTCGGTTTCTCGACGCCGCCCGCCTGACACCGGCCGCACTGGCCCGGCACCTTGACGATGCCCGGCCGGTGGTCCGCGAGAGGGTGATCGATCGACTGGCCCAGGCCGGGATCGATGCCATCGGTACGCTCGAGGGCGTGTTGGCCGAGAAGTCGGCCGGGTCGTTGACCAGGCGAGTCTCGGCGGTCTGGTCGTTGTCACGGATCGACAAGGAGGCCTCGCTGGGTCCCCTCAGAGCGGCGCTGGCCGATCCGGCCGTGGAAGTCCGCGTGGCGGCGTCGCGGTCGTTGGGGACGCTCGGTGACCGAGAGGCGGTGCCGCAACTGATCGGGTTGCTCTCAAAGGACAAGTCATCTGCAGTGCGGCGAGCCGCGGCAACCGCCCTGGGCCGGATTCTCGAGACCTCGGGAGTTTCGGGAGTGGCCAACACGCGGGCTCCGACGGTGGCCTCGCTGCTGGCGGCGTCGGGCCGTTCGGGGATCGACCGGTTCGAAGAACACGCATTGTTGTACGCGGTGATCCGGACCAACGACGCGGCCGCGACCAGGCCTCTGCTGGCCGACCGCCGTCCGGCGATCCGGCGGGCCGCGCTGGTGGCACTGGACCAGATGGCCGACGGTGGCCTGACCCGCGAGTTGGTGGTGCCGTTGCTGGACACCGATGACCCGGGCCTGCAGCAGGCGGCCCTGGAGGTGATCGGCCGCCACAAGGGTTGGGCCGACCAGACCCGAGGACTGCTCGAGAAGTGGTTGGCCGAAAAGACCATTGATGCCAATCGGTCGGCGGTGATCCGTGGCTTCCTGCTGGCCCAGCAGAGTGAGGCGGCGATCCAGGCGTTGGTGGCCGAGCGGCTGGGCGACGACGGCCTGAGCCTGCCGGCGCGGCGGCTGCTGGTCGATGTCGTGGGGCGTTCCAGCCTCGAGACGTTGCCGGCTGGGTGGCGTGAGGTGCTGGTGGCGTCGCTGGGGCACGATGACCTGTCGATTCGTGAGGGAGCGGTGAGGGCGTTGGCGTCGCGGCGGCTGGTCGATCCCGCGTTCGAGAAACTGGTCGACGATGCGAAGCAACCCTCGTCGCTGCGGGTCGCCGCGTTGGAGGGGCTGGCCGAAAAACCGCTGGGGGCCAAGCGGTTCGATTTCCTGCTGAAACAGTTCGATGCCGATCTTCCATCACTGTCGCGGCTGGCAGCCGCCCGCGTGGCGGCGGCCGTGCGGTTGAGCAAGTCGCAGCAGGTTCAGGTTGCCACACGGATCAAGACCGCCGGACCTCTGGAACTCCCGGTGCTGCTCAAGTCATGCCGGGACCTCGGCGATTCCCGGGTGGCCTCCGCCGTGCTCGACGGCCTCGAATCGGCCAAGGCGGCCGAGGGCCTGGCAGCCGCCGACCTGATCGGGGCGATCGAGCGGATGTCGGCACCGTTCGAGAAGCGAGGCCGAAAGCTGCTGGCGAAGGTCGACCGGAAACTGGCCGATCGACGGGCGGAGTTGAAGGACCAGGTCGCCGGGTTGTCCGGCGGCGACGTGGACCGCGGGCGGGTGATCTTCTTCGGCAAGAAGGCCGCGTGCAGCGGGTGCCATTCCGTCGGCGACCGAGGAGGTCGGGTGGGGCCGGCGCTGTCGACCATCGGTGACATCCGGCAACCCGGTGATCTGCTCGAGTCGATCGTGCTGCCCAGTGCGTCGTTTGCCCGGGGTTTCCGGTCGTACACGGTGGCCACCGAGTCGGGACGTGTCTACACGGGAGTGATCAGCCGCGAGACGACGCGCTCGATCTGGATCAAGGCGGCCGATCTCTCGGAGGTCCGCGTGCCGAGGGACCAGGTCGAGGCGATCCGCGAATCGGCCACGTCGATCATGCCCCAGGGGCTCGACAAGACGCTCACGCCCGGGCAACTCGCCGACCTGCTCGCCTTCCTCCGTTCGTGCCGGGCCGCCACTACGACGGCGACCACCGGCAAGTAATCTCCACCGCAGTCCACCGCATCATGTCCCGCGAAGCGATCTTCGAAGCCAGCCTCGATTATTTTCTCAGCCCGATCCGTGATTTCCTTCACGACGAGACGGTGACCGAGGTGATGGTCAACGGTCACGACGAAGTGTACATCGAGCGGCGGGGCCAGTTGATCCGCACCGCCGCCGCCTTTGCCGATCCCGACGCGCTGCTCTCGGCGGTCCACAACGTGGCACAGTACGTGGGCCGCGAGATCGATGAGGACCGGCCGGTTCTCGATGCCCGGTTGCCCGACGGATCTCGCGTCCACGCCGTGATCCCGCCCAGTGCTCGCAGCGGCACCTACCTGACGATCCGCAAGTTCCAGCGAGACATCATGGGGCTGGAGGACTTCGTGCGGCTGGGGAGTCTCTCGGACACAGCCCGCGAGTTTCTCGAGCTGTGTGTGGTGCTGAGGAAGAACATCGTGGTGGCCGGGGGGACCGGAACCGGCAAGACGACGTTGCTCAACGCCGTCTCGACGGCGATTCCCGAGGAAGAGCGGATCGTGGTGATCGAGGACAGCTCCGAATTGCGTTTGGCCCAGACGCACTGCCTGTACCTGGAGAGCCAGCAGGCCGATCGCCAGGGGAAGGGGGGACTGGGGATCCGGGACCTGTTCCGGGCGTCCTTGAGAATGCGGCCGGATCGGATCCTGGTGGGCGAGGTCCGCGGGGGCGAGGCGTTGGACATGGTGCAGTCGATGATCAGTGGTCACTCGGGCAGCCTGACGACCGTGCACGCCACGACACCTCACGACGCCCTGGTGCGGCTCGAGACGCTCTCGTTGATGTCCGATGTCGAGTTGCCGGTGTATGTCGCCCGGGCCCAGGTCGCCTCGGCCATCCACCTGGTGATCCAGTTGTCACGCTTCTCCGAGGACGGATCGCGGAAGGTGACGCGGATCACCGAGGTGTTCGGATTGGACGAGACGAACCGGTACCAGTCGCAGGACCTGTTTGTCAGTCGCCTGACCGGGCGGGCTGACAACGGGATGCTGACGGCCGACCTGGCGCCGACGGGGACGCTGCCGACGTTTGCCGCCGAGTTGTCAGAACACGCGCTGCAGCATCGCGCCGAGCGGACCCGCCAGATCTGGGGGCTGGAGGGGTAGTTCCCCGGAACCCGGCCCTATTCGGGAGCCGGGGCGGCCGCATCCTTCGCGATTCCTCGGTACGAGGCGATCACCTGCCGGATCAGGTTCTCTTCGGCGGTGAGATCCTGGTTGGCTAGGATCCGCCTGTTTCTCGCGTTGACATGGTAGAGCGTCGCCAGCAGGATCCGGGCGTCGTCCTTGAAGTTTGTCTGCAATCCGACTTCGAGGACCGCGACCAGTTCCTGGACCGCCCGATTCGACACCTCCTCGTCCGGGGAACCGAGCCTGTTGAAGGTCTTCTCGAGCTGGGGCCTGTGCTGTCGGAGCATTGCGACCAACTTCTTCTCGGTCAGTGGCGTGGATTCGTCGATCGACTTGTTCAATTCGTCGACAGCATGATCCTCGAGTTGCTTGCGGACCCGCGGCATGTGGTCCAGTGCCTTCTGGTTGAGTTGCCTGGCGATGCTTCTCGAGTTGTTTCGGACCACATCGGTCGCGTATCGGCGGAAAACCGGGACCCCTCGGTCTTCCAGAAACTGCTTGATTCTCGGGGCGGCGAGCTTGGGGTCGAGCTGTTTGTCGACCTGCGACAGGCCGCTGACCGAGATTCCGGAAATGGTGGCCAGCAGCAGGATGCCGATGAGCAGGGTGCGGGTGGTGGCGGCCTGGATCCGGGTCGAGACCGTGTTGATTCGGGCCATGGCGAGGTCGAGTCGCACTGCGGGGGGAGATTCTCCCCCGGTTGGCTCCACCCGGGGCTGGGTGAGATCACCCGGGTCGGTCGGCGAAGGTGTCTGCTGGTTGGTCATCGGGGGATCGTCCGTTTGCGGGGGGATGTCGACCACGAGCCGTTGGGCAGGTCGTAGAGATTCCGGCTGATCAGGGGGCAGTGGTCGCGGCGGGTGCACTGATCAGCTTCAGCTTCAGCAATTCCAGCAATTGCCGCAGGAACTGTGTGGGCAGATCCTTTTCGCCGGACTCGGTGTCGGGTGGACCGGCGATCGGGAATTCCTGGTACGACGCGTACAGTGTCTGCAGTTCGTCCTCGAGCGGTGTGACATAGTGCTTGTCGATCAACTGTTCGATGGCCACCAGCGTTCGGGCGATCACCCGGGCGCGGAGGGCCTTGTCCTGCAGGTTCGGGAATTCCCGGTTCAGCAATTCCACGTTGCGGTCCAACGCCCTCCGGTAGTCCGCCAGAACGGCCGTCTTGAACTTCGTCTTGATGTTCTTTTCGAACTCATCGCGTTGAACGATGAACGCCTTCTCGATGCGCGGTGAGTCTTCCTGGAGCTGGGCCTTGAAGTCGGCCGCGAGGTCGGGTTCGACCAGCTTCCAGATCTCCAGGAGTTCGTTCTGAAACAACTGACGGTGCTCGTCGGGGTTCTCGTTCAAGGCCAGGATCATCCGGTCCTGCCACTCCTTGTTCCGCACACGCGCGACCGTGTCGTAGCTCTTCCAGAGAACACCGGCGACAAGGCCGACGCACAACAGCACCAGCCAGCGACTGATGGTCTGAGATCGTTTCCAGGCCGATTCGAGGATCGCGGCCTCGTTCTCGAGTTGTGCGACACGTTGTGCCAGTTCGGTCGAGATGGCGTTCGTCGACCTGTCGGACATGGCCGGACTCCTGTGGAATGCCGGGGGAAACGGAACAGCAGTTGAGTACCGGTGTTCCGTTGTGGTCGTGTTGGCTGTGACGACCTCAAAGAGGACAACAAAAAGCCGCGGATACCTCGATCGAGGAATCCGCGGCTTGGGCAGGTGCGGTGTCGTGTGCGGGGCGTCGGTCGCCGCGCGGTGACATCCGCTCAGACCTTGATCTCGTATCCCTTTCGCTGTTCGCGGCCCTGCCACATGTTGGCTTCGGGATCGTCGGTGATGGTGTTCGTCTTGGCGTCCCATTTCAGCGACCGACCGAGCCGCAAGGCGATGTTGGCCAGGTGGCAGGTGGTCAGGGCCTGGTGGTGCGTGTAGACGTCGGAGATCGGCAGCTCGCGACTCTTGACGCAGTCGAAGAAGTTCTGCATGTGGCTGGTCGGCTTCTTGCCACGGTAGACCTTCATGATCGCGTCTTCGGGCAGCGGATTGGTCTTCAGTTCATCGACCGGGGCGCCGACGATCTTGCCCCGGCTGACGAAGAAGCGGCCCTTGGAGCCTTCGAAGAGGATCCCGTTGCCGTCCTTCGACTTGCTGACGATGTTCATCTCGACACCGTCGGGGAAGTCGCACTGGAGATGGAAGTTGTGCGCGCAGTTGTATTCGTTGGTCACCGTCGGCGTGCCGTCCTTGAACGGCACGGGGTGTTCGGCGACGACCGGTTTGACCGTCGTCGGCCCCTGTCCCGGGCCGTTCTGCTGGATCGCCCACTGGGCGATATCGACGTGGTGGGCACCCCAGTCGGTCAGCTTGCCGCCGGAGTACTCGTACCACCAGCGGAACTGGTAGTGGCACCGTTTCTTGATGTACTCGACCTCCGTTGTCTGTCCCTGCCACATGTCCCAGTTGAGGTTTTCGGGAACCGGCTCGACCTTCAACGGGCCGCTCTTGGGTGAGCCGCCGATGTCGCAGGTGACCTTGTTGACCTTGCCGATCCGTCCGTCGTGGACCAGGGCGATCGCCTTCAGAAAACGGCGTCCCATCTCGGTTCGCTGCTGGGTGCCGACCTGGAAGACCCGCTTGGTCTTGTCGAGCACCGAGATGATCTGTCGTCCCTCTTCGATCGTCAGCGTCAGCGGCTTCTCGCAGTAGATGTCCTTGCCGGCTTTCATCGCTTCGATGGCGATCTTCGAGTGCCAGTGATCGGGAGTGACGATGGTGACGACGTCGATGTCCTTCCGCTCGAGGATCTTGCGATAGTCCCCGTAGACGTCGACGGTCGGCTCCTTGCCGTCCTTCTTCTGGGTCCGCTTGACCCGCTCCTGTCCCCGCTTGGCGTGGGCCGTGTCGACATCGCAGACGGCGGCCACGTCACCGAACCGCATCGCCTGGGGCCCGACTCCGCCCCAGCGGCTGCCGGTGCCGATGCAACCGACCACCGGCCGTTCGTTGGCCGACCGGTAGGCGGCCTCGGCGGGTGTGGCCGAGGTGAACCAGTAGGGCAGGCTGGCGGTGGCCAGGGCGGCCGTGGAGGTCTTCAGGAAGTCACGACGTGTGCCGCTGGCGGGCGTGGCGGATGTCATCAAAACGGTCTCCAACGGGTCCGGTTGAGTCGTCAGGAGTGATCTGGCACGATGCTGTCGTCGTCAGTGTACAGGCCCCCACTCGTGGATGCAAAACTCGGGTGCCTTCGGCCAGGTCGCCGCCTGCCAGGACCCCGACCAGATGTCCCATGCTCGTCAAATGCCGGCCGCGGTTCTTGTCTTCGCGACATCGATGCTGCTGGTTGTCTTGCAGACGGTTTCCGTCGCTGCGGAACCGGTCCGAACCGGCCGAGCCGCCGATGTGGGACTCTCGCAAAAAAAAACTCGATGCCGCCCTGGCTGATTACCGGAAGGTGGTCGATGCCGACAAGCTCCGCGGGGCGGTGTTGTTGGTGGCCCGTCGCGGCATCGTCGTGCTGCATGAACCGCTCGGGTGGCGCAACAAGGCTGCCGGGCAGCCGATGCGGACCGACACGATCTTTCGGATGGCCTCCAACACCAAGGCGGCCATCGCCACCGGGGTGCTGCAGCTGGTCGAGTCGGGGGCGGTGGCACTTGACGACCCCATCGGCAGACACCTGCCGGCATTCGACAACCCCAGGTGCAGCAAGATCACCGTCCGGCAGCTGCTGTCTCACACCAGCGGCTTGAGGATCAAGTCGCTGTTCCTCCCGCCGCTGAGAAAGAGGTCGCCGCAGTATCCGCTGGCCCCCAACCTGCAGTTGGAGGTTGACCGGTTCGCCGACGTGGGACCGGAGGTCGAGCCGGGGACCAGCTACAGCTACAACAACCCGGGTTACAACACGCTGGCGGCGTTGATCGAGGTCAAGAGCGGCCAGCCGGTTGACGAGTACCTCGCCAGGCACGTCTACCGGCCCCTGGGAATGACCGACACGTCGCACAGGCCGCCGAAAGACCGATTGAGTCGGATGGCCGTCGTCTACGAACGGATCAAGCCCAAGCCAACCGATTCCAAGGGCACCGATCCGACGCCCCTCTGGCGGGTTCGTTTCGACCAGTCGGGCAAAATACGTGTGCCGTTCGTCCGCGGGTCCGGCGGACTGGTCTCGACCAGTTCCGACTTTCTCCGTTTCTGCCAGATGTTCCTCGAGAAGGGGAGACTGGGTGAGGCCCGGGTGCTGAAACCGGGGTCGGTGGCCGAGGCGACCCGGCCGCAGACCGAGTCGGTTTACCCGAAGCAGGACCGCGGGAAGCGGAACAGTTTCTACGGCTTCGGTTGGGTCGTGAGGCGGACGGGGGTCTACGGACACGGCGGTTCGGAAGGGACCTACGCCTTCGTCGACCCGCGTCACGAACTGGTGGTGCTGGTGTTCACCCAGAGTCCGGGTGGCACCAATCCGCGTGACGCGTTCTTCGACGCAGTTGTCGCGGCCGTCATCGACGACTGATCGACCACGAATCGAAACGCGGATCCACGTCGGCGGTTGGTCCGGCCTGCGTTTGCGATCGCCACGGGCGGCCGACACACTAGGACGCCGGTTCGGCGAGTGGCCCACTGCGGGCGCCCCGTCGGTGCCGCTCGACTTGATCCGGATTTCAGCTATGTACTCGGGAGATAGACATGAGACTGTGTCGGTTTGAACACAACGGTGCCACCGCGATCGGGTTCTACAGCGAGCAGACCATCGTGCCCCTGCAGGCCGCCGCCGCGTCGTTGGGAGTCGATGTTCCCGATTGCGACCAGATCACCACGTTCCTGTCCGGCGGCAGTGGTCGTGTAGCCGCGGTCGCTCTGCAGGACGCCCTGGCCGCCGCCGGGGAGGAACAAGCGGCCCAACTGGGTGTTCCCACCGAAGCGGTCCAGGTCAAGGTGCCCGTGCCCAACCCGTCCAAGCTGCTGCTGCTGGCCGGGAACTACTCGAAGCACATCGAGGAAGGAGGTGGCCAGGCGGCCGAGCGGCAGTCGACCTTCCCCTATGTTTTCATGAAGCCGCCGTTGACCACGCTCAACGACCCCGGCAACCCGATTCGCATCCCCGACGTTTCGCCCGATCACATCGACTGGGAACTCGAACTGGGCGTGATCATCGGCAGGGAATGCCACGCGGTGACCGAGGCCGATGCGCTGGACTACGTGGCGGGATTCACCGTCGTCAATGACGTCTCCGACCGGAAATTCCAGCCGAACCCCGGCCGAACCGAACGGTCCAAGGACGGCTTCTTCGATTGGCTGCACGGCAAGTGGCACGACTCGTTCTGCCCGATGGGACCCTGCGTGTTGCCGGCCGACGAATGCGACGATCCCCAGGGGCTGGAACTGAAACTGACGGTCAACGGCGAGGTCGAGCAGGACGGATCAACCGCCGAGATGATCTTCCCCGTCGCGGCACTCATCGAGTTCGTGTCGAGCTTCGTCACGCTCGTCCCCGGCGACATCATCTCCACCGGAACCACCTCCGGGGTGGGATCGGCCAAGAACAAGTTCCTTCGCTCCGGTGACACCGTCGTCGCATCGATCAGTGGAATCGGGTCGCTGGTCAATCCGGTGGTCTAGACGACTTGTCGTCAGTCTGACCACGTCCTGACTCGTGTGTGCGACACGGCAATCGATTCGCCCCGGGCCGAAACCCTCTTCGGCCCGGGGTTTTTCTGTGCGCCAAGATCGACAAGTTGTTGTGCTGACTGGGATTACCGGACCTGAAGAACCCGACGTGTTGGGAGACTCCGTTTTGGCACGCGGCGTGCTCTTCTACGCCGTCCGACGGCAGTCCCGCGTCGAGATCTTCACCTGCGGGCTGCCGATTTCCGGAAACTCGATCCAGTTAGACAGGGAGCAGATCCATGAGATTCCGAATGCTGGCTGTCGCAGTGGCGGTGATCGTGTTGCAGGTTTCTGTTGCTTCGCGCATCTCCGAGGCGGGACATCGCGATGTGCGTCGGCACGTGAACACCAAACCGGGAGTACATGCCGGTTACGTCAACTCGCAAAACGGTTCCGTTCGGACTCGGGGGCTGAGCAGTCTCAGCGGTTACGGGTTCTCAAGGTCCCGTAGGGTCCATCGTCCGAGACAGCGATTGCATCGTCATGTGCCGGTGACCAGCTTCTCCTTCGTGTCCTCGCCTTACCGACACTCCTCCTACGGTTACTCTCCGCACGGCTTCAGTTCGTACAGGTATTCGACCAGCCAGCACCACCACCGTCCGTCGGTCAGGATTTCGGTCCAGCGGCCGGGGTTCAGTTTCAGTATTGGTCGCGGCGACTACGGCACGGGGATCTCGCTGGGAATCTTCCGGCGGTAGGTATGACGACGGCGGCTACTCGCCGTCGTCTTCCTCCGACTCCTTCATCTCCAGCTGCCCCATCTTGCGGTAGAGATTCGAGCGGTGGAGTCCCAGCAGGCGGGCGGCTTCGGTCATGTTGCCGGCGGCCAGTCGGATCGAGCGGCGAATGTAGTCGATCTGGAAACGCCGGGTTGCCTCGGATAACCCCGCGTCCTCGGGCATCTCGACATCGGGCTCGCGGCCGGGGGCCAGGATGAACGCCAGGTCGTCGATCTCGATCTGGTCTCCCGGGCACAGGAACGCGACTCGTTCCATCAGGTTCCGCAGTTCCCGGACGTTTCCCGGCCAGGCGTGTCCGATCAACCGCTGCTGGGCCTCGGGTGCCAGTGTCAAGGCCGCCCGCCCCGCCTCGACACAGAAGTCGCCCAGGAAGTGTTCTGCCAGCGGCAGGATGTCCTCGGGGCGTTCGGCCAGGGACGGGAGTTCGAGCGTGACAACCGAGAGCCGGTAGAACAGGTCCTCGCGGAACCGCTTCTCTCCGACCGCCTCGGCCAGGTCCTGGTTGGTGGCGGCGATGACACGGACATTGATCGGGATGGTCTGCGATCCGCCGACGCGTGTGATCACCTTCTGTTCGAGAACTCGCAGCAGTTTCGCCTGCCCCGCGGGACTCATGTCTCCGATCTCGTCCAGGAACAGCGTGCCGTCGTCGGCCAGCTCGAATTTTCCCTTGCGGGTATCGACCGCGTCGGTGAAGGCACCCTTCTCGTGTCCGAACAACTCGCTCTCGAGCAACGTCTCGCTGATCGCCGCGCAGTTGACCGCGACAAACGGTTGGTCAGCTCGTGAGCCTCCGAAGTGCAGAGCTCGGCTGACGACTTCCTTTCCGGTTCCGCTGGATCCGAGGACGAGCACCGGCAGGTCGGTGCCGGCCAGGCGATCGACCGTGTCCCGCAACGCGATGATCGCCGGGCTGGTCCCCACCAGCCGTGCTCCTCGAGACACCTGTTCGGCCAGCTGCTCGCGGCTCCGCAACAGCCGCTGGTGTTCCTGGGTGTTGGCCAGGGCGACGGCGGCCTGGCCTGCGAGGTGTTCGAGTCCCTCGAGATCGTCTTCGTTGAATGACCCCTCGAGCCGGTTGATCAACTCGAAGGCCCCCATCACCTCCCCCTGCCCGTCCCGCAACGGAACACACAACAGGTTGCGGGTCGTGTAACCGGTCTCCTTGTCGACGTCGGCATTGAACCGGTCGTCGGTGGTCACGTCGTCGACCTGCACGGGCTGACCGTTGTGGATCACGTCGCCGACGATTCCCGCGTTGTCGGGAATCCGCAACGTGCCTCCCTCGACACCCAACGCCGGGCAGGCCACCAGTTCGCCCCTCTCGCGGTCATGGACGAAGATGCTCGCGCGGTCGCAATCCAACAACCGCGTCGCCTCCGAAGCGATCAATTCGAGCAATGGCACCACCTCGTGAACGCCCGCAAATCCCGCCGATGCGTTCAACGTCGATGCCAGTCGTTCGGCTCGCTTCATGGCCTGTTCGGTCCGGCTCGCCACGCCGCGGGCGACTGACAACCCGCGGCCGGCCACCGAGAGCAAGGGAAGTTGAGACAGGTCAAGATGTCCGCCGGCGATCAACAGGACCGATGCCGACGGAGCGGCGTCGTCCAGGGGAACCGCCGCTGCGGTCCACCCCTCAGGCTCGGCGATCGATTCGCCGCCGGCCGCACCCCTGTCCAGGGATTCCTCGAGCAAGGCCGCTGGCCACGAGGCCGGCCGTTGACGGCCGTAATCGACCTGCAACTCCCAACCCGGATTTCGGACCAGTACTCCGCACCACTGGGCCGAGAATTCGGTCACCAGCTCCGGTAGCAGTTGGTCCAGCAGAGCCTGTTGGTTGGTCGATTCACCGGCCGACTGTAGGCAGCGGTCCAGAAACCCGATCGCTCGAACCGCCTCACTTGTCGCCAACGACTGCAACCCGTCGTTGAATCTCACCCATTGGTCACTCAACTGTCAGCCCTTCGACAACAGGTCCGCCGTTTGCCAGTAATCAGAGTGATCTCGGCTGGAACGATGCCGCCGCGACATGCTCACCGATTGATCGCAGCTTACCCTCCGGCGTGGTCAATACGATAGCACGACATGCGGTGAGGCTCACTGGAATGCCGGTTTCTGCGGGATCTGGACCGCTCAATCGGCTTTCTGGCCTCTCGGGAGTGCTATATAAGTGGTGGTTTGCGTCTTGATGCCAGTTGGAGTTTCGACAGATGAATCAACCCGTCGGTGAGGGTCTGAATCGCTACAGCGCCCGGATCACTCAGCCTCGTTCGCAGGGCGCCTCGCAGGCGATGCTCTACGGCACGGGGATGACCGAAGCGGACATGAACAAGCCGCAGGTGGGGATTGCCAGCGTCTGGTACGAGGGCAACACCTGCAACATGCACCTGTTGGAGTTGGCCGCGGTGGTCAAGGCGGGTGTCAGCGAGTCGGACCTGGTGGGGATGCGGTTCAACACCATCGGCGTCAGCGACGGCATCTCGATGGGCACCGAGGGCATGTCGTACTCGCTGCAGTCACGTGACCTGATTGCCGATTCGATCGAGACGGTCATGGGCGGCCAGTGGTATGACGGCCTGGTCACTCTGCCTGGATGTGACAAGAACATGCCGGGCTGCGTGATGGCCATGGCGCGGGTCAACCGTCCGGCGTTGATGGTCTACGGGGGCACGATCCAGCCCGGTTGCGTCGGCGACAAGAAGCTCGACATCGTCTCGGCGTTCCAGTCCTACGGGCAGTACCTGGCCGAGTCGATCAGTGACGAGGAGCGACAGGAGATCGTGCAGAACAGCTGTCCGGGTGCGGGAGCCTGCGGCGGGATGTACACGGCCAACACGATGGCTTCGGCGATCGAGGCCATGGGGCTCTCGTTGCCGTACAGCAGCTCGATCCCGGCCACCGATCCGGCCAAGCGGGACGAGTGTCACCGGGCGGGTGCGGCGATTCGCCAGCTGCTGGAGCAGGACATCAAGCCCTGCGACATCATCACTCGCCGGTCGCTCGAAAACGCCATGGCCGTGGTGATGGCCCTGGGCGGATCGACCAATGCGGTGCTGCACCTGGTGGCGATCGCCCGCTCGGCGGGTGTCGAGTTGACGATCGACGACTTCCAGACCACCAGCGACCGGGTGCCGTTCCTGGCCGACCTGAAGCCCAGCGGCCGCTTCGTGATGGCCGACCTCCACGGTGTCGGGGGGACTCCGGCGGTGCTCAAGTTCCTCTTGGCCGAGGGGTTGATCGAGGGCGATTGCCTGACGGTGACCGGGAAGACACTGGCCGAGAACGTGGCGGACTTGCCCGAGTTGTCCGAGGGACAGGAGATCGTGCGACCGACCTCCGATCCGATCAAGTCGACCGGGCATCTGCAGATCCTGCGAGGCAACCTGGCACCCGACGGGGCGGTGGCCAAGATCACCGGCAAACAGGGACTGATGTTCTCGGGAACGGCACGGGTGTTCGACGCCGAGGAGGAGATGCTCGCCGCGCTGGAACAGAAGCAGATCGGCAAGGGGGACGTGGTGATCATCCGTTACGAAGGTCCCAAGGGGGGGCCGGGGATGCCCGAGATGCTCACCCCGACCTCGGCGATCATGGGAGCCGGCCTGGGAGACGACGTGGCGCTGATGACCGACGGGCGGTTTTCGGGCGGCTCGCACGGGTTCATCGTCGGACACATCACGCCCGAGGCCCAGGAGGGCGGCCCGGTGGCACTGGTCGAAAACGGCGACCGGGTGACGATCGATGCCGAGACCCGCCGGATCGACATGGATGTCAGTGACGAGGAACTGGCTCGCCGACGTGAGGCCTGGACCGCTCCGGCGTTGAAGCACACCCGTGGCACGCTGGGTCGCTACATCCGCACCGTCCGGTCCGCCTCGCTGGGCTGCGTCACCGACGAGTGACGGCGGTTGGCCACGCGCAACGTTCGTGACGGTTTGGGGGGCAGTCCTGGAGAGCCGTCGGCGGAAGCTTGTCAGTTGTGGGCCGATTGTGCGAACCTGTGCCCCGGAGACGTCGCTGCCGGATTGCGAGGTCCTCGGACAATTCGAGTTTCAGGATGACGTCCTGGTAGAGGAGCGGCCGCGCGGGCATGCCATGGGAACATTCGACCAACTGGTGGCGTCGCGGCGTCAGTGGATCGACCAGGAACTCGCACCGTGGTGCCGTGCCGCGGCCCGGGTCGACCTGGTCAAGGCGGCCGACGAGTGGTTGGACATCGCCGGGAAGGTCGATGCCGAGTCGACACTTTGGACGTGGGCCTGGAGCCGGTTTCCGGTCCTCGTCTGCGACGACATGCCCGGGGTCAACGAGACGGACCCGGTGCGGCTGGTACTGGCCGACGGCCGGCAGGTGAGCGGATATCCGGATGCGCGGGCGGCGGGGCCGGGTCGGCTGGTCGTCATCGACACCGACGACCCCGAGACGACTCACGGGCCGATCTCGATCGACGAGATCATCAGCGTCGAGGCGGCGTAGACCAAGGTCGGTGAGAAGTCCGAGTGGCTCCCGGCGCAGCCATCTCGATTCCGGCCAATCCTGCTACTCGACCTCGACCTCGACCGACGATCCGATCGGCACGTCGGGCCACAGGCGCCCGAGCGGCTCGATGGTGATCCTGACCAGTGGATCGTCTCCGGCGGGTGTCTTGACGTCCTGCTCGGTGTGTGGCGGCACGATCGACACGCGTCCGCGGCAGCGGATCGAGCTGGCGAACCTCAGTCGCACCAGCGTTCCGACCGGGTAGCGGTCGATCATGCGGCTGGGGACCGGCAGGTCGACGTGTTGCCGCTCGCGGTCGTAGAGCTCGACGATTTCCTCGCCGTTGACCACGCGGTCGCCGGGTTGCTTGAGGTGCAGGCCGACGGTGCCGTGGGCACCGGCGGTCAGCGTCAGTCTCTGGCGGCTTTCCTCGAGTGCCTCGAGAGTGGTTCGGGCGTGGGCGAGCTGGTGGGTAGCGACATCGACACCGTTGGCCTTGCGGATCTTCTCGCGCAGGCTGCTTCGCAGCGCCACGATCCTCGCGGTCCGCTCGCGACACAGCTTGGCCTGGGTGGCACTGATCAAGGCGGCGTTGCGGGCCGCCTGCTGTCGCATCACGGTTTTCGTCCTGGCCTCGTCGCTGGTCAGCAGCTGGGGCAGGGTGCCGAGGCGGTAGATCTGGTCCTGGCCACCGATGCTGGCCAGGCCGTCACTCCTCAGGTCGAGCATCTCCTCCCAGGCCGTCTGCAGAAACTCGTTGTAGTACTGTCTCTCGAGATGGTTGGCCGCCAGCGTGCGGACCTTGAATTCCTCCTGGTCCAGGTCTCTCAGCTTCAGCGACAATTCCACCTCGGCCTGGGCCTGCGACTGAGCCAGGGCGGCTTCGAGCGTGGGCAGGATCGACCGGCGGTCGGCGACCTGGCGTTCGAGTTCGTCGTTGAACAGCAGCACCATCACCGTCCCCGGAGTGACCACGGCGCCGGGCTGCTGTCGCACTTCGCGGACAACCGCATCGACCGGAGCGATGATCACGTTCCGCTTGGCTCGCAGGTAGCCGACCAGCGTGCGTGAGGCCGAGCGGTGGTCGAGCCAGTTGGTCACGGCCAACCCGGCCATCAGCGTCAACATCAACAGCAGCAGGGTGCGGTGAGGTGGCGCCGGCAGCGGCAGGCCGTCGATGGTGGTGGCCACGGGCGGATGATCGATCCGTGAGGCGACCGGGGTGGAGGCTGAGGAGCTGGTCATGGCGGAGGGCTCGGCAGATGTGAGATCGGACCGACGGGGCTGTGAGAGTCCCGGGCGGCGCGTGGATGTGTCTCTTCGAGTTCTCTCGACATCGGACACCTCAGGCTCATTGGTCCACCGGAACGGGCACCGAGTCGTAAGGCGGCGCGGAGCGGTGTGTTACATCCGTGGGAATCGCCACGGCCGGTTCGACGAGCACAGGACGACGAGCCTGTCATGGACCGGAGAACCGGTACAATCGGACCGTTTCCGAGAGTGCAAACCACCATGCCTGTTGGCTACGATGATTCTCCCGAATCCTGTTTCACTCACCCCCGAGACGCTACACCCATGACCGCCACCCACCACGAAACCAACCGCCGGGATTTTCTGGTCGACACCACGGCCACCGCAGCCGCTGCGGCGACCTCGTTCGCCGTTCCACAGTTCTTCACACCCGGGTCGGCTCGTGCCGCCGAGGATGCCAAGCCCGTGATTCCCATCGTTGACACGCACCAGCACCTCTGGGACCTCAAGAAACTGACCCTGCCGTGGCTCAAGAATGAGGGCGTGCAGTCGATCAACCGCGACTTCGTGATGAAGGACTACCTCGAGGCGACCAAGGGGCTGGGGGTCACCAAGACCGTCTACATGGAAGTCAACGTCCAGCACTCGCACCAGGAACGTGAGGCCGAGTGGGTGATCGGGTTGTGTAAGGACAAGTCGAACCCGATGCAGGCCGCCGTCATCGGTGGTTACCCGCACGACCGTGGCTTCAAGAAGTACATCAAGCAGTACGAGGACAGCGATTACGTGAAGGGGGTCAGGACCGTGCTGCACGACCCGGACCGGGCCACCGGGCTCTGTCTCGAAAAGCGGTTCGTCAGGAACATCAAGCTGCTGGGGAAACTGGGAATGAGCTTCGACCTGTGCATGCGGCCAGAAGAACTGGCCGACGGGGCGAAGCTGGTCGAAAAGTGCCCCAAGACCCGATTCGTGGTCGACCACTGTGGGAACATGCCGGTGGGGTCCACCGACAAGGCGCTCAGGAAGAAGTGGATGGACGGGATGAAGGCCCTGGCAGCACACGAAAACGTCGTCTGCAAGATCTCGGGGATCGTCGTCACGGCGCCGGAAGGATGGAAGCCGGCCGATCTGGCTCCCAACATGCTCTTCTGCATCGACACCTTCGGCGAGGACCGTGCCTACTTCGCCGGCGACTGGCCGGTTTGTCGCCTGCGGGCCACGTTTGCCCAGTGGGTCGGAGCCCTGAAGACAATCGTCAAGGATCGGCCGCTGTCAGCCCAGAAGAAGCTGTTTGCAGGGAACGCCGAGAAGTTCTACGGGATCTAGGCGTCCGCTTTGGCACGCCATCTGCTCCTATTGACCCTCCGCTGCGATCACCGCACTTTCGGGCGGAAGAGGTGTGGACCAAGGATGGTTCGCTTGTAAAGTTGCCAATCTCCGGTTGGTGATCGTGGACAGCTTTACAATTTGCTCGCTGAAAACCAGGGATGGTGTGATGCGCGACGTGACGATGCGGGTTCCTTTCTGCGGACGTTCTGCTTCTCCGTCCCCGCCGGTTGCCCGACGTGCCGGTCGGACGTTCCGGTTGGCGATCGTGCTCGTGGTGGTCACGGTTGGTGGTGGTTTCGGGTTGATGGCTCCCTCGGCCGGGCATGCCGGCGAAGTGCTGGAGTTTTCGGGTCCGGGTTGCCTGGCCTGCCAGCGGATGAGTCCGATGGTCGAGAAGCTGAAGCGACAGGGATACCCGATCCGGGTGCTCGACATTCGTCGTGTGCCACGATTGGCGCGTCAGTTGAGTGTGAACCTCCTGCCGACGTTCGTGTTGATCGAGCAGGGGCGGGCGGTGAAGAAGATCGTCGGCGTGACATCCGAGCAGCGGCTGCGGGCGTTGGCCGCGGCCGCCTTGGCCAGCAGTCGCCGTTCGTCTTCGAAGAGCGATTCGGAATCCGATCCGGGTCCGACCCCTTCGGCACGCCTGGTCGGGCCGTTCCAGCGTCCGGCCGGTTCGAACTCACCGGTGGTCCGGGCCAAAGGTGGATCGGTCACCGCGTCGGATTCGGGGCGGGGGCTGCAGTCGAGTTGTGTCCGCCTGAGGCTCGAGCAGGCCGACGGTCACGAGTTCGCTTCGGGCACGATCATCGACAGCCGACCCGGTCGCAGCATTGTCCTGACTTGTGGTCACCTGTTCCGGAACTACCATCCGCGGGGGAAGACGGGGAGGCCGGTTGGCGCGACGGGTCCGGGCGGGCGGTTGATTGTCGACGTGTTCGACGGCCGCCGCTCGACCTCGTTTTCCGGCCGCCTGCTGGGCCATGACGTGGAATCCGACGTCGGGCTGGTCGAGATTGTTTCGAGGAGCCTGCTGCCGGTGGCACGAATCGCCGACCCCGTCTCGCGGCTCTCGGCCGGGCAACGGCTGATCAGTTTCGGTTGCAACGGGGGCGACCAGCCGACTCGAGAACTGGTCACCGTCACCCGGCTGAACCGCTACCTGGGACCCGACAACGTCGAATGCACCGGCGTGCCGCTCCAGGGGCGCAGCGGGGGCGGCCTGCTGAACGCCGCCGGCCGCGTGGTCGGGGTCTGCTTCGCCGCCGACCCCACCTACCAGCGAGGCCTCTACGCAGGCCTGCGGCCAATTCACGACCTGCTGGCTCGCTGCCGCCTGACTTCGCTTGTCGTCCACCGTGATCAGCCTGGCCCGCGCCGCGACGCGATTCCCACCGCTGCCCGCACCCCCGTTTCCGCATCGTCCGGCCGGCGTCGATCGCTCGACGATTTTCCGCCGCCGTCGGTCAAGACAGCCTCGCTGCCGACGACACCGCAGGCAACGCGGCCGACCACGCCCACGGTTCCGCCACGCTCGACAAGCGGGCGATCCGGCGGAGTGCCGGAAGCCGCGGCGGTGCAGGCGGTTTTGGCCGGAGCATCCGGGGCCGAGGTGGTCTGCATCATCCGGTCGGCGGACAATCCGCGAGCGGCCAGCCGGGTGGTGATCATCAACCGGGCCAGCCGGAAGTTCGTGGCGGATCTGTTGGGCGAGGTGGATGTCCAGGCTCGGCCGACGTCCGGCTTCGAGGCTCGCCGGCCGCGTCCCCCGACCGGGCTCACCCACCAGACGCCGACCGACGCAACAGGGCGGATGTCTTTGCCGGTGATTCGTGGTGGAGGCTACTCGATTCGCCCCGGCCTCGCTCGCTGAACCCGGCCATCGCCGCCGCCCGGCGGGTCGACCGCCGGGGCGGTGTGACGATTGCCCGTCACCGGGGCTTGCCGCATAATGGCCACCCATCGACGCGAACAATCCACCAGGAGTCACTGATGGCCATCTTCACCGACAACACCGAATCGATCGGTCGCACCCCGCTGGTTCAGATCAACCGTTTGACCGAGGGGCTGGGAGCGACTGTGCTCGCCAAGATCGAGGGCCGCAACCCGGCCTACAGCGTCAAGTGTCGTATCGGAGCGGCGATGATCTGGGACGCCGAGAAGTCGGGGGCCCTCCAGGGCGGGATGACGGTGGTTGAACCGACCAGCGGCAACACCGGCATCGCCCTGGCCTACGTCTGTGCCGCCCGGGGCTACAAGTGCATCCTGACGATGCCCGACACGATGTCGCTGGAACGCCGCATGATGCTGCGGGCCTTCGGGGCCGAACTGGTATTGACGCCGGGGTCGGATGGCATGGGCGGAGCGATCCGCAAGGCCACCGAGATGGCCGAGCAGGATGACCACTACATGCCCCAGCAGTTCAAGAACCCCGCCAACCCGCAGGTGCACTTCGATACGACCGGTCCGGAGATCTGGGACGACACCGGCGGCAACATCGACTACTTCGTCGCGGGCATCGGCACCGGCGGCACGATTACCGGGGTGTCGCGGTATCTGAAGAACGAGCGGGGTCACGCGGTGACGTCGGTTGCCGTCGAGCCGACCGAGAGTCCGGTGCTCTCCGGAGGTGACCCAGGTCCCCACAAGATCCAGGGCATCGGTGCCGGGTTCATTCCTGATATTCTCGATATGGACCTGGTTGACGAGGTGGTGCAGGTCTCGAGCGAAGAGTCCTTTGCGATGGCGCCGCGGATCGTCAAGGAAGAGGGGATCATCTGCGGGATCAGCTGTGGGGCCGCGATGGTCGCAGCATTGCAGGTGGCCGCCCGGCCGGAGGCCGCCGGCAAGACGATCGTCGTCGTGCTGCCCGACTCGGGCGAACGCTATCTCTCGACGGCGCTGTTCGAATACGCCAGGCAGGACGATTGATCCAGCCGGTGGCCGGCCTCAGCGGCCCAACGCCGTTGCGAACGCCGCTTCCAGAACGTCGTACGGTTCCAGGCCCGTCGAGACGCGGACCAGGTACCGGGAGACTCCGCAAGATTCGGCCCAGTCCAGTTCGTGGTAATGGGCCAGGATCGTGAACGGGCAGGCCAGCGTGTAGTTGGTTCCCAGGTTGGGACCCTTGTCGACAGCAAGCGCGTCGTAGAACGCCGCGGCGGTCTGCTCGGCGTCCTTCAGCAGCACCGAGAACAACGGTCCACGAGATCCCGTGGGGCGGCTGAATGCGTCGTATCTCGA
>CAUZRQ010000065.1:0-28685 GCA_963582065.1 Planctomycetota bacterium | reverse complement strand
ACCAGGAACGGCTTCAGGTACTCGTCGATGGCCGTCACGACCACTCGTGCCCGCTGGGTGAAGGTGGCACAGCCGAGTCCGTAAAGGCCGGGCTGGTTGGTGTCGACTCGGACGACGACCAGCCGGATTCCCGCCGGAGCGGTCAGGATCGCACGGACGTCGGTGATGTGAGTGTCGGAAACGGCCATCGAGCCGAGATCTCGTGCAGGATGTGTGCGGACCCCAAGACTAGTGGTTGCGGAGGGATCCGTCGAACGTGGGTGGCCCGACGGTCTGCCGGCTCGTTGTGACCTCGTCGGGGCAGGGGTAAGGTGAGACGGCTGGCTTCGTGACTTGCCAAAGGGTGGGATCGGATGAGTGTCGAGCTGTCGATCGAGATGGAAACCGGCGTGGTGTTCCGCAACCCGATGGCGCACGTGACCAGTCGCCACGCGTATTTCCCCTCGGCGATTCCGCTGGGCAACGGCGAGGTGCTGGTTTCGTACAACCTGGGCGAGGCGTTCGAGGCCGAGGACCTGAGGGTGCACCTGTCGCGGTCGCTCGACGGCGGACGGACGTGGGCCGACGAGGGTCGACTGGGGGTACCGGAGGTCCCCGCAGGGGTCTCGGAAGGGACCAAGATGGCCGTCGACAGCCACGGCATGATCGTGGGCCTGCTGCAGAGACACGATCGCCGTGAACTTGCCGGCGAGGGACTGACTCATGCCCGGACGCTGGGATTCGTGCCGACCCGATTCGAGACCACCACGTCGGGAGACGGGGGTCGGACCTGGAGTGAGCCGTGCCGGGTCGAGCCGCCGATCGAGGGCCCCGAGTGGGAACTGTGTGCTCCGATCACCGAACTTTCCGATGGCCGCTGGCTGCTGATCTCCTCGACCTGGCCCGCCTGGAGCGGGACGCTGCCCAACGGCCACCAGATGGTCGCTTTCGTCTCGCGAGATCGCGGAGTGAGTTGGCCCGAGTGGTTGTCGGTGATGAGTGAACTGGATTCGGAGGCGGTGGTCTTCTGGGAGTCGAAGATCGTCGAGTTGTCCGACGGACGGTTGCTGGCGGTCGCCTGGTGCCACGATCTGCCCGCTGCCGAGGACCGGCCCAACCAGTACGCCGTCAGTTCCGATGGTGGAGTCACCTGGACGCCCCATCGATCGACCGGGCTGATCGGCCAGACCCAGACTCCGCTGGTCATCGGAGACGACCGGATGTTGGTCGTCTATCGTCGGACCGACGAGCCGGGACTGTGGTTGCAGGATGTCCGGATCGAGGGTGACGAGTGGGTCAACGCGGGGACGCAGCCGCTGTGGGGCCACAGCCAGCAGGGGAGCACGAGGATGGGAGACTCGATGGTCGAGAACTTCCGGGCGCTGAGGTTCGGTGCGCCTTCGGTCGTGCGGCTTGACGACGGGGCGGTGTTTGTCGTCTTCTGGTGCTACGAGGACAATGTCAGCGTGATTCGCTGGTTCCGACTGGGTCTGACCGACGAGGCCTGAGCCGCGTCCGTACGGAGAGAGAGCCATGTTTGAGGATTCGATGGACCCCGTTGATCTCGGGGACGGATCGGGTGAACAGGTCGAGGTGACCGAATCGTCGGCTGACCAGCCAGTCTCTGGAGCATCCGGACCGGTGGGGGAGCCAGCTGCCGAGCAGGAAGTGTCGAGCGGCCCTGCTCGTGGTCCTCGCCTGGTGCGGTGGGCGATCCTGCTGGTCGTCGTCAGCCTGGCTGCTGTCGAGATCTCCTCGCCACTGTGCAGCGGCTATTCACTTGGTGCCATCGAATCGGCATTTTCGAGTCAACCGAAAGCCGGTCTGACGCTCGATGACGCCCGTGGCCACGCCGTGGGCCTGGTGATGACGTCTTTCCGCGACGAGCCCAGCCAACTGTCCAACAAGACCGGAGTTCGCTTTGCGGTCTTCCGCTGGCCCAGCCTGTTCCGAGACCATTCGTTCGAGGTCGAGGTCGTGCCGAGCAAGGACGGGAAGCAGACACTGGTCCGGTCTCAGCCGTACATCCGGGTGATAACCAAGTACAAGGTGGTGCAGCCGTCGGCAACACCCCTGACGCAGCAAGAGCAACTGCAGATGCTCGATTTCGAATCCGACTCGGTCGGCACTCATCGGGTCGAGCGGTGGCAGGTCGAACGGGCGGTCAAGAACAAGAAGTCCGATGCTCTTCCCAGGTCAACAACGGTTTTGCCGAGCCTGCTGGAGTTCTTCGACAAGTCGGACAAGAACAAGGACGGTGTTGTCACCGCCGGAGAGATGGGGGACTCGACGAGCACTGAACCCGCGGCCGCTGGCGGCGGAGGTGGTGGTGGTGGAAGGGGCCGAAAAGGTGGCCGGGGAGGACCGGGGGGAGGCGGGAAGTCGTCTCGGAAGTCGTCGGGCAAGAAGGGGGCCGGGGGTGGCGGTGAGACCGGACTGGGCCGGATGGCCGAGTTCGACAAGGACGAGGACGGCAAGATCTCGAAGGCCGAGTCGGAAGGGACGTTCCTGGCGAATTTCTTCGACCGTCTCGACGGTGACTCGGATGGATTTGTCACAGTCCAGGAAGTCGAGGCGTCTCGCGCGCGACGGAAAAACCGCGGTGGCGGTGGTGGCCGTGGAGGTTCCGGCGGAGACCGAAAGGGCCGCCCGGACAAGAAGGAAAGCGGCAAACCGGATCGGCCGAAGCGGCCCGAGGGCGACAAGGGCGACAAGGGCAGCTGAACCCTGAAGGTGGCCCTACTTGGGTGTCACCACCGGGAGTTGGTTGGCTGTCGCCGGGGTGTCAGCGGGCCGAGTGGCAACCGGGTCCGGCTGCGGTGCGGGTTGCGGGATCATCAGCGGAGTGGGTTGTGTGACGGCGTCGTAGACGGGTGTCGTGAATGACGGGTTGGCGGCCAGCGTGGTGGGTTGGCCGATGCTGAGGCCCTGTTCACGCAGCGAGGCAAGTCGTGAGCGGACTTCGGGCTGGTACCAGTCGCTGAAGAGTGATCGCTGGTACATGGCGGTGGCACGATCGGACTGTCCGGAGTCCTGGTAGAGTTGCCCGAGGTGTGCGGTGACGACCGGGTGTGAGGGGCTGGTACGGAGTGCGTTGAGCAGGTGGCGTTCGGCCCCGGCGATGTTCCCGGATTCCCTGGACAGCCAGGCCATTTCGATGTGCGGCTCGGGTCGCCAGACCTCGGCCGTGGCCCACATTCCGAGCAATTCGGCGGCCTCGACTCCTCGACCGCTGTCGACCATCAACCGGGCGAGTCCGTGGTAGCTGGGCTGGTGGCCCGGGTCGATTTCCAGGGCCTGGCGATAGAACTGCTCGGCCTTGGCGATCTGTCCCTGTTTGCGGACGGCGCTGGCGAGGTTGTAGATGTAGTCGGGGTTGTTCGGATGGTCGGCGACCGCCCGTTGGAATTCCTTGGTTGCCGCGGTGTAGTCCCCTGACCCGTAGTAGGCCAACCCGGTGCGGTTCATTAGAAACGCACTCATGGGGTTGCAGCCTGCGAAGCTGCAGACGAGGCCTGTAGCCAGGAGAAGTCCGAGGGTGCGTCGTTGTCGGGAGTCGATACGCATCGGAATCCGCCCTCCGTGAGCGTTACCGGGAATCCGGTTGGGGTGAATGGTGAGTTGAGAGTGAGGCCTGGCGACGGTGCGGGCGGGAGGCTACGGGGCCGTCGAGGCGGCGGAAGTTAGTTTCTGGCCCGATTTGCTGCAAGGTCGGAATCGTCCTCTTCGCTGTGACCGACGGTGGTGTTCGGGTCCGGTGGCTGTCGCGGCCCGCTTGTCCTGACGGGGCGCGTCGAGTAGTCTGCGGGACTTCCGGCAGTCTCTCCCGGTTGGGGCGATCACGCGGGCCGCTTCTCGTCTCCCGCGACGCCGCTCTCGTTTCTCATCGTGTCGCGGATCTCCTAGGCATGTCGTCCTTCGTCGACGAACGAATCGTGGTGACCGGCATCGGCCTGGCGTCGCCCAACGGGAATTCTCTGGACGAATTTCGGGAAAGCCTGTTGAGCGGTCGGTCGGGGGTGGTGGCTTACGAGACCCGGTTCATGGGCGACGTGCTGGCCGGTGTCTGCGATTTCGATGCCGTGGCTCACCAGAGCCGTCGCGAAGTGCGGCGGGGAACCCGGTCGGGCTCGATCGCGATTTATTGTGCTCACGAGGCGGTGGCCGATGCGGGGCTGGACCTGGCCGAACGGGACCGGTCGCGGGTGGGTGTCTACCTGGGAATCACCGAGCACGGCAACGTCGAGACCGAGAACGAGATCTACGAGATCTCGCAGTACGACTACGACACCAGCGTCTGGTCCCATCACCACAACCCGCGGACCGTGGCGAACAATCCGGCCGGTGAGGTGACATTGAGCCTGGGGATTACCGGTCCGCACCTGACCCTGGGAGCCGCCTGCGCAGCTGGCAACGCCGGTTTCATCCAGGGTCTGCAGATGCTGAAGCTCGGCGACGTCGACATGGCACTGTGCGGGGGGGTGTCGGAGAGCATCCACACGTTCGGGATTTTCGCGAGTTTCAAGAGCCAGGGGGCCCTGGCGTCTCACGAGGATCCGGCGAAGGCGTGTCGACCGTTCGACGCCGACCGCAACGGGATCGTGGTGGCCGAGGGGGGAGCCGTCTGCACGCTGGAACGGTTGCCCGATGCCCTGGCCCACGGGGCGAAGATCTACGGGGAAATCGTCGGCTACGCGATGAACTCCGACGCCACGGATTTCGTTCTGCCCAATGCAGGGCGACAGGCCGAGTGCATGAGATTGGCGCTGGATCGGGCCGGGATCACTCCCGGGGATATCGATATTCTCAGCAGCCACGCCACGGCGACCGACCAGGGGGATATCGAAGAATGTCGTGCGATTCGCGAAGTTTTCGGGGATCGCGAGTCATTGGCGGTCAACAATACGAAGAGTTTCATCGGTCATGCGATGGGCGCAGCCGGGGCATTGGAGTTGGTCGGCAACTTGCCTGCCTTCAAAGACCAAATCGCACACGCTACAATCAATCTCGATCGGCTGGATCCCAAATGTGGCATCAGCCAGGTTGTCGCCAACTCGCCCCGGCCATTGGACCGGGTCGACTATATCCTGAATAACTCATTTGGCATGCTGGGAATCAACTCGGTCGTGATCGTCAAGAGGTTCGAGGTGAACGGATAAAGACGAGGCGGATGGGAGTGAGGCGGAATGGTCGCGGAAGAAATCCGACGGGTGATCTTGGACATCCTGTCCCGAATCCAGCCTGACGAGGATCTCTCGGGCTTGAAGGATGACGTGGCATTTCGCGAGCAGTTGGAATTGGACAGCATGGACTTTCTCGATATCGTGATGGAATTGAGAAAGCAGTATCGGGTGCAGATTCCCGAAGAGGACTACGAGCACCTGGCGACGATGGCCGGGACCGTCAGTTATCTTGAGCCAATTTTGAAGGACGTCGAGAGCCCGGTCTAATCCCGGGGTTCATTGACCGGAGCGGAGCATGCGCTACGACACGGTCATCATCGGCGCCGGTCTCTCCGGGCTTGCTGCCGGTATCCGCCTGGCCTACTTCGATCGGTCGGTCTGTCTGCTGGAACGGCATACCACCATCGGTGGACTCAACTCGTTCTACCGCCTCCGCAAACGCAACCACGACGTGGGCCTGCACGCGGTGACCAACTACGCGCCGCCCGGAACGCTCACCGGGCCACTCTCCAAGCTTCTGCGACAACTCAGGCTTCGGTGGGAGGACTTTGCGCTGGCGCCCCAGCGAGAGTCCTCGATCGTCTTCCCCGGCTGCACGCTGAAATTCACCAACGATTTCGAGTACTTCGAGCAACAGGTGGTCCAGCAGTTTCCGCACGAGAAGGACAATTTCGCGCGGCTGGTCAGGCGGGTCGCCGAATACGATCCGATGGCGCTGCAGCAGCCGCAGATCTCGACTCGCGACGTGCTCGGCGAGGAACTCGACGACCCGTTGCTGGTCGAGATGCTGTTGTGCCCGACGATGTTCTATTCGAGTGCCACTCCCGACGATCTCGAGTGGCCCCAGTTCGTGATCATGTTCCGCAGCATATTCCAGGAGGGTTTCTGCCGGCCGCTGGAAGGCGTGCGAGTGATCATGAAGAAACTGGTCCGCAAGTTCCGCGGCCTGGGGGGCGAACTGCGGCTTCGTACGGGAGTCCAGAAGATCCTCAGCGATCGAGACCACGCCACCGGGGTGATGCTCGACAACGGCCAGGTGATCGAAGCCAAGAACGTGCTTTCCTCGGCGGGCAACTTCGAGACGATGCGGATGTGCGACCAGGCCGCCGACCTGGGTCCCCCGGGCGAGATCTCGTTTGTCGAGTCGATCTACTCGCTGGATCGACAACCCGCTGATTTGGGTCACGACCAGACGATCGTCTTCTTCAACGACAGCCCGTTCTTCCAGTACCGGCGTCCCGATGTGCCCGTCGACGTTTCGAGCGGAATCGTCTGTTCACCGAACAACTTCGAGTACGGTGAACCGTCCGGGGAGGGTCGGATGAGGATCACGGCGCTGGCCGATCCGGCTCATTGGCTGGAGCTGCCGCCCGACGAGTACGCGCAGCAGAAGAACGAATGGGCCCGGCGGGTGTTGGAGAGCACGTTGAGATTCGTACCCGATTTCCGTGATCACATCGTCGACATCGACGTCTTCACTCCACGAACGATCCGCAAGTTCACCGGCCACGAAAACGGCTGCGTCTACGGAGCACCCCAGAAGATCCGTGATGGCTGCACCCATCTCCGCAACCTCTTTCTCTGCGGAACCGACCAGGGATTCCTGGGAATCATCGGCGCGATGCTCTCCGGCATTACCATGGCGAACCTGCACCTGTTGAGACCGTCGAAGAGCCTCTGACGATGCCTCGCGACTTTCTCAAGGACGCCCGGGACCACTACGACATCGTCGTGATCGGTTCGGGTCTCGCCGGTCTCACCTCGGCCAACACTCTCGCCCGCGCCGGCTACTCGGTGTTGTTGCTCGAACACCACTACCAGCTCGGCGGCATGGCCACCTGGTTCAACCGCAAGGGGGGGCACATCTTCGACATCTCCCTGCACGGATTCCCGATCGGGATGAAGAAGAGCTGTCGAAAGTACTGGACCACGGAGATCGCCGAGCGGATCGTGCAACTGGACGGCATTCGCTTCGAGAATCCGCAGTTCTCTCTTCAGACGAGCTTCGAACGCGAGGACTTCACCAGCATCCTGATCGAGAAGTTCGGGGTGGCCGCCGAGACGGTCACCGAGTTCTTCGACACCGCGCGGGGGATGAACTTCTACGACGATCAGGAGTTGACCACCGGAGAGCTCTTCGAGCGGTTCTTCCCGGGTCGGGACGACGTCGTGCGGATGCTGATGGAACCGATCACCTACGCCAACGGCTCGACACTCGAAGATCCCGCCCTGACCTACGGCATCGTCTTCTCGAACTTCATGAGCAAGGGGGTGTTCACTTTCCAGGGCGGCACCGACGCGCTGGTCAGGGCGATGAAGGACGAGCTGACCGCCAACGGGGTCGATGTCAGGATCCGCTGCCTGGTCGAGAAGATCGAGGTGACGCCGGGACGCAAGGTTGCTGCCGTCGTCGTCAACGGACGCCGGATCACCTGCCAGGCAGTGGTTTCCAACGCCAACATCAAGCAGACGGTCTTCGAACTGGTTGGCGCCGATGCGTTCGATGCCGAGTTCGCCGACGAAGCCCGTGCCGTGCGGCTCAACAACAGCAGTTGCCAGGTCTACATCGCGATGAAGCCCGGTGCCGGCTTCGAACCGTGCGGTGACCTGCTGTTCCACTCCGAACATCGCGGATTCGACATCGACGCGATGCTCAGCCGAGACATCTCGAGTCGCACCTTCAGCTTCTACTATCCCAAGACCCGCCCGGGCAGTGACCGCCACCTGGTCGTCAGCTCGACCAACGCCAACTACGCTGACTGGGCCGATCTCTCCGAGGAGGACTACGAGGCGTCGAAGCGGGACCTGTGCGAGACGACACTCGACTGCCTGGAGCAGTATGTTCCCAATGTCCGCGATCTCACCGATCACATCGAGGCCTCGACGCCGCGGACTTTCCAGCACTACACCCGCCACCCGCAGGGAGCCAGTTTCGGGACGAAGTTCGAGGGGCTGAAGATCAGCCAGGACCTGCCTTCACAGGTCGAGGGACTGTTTCACGCCGGCAGCGTGGGGATCATCATGTCCGGCTGGCTGGGTGCGGTGAACTACGGAGTGATTGTCGCCAACGAGGTCGACAAGCTGCTGGCTCCGGCTCCGGCGAGCGTCTGATGCATGACCGGGGCGAGGAGTCGGTGGTGCTGGACCGCGGGGCGATCGAGGCGCTGATTCCGCACCGCGATCCGTTCCTGTGGCTTGACGAGGTGGTCGAACTGACGGCCTCGACCGTCCGGGCCAACAAGCAGCTGCCCGAGGACCTGCCGGTCTTCGAGGGACACTACCCCGGGTTCCCGGTGCTGCCGGGCGTGCTGCTGTGCGAGGCGGTGTTCCAGGCCGGGGCGGTGTTGATCGCCTCGGCCGGCGACATCCCCGAGGGCCGGGTGCCGGTGGTGACGCGGCAGAACGAGACCCGGTTCCGGCGGATGGTCCGGCCTGGCGAGACGCTGGAGATCGAGGTGACTCTCGACGAGACGCTCGGCGGGGCCTGGTTCCTTTCGGGCAAGGTCAGCGTCGACGGCCAGGTGGCCGTCCGGCTGCAATTCGCCTGTACGGCCGCCGAGGCGGGGTAGGTCCCCACGGGGGGGGCGACCCGGTGCCACGCCGAACCCCTAGGCTCCGTAGATGAACGGCGCGAACGGAGTTCCCGCGAACCACACCAGTACGAAGACCAGCACCAGCACCAGGATGATCGGTGTCAGCCACCACGCCTTGTTGTGGACCAGGAAATCCCAGAACTCGGCAAAGAACCCCATCTCGGGTGCTTCGGCTGACGCCGCGAAGTCGCTGGCCGAGGTGTCCTCGGTTGCGGCCGGATCGTCGACGGTCTCGACGGTTGTCTGGTCGCTGGCTTCGTCGGGGTTCGGGGTGATGTCGTTCATGCTGATCGCTCCACAGATGGACTCGCGAAAAGACTGCCGAGGTCGGAATGGAACCGGAAATCAGAACTGGCGGAAGTACCGTTGGACGTTGGCGGCCGGTCGGCGTGGTTTCCAGTAACTGGTGGCCGATGGATCGGGTCGTCGTGCACAGGGGTCGTGGCCGCACAACCGCATGATAAGCCCGATCGGGCTGACGACCAAGAAGTAGATCGTCGAGAGGATGACCATCGAGACAGTCCAACCCAGTGGGAAGAACAGGGCCATCCACGTGATGTAGACGTATCTCATGAAAGTCGGCCAGGCCAGGCCCAACAGTCCCACCGGAGCGATCGACCACAGTATGTAGGCGGTGGTGGGGTCGTCCTTGAAGAAACGAACCGCTCCGATGGCGGCAAAGAACAGCACGAACAGTCCGGCGAACTGCCGGAGAAACCTGTGTGTCGGATTCCAGTCGATGACGATCATCGGCGTGTCCTTGACGGGGATGTCAGTCGAGTTCGAAGCGGGCGAGGTATTCGTCGATTTCGTGTTCGGTCGCACCGGGCTGGCGGTCCTTGTGCATCACGAAGTCCTCGATCACCAGCACGTCCATGTTGGTGGCCATGAAGCACCGCCAAGCCTCCTCGGGCGTACAGACGATCGGCTCGCCCCGCACGTTGAAACTGGTGTTGATCAGCACCGGCGACCCTGTCTGTTCGTCGAAGGCCTTCAGCAGCCGGTAGTAACGTCCATGGCGGCGGGCGTCGACGGTCTGGACCCGTGCCGAGTTGTCGACGTGGGTGATGGCCGGGACGTGGGACCGGTGGATCTTCAGTTTCTCCAGCCCCCGCGTGGCCCGGTCCGACTCGGCCAACGGCAACCGCTTGTCGGGTTTCACGTCGGCCACCAGCAGCATGTAGGGACTCTGCTCGTTCGGCCGCATGTCGAAGTACTCGTCGACCCGTTCCTCGAGCACGCTGGGGGCGAAGGGTCGGAACGACTCGCGGAACTTGATCTTGAGGTTCATCACCGACTGCATGCGGGTGCTGCGGGCGTCACCGAGAATGCTGCGGCCACCCAGGGCACGGGGTCCGAACTCCATCCGCCCCTGCATCCACCCGATCACTTTTTCGTCGGCGATCAGCGAGGCCACCTCGCGGCACAGTTGCTGATCGTCGTCGAACCGCTGGTAGACCGCCCCGGCATCGTCGAGAAACCGTTGCACCTGGTCGTTGGAGAACGCCGGTCCGAAGCAACTGCCTTCCTGGTAGTCGAGCCGGTCGTGGGGACGCGGATTGTCCAGCAGCTGGTGCCAGATCAGCAAGGCCACCCCCAGGGCGCCGCCGGCGTCTCCGGCGGCCGGCTGGATCCAGATCTCCTCGAACGGTCCCTCGCGGAGAATACGTCCGTTGGCGACGCAGTTGAGTGCCACGCCGCCGGCCAGGCACAGGTGGTCCAGCCCGGTGACTTCGTGGACGTGACGGGCCATCCGCAGCATCGCTTCCTCGGTGACCGCCTGCACGCTGGCGGCGATGTCCATGTGACGTTCGGTCAACGGCGACTCGGGTGCCCGCGGCGGTCCATCGAAAAGCCGATGGAACTTCGACGAGGTCATCGTCAGGCCCTGGCAGAAGTTGAAGTGGTCCAGGTGCAATCTCAGTGACCCGTCGGGCCTGAGATCGACGAGGTGTTCGAGGATGCGGTCGACGTAGACCGGCTCACCGTAGGGAGCCAGGCCCATCAGCTTGTATTCGCCCGAGTTGATCCGGAAGCCGCAGTAGTAGGTGAAGGCGGTGTAGAGCAGGCCCAGCGAGTGCGGATAGTGCATCTCGTGGGTCAACTCGATCCGGTTCTCCCGTCCCGTGCCGTAGCTGGCCGTGGCCCACTCGCCGACTCCGTCGACGGTCAGGATGGCTGCCTCGGGAAACGGGCTCGGGAAGAAGGCACTGGCGGCGTGAGATTCGTGGTGTTCGGGAAAGACGATCCGACGCCGGTACTGGTGATCGAGACCCTTCTTGATGACCCGCGGCAGGTGCAACCGGGTGCGGAGCCAGTTGGGCAATAGAGTCAGCCAGCTTTTGACCCCCCGCGGGGCGAACGCGAGATAGGTCTCCAGCAGTCGCTCGAACTTCACCAGTGGCTTGTCGTAGAAGCCGACGTAATCGAGGTCGGCGGGGGTGAGTCCGGCTTCTTCGAGGCAGTACCGGATGGCATTTTCAGGAAAGCCGGCATCGTGCTTCTTGCGGGTGAAGCGTTCTTCCTGGGCTGCGGCCACGATCTGGCCATCGACGATCAGCGCTGCGGCCGAGTCGTGGTAGAAGGCGGAGATGCCGAGGATCGATGTCATCAAGCGAGTTCCGGTTGGTCAGATGCTCGGCGCGCAGTGGTCCCCCACACTTCATCGTCGCCATGAGGAATCTACGATCAGCGGGATCGCGGTGTTGGAAGCCGAGGCCGGTGCCCGGCAGGACCGGGGTTGCTACAACCGCGCTGACTGGTGCCGACGAGGATCGGATTGAAGCGGTTGTGGCGCCCTTGGGCGGATTTTCCGGAATTCGGACACACGCCCGTGTGGCCCGAATTCCGGAAAATCCGGCTACTCCCACTCGATCGTGCTTGGTGGCTTGGAGCTGATGTCGTAGGCGACCCGGTTGACCCCGGGGACACTGTTGGTGATCCGGGTCGAGATTTTCTCCATCACCTCGTAGGGCAGCCGGAACCAGTCGGCGGTCATGAAGTCGTCGGTCGAGACGGCGCGGACGACGACCGTGTCCTGGTAGGTCCGATCGTCGCCCATCACTCCGACGCTTTGGACCGGCAGCAGCACGGCGAAGGCCTGCTGGATGTCGCGGTACAGTCCCGCCCCGCGGAGTTCCTCGATCACGATCGAGTCGGCGGCCCGCAGTATTTTCAGCCGTTCTTCACTGACGGCTCCCAGGCAACGGACCGCCAGCCCGGGGCCGGGGAACGGATGTCGCCAGACCAGTTCCTCGGGCAGCCCCAACGCCTCACCCATCCGCCGCACCTCGTCCTTGAACAGGTCCCGCAAGGGCTCGATCAGTTCGAATCCCAGTTCGTCTGGCAGTCCGCCCACGTTGTGGTGAGCCTTGATCGTCGCGGCCGGTCCATCGGTGTTGGCACCCGATTCGATCACGTCGGGGTAGAGCGTTCCCTGGGCCAGGAACTCCGCGTCCGGGATCGATTCGGCTTCGTCCCGGAACACCTCGATGAAGACCCGCCCGATGATCTTTCGCTTCTTCTGCGGATCGGTGACCCCGGCGAGTTCATCGAGAAATCGTTTCCGGGCATCGGCAACGTTCAGGTCGGTCTGAAAATGGTCGGTGAACCGCTCCTGCACCTTCTTCGACTCGCCCTCGCGCAGCAGGCCGTTGTCGACGAAGATGCACGAGAGTTGGTCGCCGATGGCCCGGGAAAGCAGTGCGGCGACGACCGACGAGTCGACTCCGCCCGAGAACCCGCAGATGACCCGTTTGGATCCGACCCGTGTCCGGATCTTCTCGATCTGACGGTCGATCAGCGAACTGATGTCCCAGGTGCCGGCACAGCCGCAGATGTCCTGGACGAAGTTCTTCAGCAGTTGGCCGCCGAAGTCGGTGTGAGTCACCTCGGGGTGGAACTGCAGCCCGTAGACGGGTCGTTCCGAGTGGCGGACGGCGGCCAGCGGGCAGTTGTCGGTTGCCGCCAGCGACACGAACGAGCCCTCGGGGTCGTCGACCTGGTCCCCGTGGCTCATCCACACGACCAGTTCGTCAGGAAGTCCGGAGAACAATCCACCGGGGTCCACGACTCGGCAGGGCGAACGCCCGAATTCGCGGGTTTCGGCCGAGTTGACATTGGCTCCCAGCGAGCGGCAGATCACCTGCATGCCGTAGCAGATGCCCAGGATCGGGATCCCCAGTTCGAACAACTCGGGATCGGGCAACGGGGCGCCGTCGGCGTAGACGCTGGCCGGTCCGCCCGAGAGGATCAGGCCGCGAGGGTTGATCTCACGGATCCGCTCGGCCGAGAGGTCGTGGCGGACCATGCGGCAGAAGACGTTCTGTTCGCGGACGCGGCGGGCGATCAACTGCGCGGTCTGTGACCCGAAGTCGAGAATCAGGATCTGGTCGTGATCGACCGGTTGCGGTTCGCCTCGGTGCCGACCCGTTTCGGCCGGGGCGGTGACGGGATCATCGGTGTTCATCGACGACATTCTCGAGATCCTTGGTCCCGTAGCGGCGGGTGGCTGTTTTTTGGGGAAGCGGACATTCTAGGTCAGCCGCGGTTGCCAGAGAAAGTCAACGGTGCCTTCCCGGATCCGCTACTCAGCCCAGCCCGCGGCTCATCGCCAGTCCGAGGGTCACCGCGACCAGCCCGACGACGACATTCATGGCGATGTTGCCCACCGCCGGACCGGTGGCTCCCTGTCGAAACAGCTCGACCGTCTCGTGCCCGAACGTCGAAAATGTGGTCAGCGATCCCAGGATTCCGGTCACCAGGAACAGCCGCGCGGTCTCGGAGACGTTCTCGCGCGTGCTGGCCCATCCCAGAATCGCTCCGATCAGCAGGCAGCCGAGCACGTTGACCGCCAGGGTGCCCCAGGGGAACCGGCCGGTCAGTCGCGACTGGACGAATCCACCCAGCGTGTAGCGGGCGATTGCTCCGAGGAAACCTCCGAGCCCGACAGCCAGCAGGTTCAGCATCGCGGCCGGTCCCGATCGGTTATCTGCTGATTTTCCACAGGTGCCCGTCGCTGCGGACGAAGACCGCGTTGTCGGCGATCGCCGGCGTGCAGAGGATCGTGGCTTCCAGTGAGTTCTCGGAGGCGATTTTCCCCTTGGTTCCGGTCACGTCGACCACGTAGGTCACCCCGGTCTCGCCGAAATAGTACAGGTGTCCGTCGGCGGCGACCGGTGACGAGGTGAAGGCTCCCTTGAGCCTCAACTGCCACAGCAACTTGCCGGTGGTCGCATCGCCGCACTTGACGATCGGTCCGCTCATCGTGAACACCTTGCCACGGTAGACCAGTGGGCTGGGTGTCCCGGAACTGAAACGATTGTCCTTCCAGACGATTTCGAGAGTCTTCTTGTCGGTCCCCATGGGACGGACGACGGTCAGTCCGTTGGAGGGGATGTAGACGGTGCCGTTGGCGACGACCGACGAGGGGGTTCGCGAGGCCGGCTGGTCGTAATGCCAGGCCTCGTGGCCGGTCCGGGCATTCAGGGCCGTCAGCCCGACCATGTTCTGCAGCAGAACCAGGCTCCTGGAGGGATCCTTGCCGGTCAGGGCAATCGGCGAGGACCAGTTGTCGAATCGGTGTTGCTTGCGATGCCAGCGGGTGGTGCCGGTGGCGACATCCAGTCCCGTGGCGAAGCTCTCCGACTGGCTCTCCACCTGCACGATCACCGTGTCACCGATGACGACCGGCGAGGAGGCCATGCCGAGGCTGTTGCTGGCGTTGGGGTAGTCGTGGGTCAGGCCGCGGTACCACAGCAGATTTCCATCGAGGTCAAGGCAGACCAGGTCGTTGCTCGAGTAGAACGCGAAGATCCGCTTGCCGTCGCTGGCCGGTGTGGGCGTGGCGTTGGCCATCTTGGAGTGACACTGGGTGCGGCCGGTCGCCCGGAACGTACGTCGCCAACGTCTCACGCCGGTCTTCACGTCATAGCACTCCACCAGCAACCGGTCCTGGTCGAAGCCGGCCGAAGAGGTCAGATAGACACGGTCTCCCACGACGATCGGTCCGGACAGTCCACGGCCGGTCAGGGGGATCTTCCAGGCAATGTTCTCGGTTTGGCCCCAGGCCACCGGGGGCTTTTCGCCCGGGGCCACCGACGAACTGTCGTTGCCGCGGAACTGGCGCCAATCGGCTCCGGCCAGGCCGGTCACCAGGGCGATGGCCAGCACGAGGGCCGTGGCCGGTGGCGGGACCCGGCCGGCTGCAGGTCGGGGTATCGTCACGGTCGCGGCTCCTTGGGCTGGGAGAGTGAGGCCGAGTTGTCGGCCGAATGAACGGCGATGCCCGATGCGTCGCAGGTCCTGACCTGGAACTGGTACCGCTGGGCCCAGTCCTCGTCCTGTTCGTTCTGGCAGATCTTCAACAGGATCGTGTTGGAACCGACCCGGAGGGTGACTGGCACCGAGTACTGGTCGAGTTTCATCCCCCGGTGGTATTCCTCGTTGGCGAACACCTGCCGGCCGTTGACCCAGAGTTTCCAGGCGTTGGGTGTGCCGAGCCGGAACTGGATCGACCGCGGTGTCTTCGATTCGAAGACCGTCGTGCAGTACATCACTGCCCCTTTGTAGGGGCTGATCTGCTTGGCGATGTCGAGGATGCCGAAGTCGTGGGTCGTCTGGTAGGACTTCCAGCTGGACGGGCCGAGCTTGCCCTTGAGCTTTGCCTCGAGATCGATCCGCTTCTCGGGCGGGTAGACCACGTTGAAGCCCTTGCTGCCGGTGTTGTCGAAGGGACCGACGATGTGCCAGTTGGTCAGGAATCCGAAATGCCGGGGAAGGTCGACCTTGTCGCCCATCTTCCTGAGCGGCTTGGCGATCGCCTGGACCTGGTCGTCGTCGGTGGCACCCTGCAGGGCTCTCTTGTAGAGCGTGCGGGCGAGGTCCGGCTGGTTCTCCTTCTGGAGCCGGACCGCGAGTTCGAGCAGGCGGGCGACGGCTTGCCGTCGGAAGACCGGGTTGGGATCGGTCAGCATGCCCGGGATCAACCGGTCGACGATCGTGGCATCGACTCGCTCGACGATCTCGAAGGCCAGCCGACGGGCCTGGGGATCGTTCCTGCGATCTGTGATGAAGGCTTCGAGGCTCTTGCGAGGCAGCTTCTTCTTGGCGGCGATCGACCGGTCGACGATCGTCTCGGCCACCGATCTCAGGTAGTTGGTCGCGAGGGGATTGGCGTTCCGGAAAGCAGCCAGCAGCGGCAGCAGCACGGCTGGCTCGGATCCGGACAATTCGGTAACGGCCTGCCCGGCCGCCCGGTTGCCTTTCCCCTTCTTGTCGACCGACTTGATGGTTGAGATCAACTCGGAGGTCGACGCCGCGCCGGCCGGAACGGTTGTGGTGAGCAGCAGCAGGGCCGCCGAAGCCGCCAGCAGCCTCGCCGGGAGTTCTCGAGTCATCGCCATCGTCCTTTGCGGGATCCGGTCCGGAATTTCGGACCGATTCTAGCAATCGGTTCGGGGGGGACGGAAGGCAGCCGGGCTATCTCGACAATCGATCGGCGAGGCTGGCGAAGTCGGAGACCTCGAGATCGGGCCGAAACGGGGAATCTTCGTAGGGCAACCCGCTTCGGTTGACGAAAGCCCCACGAAAGCCGCACATGCGAGCTCCCATCACGTCGAACGAATTGGCCGAGACCATCAGGCAGGCTCCCGGCTCCAGCCCCAGTCGCCCGGCGGCATGACGGTAGACCCCGGGATGAGGCTTGAATGCGCCCACCTCCTGCACCGAAATCAGTGTCTCGAATTCGAAACCGATCCGGTTGGCTGCCAGGTGAGCCAGGAAATCGGGTTCACCGTTGGAGAGTCCGACGAGCCGGAATCGGGTGGCCAGTCTCGGCAGCGCGGCGGCGACGTCGTCGAATGGTGAGAGTGTCTGCCATGCGGTCATCACCTCGTCGACGTCAGCCGGCTCGGCCGGCACGTCGCACTGTGCCAGGGTGTAGACAAGTGCCCGGCGGGCGGTGACCAGGTATCCCCCGTGGCCCATGGCCACGATGTTGTCCTGGTATTGCTCGATTCGTTGACGAGCTCGCCACAGTTCCCAGCACCGGTCGGCGGTTACTTCCGACCGGTGCTGGTCCAGGCAGGCGGTGATCGCCGGGCGAAGGCTGCCGGCGAGATCGAGTACAGTGCCGAAAAAGTCAAAAGTCAGTGCCTGGACATCGTCGAGTGGCGAGGGGGAGTTGGTCATCGGGTGCGAGTTCATGGTGGGGGAACCATTGTGGCCGGGTGGGGCCGGCCGGATAATCGAAGCAACATTGGAGTCGGCCCGGACAGGTTCCGCAACACCGGCCGATGCGTGTCACTGAAAGAGCGTTCCGGATGACAACCGTGCCACCAACACCCACGGACTCGGCCGGCAAGGGTTCCGGGACCGGTTGCGTCTACCTGGTGGGTGCCGGCCCGGGAGATCCCGGGCTGTTGACCCTGAGGGGACTCGAGTGCCTGCAGCGGGCCGACCTCGTCCTCTACGACGGGCTGGTCAATCCACTGCTGCTCGAGCACACCCAGGCGACGGCCGAACGGACCCGGCGGCGGGGTGACGACGGTCACAAGGTGCTGGACCAGGACGAGATCAACCGGCGGTTGGTCTCCGAGGCCCGGGCCGGACGGATCGTCGTGCGACTCAAGGGAGGTGACCCGTTGGTGTTCGGCCGAGGGGCCGAGGAGGCCCGGGTGTTGGCCGAGGCGGGCGTGCCGTTTGAGATCGTACCGGGAATCACCGCCGCGACCGCCGCGGCTGCCTACGCCGGCATCCCGATGACGCACCGAGACAAGGCCTCGGCCGTGGCACTGGTCACCGGTCACGAGGATCCCGGCAAGGAGAACCCGGCGGTCGATTACGACGCCCTGGCCAGCTTTACCGGGACCCTGGTCTTCTACATGGGCCTGGACCGGATCGAGGAAATCGTCTCGAGGCTCCTGGCGGGCGGACGGGACCCCGAGAGTCCTGCGGCGGTCATCAGCCACGGCACGTTGCCGTCTCAGCGGACCGTCACCGCGACGCTGGCCGAGTTGCCCGATGCGGTTGCGTCGGCGGAAGTGGTCGCCCCGTCTCTGATCGTTGTCGGCGAATGCGTGACCGAGCGCGAGACGATCGCGTGGTTCGAGCAGAGGCCGTTGCTGGGGCGATCGGTCGGCGTGACTCGTCCGGTGACGCAGGCGTCTGGAGTGGTGGGCCGCCTGGTGCAACTGGGTGCCGAACCGGTGTTGATGCCGACGATCGAGATCCTGCCACCGGAGTCAGCCGCGGAGGTCGACTCGGTGCTGGACCGGCTGGACGAGTTCGACTGGATCGTGTTCACCAGCACAAACGGCGTGGCCGGTCTGCTGGGACGGTTGTGGGACACCGGTGGCGACCTGAGGCGGTTGTCGACCTGCCGCCTGGCAGCCATCGGGCCGGCAACGGCCGAGGCGCTGGCCGGGTACCGGCTGCGAGCCGACCTGGTGCCCGAGTCGTTTCGGGCCGAGGCACTGGCGGAGGCATTGGCGGCACGGGTCGAGGGAGCCCGTGTGCTGTGGGCCCGTGCCAGCCGTGGTCGAGATGTGCTGCCGGAGTTGCTGGCCGAGGCCGGGGCGGATCTTCATCAGGTGGTCGTGTACCGGAACGAGGATGTGGAACGATGGCCGGGGGGGACAATCGAGCGGTTGGCCGCCGGACCGCTCGACTGGATCGGTCTCTCCAGTCCCTCGATCGCTCGGGGGGTCGCCCGGCTGGCCCGGTCGGCCGACGTGTCGCTGGACTCGACCCGGTTGGCCAGCATCAGCCCGGTGACCAGCCAGGCAGCCAGCGAGGCGGGGCTGGAGGTGTCCGTCGAGGCCGAGGACTACACCTGGGACGGACTGCTCGACGCGATCGTGGCCGCCGAGGAGTGAGCGGCACGGTTCCCGGGATAGGCTCGTCTTGACGCTTCGGCGACTGAGAACGATAGTCCGCCGGCGACGACCCGAATCTCTTGCCTGGCAGGATCCCACGGATGGGTGCGAACGGTGTGGACAGTGGTGCCAGGGGCTGGCTTGGCCGCATCAGGCTGTGGGCGGTGTCGGTGGTCATCGTCTCTTACCTCGGCTCGCTCGGATACGGCATCGTCTGCCACACGTTGAACTTCAACACCGCCTCGCATCCGGCGATGTATTTTGTCGTCTGGGACATGTTCTGCGGCTGGTCGGCCTACGCCAATCGCCTGCACATCATTGGCGAGGGCGAGGACGGGAAGTACTACGAGCTGGCTCCCGGGCCGTGGACGAAGTTCACGCCGTTCGGTGACCTGTCCCGTCACGACTATGATCCCTTCCTGAACCACTCGAGCGACATTGTCCGGAACTGCCTGAAACACACCCGGGCAAAGCCGATGCGGCGGTTGCTGGTGATCGAGGAGTACTGGGCCAAGAAGTACAACCTGCCCGATTCGGTCTGGACCCACTTCTTCGACGAGACTCGCAAAAAGTACAGCTACTTTCAGCTCAGACAGGTGATGGCCCCGTGCGGGACCATCGTGCGGAGGTTCCCCTCGTGGCTGGACCGCCAGAGCCAACTGGTGGTGTCGGCCCAGCCGTTGCCGTCACACCCCGATTCGAGTTCGGTCGGATTGTCGTCCGGGCTGCGTGCCACGATGCGACCACTCGACGGCCGGTCATCGGGACTGATGCCGTCACTGGGCGGTGGAAGCTCTCCGTCTCTGTTCCCCCCCGCCGATTTCGAACCCGAACGCGCTCCGCTGGCCCAGTGAGATTCGTGATGTTCTCTCGTCCGCTCTTCCAGTCTCCCGCAAAATGCCATGGCTGACCCGGCCCCCGAACTGAACCAGGCAGCTGCCGAGGCGTTGCGAGTCCCCCACCGGGGACCGCGTGGCTCGGTGCGAGAGTTCTTCCTGGCCGAGGAGGTGCCTTACGGCTTGGCACTGTGTCGGATGGCGTTGCCGTTCGTTCTGCTCTACGTGGTGCTCAGGCGGTGGGGCCACGCCCGCGAGTTCTTCTCGACCGACGGGGCCTCCGCACCGCTGGCCGACAACTACGGGTACTTCAACATGCTGCCGGTGCCCTCGGGCACCGTGGCGGTGGTTCTGATGACGCTGCTGGTCGTATTGCTGGTGACGACGGTGATCGGCTGGCGGACACGGATCTCGGTCATCGGCTGCCTGGTGATCTACACCCACCTGAACATGCTCGACTGCCTGAGCACATTCACCAAGTACTCGGTGATCGCCTCGCACGTGCTGTTGTTGCTCAGTTTCTCTCGATGCGGAGCGGTGTGGAGCGTCGACGCGTGGTTGGCTCGACGCGGTGCGACACCGCCGGTTGCACCACCGCGGTTTCCGGCCTGGCCCCGGCGGCTGATGCAACTGCTGATCGGCCTGATCTACCTGGGAGCCGCGATCACCAAGATCCACACCCCGACCTTCTTCAGCGGCGACCAACTCAGGTTCTGGCTGATGACCGACGTGAACAACTCCAACCCGATGGGCGAACAGTTGACGCTCTACCCGGTGGCGGTGGTCACTATGGCCTACATCAGTGTCGTCTGGGAGATCCTGTTCGTCTTCGTGGCCTGGCGGGGACATGGTCGCTGGATCATGCTGCTGTTGGGTGTGGGGTTCCACCTGGGCACCCGGCAGACCCTGGGTTTGTTCGTCTTCCCGTTGGTTTCGATGACCACCTACCTGGCGTTCATCAACGCCGAGGATGTGGCTCGCTGGAGAGTTCGGCTGGCGAGGTTTCGGAGCAAGAGCGATTCCGGAATCACTCCGCTGTCCCCGACCTGGCATCAACGCCTGGCACTGGCCTTTCCGGCCATACTGCTGGTTGCATCCGTTCTCGGTGTCGAACTGGAACACCAACTCGACCCCTACGGGATCCGTCGCCCCCAGGGGGCTCACGAACTGGTCGAGATTGATCCCGATCGTGTTGAAGCGATGCTAGAGAGCAACCCGGTCATTCGGCCCGAGGACCTGGTGCATTCGCTGGAAATGGGCGAAATGCTGGTCGGGGGCTACGTGATTGGTCACAAGAGGACGTTTCGCCAAGGTGAGAAGCTGTTTGCCCAGTGCACACTGAACCCGCCGCACCCGGACCTGGTGATCGAGTGCAACCTGCATGACAGCGACAACCGGCTGCTGGACCGGGTCCACCAAGTGGTTCCCCGCGAGGCATTTCGCGCCAACTTCCTGTACGTGCTCCACGATGCGTTGGCACCCGGTGAGTACGCACTGGTGGTTCGGTGCGGGGGCCAGGAAGTGGCCCGCCGTCGGATCGTGCTGGAGCCGGCCACCGACGCAGTCCAGTCGGCACCTGTTGCCAACTGAGGTTGGCCGGACGTAGACTTCCGACGGAAGGGCCGTCGTGCGAAGTGTCTCGATGGAGTGACTCGAGCGATGCGGCTGCTGACGGAGAATCCCTGGCCGCTGATCATTGTGCTGTCGGTCGTCGCCACCGGCCTGGTCGTCTCGTGGTGGACCCGTCGAAACAACCGTCTGCTGGTGGCCGCGGCCGTTACGGTGCTGCTGGCCGTCGGCGCGTGGGAACTCGAACGACGGATCGTCACCGAGAAGGAACGGCTCACCGCCCGTGTCCTGGAATTGCGCGACGCGGTCCAGGCCGAGGACGGAGAATTCGCAGAGGTCTTCGGTTTCTTCTCCAACTCCGAACCCGCACTCAAGGTGATGGCCACCGCCGGCCTGCGGTTGGTCACCTTCGAAGACCGGATCCGCGTGACCGCTCTGGAGACGTCCCTGACTTCCAATGACACCCGGGGTGAGACCAGGTTCCGTGCCAACGTCTCACTGAATGTCGCCGGCTACGGATCGGTCGGGCGGCGGCCGACGATGTGGTCGTTGACCTGGCGAAAGGAGGCCGACGAGTGGCGGATCATCAAGGTCCGGCGGTTCCACCCGTTGTCTCACAAGGAGATGCCACCGTTGACCCAGAACAACTGACGCCTGGCGAGGGGTGATCGAGAGCTAGCCGGCCCCCGTCTTCTGTGTCTTCAGCTTCTGCTCGTACACTTTGTCGCCGGCCTCGATCGGGATTCCCGCTTCGCGGTACAGCTGGATCTTGAACCGCTTGTTCTCGATCACCAGCAGGCCACCGGTCGATTCGTCATAGGCGTACGCCTGGTACCGAGGCAACTTGGCCAACTCGATCTTGAACTGCTTCTGCAGTCTCTGAAAATCGGCGAAGGTCGGGGCCCGCCCCTCGGTGGCCTTGATGATGTCCAACTGTCGCTTGAAGTTCAGCGCGCTGACACGGGATGTCGCCGAGACGTAGGCGGTGGCGGCGATGGTCAGCGGATCGTTGCCCTGGACCTTGTTCTCCACCACCACGATGAACGGGTTGGCGCGGTAACGCTTGTAGTCGATGACTTCGGCTGTGGTCTTGCCGATAAACGTACGTCGAGGCGACTCGGGTGTCGGAGCCGGGTTGGATGCCGGTGGGGCCGGTTTCGGCGCAGGCGTGGGTTCCGGAGCGGGCTTCGGAGAGGGCTCGGCTGCGGGTTGCGGGGACGGGGGTGACGGCGAGTTGCCGCCGAGGGCCTCCTGGACGTCATGGACTTCGGCCGCGGAGGCGATTCCGGGGACGGTGGCCGGACGGCGATTGGATTCGGTGTTGAGCGCATCGTCGAGGTCACCGCAGCCGGCGGTGATGATGACGATCAGACCGGCAAGTGCCAGGGCGACGGGTCGATTCGAGCGTGGCATGGTCGTTTCTCCCGGGGATACTGCAGCAGTCTCGATCGCGTCCATTGTTTGTGCGGCCGAAGGTTGGAGGCAAGCCGAAACCGTGTCGGTTGAGCCGGTGGCAGGCAGTGCGTAGTGTCGACGTGGAATGAGCGGCAACATGGTCAGACTGGTGGTGATCGTTCCGGCCGCCGGCCACAGTCGCCGGATGGGCCAACCGAAGCTGTTGTTGCCCCTGGGCGACCGCCCGGTGATTGCCCGGCTGGTCGAGGCGTTCGATCACCCGTCGGTGCTCGACGTGCTGGTGGTCGTTCGGCCCGACGACACGGTGTTGGCCGAGGCGGCCGAAGCGGCCGGCGCCGTTTCGGTCCGTGCTCCCGAATCTCCTCCGGACATGAAGGCCAGCATCGGGTGGGGCATCGACGAGATGCGGCGGCGGTGGGGATCCGACGAGATCGACGGGTGGATGCTGGTGCCGGCCGATCAGCCGGTGCTCGATGCGGAACTGGTCGGACTGGTGGCCGAGGCCTGGTCGGTGAACCGGCCACCGGTGCTGGTGCCGACCCACGAAGGCCGCCGCGGACACCCGACGGTGTTCGGCGTTGAATTGGCCGAGGAGGTCGCATCCATCCCGGATGACACCGGCCTGAACTGGCTGGTGGCCCGGTACGGTGACGCGGTCGAGGAGGTCGAGTTGGGTCGACCGGAGGTACTGCTGGACCTGGACACTCCCGAGCAGTACGAGGCGTTGCGGCGGCGAATGGCCGAGGAGGACGGCTAGTCGCCTCGAGCGACCAGGAACTCGGCGATGACGTCCTCGTCGAGTTCCACGCCGAGGCCGGGAGCGTCGGGAACGGGAACGCGACCGTCGACCAGCGGTGGCAGATTGGACACCAGCCGTCTCATCAGCGGCGAGGGTCTCAGGCAGTATTCGACCAGGTCCCCGTTGTCCATCGACGCCGCCCAGTGCAGGCTGGCGGCCAGGTTGATCCCGGTGCTGAAACAGTGTGGCACGGCGCGGCGGCCCTGCTCGGCACACAATCGACCAATGTCACGGCAGACGGTCAGGCCGCCGCAGAAGGCCACGTCGGGCTGGACGACGTGAAGCCCCCGTTCGACGAGGTCCTCGAAGTCGTACAGCGTCACGTCTCCCTCTCCGGCGGCGATCGGCACCGGAGACTCGGCACACAGTTCGGCATAGCCGCGGCGGTCATCCTGCGAGAGTGGTTCTTCCATCCAGGTCAGCCGGTAGGGTTCCAGCAGCCGTGCCCGTTCCAGAGCCGTCGCGGCGTCCCACTTGCAGCCCACGTCAATCATCAGGTCACGGTCGTCTCCGAGCGCTTCGCGGGCCGCCCGTGTGTGCGCCTCGTCCGTCTCGGGGTCCTTCCCGAAGACCTCCCACCCGAATTTCGCCGCCGTGAGTCCCTGCCCGACCGCCTCGGTCGCCAAACGGGCGGTCTCTTCGGGAGTTTCGCCGAACAGCAGGCTGGCGTAGGCCCGGACGGTTGACCTGCGGGCACCGCCGAGCAGTTCGGAGACGGGCACGCCGCGTGCCTGGCCGAGCAGGTCCCACAGCGCGATGTCGGCACCGCTGATGGCGTGGATCGCCGCGCCGCGGCGGCCGTACCGATTCGTGTTGTAGTACATCCTCTGCCACAACCGGTCGACATCGTCGACCTCCTGTCCGACCAGGATCTCGGCCAAACCGTGGCGTCGTTCGGCCGATCGAGGTGCCTCGAAAATGGCCTGGCAGACATACGACTGGCTGGTGACCTCGCCGATGCCCGTGTGGCCGCTGTCGGTGTGAATGCGGACCACCAGAACATCCTGGGTGCCGTCGGCGATTTCGGCCACGTTCGGCAGTCTCAGGTGAAGTGTCTCGACGTCGGTGATGATCATGGCGAGTTGATTGAGGTTTCAGGATGAGGTTCCGGCGGCTAATTGTCGTTGATCCGTTCCCGGCAATCCACTATTGAAGGTCTTCAGTTTCTCGGATGCACTCGCCGGGTTCGTCTGTGGGCCAGCCAAGCAATCGAGCCGGACCAAATGAAGATCCAGTTTCTCGAGTCGTGCTTCGGTGATCCACTGTTGCAGATGGCAACGACGTACGTCGTCAATGGCCGCCTGGCCGTCGACGCCGGTTGCCTGGGCATGGCCGAAATCGGGTTGCAGGACCAGGTCGGCGATGTCGTGGTGACCCATGTGCATGCGGACCACGTGGGTTCGTTGCCGTTGTACGCCGTCAACCGGTTGCAGTCGGGCGTGGAGCCGGCGCGAATCCACGCACCGGCCGACGTGATCGAGATGGTTCGCAGCGATCTGTTCAACGACCGTTTCTGGCCCGATCTCGAACGCCTCTCCAGCGACGAACTGTGCCTGATCGAGTTCCACGAGATTCCGGTTGATGAACCGGTCAACATCGCCGGGATCGAAGTGGTGGCGATCCCGGTCGATCATGTCGTGCCGACCTACGGGTACCTGTTGAGCGAATCGGACCGCACGGTGGTCGTGGCCACCGACACGAGAGACACGGACCTGATCTGGGAACGGGCGGCGGCACGAGACGACCTGGCCGGGGTGTTGATCGAGGCGAGTTTTCCCGAGTCTCAGAGCGAACTGGCTGGGCTTTCTGGACACCTCACGCCCAGTGGAGCCGTCCGGCAACTCGAGAAGATCGGGCGAACGGTGCCGGCCATCGCCGTGCACCTGAAACCGTCGAACCGGGACGAGTTGGCGGCCGAGATCGAGGCACTGGGCCGCGCCGGGCTGGAGGTGGGGCGACCGGGAACGACATATTCGTTCTGAGCGAAGTCCTGATCTTGTTCGCAATCGGTTCTTGTCCTCCGTATTTTGAGACTGCAGCCTGTCAGGTGACGAGTTTCCGGACGGAGCGCGAATTTCATAGGTCGGGAGAAGATCCGTGGACCGGACACGATTCGAGAAGCCACCGAGATGGTGGGGACCGCGGCTCAGCCCACTGGGAGTCCGGCTTTCCGGCTGGTTGCGTCGGATGATCATCAGCAAGGGGCCGCGGATCTCCGAGGTCGAGGTGCGGGGGGCCGAGCATGTTCGCCGAGCCCTGGATGCCGGACACGGTGTCCTGATCACCCCGAACCACTCGGTCCACGGCGATCCAATGATCGTCTACGAAGCGGCCGAGAAATTCGGCAGCCCGCTGTATTTCATGGGTGCCTGGCAGGTGCTGGCAGTCAACCCGATCCGCTGTGCATTTCTCAGAATGCACGGTTGTTTCAGCGTCGATCGAGAGGGGACCGATCGACAGGCGATGCAGCAGGCCGTCGACGTATTGCAGAATCGCAAAGAGCCACTCGTGATCTTTCCCGAAGGGGAGGTTTACCACTGCAACGAGCGGGTGACGCCGTTTCGAGAGGGACCGGCGGCACTGGCGGTGATGGCTGCGCGAAAGGCGGACCGCGACGTGGTGGTGGTCCCGTGCGGGCTCCGGTACTACTACGTCGAGGATCCGCTGCCCGCACTCCTGGAGTTGATGGACGATGTGGAGGCGGCGTTGTTCTGGAGACCGACGCCGGAGCGTCCGATGTCCGAGCGGCTCTATCGTGTCGCCGACGGGATGCTGGGACTGAAGGAACTCGAGTTCCTCGGGGAAGCCCGGCAGGGCCTGGTGCCCGAGCGGATCGCGTTCCTGACCGACGGCGTGTTGAAGCGGGTCGAGGAGAAGTACGAGATCTCGGCCGAGGGAAAGACGATTCCCGAAAGGATCAAGCAGGGACGGCAGCGGGCGATCTCGGCGATCACCGAGGCCGACGAGGCGAGCGAAGAGTACCGCGGGTGTGCCGACGACCTCGACGACTGCTACCTGTGTGCCCAGTTGTTCAGCTACCCGGGCGACTACGTCGCCGAACGTCCCAGCATCGATCGACTGGCCGAGACGCTCGACAAGTTCGAGGAGGACATTCTCGAGCGGCCGACGGCGACGGTGCGGGCCCGCCGCCGTGCCGTGGTGGTGCTGGGGGAACCGATCACGGTGCCCAAGGAGAAGAAACGCGATGCACCGTCGGAGTTGACCCGGACCATCGAACAGCGGGTGCAATCGCTGCTCGATTCGGTCGAACTCCCCGAACGCAGCTTCGAACTGGTTCCCCCGCGCGTTCCGGCTGCGGCAGTTGCCGACCCGACCGGCTGACCGGGTGAATTTCGTGGCCCGGCCGCTTCAGAACTTCAGCCGGATCGTTGTCTTGTCGTCTTGTGCGAGGGGACGCAACGACCTGACCCGGTATTCGGTCGGACGATCCTGGCCGACGTTCAGCGTGAAGGGGCCGGGCGAATAGACCGGCGGACGAAAGCGATTTGAGGCCGTCCGCACCGTGTAGAGCGTCTCGCCGGTCTTCTCGTCGACCACCTGGACCACGGCCGAGTCGGCGTCGGAGATCCGCAGTTCGGGCAACCAGCCGGTTGGCTTGCGACCGTCGTTGTCTTTCATCGCAAACGTCAGCGGCCAGCCCGGGAACTGGACTTCGTCTCCCTTGCGGACATCGGCAAACCGGGGCCAGCACTCGATCGTCACGGTGCGTTTGGTCTTGTTGAACCGTACGAGACCGTAGCCATCGGCCCGTTTCAGTTCATCGGTGCGGTCGGTCGGGTTGGCGTAGGCGAGCATGCGGATCCGGTTGCCCAGGCCGTCCAGGAACTCACCCGTCCAGGGCAGCGGGCTGTCGGGACGGGGATTGGCACCGGCCCGTTGAGGCTGTGGTTGCCACCAGCGGCCGTAGATCGTGTTGACGATCGCCGGAGTGGTGAAGCCGTACGGGCCGTCCGAGGGTGCGGAGATCCCGTGCTTGACGACAACGGCCAGGTGCTGATCTCCACAGATGTGAGGTGCCCACGCGCGACGGATCGCTGCCAGGGCCGCCTTCCGTCCTGTCTGTGGCCAGCCGTTGCAGTCCAGGTCTGCCAGCAGGCGATTGGCAGGCCCCCCGTGCAGGTGCACGGCGCCGCAGAACGCGGTCTGCGAGAGCACACATTTCATCCGGGTGCCCGTCCAGTCCTGGCCCCAACTGTCCAGGAACGCCAACTGTCGCTTCCCGAGCAGTTGCAGGCCTTTCAGGTCGATGGCCGCCCGATCGTACTTCGGGTCGTTGATGTGATCGGGCCGTGGTCCCAGCCGGGGGATCTTCCCCTTGGGGCCACTCTTGAACTTGCGGTCCTCCAGAATGGCAAAGTCGATTCCGCCCACCCGCAGGCTGGTGTAGTAGACGCCGATGTTGCGCAAGACCGGTTTCGGGTCGAACGCGTCGGGCAGGTGCCAGGTCTGGCAGCGTTGCACCATGTTCACGTAACGAGCGGGATAGAAGTAGCCACCCCCCGGACCGGCCGCCGAAGCCGCCTTCTTGCAGTTCTCACCCCAGATGTTGCCCTGGCCGATATCGTGATCGTCGGGGATCGTGATCACCGGGCGATCTCTCAGGATGTCGCGAAACTGGACCCCCCATTCGAGCCACCCGAAAGTGTGCTGCGTGTGGTGATAGGACTGGTCACCGGCAAAGAACAGCAGGTCGGGATCCTGGTGTTTCAGGTTGGCAACGATCCGGGCCCGTGGGCCCGGGGTCCGCCGCGAGTTGCACGAGAGCGCGCCGACGACGATCACTTCCTTGTGGCTGGGATCACGACGCACGAGTCCCTGGAAACTCGCCCGCGGTCCGAAGCGGACCCGATACGGCACGTTGCGACTGTTGTCCCACTTCTCGATCCGAAAGTGCGCGCTCCAGCCCAACTCGTGGACCTTGCCGCGTGCCGCCTCCTTCCAGGTCTTACCCTCACGGAACTCCAGCCGCACGACTCTCGGCTCGTCGGGCATCAGCGGGTACAACTGGGCCGTCAGCTTCAAGACGCCCCGGTGATGGGTATACAGGGCGAAAGCCAGCACCTCGTTGCGGGGAACCAGCAAGTGGACTTTCTGCTTGCCGCGGGGCTTCCACCATTCGCCTGTCGCCCGGGAATCGAGGCGGGGAAATCCGGGCCCGAATGGCTGTTTCTCGGCCGCGATGACCGGTCGGCAAAACAGCACCATCGCCGCGAAACAACAGGCCCGCGCACTGGTGTTCACCGCCAATCCCTCATTCACGAGAAAACGGAAGCCACTGCCATCCAGCGACTTCCGTGAGAGCCGCCGGGGAGACTCGAACTCCCGACCTAGGCATTACGAATGCTACATGGGGGTTCATGGCCATTTGACAGGCCTGCGATAGCCGGTAAACAACGTTTCAGACGGCACACCAA
>CAUZRQ010000064.1:0-29340 GCA_963582065.1 Planctomycetota bacterium | reverse complement strand
GACACACCAGCCAAGCCGCCCGGCACGCCCCCTCAAGGCCGTCATCGGCAACGAAGGCGACCCGCTTCCGACCCTACTTGGCGGACTTCTTCTTGTCGGTCTTCTTCTCGGCAGACTTCTTCTTGTCGGTCTTCTTCTCGGCAGACTTCTTCTTGTCGGACTTCTTCTTGTCAGACTTCTTCTTGTCGGTCTTCTTCTTGTCGGTCTTCTTCTTGGCAGACTTCTTCTTGTCGGACTTCTTCTTGTCAGACTTCTTCTTGTCAGACTTCTTCTTGTCGGACTTCTTCTTGTCAGACTTTCGGACAGGCTTCGCGGCCGGTTTCTCCGGCATCCTCCGCGACACCAGGCACTCGATGGGCTGGAAGACATGCTGGCCCGAGAGCGAAGTGCCGACGTAATCGCGACCACGGAGGATAATCGGCCACGACGACGCCTCCATCTGCCGCCGCATCGCATCCAGATCAAAACTCTCGCCGGCAACCGAATACTGCAGGTCGTAGAGCTTTCCGTCCTGCTGGGGAACGATGATCAGGCCGTGGCGGAGTTGATCGAGTCCCAGCCAGCCCAGGGTGATGCCGTGGTGGCTTTCGTTCTGGAACGCGATGGCCGCCAGCGACCGAAACGAGTTGCTGATGTCGTCGGCCAGCAGCGAGTCGGCCCCGCGGATGTTGGCACTCGACTCGGCCGTCAATGTCCCGAGAACTCGGATGTCGACGGTGTGTTCGGGGCCGTCCCCCTCGGCGTCTCCGTCGGCCAGCGGCTTGTCGCTCCAGCGGACGGCCGAGAGCTTTGCGGTGTCCAGGTCGAGATCGACGGACATCGCGTCGAAATTGACCGTCTGCTTCGGCTTCGCCTTGCCGAGCGTGGCGTCGACTTCCAGGTCGACACTGATGGCCAACTCGTGCCGGGCCTCACCATCGGCATCGGTCCCGTCGACGAACAGCAGAAGTGCCGCGGCCCTGCTGCCCGATTTGGCAGGATCCCAGCGGATGTACTGGCTGGCTTCGATCTTTCCGTCCCGCGAGTCGAACAATCTCGAGTCGGTCTGCTTGACGTCGGGGTGCTTGCGGATCGCGGCGATCAGTCCGGCGGGGAACCCATCCTTGTAGAGCCAGCGTCGCGAGACGGTCACCAGGACATTCTTATCGACCGTCTCGACGTCCAGCCGGTAGTAGCGGCTTCGTGAAAGCAGAACCTCGCCGCGGTCGGCATCCGATTCGGCAGCCGTGCCGGGTATCGGGAGAGTCACCTTCACCGGATCCGGTGGCAACTCGGGAACGTCATCTGGAGAGGATTTTCCGGACTCGTCACTCGGTGTGGCATCGGCCACCTGGTCGGTCGTCGCACCGGCATCGCCGCCCCCGGTTTTCTCGGTGTCGCCGGCCTCGCACCCGGTCAACAGCAGGGCGATCGCCAACGAGGCGACCACAGCGAAACTCCTCGTCCACATCAGTTGTCGGCTGTCCATCATCATGCTCCCGCTGGGTCCAATTCTGGCCGGCTGGATTGTACCACCGAGACCCGCCATGCCAACAACCAGGGGCCGGTTCCCCCGCTGGACTTCCCCAGACTCACCGCTCAAACTGACCCCTCTTCAAGACTCTCTCCGAGGATCCGACGATGGTGGAACGAATCAAGGACCGGCTGGACCGGGGCGAAACGGTGATGACAATCGGTGTGGGCCGGATCCTGCACCACAACATTCTGCAGATCCTGGGTCTCAGCGGCGCCTTCCAGTGCGTATGGTTCGACGCCGAGCACGTGGGATTCACGATTGAGAGCCTGGAGATCAACGCCCTGGCCGCCCGCAGCGAGGGGCTGGACAACTTCGTGCGGATCGCCCCGACCGACTACGCGACGGTGACACGGGCCCTGGAGGCCGGTGGCGGGGGCATCATGGCGGCCCAGGTCTTTTCGGCCGAGCAGGCCGAGGAGATCGTGCGCTGGTGCAAGTTCCACCCGCGTGGCAACCGCGGGCTGAACACCGGGGGTTACGACGCGGGATTCGGATCGATGAAGCCGGCCGAGTTCACCGAGAAGGCCAACCGTGAGACGTTCGTGGCGATTCAGATCGAGACGGCCCAGTCGGTCGAGGAGGTCGATGAGATCGCAGCTATCGAGGGGGTGGATCTGTTGTTCATCGGTCCCAGCGATCTGAGCCAGAGCCTGGGCGTGACGGGCGACTTCTTCAACGAGAAGTGCATCGAGGCGATCGACCGGGTCTCGGCTGCCTGCCAGAAGCACGGCAAGCACATCGGCGCGGTGGTGGTCAGTCCCGAGCACGCCGGGATGATGCACGAAAAGGGTGTCCGGCTGATCAGCCCCACCAGCGACGTCAAGCTGCTGCACACCGGCATCGCCACCGTCAGGGAGCAGTTCGCCGAGTTTTTCGGTTAGGTCGCGTCCCGGCCTCAGTGCTTCGGTTCAGCGCCGCCCCGCGGTCCTGCCATACGCCGCCAGGCCGTCGTGGGACACCACGCAGCGGAAACCGGTGTGGTACAGGCCCGAAGCCTCCTCGCCCTTCATCCGGGCCGTCACCCGGTAACCGGTGCAGTAGGTGTCGCTGCACATGAACGAACCGCCCCGCTGGATCCGCTTGAGGATGTCCGGCTCGTCGGGATCGTAGCTCTCCCCGGGCCCCTGAGGGTTCCGGCGAGGACTGTCGCTGTAGTAGTCGGCCGTGTAGTTGTCGTGGCACCATTCCCAGACGTTGCCCGACATGTCGAACAGGCCGTAACCGTTCTTCGGAAACGACCCGACCGGAGACGTCCCCAGGTGGCCGTCTTCGTTGGTGTTCTTGACCGGGAAGGCCCCCTGCCAGATGTTGTTCAGCCACTTGCCGCCGGGGTTCCGCTCATCACCCCAGGGATAGGTCTTGCCGTCCAGGCCGCCGCGTGCCGCAAACTCCCACTCGGCCTCCGTCGGCAGCCTCTTGCCGGCCCATCGACAGTACTCGTTCACGTCGTGCCACGAGACATGCACGACCGGGTGGTCCATCCGCTCGACGATGGAACTCTCCGGTCCCTCGGGATGTCGCCAGTTGGCCCCCGGCACATATTCCCACCAGCCGTAGGCCCCCAGCCGGGGATCGATGTCGCCGGGCTTCAACCCCTGTTTCATGCAGATCGACCCCGGTCGATTCAACTCGGGCAGGATCTTCGCCTCGGTCCGCTCCGACCCCTCGCGAACCGAACTAAAATCGGGCTTCTTCTCGGCCGCCGTCACGTAACCGGTCACCGTCACAAACCGGTCGAACTCGTCGTTGGTCACCTCTCGGACATCAATGTAGAAGCCATCGAGTTCGACCTTGTGAGGGGGAAACTCGTCCTGCTTGCTCGCCGGGTCACGGGTCCCCATCTCGAACACGTCACCGGGGATCCAGACCATGCCTTCGGGAGCGTCAGCCGGCCGGTCGGTGACGACCGGTGGGAGGCGGGAATCGGACCGGTCACCGGATCGCACCGGGGGTGACGAAGGAGCCGATCGCCCACATCCGGACAGGGCGACCAGGACCACAACCGGGACCAGTGATGAGAGGAGCCGAGCCATGTGGCAGTCGAGTCTAGCAGTCCTCGGCGGGTAAGGCACCTGAAGCATGACTTACGGGAATCCGGCAACTTCTGGTAGAGTGACCGCCCGGTCCCTGGCTCCATTCACACGAGGCGAAGATGTTCTGCTGGACAACTTTCCCCGGCCGTCGCCTGCTGACCCTGGTTGCCATTCTGTTCGGACTGTTCGCCGCGCCGGCTGTCGCCCGCGACTCGAACAGCCTGATGGACATCTCCGTCGACGGTCGCCTGCTGGCCTGCTCCAACCGTGACGGTGGAACCGTCTCCATCGTTGATCTCAAGACACTCAAGAAGCTCCGGGAAACCCCCGTCGGCGTGCATCCCGAGGGTGTCGCGTTCGTGGGCAAAACACACACCCTGGCCGTCGCGATCTACAACGACGACAGCGTCGTGTTGCTCGATGCCGACACGGGCAAGATCACCTCCCGCATCCAGGTCTTCGACGAGCCATACGGCGTGGTCTCCAACGCCAAGGGCACCCGCATCTACGTCACGCTCGAGTTCCCCGGCCGCATAGCCGAGATCGACCCCGGGAGCAGCAAGGTCCTCCGCCAACTGCCCGGTGGCCGGTTCCCCCGTGGCCTGGCCCTCTCGACCGACGGCAAAACGCTCTACACCACCGAGTACTACTCGTCACGGGTCAATGCCATCGATGTCGCCTCGGGCAAGACCGCCGACAGCTGGAAGGGCGCCAGCACCGACAACCTCTGCCGGCAGATCGTGCTGCACCCGACCCGTCCCAAGGCCTATATCCCGCACATCCGCTCACGGATCGCCGCCGCCCAGGGCGAGGGTTCGATCTTTCCCTATGTCGGCGTGGTCGACACCGGCAAGGGCGAGGGCCGGCGACGAAAGCGGATCCCGATGGATTCGTTCCTGGGGAACCTCGTCACGGCCAATCCCTGGGAAATCGACGTCTCGGCCGACGGTAAGCGGTTCTTCGTGGTGTTCTCCGGCACCAACGACATGTTCATCTGCGACACGGTCGACGACGACTACACCGAGATCTCCTACCGGCGTCGATTGACGCTGGGCCGCAATCCCCGCGCGGTACGGGTCAGCCCGGACGGCAGGCGATTCTTTGTCTACAACGCGCTGGACTTCAATGTCGTCGCCTACGACTCAGATTCGGGCCGCCTCGAAGCCACGATCGCCGTCACCAGCAACCCGCTCTCGGAGGAACTCCACCGAGGCAAGGTCCTGTTCTACATGGCTCTCCAGCCGATGGTCGGCCGCCGCTGGATCAGTTGTTCGAGTTGCCACCCCGACGGCGATTCCGACGGGCGGACCTGGCAGAATCCCGAAGGACTCAGGGCCACTCCGCCGCTGTTCGGGCTGGCCTGGACTCACCCGCTCCACTGGTCGGCCGATCGGGACGAATCGCAGGACTTCGAGCACACCATCCGCGGTCCGTTGATGCAGGGTAGGGGGCTGGTGCAAGGTGCCGTCAACAAGTCGCTGGAGAACCCCAACAAGGGACTCTCCAGCGACCTCGACGCCCTGGCCGCCTACACCAACTCGCACAAGTTCACACTCAGCCCCTTCGCCAAGCAGGGGCTGTCTGAACGGGCCCAGCGTGGCCGTTCGCTGTTCAACTCGAAGAAAGTCGGATGTGCCGGCTGTCACTCCGGCCCCTTCTACACCGACTCCCAGCCTCGGCCGGAACTGCTGCGCCACGACGTCGGCACCGGCCAGGCCGATCCCAGCGAGAAGATGGGTCCGAAATACGACACGCCGATGCTGCTGGGCCTGTACCGCTCGGCCCCGTACCTGCACCACGGAAAAGCCGCGACGCTGGTCGACGTGCTGACGACCCACAACATCGGCGACCGACACGGAAGCACCAGCCACCTCGACAAACAGCAACTGGGCGACCTGGCCGAGTTCCTCAGGGCTCTGCCCTACCAGGATCCCGCTGCCGCTGCAGAAAAGGCCGGCCTGAAAAAGGTCGCTCGCTGATCTCCGTATTCTTCGGCGTGGCGAGAACTCTCCGCCGCACGCTCCACCCAAATTGGATCCTTCCCCATGACCATTCGCACCCGATCCTGTTGCCTCCACACCGTCGCTCTGGCAACTGCTGCACTGCTGGCCATCGGCTGTAACGGCGGGACCGATACCGGCGACGCCACCGCCCCACCGACTTCGGCCGGCAACGGCCCGCCGCCGGGAAGCACGACGTCCGGAACGGAGACGAAATCGGCCGCCGCGGTGACGCTCGAGATCAAAAGCTGGAAGGAGACCGAGGTGTTGATCGCCGCACAGAAGGGCAAGGTGGTCGTGATCGACCTGTGGTCAACCAGTTGTGTTCCGTGTATGAAGGAATTTCCCCACCTGGTGGCCCTGCACGAGAAATTCCCGTCCGAGAAGATCACCTGCATCTCGGTCTCCTGTGACTACGAGGGCCTGGAGGAAGAACCCCCGGAATCGAAGAAACCGGCCGTGATGAAATTCCTCAAATCCACCAATGCCACCTGCACCAACCTGCTGCTTTCCGATCCCGATGTCGATGTCTACGACAAGATCGAGTTGGCGGCGATTCCGGCCGTTTTCGTCTACGACGCCGCGGGCCGGATGGTGAAGCGTTTCGACAACGACTCGGACGAATACGGCGACGAGGGGTTCACCTACAAGGACCACATCGTGCCGCTGGTCGAGAAACTGATCGGCGGCGAACCGGCCATCACGACCGGCAACGACTCCAGATAAGGCGGACATGAAAGGACTCGACACCGACACCCGCTGGTGGACCAGTCCCCGCCGGCTGGTCCGGCGAGTGCTTTCCCTGGACGACACCCCGCATTCGATCGCCCTGGGCACGGCGATCGGGTTGTTCATCGGCCTGACGCCGACGGTCGGCATCCAGATGATGATCGTCCTGGCCGTCGCCGGCATCACCCAGCGGTTGTTTCACTTCAACCGGCTCGCCGGGTTGATCACCGTCTACGTCTCCAACCCGATCACCATCGTTCCGCTCTACGCCGCCTTCTTCTACATCGGTTCGCTGATGGTCGATGCGCCGATGTCGCCGGCGGAATTCCAGGAACAGTTCGAACAGACACTCAACCAAGGCTGGCAGGACTGGTTCGCCCCCCTGCAGTTCATCTTCGCCGAGGTCGCCTGGCCGATGATCATCGGATCGCTGCTGCTGGCCACCGTCTGTGCCATTCCGACTTACCCGCTCGTCAAGCGATTGGTGATCGTCAAACGCCGACTGCTGGCCGGCTCGGATCCGGATGCCGATCCGCCATTGGCCCCCCCATCCGAGCCGACCCCGGACGCCGGCGCATGACGGACACCTCTCCGGGCTCGCTGGATTGCCTCTGTGCCGGCATTGTCGTCGCCGACCATGTCGGCGCCCCCATCGACAAGCTTCCGCCGCCCGGGATGCTGGTTGAAACGGCCTCGTTGCACCTTTCGATCGGCGGCTGCGCGGCCAACTTTGCCGTCGACATGTCCCGCCTGGGCCTGGCCGCGGCCGTGGCCGGAACCATCGGCAACGACATCCTGGGGCGGTTCGTCCGCGAGGCGCTCGGCGACGCGGGCGTCGATTGTTCGATCCTGGAGATCCGCGACGATCTTCACACCAGTGCCACCCAGGTGATCAACGTCCAGGGCGAGGATCGTCGTTTCATCCACGCCACCGGAGCCAACTCGCATTTCACGACCGAGACGATCACCGACAAGGTACTCCAGCGGATCCGGGTCCTGTACCTCGGGGGATACTGCCTGGCTGATCGCCCGGCCGCCGACCACGTCGCCGATCTGTTCACACGTGCCCGCCGTCTCGGCGTGATCACCATGCTCGATGTCGTGATCCCCGGTCCCGGCGACTACTCCGACCGTCTCGCCCCCGTCCTGCCGGTCACCGACCATTTTGTTCCCAACGACGACGAGGCCCGGCTGCTGTGCGGCATCGACGATCCCCTGGCTCAGGCCGAGACGTTTCGCGAGGCGGGCGCCGGATCGGTGGTGATTACCTGCGGCGACCGGGGATCGGTGCTCGCCTGCCCGGCCGGCCGATACCGCGCTTCGGCTCACGAGGTTGAGCTGGTCGACGGAACAGGGGGTGGAGACGCATTCGCCGCGGGCTTCGTCCTGGCGCTTTTGGACAACTCATCTCCCGAGGACTGCCTCCGGATGGGCAGTGCCGCTGGGGCCTGCTGTGTCCAGGCCACCGGTGCCACCACCGGAATGCCCGATGCCGATGCGCTAAGGCGATTGGCCGCCGAAACCCCTCTGCAGATCACGCAGCTCTAGGCCGCCAGCGGTTCGAGACCGAAGATCTCTACCTCGACACCCTCGCAGAATGCCACGTGGTCGGGCGGGCCGCTGACCTCGATCTCCGCCGCCTGGATCAACGACTCCCGGCACTCCACGACCTCGGCCGACTGCACGCGGTAGGGCGTGTGGTGGACCTGGCCCGAGTAGAGTGTTGCCGAGCGACCCGAGGGGTCGTGGGTGAACAGGACGTAACGTTCGACCAGGAAGTGCTCGAGCGTTCCGGGCACGGCGTGCTCCTCGGCGTCGAGGCCCGTCAACCCCGGTGCGTCGTCGAGACGAATCTCGAGGTCCAGTCCCGCGCCGAGAAGACCCGGCCCGACGGCCCCGGGCGTCTGCGAACCCCGCCCCGTCCTCAGGCTCGAATAGACCATCCGGTCTTCACCGTCATCCCGAACCCGCTCGACACGCATCCGCGAGTGGTAATAAGGCAGTCGCCAGCGAGCCCGGGCGACCCAGACGGCCAGGCGACTGGCCGCATCGAGGCTGAAGAACCACACACCGGGCACCCCGTCGATGTGCACGTAGGTTCGGACGTTCGTCTCGTGGAACGCCGAGACACCCGGAATGGCCGGACACCACCAGGGACGAACACCCGACATGTGGAACGGAACCAGGCCGACCCAGCCCGAGTCATCGTACGTGTCGACGGAGAGTCCGGCCGGCAACAACGTGGCGAGACGATCGGCCGGAATTCGCCAGTGCAAAAACGCCAGGCTGTGCCAATTCTGGTAGCCGATCGGATTCCGTTTCGGACGCTGCGTCGGCGCCAGCCGATCCAATTCGACCATTTCCGTGTCGGCTCAGAGTCTTCGAGGAATCCACTGCGGTTGACCTGACGCATCGCGGGGAATCGGTGCAGGCTTCTCCAGAACCGGCAGCGGCACCTCCACAGGCTGGAGTGGCGGTGCCGGCTCGGGGGCCACGCTGTTTCCGGCCGGAACCGTCTGCAGGGGTGGGGGCACCGAGCCAGCCGTCGGCTTCGCTTTGACCGGCGGCTTCTTCGCGGGTGCCGGTTTCCCGGGAGCCTCCGGGATCGACGGGGGCAGTGGCGGTGGAGGAGGCGAAGCCGTGGTGCCGTTGGGCGGAGCCGGCTCGGCCGGCGGGGCCCCCTCGACCGCCGGACCGTGATGTACTCCGCAATGCGGACAGCCGGGCTGGTCGGTCACCGGAGCAGGTTCGGAGTGGACGCCGCCACAGGTGGAACATGTCGGAGCCTGGTGATGCGGGGCACCGCAGCCCCCGCAACCGGCCGTGTGTCCGGCGGGCGAACCGCAACCGGCCGTGTGTCCGGCGGGCGAACCGCAACCGGCCTCCCAGTAGTCGTTGTCATACACCAGGCCGCAGTCGCCGTCGTAGCAGGTCGACTTGTGGCACGAACAACCAGCCACTCCTCCCAGCACCACCACGGCCATCAACAGCAAACCCGATTTCTTCAGCTTCCTGGCCATCACCGGTTGTCTCCGATCAATTCCGGCCTTCATTGCCGCCCCGACCACTTCAGCGCAGAACCTGCTCGGCCCGTAAGTGATATCGGACGTCGGATTGGGCGAACTTTACCGGTTCTGACAATTGTGACGGTCCTTTGACCGGCTCGTTGACGGGTTTCCCGGCTTCGCGGCCCCCGGCAGCCTCGGCATGACCTAGCCTTACTCGAGGCCCTTTCCGGCCCAAACCACCCCGATTCAACCAGTCTTCGCTTCGCGGAGGCCGTGTCGGGCCAACGACAGGAAAACCCACGATCGAGGCCGAACCGGACTCGGAGGACTACAGCAATGGCTCGCAAGGACACACTGCTGCGGCTCCACAAGCGTTTGATCGAGAAGCGTGACGCGTTGCGGACAAAATTCGGTGCCGACGATCACTCGTGGCAGGCCAATCCGCAGACCGGCGGAGACATCGGAGACGCCGCCAACAGCGGTGCATCTCACGAATTGAATACCCAACTGGCCGCGTTGGAGAGTCGCGAACTGCGGCAGGTGGAACTGGCCCTGCAGTTGATTCGCGAGGGCCGTTACGGCAAGTGCGAACACTGCAGCCACTCGATTCCGATCGCGCGTCTCCAGGCCGTGCCAACGACGATCCTCTGCGTGAGTTGCCAGCGCGAACTGGAATTGACCGGAAGCCTCGGTGATGACGGTGATGTCGACTGGAGCAACGCCCTGGACTTCGAGGGACGCATGAACCCGACCGAGGTGAGTCTTCGGGACATCGACGTCGACTGAGCAGCCCCTCGGCCCTGGCGACAGACCCATTCCTTACCCCCACAGTCGCGGTGCCCCGACCATGCCTGCACCAAGGTCATCCGCCCCGCGCTGCCACTGGCTGCTGGCCACCCTCGTCCCGTTGACGGTGGTGCTGGCCGGCCTCTACCCGATTCTCGCGGCCCGACAGGCCACCGGCTCGGCCTCGACAAGCGACGCCGAGGTGCTGGAAGCGGCTGGACGACAACTCTCCGACGTCACCACCCGCCTGATGCCCAGCGTCGTCAAGATCCGCTGCCGGACCCAGACCGATCGGCGGGGCGTGGTCGAGGAAACCGGATCGGGCGTGATCGTCAGCCACGGGCCGACCGGCCGACTGGTGGTGGTCACCAACGCCCACGTCATCGCCGGCCGCGCGCCCGCCGACCTCCAGATTCACCTCCATGACGGCCGCATCACGGCGCCCGGGCGGACCTGGTCGGACGCGGCCAGCGACGTGGCCGTCCTGTCACTGGACACCCCCGGCCTGATACCCGCCCGGTGGGGCGACAGCGACAGCCTGCGGATCGGCCACTTCGTGCTGGCCGCCGGAAGCCCCTTCGACCTCAGTCATTCGGTCTCGCTGGGAATCATCAGCGCCAAGGGGCGCCGTTCGCTGAAACTCGGGTCCAACGACGTGATCAACCAGGACTTCCTGCAGACCGATGCGGCGATCAACCCCGGCAACAGCGGTGGCCCGCTGCTGGACACCCGCGGACGGGTGGTGGGCATCAACACCGCCATCGCCACCACCTCCGGGACCGGCTCGGGGGTGGGCTTCAGCATCCCCAGCCGACTGGTCCGGCGGATCGTCGACGATCTCCTGCGGTACGGCCGTGTCCGCCGCGCCTACCTGGGCGTGGTACTCGATGCGAACTTCACCGCCGAGGAGGCCCGCCAACTGAGGCTGGATCGCAAGCGGGGTGCTCGCGTGATGAGCGTTTCGGGGGGCACCCCGGCCGCCCGGGCGCGAATGCAGGCCAACGACGTGGTGACCGAATTCCAGCGGCGACCCGTGATGGATTTCGACCACCTGATCAACCTCGTCAGCCTGCAGCCGATCGGCAGCACGGTCACGCTGGGCGTGTGGCGAGCGGGCCGACGGATCGAGATCCGGGTGTCGTTGAGCGACCGCAAGGTGATCGACGCGGTCCCACCGGGCCGCTAGGGCCCCGTCAGCAACCTCGACAGGTAATCGACCACCCCCTGCTCATCGACGTCGACACACACCTCGATGTTGGCCGGCGCCCCCACCTCGCGTCGGCGGTCAAACACCGTCATTCCCCGGGTCAGTTGTCCGGCCACCTCGACGTCGACCTGCATGTCCTGCCGCCGGAACAGCTGAGGCTGGGTCACCGAGGCCAGTGCCGTCACCGCGTGCAGCACCACCCTCTCGATCCCCAGCGTCTCGTGGTGCATGCGGAACCAGTGGGGCAGCAACCCGTCGAGCAATTCGGCAATCACCCCCGAGGTGAGTTGACGCAGCCGGCGGTACTGGTCGGGACTCAGTACCACGCGGCGGCTGACATCCAGGGGCACAAGTGTCTTGAGGGCCGACGAAGTCAACACCTGCCGGGCCGTCTCGACACTGGCCGTCACGTTGAACTCCGCCGCCGCCGTCACGTCGCCACCCACCCCGACCGCCCCGGCCAGGCAGACCAGATCGCCCACGAGATCGAAGAAGTCCGGGGCCATTTCGGCGGCCAACCCGACATTGGTCAGCGGGCCGAGCGTCAACAGCGTGATCTCGTGCGGGCGATCTCGGACGATCTCGACCAGCAACCGAGGCGACTCGTGGCGCCGGTGCAGTCCGACGACCGGCACGTCCCAATCACCCAGTCCGCTGAACCCATCCAGGGCCACCGGTGGCCGCAGGGCAGGGGACGTCCCGCTGCTGTGACCGATCCGAGGCCGCCTGGATGGATCCAGGCAATCGACCACCGACTGGATGTTCTGGGTAGCGACCAGTCCCGAAACCCGACCGGCGATCGCCGTCAGCCCGACGACGTCGATGTCGGGGTCCCGCAGGGCCAACACGATGGCCAGTGCATCACCGATCCCTGGATCCGCATCGATGACCAGTTTCTGGACCACCTGCCGCCGTGCCTCACAAACCGGAAACTGCCACCGGCGGCGACAGCATCCCCCGAGAGACCGCCCTCCGACCGATCTGCCGATGGTAGGACCGCCCGGAAGCGGGTGTCAATTGCCTTCTGCCCGATTCGCTCACCCGGCTATACTGCTCCTCCAACTGATCAACTCGCCGAACACCTCCCGGGTGCCGCCCCATGCACGAAGCAATCCAGGCCGTCGTCGAAGCGGCCATCCACGGCGAGGATTCGTCGCGTGAGGCCGTCGAGGCGGCCTTCGCCGCATTGATGGACGGCGAGGCCGACCCGGTCGACGTGGCGGCGCTGTTGACATCCCTGGCTGCCAAGGGCGAATCGGTCGACGACCTCGCCGCAGCCGCCTCGGTCATGGCCGAGCGGGTCACGCTGATCCACAGCCACCACCAACGGTTGCTGGACACCTGCGGAACCGGCGGTGACCGGCTGCACACCTTCAACATCAGCACCGCCACCGCACTCTTGGCCGCCGCATGCGGGGTCCCGGTCGCCAAGCACGGCAATCGCAGCGTCTCCAGTTCGAGTGGATCGTCCGACGTGCTGACGGCCCTGGGGGTGACCATCGACCTGCCCCCCGAATCCGTCGCCAGCTGTCTCGACGAGATCGGCATCGGCTTTTGCTTCGCGCCACTGTTCCACTCGGCCATGAAACACGCCGCCCCGGTCCGGCAACAACTGGGCCTGCGAACGATCTTCAACCTGGTCGGCCCGCTGACCAATCCGGCTGCCGCCGCCTGTCAACTTCTGGGCGGAAACAGCAACGCGACCGCCAGGCTGCTCGCCGGGGCCCTCGGTCGCCTCGGTCGTCCACGGGCCCTGGTCGTCTGCGGCAACAACGAACTCGACGAGGTCGCCCTGTGGGGCACCACGCTGGCCCTGGAAGTCGATGGCGCGACCGGGGAGATCACAGAGCACACGTGGACGGCCGAAGACTTCGGGCTGGCGCCGTGCGAGGTGTCATCGCTGCGGGTCGAGTCACCGGAGGCGAGTGCGGCGATGATCCGGGATGTGTTCGAGGGCCAGGCCGGACCGGGCCGCGATGTCGTGGTGGCCAATACCGCCGCGGCCCTGGTGGCCTACGATGAGACCACCGACCTGGCCGAGGCCGCTCGACGGGCCGAGGCGGCCATCGACCAGGGGCGGTCCGCCGAGCAGTTGGCGGCACTGGTCGAGGTGTCTCGGCGACTGGCCGGCTGAGGCTTGGCTTGCGTCGCTGAAAGACCGCGCTATAATTCACCTCGTCGCCCCGCCGGGTCGACACCACCGTGACAACAGTCATTCCACCGGGTTCGTCCCGGGGACAGGCAGCAGGTCGAACGGGATGCAGGGTTTTCGACGTTGGCGGCATGATGTCTGGCAGGCGATCAAGACGGTCGCCCTGGGCATGAAGACCACCGCCCGCGCGATGTTCAAGACCTACGATCGCGGGACGTTCACCGAGGTGTTCGAGTACCCCGAGGTGCCGGTGCCGGTGAAGGTTCGCTACCGCGGCTTCCACCGCTACGACCTGACCACCTGCATCGGCTGCGACAAGTGTGCCGTCGCCTGCCCGGTCGACTGCATCTACATCGACAAAGAAAAGAGTCCAGTCGGCAAGGGCTTTCGGCTCAACAGGTTCGCCATCGACTACACCAAGTGCATGTTCTGTGCGCTGTGTATCGATCCGTGTCCGGTCGACTGCATCTTCATGGGCTCCAACTTCGACCTCTCCTGCTACAGCCGGGACGGCTGCATCGTCGACTACGCCCGACTGCCACTGGAGACCGCGTGGGGCCGGGCGACGCTCAACCCGACCGCCGTCGCCCAGAGCAAAGTGCTCCACCAACCGGTCTGGGTCAAGGGGGAGCCGAGTCCGTTCGAATTTGCTGGCGAGGAGGCCGAGGCATGAGAGGTGGTGGCGAACAACCACGTCAGCTGTTCACCGTCGAGGAGGCCAACCAGCGGCTTCCGCTGGTCAAGGTGATCGTCAAGGACATCGTGACCCTCTTCACCGACCTTCACGACCGCAAGGAGCGACTCACCGAGCTCCGCAACCGGAGCGAGCAGAGCGAGTACCGGGACGAGGTCGAGGCGATGGAGGCCGATCTCGAAGCCGACATCGGGACACTCGACAACTTCGTCGCCGAACTGGCCAACCTCGGTGTCGAACTCAAGGACCCGGTGAGCGGGCTGGTCGACTTCCGGACACTCGTCGATGGACGCGAAGCCTACCTCTGCTGGAAACTCGAAGAGGACGAAATCGGCTGGTGGCACGAACTCGATACCGGCGTCGCCGGACGACGCCCCGTCTCCGAACTCCAGGAAGCCGTCCCCACCCCCTCGTCCGGATCACTCGACGCCCCCAACGACAGCGACGCTTCCTGATCATCCGCCATGGCCAACCTGCTCAACCACTTCCTGCTGTTCATCCTCGCCGGCATCGGCATGCTGCTGGTGCCGCTGATGATCGGCCGGTTGCTGCGTCCGAAGCTTCCCTCAGCCGAGAAGGACGCGATCTACGAGTGCGGGGAGCCGACCATCGGGTCCAGCTACATCCAGTTTGACCTCCGGTTCTACACCGTCGCGCTGCTGTTCATCATCTTCGATGTCGAGATCGCCTTCTTCTTCCCCTGGGCGCTGGTCTACGGCAACGCCATGCAACTGGCCGACAGAGGTCTGAGCGACGGGGCCCGCGAGGTGATCAGCGAGAGACTGCTGACGTCTCCGGGCGGATCCGAGTCGATCGACGCGGTGGCCGCCCAGACCCTGGGACTGACGGGGTTCTTCGACATCCTGGTCTTCTTCGGCGTGCTGATGGTCGGATTCGCATACGTCTGGAAGCGGGGTGACCTGGACTGGATCCGTGCGGTGGGGAGTTCGGAGATCAGCCCGGGGAGTGGAGCGGCCGAGTCGGGAGACGCGGCATGACCGGGGCATCCGACATCCAGCAGGCGCTGACCGAGTCGTTCAGCCGCGAGGCGATCCCCGGTGCGAATCTCGAGGCGATCGATCCCTGGATCGAGGTGGCAGCCGGATCGATCGTCGACGTCAGCACGTTCCTCCGCGACGACGAACGGTTCCTCTTTGACCACCTCAACAACCTCTGCGGGGCCGACTACCTGCAGCCGGACCCGAAGAAGGCCAAGACTTTCGAACACGAGCCGCACGTCGAGGTCGTCTACCACCTCTCCAGCTTCACTCACAAGCACCGCATCACCCTGAAAGTCAAGTTGCCCCGCTGGGCTGATGACGTCGAGGGCCAGTTGCCGGCGTGCCCGAGCGTGGTGGGCGTCTGGGCGGCGGCCGATTGGCACGAACGCGAGGCCTACGACCTGGTGGGTATCCGCTTCACCGGACACCCCAACCTCCGACGGATCCTCTGTCCCGAGGACTGGGAAGGACACGCGTTGCGGAAGGACTACGAGTTTCCACTGGAATACCACGGCATCCGCGGCAAGTAGACGGTCGGCGACCCGAACCACGCAGGCACACAGGTATGACGACCGAGCTGCAAGATCCCCGGATCGTCGAGTACGACGTTCGCACCGACGAGATGCTCGTCAACATGGGACCCCAGCACCCCAGTACCCACGGGGTGCTGCGTTTGCTGCTGCGGACCGACGGCGAGATCGTCCACGAGGTGACTCCACACCTGGGATACCTGCACCGCTGTGCCGAGAAGATCGGCGAGAACCTCGCACCACCACAGTGGGTGCCCTACACCGACCGGATGGACTACCTGGCCGGGATGAACATGAATCTCGGCATGTCGCTGGCGGTCGAGAAACTGGTGGGGATGGAACTGCCCGAGAAGGCCCAGGTCATCCGCGTGCTGATCGCCGAACTGGGACGCATTGCCAGCCACCTGGTCGGCATGGGGGCCTACGGGCTCGACCTGGGCACCTTCAGCCCCTTCCTGTGGGCGTTCCGCGAACGTGAGATCATCCTGGACCTCTTCGAGGAAGTGTGCGGGGCCCGGCTGACCTACAGCTACATCACCCCCGGCGGTGCCACCCACGACCTGCCCAGCTCGATCAACCTGCCCCCGGGACTCGCCGCCCTGACCGGTCACTCCCCCGACACCGCCGTCTCGTGGACCGACGCCCTGACACAGTTCCTCAACTGGCTCGAGCCGCGGATCGAGGAGTACCACACGCTGCTGACCCGAAACCAGATCTTCATCAAGCGGACCGCCGGCCTGGGGGTGCTTTCGCCGGAGATGGCCAAGAGCTTCGGCTGCACCGGCCCGGTGCTGCGGGGCAGTGGCGTCGACTGGGACCTCCGCCGTGACGGCGAGGAGATCTACACGGGGATGTACCAGGGGTACGAATTCGACATCCAGTTCGCCCCGTTCGACGCCGCTCCACCCGAGGCCGTGCTCGGTGACAACTGGTGCCGCTTCTACGTGAGGATGATGGAGGTGGTGCAGTCGATCGGGCTGGTGCGACAGGCCATCGAGAAATACGCCACCGCCGAGGGCAGCTACCGCGTACCGTTCAAACTGGCCACCAAGCTGCCGGCCGACGAGTGCTACCTGGAAACAGAGTGCCCGCGGGGACAGATGGGCTTCTACCTGGTGGGTGACGGCAGCAGCGAGCCGTTCCGGGCACGGGCCAAGAGTTCCTGTTTCTGCAACCTCGCCGTCACCTCGCCGCTCTCGGCAGGCTTCCTGATGGCCGACATCCCGGCGATCGTCGGTTCGCTCGATGTCGTCATGGGCGAGATCGACCGCTAGACGGCTTGCCGGCTCGACTGAAACTGCTGCATCCTCACCGCAACCCCCCGGACGACGGCTCATCCGAGTTGCAGTGGATCGAAGCCCACACTTCGAATACACTCGCTGCCGAGTCCCCACTTGCCCCCTCGGAGACCAGCATGAGCCGCTTGTTTGCGATTCCCCCGGTGTCCCCGAACCGTTCTCGCATCACCACCGGATTGGTGGCACTGCTGCTGGCACTGCTGCTGGCCCCCGCGGCCGCGGTTCTCGCCGCCGACAACGACGAGGCGAAGAAGAAGAAGAGCGGCCAGCCCAGCGAGGAGGAGATCCTGCTGTTGATGCGGATGTTCTCCGAGACCTTCGAGCAAATCGAACGCAACTACGTCAAGGGCGTCGACCGTCGTCGATTGGTCGAAGCGGCCATCCGCGGAATGCTCAAGGAACTCGACCAGTACTCCAACTACATCGGCCCCGACCAGATTTCGCGGTTCCAGCAAAGCGTCAGCCAGCAGTTCGGCGGGATCGGTATCCAGGTCCGGCCCGACCTGGTCGTCGCCACGCCACTGGCCGGCTCGCCGGCCTACAAGGCGGGGATCAAGGCCGGAGACCGGATCGTTGAAATCAACGGCAAGCAGGCCTCGACCTTCCCCGAGAACAGGAAGCTGGAAACCGCCGTGTCCATGATGAAGGGCAAGGCGGGGGAACCGGTCACGCTGGGCATCCGCCGTACCGGCGTCAAGGACGTGATCAAGATCACCGTCAAGCGGGCCATCGTCCAGTTGCCGACGGTGATGGGTGACGCCTACGGCAAGAACGACCAGTGGAGGTTCATGCTCGATGGCAAGCAGAAGATCGGTTACGTGCGATTGACGCACTTCGCCCGCCGCACCGCCGACGAACTCTCAACAGCCTTGGGCCAGCTCAAGAAGCAGGGCATGAAGGCCCTGATCATCGATCTCCGCTTCAATCCCGGGGGACTGCTCAGCCAGGCCACCCGCATCTCCGACATGTTCGTCGAGAAGGGGCGGATCGTCAGCACCAAGGGTCGCAACGTTCGCGAACGGGTCTGGGACGCGACCAAGCCGGGCACCCACACCGGGTTTCCCATAGCCGTCCTGGTCAACCACTTCAGCGCTTCGGCCAGCGAAATCCTCAGCGCCTGCCTCCAGGACCACAAGCGGGCCGTGATCATCGGTGAAAGGACCTGGGGCAAGGGAAGCGTCCAGAACGTGATCCAACTCGAAGGCGGCTCCAGTGCACTGAAACTGACCACCGCCAGCTACCATCGCCCCAGCGGACGCAACATCCACCGCTTCCCCAACAGCAAGCCGACCGATGTCTGGGGCGTGATGCCCGACAAGGGACTGGAAATCAAGATGTCCCGACTCGACATGATCCGCTACCAGGAATACCGGCGGCAACGTGACGTGATCCGGGACGACGGACCCCCCAAGAGCGACTTCGTCGACGTTCAACTGGCCAAGGCCGTCACTCACCTCAACGGAACACTCAACCCCAAGTCCAAGGACGACAAGAAGAAGCCCAAGGACAAGAAGAAAGGTGAGAAGAAAAAGGACGCCAAGAAGCCCAAGGACAAGCCCAAGAAGAAGGGTGAGAAGAAAAAGGACGCCAAGAAGCCCAAGGACAAGCCCAAGGACAAGCCCAAGGACAAGCCCAAGGACAAGCCCAAGGACAAGCCCAAGGACAAGCCCAAGGACAAGCCCAAGAAGAAGGGTGAGAAAAAGTCCGCCGACAACAAGGGCGACAAACCGGGGAAGAAGAAGTCGGACAAGGATTCCGAGCAGAGCCTGCGTTTCGGCCCGGCCGCCGCACCCTCGCGAATCCGCGGATTGCCGCTGTTCCGTCTCTCCGACCCGGTCGGCTAGAAGGGCCCCGCCTCTCGTGTCGGCTGCCTGTGACCATGGCCAGCTGCTGCTGGCGATCGAGTCGAGTTGTGACGAAACGGCTGCGGCGGTGATTGACCGCCGCTTGAGAGTCCTCTCCAACGTCGTTTCCTCCCAGGTCGATCTCCACGCCGAGTTCGGCGGGGTGGTCCCCGAGATCGCCTCGCGGGCGCACCTGGTCAACATCCTGCCGGTCCTCCAACGAGCCCTCTCCGAGGCCGCTGTCACGCTCGAGGACATCACCGCGGTGGCCGTGGTCACCGAGCCGGGCCTGGTCGGATCGCTGCTGGTGGGACTCACCGCCGCCAAGGCCATCTGCCTGGCCGGTGAGTTGCCGCTGGTGCCGGTGCATCACATCGAAGCTCACCTCTACGCCTGCAGGATGACGGCCGGCTGTGACGTCTACCCCGCGGTGGGCCTGGTCGTCAGCGGCGGCCACACCAGTCTCTACGACTGCCGCAGTCCGCTCGACAACGAACTCGTCGGATCCACGATCGATGACGCTGCCGGCGAGGCCTTCGACAAGGTCGCCCAGTTGCTGGACCTGGGTTATCCCGGGGGACCACACATCGAACGGGCCGCCCTCAAAGGTCGCCCCGACGCGATCGACCTGCCGCGGCCACTGATGGCCAACCCCGGACTCGACTTCAGCTTCAGCGGACTCAAGACCGCCGTTCGCTACCAGGTCCACGGCATCCCCGGCAGCGACCGCACCCCACCGGCAATGACACCCGAGCGGACCGCCGACCTCGCCGCATCGTTCCAGGCCGCCGTCGTGGAATGCCTGGTCCACCGCTGCCGGCGTGCTCTCGAACACCTCGAACACCCGCGTCTGCTCGTCGGCGGCGGCGTCGCCGCCAACCAGGTACTCCGCAGGGACCTGGCCGAGATGTGCCACTGCCAGGGCGTCGACTTGCACGTGGCAGCCCCCGAGTTGTGCACCGACAACGCCGCGATGGCCGCCCTGGGCTGGGAACGACTCGATGCCGGCCACGCCGCCGGACTCGACATCGATGTCACCCCCGGGTTGATCCGCCGCTAGCAGCCCGGATCAGGCCGTCTCCGCTCTCCTGCCGGCTCGTCTGTTCAGTTCAGGTGCGTGTCGATTAGAATCGAAGTATCCCGCTCGAACCGATCGGATCCTAAGAAGAAGACTGCCGTGACACGACGACTGGCCCTGATCATCACGCTGGCCCTGGCAATCCTGCTGGCCCCGCACGCCCTGCGGACGGCCCATGCCCAGAAACAGAAGCGGCGGCTCCCGGCCCGGTCGCTGGCCGGAGCCACCGGATGGCTCAACACCTCCCGCCCGATCGATCTTCGAGACCTCCGCGGCAAGATCGTGCTGCTGGACTTCTGGACCTACTGCTGCATCAACTGCATGCACATTCTGCCGATGTTGAAGCAACTCGAAGAGAAGTACCCCAACCAGCTGGTGGTCATCGGCGTGCACTCGCCGAAATTCGACACCGAAAAAGACATCGAGAACATCCGCCGCGCGGTCCTGCGTTACGAGATCTCGCACCCGGTCATCAACGACAGCGCCAAGGCGATCTGGCGGCGGTACAACGTCAACTTCTGGCCGACGATGATCCTGATCGATCCCGAGGGTTTCGTCTGCGGGATCCGGCGAGGCGAGGCGCCGTTCAAGGCGATCGACACGGCGATCGCCAAGCAGGTGAGGCTCCACAAGCAGAAGGGCACTCTCAACGAAACACCGATCCGCTGGGACCTCGAACTCAACAAGCAGCAACGCACCCCGCTGCGGTTTCCGGGCAAGGTGACCGTCGATTCGACCGGCCAACGGCTGATCATCGCTGACAGTGGCAATCACCGGCTGGTCATCACCGACCCGGCGGGACAGAAGACGACGGTGATCGGGTCGGGTCGACCGGGTCGGCAGGACGGCCCACTGGCCGGCGCTTCGTTCAATGACCCCCAGGGGATGGTGCTCGACGGAGACACGCTCTACGTCGCCGACAAGCTCAATCACCTCATCCGCAAGGTCGACCTCAAGGCCGGCCAGGTCACCACGATCGCCGGCACGGGCAAGATGCTGACCAGTTACGCCAAGCTGCGCCGCCGCAGCAACACTCCCACGCGTTACGCCCTGTCAAACCCCTGGGACCTGGCCCTGGTCAATCAACGACTCTACATCGCCATGGCCGGAACTCACCAACTGGTCGTGCTCAACCTCGCCACCAACACGATCGTCCCTTACTCGGGCAACGGAACCGAGGATGTCCGCGACGGCACGTTGGCCAAGAGCTGTCACGCTCAGCCCAGCGGCCTGGCCACCGACGGACGACACCTGTTCGTCGCCGACAGCGAGGGGAGTTCCCTGCGAGCGGTCTCATTGCCGCCGGGCAACAACGTGAGCACGCTGGTCGGGACCACCGGGCTGCCGATGTTCAAGAGCCTGTTCGCCTTCGGAGACCGCGATGGCCGGGGTTCGGATGTGCGGCTGCAACACCCGATTGGAGTGGCCTATGCCGACGGCAGGATCTATGTCGCCGACACCTACAACCACAAGATCAAGATGGTCGATCCCGGCTCGCGAAACTGCGTGACCGTGATCGGCCAATCGCGGCGTGGCAGTGGGCTCCAGCCGCTGCACCTTCACGAACCGGCCGGTGTCGCCGTCCACGGAAACACCCTCTACATCGCCGACACCAACAACCACCGCATCGTGACGGTCGATCTCGCCAGCCGCCAGGCCCGCGCGTTGACCGTCCCGGGGCTGCAACCTCCGCCGCCTCGAACAGCCGCCAAGTGACCATCGCGAGAGCTACCGCCTGAAGCTGAACGTCGCCACGTCGATGATGCTGCTGAAGAAGGCGTTGACGGTCAGGCGGACGTAGCGACGGTCACCCGATACGACCGCCAAGGTCGTGTTGGCCACGCCCTCGGAAATCATCGATATCACCGGCGTGTAACCGACCCTCCGACGGGTGCCTCGACGACCCGCACCGGTGGGTTGCTCGGATGAAGAGCCGAAACGGAACGGACGACCGCCACGACGCTTGTTGGTGCGAGCGGTGGCGAAATCGCCGCTGGCCCGGGGCAGAGGGTCCGAGAGCTTCTCGCGACGTCCCTTCTGCAGGCTCAACCGCACCACCTTGCGGCGGTCGTCGAAGACGACCGGGTGCGTGTGGGTTTGCTCGTGGTCGGTGCCGACGTAGCGGCGGATCGTCAATTGTGCCCGCTTGCCGACGATGTCGCCGTCGACGTGGTTGATCGAAAGCCGGTATTCCCCCGCTGCCGCAAACGCACAGACGTATTCCTCGTAACAGTTGCGTTGCACCGGCCCGAACCCGTCGTGGACCAACACGCCGCCCGACCGGGTCTGGCGATGATCGAAGTGACAAACCGTTCCCAGCGGCTCGTCGATCTGAAGATCGAGCTCTCCCTGTCCGTTCCACGAGAGTGTGACGATGAGGTCTCGTTGATGGGCGGCGGCCACGGCCATTTCCAGTTCTCCGGCCCGTTTCTCGTCCCCCGCCTTTCGCAGCGCCGCGGCGGCATCGGTCGCCGCGGCGGCGGCCGCCCGGTGACGACGCCGGTAATCGGCCGGCCAGGTGTAGGTCAGGATGCCCGTCGAGGCCCACTGGACCGCATCGTAATCCTCCAGCCGTTCGGCCAGCTTCAGTCCCAGCGCGTAGGGCTCGGGACGAGTCGGCGAGATCTTCGAGGCCTGCCGGTAGAGCATCAACGCACGGTCGTTGACGCCGAAACGTGACAGGTAGGCAGCCGAAAGCAGCATGTTGGTGACATCGGTGGCGGTGAAATCGACCCGCGAAAGCAACACTCGCTCGATGTCCGCCTTGGATCGCCCCACGATCTGCATCGACATCGCCAGCACGTCGTACATCCACGGCTGCGACTGTCCGGCGATCAACGCCTCGTTGATCGCTGCAATCACGTGTTCGTGCTTCCGCTTCCGGTGCAGCCTCAACACCAACTTCGTCAAGGCCGTGGGCGACGGACGATTCCCGGCAAAGAACGCCCGCCAGATCTCCTCCGGGGAGCCCGACTCGAGATCGATCTTGAGGTCGGATCGCGGACCGGCGGTCCGGACGGGTGGCCTTGGTCGCGACTTGGCGGCCGGGGAGGAAGTCGGAGCCGGCTGAGCCGACCGCTTCAGCGAAGAACGGTCACCCGTTTTTTTTTACCTGCCGACTGCTTCACGGACTTGTTGTTGAATACCGGCTTGCGAGCCTGGGCCGGGCGAGTTCGTGACTGCGGTGGCACACTGAACATGCCCATTCCGCCACCACCGCCACCCATGCCGCCGCCACCGCCACCCATGCCGCCGCCACCGCCACCCATGCCGCCGCCGCCACCGCCACCGCCACCCATCATCCCGCCGCCACCGCCACCGGAGGGCGTCTCGACTGGGATAACCAGGTCGCCAACCGGGTACACTCGCGTGCTCATCATCTCCTCGGCCTTTGCCTCGGTCGTGATTCGCATCACCTCATCCTGGATGACATAGGTCAGGCCAAGCGGCTCGAGAACGATCTTCAACCCACTGCGGAGCGAAACACCCGACAGCGACATATTGATCGGTTCGTCCGGCTGGATCCCCTCGTCGAGCAACGCCTGCTCGTCGAGAATGATCTGGATGTTGTGCTGCTGCTTGAGGTAGTCGACGACATCCGACAGCGGCAGATCGATGAACTCGAACTCGGTCTCGTCGTCCAGTGCCCGGAGAATCCGTTCCTCAACCTTGCTGTAGTTGTGCAGGTCGACGCTGGCCCACTTCTTGCGTTCCTCGGTCAGACGACGCCAGACGGCCGCGTCCGGATACCGGATCGGCGGTTCGTCGGGGAAGGGGACGTGTGAGAACTCGACCTGTTCGAGAACAGCCAGGAACCGGTCGGCGCGGAGCGCGCGGAGGTGATAGGCCATGTCCAACTGGTTGGCCGCCTCAGCAGAAAACCTCGCCGAGGTCGCTGTTCCGTCGCCGGGCCGCAGCTCGAGGGCCCGCTGGGCCACGTCCTCGGCCTCGGGAAACGCATCACGGTTTCCGCGAGCGCCTTCGACGAAGAGCAGGTGAGCCACCTGCTTGAGCAACTGCTTCATCCGCTCGTCGTCTCGCTCGAGATCCGTTTCGATCCGCAGCTGGCTCTCGCGAGCCGCCACCGACTGCTGGCGTTCCTGTCGCTTCTGCTCGAAGTGCTGCTCGGAGATCTCGACGAACCGCTTGAGGTTCGAGAGGCGTCGAATCAACTCGGTGCGGATGGCCGGGTCGATGTCGGTCGTGCCCCGAACCGTTCCCAGAGCACGCTTGATCTGGGTCAATGCGGCCCGAGGTTCGGTCGCCGCCCGCGCCCGAGACTCCTCGAGCAGACGTTCGACCTGCAACTGGAGCTTCTGCGTGCGGATCAGGATCGCTTCCTGGGCCTGTTGAATCGGGTCTGATTCCTCAACCGTACCGGGCTGAGCGGCTGGCTGTGCGTCCGGCTGAGCGGCTGCAGCAGGCTGTGCGTCCGGCTGAGCGGCTGCAGCTGGCTGTGCGGCAGCCAACGTGGTGTCGCCGATCCGGCCGGCGGTCTTGGCCTGCACCTTCTCACTGGCACCCAGCAACGCCGCAGCGCGGACGTTGTCGGGATCGAACCCGCGGACGACCAGGCCGATCCGCTCGGCTTCGTGGAAACTCCGACCTCTCAGCGCCTGTTCGCCTTGACGGAGCAGGCCGTCAAGGTGTGAATCGAATTCGTGGCGTGCTGTCTTGAGCAGCGCGCGACCGGCCAGCGCCACGGTGAATCCATCGGTCGACTCGGCACCGCGGAAAAGCATGGCCAGGAAGGCGTTGCCGGCCTCGGCCGACAACCGGCCGACCCGCCACTGCACATCCGCGGCTCCGTCGACGGTGGTCAACCAACCCGAAATGGTCGTGCCCGACTCGAGCTGACCACGTCCGATGTAGATCGTCTGGCGATCCGAACGCAGCGGCAGCGGCTGACTGGGCAACAGGGTGATCCCGTCGGGAACGGTCACCTTCGCCGGGTAAGTGACCCGGGCGTGAATCGCGGTGGTGATCTCGCGGCCCAGGCCGACCTCGTCGGACTTGCGGCCACGGTCAACCATCACCGTGCCACCGGTCTGCTGGGCCATCACGCCCAGGACCTGCAGGTCGAGCCGGGGGCCGACGCCGTAACTGTGAATCGGGACGTGACGGTTGCGGAACCGTGCGAGCACCTGCTTGAAATCATCGGCACTGATCAGTTCGGCACTGCTCATCCCGTCACCGATGTAGAGCACGCTTCCCGGACGCTTGCCGGCAAGGGCCCGGGCCGCGGCGTCCAGGGCCGGAACCAACCGCGTCGCACCCAGCGGAGCACGTCGACGCAGGCGGGTCACTCCCCGGCGAATCGTCTCCGAGTCGGCCGATGACCACTCGCTTGTCAGGGCGGTCGTCTGCACGTCGACGGCAAACAGCCGGACCCGGTCCGAACTGCCCAGTGACGCGAGGACATCCTCGAGAACGGCCAGTGCCTGCACGCGGTGCGAGCCGGTCTGGCTGGCCGAGGTGTCGACCAGAATAACCAGGTCCCGCGAAGAGGACGTCTTCTTGGCAGTCTCCGGTGCCACCAACGGCAGAGCGAAGTAGGTCTCGCCGTCCGGAGCCGTGTAACGCAGGACATCGACGGATTTCACCGCCTCCGCCTGCACCACCGACGTGGAGGTCACCAAGACCAGGGCTGCCAGGAACGCCCACAAGGCCAGAGCGCTTCTCAACCGCATGCCGAAACTCCCGAATTCAAAGGCGAGACCATCTCGATGTGTCATCGATTCCAGCAATGGGATCGAGCGAGATGCCTCAGAAATGTCAATCGGACGGGATGGCCCGCGGGGAGACCGACCCCGAACGGGTCCGAAACCTCCCCAGCCATTGTAACTCGTTTCTCGGAAGGTCGAGAGGAAAAATCCGTAACGCTTGCCGCCTTTCCCCCGATTCCAGCATTCAACCCGCCCCCACGCCCACCGTCCCAGAGCAATCGTTGTGTTCGGTCCTCGGGTCGTGCACGTCGTAACGACGCCCTGCGCCCTCTGTGGACTGCCACCGTTGAAGCGATTGCTCGGCTTCTACGGGTTTTGTGACAGATTGCCGGGGGACCAACCGGGCGGAGTCTCCACCGCCTGCCGACTCACCGCACGTCCCCTTCGAGACCGTATTCGGCGATCTTCTTGTGCAGCGTGTTGCGGTTGATCCCCAACTGCGCTGCGGCCTTCGTCTGCACCCCCTGGCAGGAGTGAAGCACCTGGCGGATCAGCTGGCGTTCGACCAGCGAAACGATCCGCGAATGAACACCGCTCTCCTGGCCCCCCTCCTCCCGCAGACCCAGCGACACCAGTTGGCTGCAGAGCCGGTCCAGATCCCCCTCTCCGGGACGGCCAATCCGGGGCGGGGCCAAGCCACGCAGGTGAGACGGGAAATCGCCGGGTCCCAGCGTGGTGCCGTCACCGAGCACCAGCGCCCGCTCGACGTAGTTCTCCAACTCCCGCACGTTCCCCGGCCAACCGTATCCGGCCAAAACCTCGAAAGTCTCGGACGAAACCGCCGGCAGCTGGGTCTCGCCACCGACGAATTGCCCCAGAAAATGCTCCACCAGCAGCGGGATGTCGGAGGGCCGTTCGCGCAACGGCGGCAGAATGATCTCGATCACGTTCAGCCGGTAGTACAGGTCCTCGCGGAATCGCCCCTCGTCGATCTCCTCGAGCAGATCTCGGTTGGTGGCGGCCACGATGCGACAATCGACCCGGATGGTCTTGGTGTCGCCGACTCGCTCGAATTCCTGCTCCTGCAGCACCCGCAACAACTTCACCTGCAACGTGTAGCTGACAGAGTCGATTTCATCGAGAAATACGGTGCCGCCGTGGGCCGCCTCAAACCGACCGGTGCGATTCTCGAAGGCACTGGTGAAGGCCCCTTTGACGTGCCCGAACAACTCGCTCTCCAGCAGACTCTCGCTCAATGCCCCGCAGTTGACTCGAACAAACGGACCGCTCGAGCGCGGGCTCAGGTAGTGGATCGCCTTGGCGATCAACTCCTTGCCGGTCCCGGTTTCACCGGTCAACAGCACCGTGGTCAGACGACCGGCAACCCGCCGCGTCAGTCGAAACACCTCCAGCATCGCCGGACTGCTTCCGATAACGCCCGCCAACCCACCGCCGTCGGTGCCCACGCCGATTTCCGTCGACTCCGAATTGCCCCTCGACACCGCCTTCAGCCTCCTGCCACACCTCTTCCGACCGAAACCCGTGCCAACGTCCGCCCATTCCCGAGCAGTTTCTGTCGAAATGCCCAGCAGCAGAAGATGATTATGCCGAGATTCTAAGCGAACAGGGCGACTTCCGAAAGCGCCGACTCCCACAAAACAGCACCAATCGGGATGATTGGCATCCGACATCTCTCGGCATGCCCATTCAACCACCACTGCTGCCATCAAACTGGGCGACAGCTTGCATTTTTCCGTCAATTCGGTGGCCAAGTGATGGGGCACCAGGGCCGCGACCGGCCGCCAAGGGGTCGGCGTGGGAGGAGATCGTGGGGGGGGTAAGCGGGAATTGTGGCCGAAGTCGAAGGCTGGACAGGGGCTCGGGGATGCGCCAGAATGCCCGCTCCAGTCTGGACGGGCGCATAGCTCAGTTGGTTAGAGCGCAGCTCTGATAAAGCTGAGGTCCGTGGTTCGAGTCCACGTGTGCCCACTGGAGCCGGCTGGGGGGCGCGGTTCTCTCCAGGACCGCGTCTCCCCCCGGACCGGCCCCTTCGACAGACACGACCGCCCACGGGGACGTAGCTCAACTGGGAGAGCGCCGGCTTTGCAAGCCGGAGGTTGCCGGTTCGAGCCCGGTCGTCTCCACTCGGTAAATACCGCCTCAAATGCACGTTTCGCTGCCGCCCGGGGGCGAGGGGTGGGGCGACCCAACTCGCCCCATCCATTGCCAGCCGCAGCACTCCATTCGGCTCGGCGGGCCCGGAGACGGCAACGCCGTGGCAGCCCCGTCGTTGCCATTCCCAGTGCTGCAAGGTTCTGCGCGATGACCCAACCATCACCCGACGCATCCTGTGCATCCCGATGGAGAAGAGCGGTCGTATTATCTGCAACCTGGGTGACGGTGGCATTTGCCGCACTGTCACCGGCTGCGGCACAGGTGCGTATCGTGAGTCAGGGAAAGCCCGAAGCGGTGGTGGTGACCGCCGATAGGGCTGCCATGGTGGCCACCTATGCCGCCCGGGAATTCGTACATCACATCGAGAAGGCAACGGGACAGCGGCTTCAGGTCGTCCCCGAAACAAAAATCCCTGCAGGCTATGTCAGTCGAGTTTTCATCGGTGTAACCGACGCCGCGCGGAAACAGGGCATCGATCCCAAGAAGATGAAGCCGGATGAGTTTGTCGTCCGCACGGTGGGACGCGACCTGTACCTGGTTGGCATGGAGGACAAGGGCCGCGATGTCGTGCTGGGCGAACCCACCGACAGCGACTGGAAACACAAAATTCTCCACGATGGCATCTACGGTTATCGCGGCCCGTCGAGCATCTCCCCCAACGGCACACTGTTCGGTGTCTACGAGATACTGGAGCGCTATGTGGGCGTCCGCTGGCTGTGGCCCGGCGAGTTGGGAACCTATGTGCCGCGTACCGGCGACGTTCGAATTGGGGAAGCCCTCGATGAATTCCACGTCCCCAGGATCGCCTGGCGACGTTTTGCATGGTTTCATCTCATCCACCCGCTGCGACGGCAAGATGCCTATGATCCGCGAACCGAGCGTCTCGCTTTTTCACGGCAAGGACTGCGCAATTTCTGGCAGGCGACGGGAATCTATCTTGGTCGTCACCGCATGGGTCATTCGTCGCACCCGCCCACCTTTCGGGAGGAGTTTGCCCGAAAGCCATGGAAAGGCGACGGTACGACATTGGCCCGGGAGCATCCGGACTTTTATGCGATGGACGCCGCCGGGCGACGTTGGGGACAACCTGGCTACACCTATGGTCGGCCGGATATGTGTGTATCCAATCCTGATCTGCACCGCTTCATTCTGGAAAAGGTCTGGGATGGAAAAGGGACCCTGAGACTGGGCCAGGTCAACACAATTCAATACTGCCATTGCAGCAGGTGCATGGCCTGGGACGGTCCTCAACCTCAACCGGGTGAGATCCCTGATTTTGAGCGTGGAGCCTACGGTCCGCGGGCGATTTCTTATCGCTACGCACGGTTCTGGAAGACCGTTTACGAGCTGGCTGCGAAACGCAATCCAAACACCAAAGCGACGGTCCTCATGTACCAGCGGACCCTTCCCTCGCCGGGTGCCATTCAACTGGATGGGAATATCTACGGTGAATATTGCCCCTGGACGGGTGCAGCGACCAATTTCCCCATGCCCAAGGCAGTGGACCAATGGTCTCGCCAGCAGTGGCTTGGCTGGAAGAAGGCGGGCATCAGTATGATTTGGCGGCCCAACCATTTGCACAATGGCTACACGATGCCGTACCTCAGTACCCGCCAGGTTGGA
>CAUZRQ010000063.1:0-29816 GCA_963582065.1 Planctomycetota bacterium | reverse complement strand
GAACCTCATGCCCGAATGATCATTGTTGAGTTTCAGGGTGCAGACCCGAGTTGCGTCGGTCTGAAAGGCGAGCACCACCAGGTCCGACATGAGCTTCATATGGACATCGATGTCCTGTGGAATCTCGTCATCGGGACGTTTCATGGTTGGCTTGTCGATGGTTGGCCGCCAACCTTCCAGGCGTCGATCCTTGCCGGCATCTTCGATTTGACGTTCGACTTCACGAATCGAGTTCAGGTATTCGTCGAGCTTGCGGCGATCCGGAACGCTGACCTGGTTTCGCAGGCTCCGCGCGTCGGTCAGCACTGCGTCTAGCACACTGGAATCGGCACGGCGGACCCCTCCATCGCCGAAGAGTCGATCGAACGCCGCTGCCGGATAGAGTTCCAGCGGAGCCGGGGTTGTCGGAGCCGACCACGAAATGTGCGAGCTGTACAACATCGAGTAGCCCGCATGGATGCCCGCGTACGGTCTCTCGCAACCAAGCACCAGGCTCTTGAGCCGGGTTTGTCGGCCCACGTGTTCGGCCAGCATCTGGTCGACGCTCACGCCCGAGCGGATTCGTCCACCGGCTGCCAACCGAATTCCAGTCAGCAGATTGCCGGTCATGCAACTGTGAATGCCGCAACCGCGGGCGTTGGGGTTGTAGAGCCCACGAATGAACGTGAGCTTCTCTTTGAACGCCTCGACGGGAGTGAGCACGTTGCCCAATTCCATCGTGCCGCCGGCCTTCTTGGCCCACCAGTGATTCTTGGCAAATCCGTTGCCCGCGAAGACGCAGGCAAATCGCACGGGCGGTTCGTTCGACCGACGAGACGTCGTTTCATCGCTCCACACCGGAATCGACTCCAGCCACGGCAGAGCAATACTCGCACCCAGGCCTCGCAACACCGTGCGGCGTGACAACTTCTGACAGGATTTCCGGCGTTCTGAGTGTCTCATTGAGAAGTGTCCCTCGGGTCGTTCTGCCCGCGATGACGACGAAACTGACTGCTCTTCACAATCGTCAGCATCGCTGTCGAGAAACGGTAGTCGTGCGTCTTCAACTGGGCCTGCATTTCGGCCAGCAACGGTTCATCGGACAGCTCGACGGATCTGCCCAATGCGTATCCCATCAGTTTTCGGCAGAACTGCTTCATGAATTCGTCCTGGTGTTTCAGCAGATACGACTGCAGTCCGCTGAGCCCTTCAAAGACGTCTGCATCCAGCGGTTCGGCACGCGCATCAATCGGGTTGCCGTTCCGATCCCGTTCACGAAGTCGGCCGATCGGATCGTAGGCCTCCAGTGCGAATCCGTAAGGATCAATCTTCGCATGACAGGTCGCACACGCCGCGTCGGCGCGATGACGTTCGAGTTGTTGTCGCATCGTCAAGCCATCCTTGTTGACTTCGTCTTCGTCCAACTGAGGGACATCGTCTGGCGGATTGGGGATCCGACGACCGAGCAGTGTCTCGACCACCCAGGTGCCACGCAGAACGGGGCTGGTTCGCAACGCACCCGCTTGCTTCGTCAGCACGCTGCCCATGGTCGCAATTCCACCACGGCCAAAACGGCCGACGCCTGCGACGCGACGAAATTCCGGGCCGTCGACATCCGGGATGCCGTAGTGGTTGGCCAATTCGTCGTTCAAAAAGGTGTAGTCAGCCTGAAGGAATTCCAGAATGCTGCGGTCATTGCGGATGATCTCTGAAACGAACTCGGTGGCCTCCCGGTTCATGGCCATCCGCAACTTCGCGGTGAATGTCGGGAATCGCGTTTCACTTTTGCCGTCGTACTGTTCGAAACCGCGGAACTGCAACCATTGGCCGGCAAATTCGGTCGACAGCGCCCGGGCCTTCGAGTTCTTCAGCATGCGGCTGGCCTCGGCGGCGAGGACGTCCTCGTCCTGCAGCCGTCCGATTCTCGCCGCTGTTCGCAACTGTTCATCCGGCATCGAGGACCAAAGAAAGTAACTCAACCGACTTGCCAGTTCCCAATCGGACAGCGTCGCGGCCTGTTCGCCGGGAACGGAACGTTCGATGCGATACAGGAAGTTCGGTGAAACAAGGACTCGCGTGATCACGGTGCGAATCGCAGCATCGTGCGATAGTTCCTGTTTACGACGCAGGAGTTGATACAGCCCCCGCAGTTCATCGGTCTCCGCTTTCGACAGTGAACGCCGCCAGGCACGGGTCGCCAGTTCGATTACGGCGTTGAGCTGTCCCGGCTCGGCAGCCGCCGCTGACTTCTCGAACGCCGTCGCCTTTGCCTGCAACGACGGAATCAGTTTCGCGAACTTCGTCGTGTTCTCGATCCGATCCGCCGGCTGAAAACCGATAAATTCGCTTGTGTTGTACAGGACTTCGACCGGCTCCCGTGAAAGGTAATACAACTCGTCCCACAGTAGATCGAGCTGCCGGTGTTCCTTTGCGTCGAGGACCAGTCGAGACAACGGCTCGTCTTCCCGAAGGAACAACTCCACGGTCATGTCGGTGTTGACCGGAACGACCGGAGTAAAACAGACTGCCCGAGGAAACAGCCTCGCGAACGATGAGTACGTGTCGGAATCCCGCTTCGGTTTACCGGACTTGTCGGCCAGAGGAATGACATGCGGGCCGAACAGTCCCAGTGAACCGATCAGGTGATTGGTTTGACTGTTGAACTTCCACAACTGCGCCTGCCTGCCGGAGATGGTCCCGAGCAGTCCGGGAGCCACAAGGTCCGGCATTGGACCGAATTGAATCGTCGTGGTCCGGGGCATGTGTCCGGACGTCACGCCGACCATGGCAATTCGCCAGTACCTCGCGGTGGCCGGTTGGAATGTGTAGTGATACGAGCCAGTGAAATCCGGCGATGCCTCGCCGTTTTCGAGCACTCCTCCACCACTGGAGGTGAGGTAATTGAATTCCCCGCCTTCGGGCACCGTGAACGGTCCGCCCGGTTCGTTGGAGAAGGCCACCTGCATGTTCGCGCCACGTGACCCGCTACCGTAGCCGCTCCACAAACGAACCTGTTTGATCTGCTTGGCTTTGTCGAAGTCGACAACAAAATGACTGCCGGGATTCCAGATGAACCCCGCATCGACATCTTTTCCGGTCACGTTACGGACGCCATACGGACCGGGATTACCGAACGCTCCTGAAACCGGTGGAAACTGGAACGTTTTTGGGTCGCTGGGATTGCTGCTGCTGGCCTCCTCGATCCGTGTCGCCGCATCATGCACTCCCTTCACCACGATCGTCTTTGCATCGCGCCACTGCCGAACAACTTCTGCCATTGCTCCCTCAGGTTGCAGCTCATTCAGCGACTCCCAGAGCAGCCGCAGGTACTTCGGGCTCAGCGTTCGTCCCGCTGCGAGTTCCTGTTGCGCGGCGAACTCCTCCGGCGACAGTTCGGCCGCGGGATCACGGTCGCGGTATCGCAATGTGGCCTTGAGGTAGTCGGCCAGCGGAAGTTGCCCCTGCCGGTCGGTGTACCGGGAATAGAAGTCCTTGATTCTCTGGGCCACTTCGGCGATCCAGTCATGCCGATCACTGCTCGGCGAGAAGCGAATCCCGGTCGGCGTCAGAACGGCGTGTGCGGACACCTGCCGCGCGGCGTCAAGGTACTTCGGGAGCAGCTCCGGCGCCATGAACAGCGATTCACCGGTGTTGGCAAACCCTTCGCCGGCCACCGAGTCTTCCAGAAATCTCTTCGCCGGCCGCAGGTCGACACCGGTCAGGTCACGAACCGAGTAGTTGTATTCTGCCTTGGTCAGGCGCCGCATCAGCACCAGCCCCGGATCGCCGGCACGGTCTCGCGCATCGGCCAACAGATAGTTCTCGGACCACTCGATCAGACGCTTTCGATCAACCGAGGACGGCTGCGGACTGTTCCTGGGCGGCATCTCCCCGTCCCGCAGCCGCCGCAACACTTTCTGCCAGGTTCGTGAGTGACTGCGAACGTCGGCAACTGTCCTGAAACGCCCGAGATCCAGCCCCCCTTTTTTCGCTTTGGCCGAATGGCACTTCATGCAGTGCTTCTGCACAAGCGGGAGAATTCCTTCCGGAAACTCTTCGGCCAGCCGGACCAACGTCCCGTCGGCAGAACGAGGGGTGTCGGGGTCGGCGACACTGCCGTCAACCGTCGGATCGTCAGGCTGCTCGACTCCACAACCCACACCGAACGGCACCAACAACACGAGCCAACCAGCCAACAATCTCACCGTATTAGCCACCTCGCTGCACCCGCTCCGCATTCCACTCGAAGATCCGCTCATACAAAACATCTCGGCCAGTGATCCAGTGTTTTCGTCCGGCAGACATCACCACCGAGTCACCCTGGCGACTTTGCTGCAGGGATCCACTTCAACATCAGTTGTACCATGTCACGTTCGCACATGTGAAAGCCGATCGCCGCACCGAGAGAGTGTCATCGGCACAGGTAGCATCGTTCATCCGGTCTGAATACTGAACTCGGCAGACGGCGGTCGCAACACGCCCCGAGTTGCGAGTGCTCTTTACCCGCGGACCTGATCGTCAACAGCTTTCTGATACCATCTGCTCAGAATCCGTCCCCCGCTGGGCGTGTTGCCGACGGAGACAGGCCGCCGTTTGTCCCTGCAGTTCCGAGATTTCCATGCCACTCAACAGAAGACACTTCATCGGCGCCGGGCTCACCGCTGCCGCGACGATCAACGCCTCGAACCTCCAGGCTGACCAGAAGGGCCAAAAGTCCAGGTCCGTTTACGCGATGGGTTCCCGGCGCGAACTGTTCTTGGACGACTTCCTGGTCGAGCGGACCGGCGGCACGGTGAACTTCCAGTTGCACCACCCCGTCGCCCGTGAGCAGGTCATTCATCACAACCGGTCATGGGAAGGAACGGCATCCGGCTACCACACCGTTCTGCAGGACGGTGACACCTATCGGATGTACTACCGGGGCTCGAACTTCAACCTGGTCAACAACCGGATTCACCACACGAACCGTGAGACGGCCTGTTACGCCGAGAGCGCGGACGGGATTCACTGGACCACCCCCGAACTGGGACTCTTCGAGCACGAGGGCTCCAGGGACAACAACATCATCTGGAGCGGTCCGGGAAGCCACAACTTCAGTGCCTTCCTCGACCAGCGGCCCGGGTGTCCCGCACAGGAACGCTTCAAGGCATTTGGTGGACTGAAATCCACCACCGGGGGCATGCTGCTGTTCACCTCCGCCGACGGCATCCGCTGGAAGAAAGCCCGCGACAAGGCGGTGATCACCAACGGTGCCTTCGACTCGACCAACATCGGGTTCTGGGATCCGACGATCAAGAAGTACCGGGCCTACTGGCGGTACTTCAAAAAGGGGCTCACGAAGCAAGGAGCCGGAGTGGGAGACCGGGCGATCCGCACGGCGATCTCCAAGGACCTCTTCACGTGGACCGATGAACACGACCTGACCTACACCGATTTCCCCGACCAGCAAATGTACACCAACAACGTGATCCCGTACTTACGGGCCCCCCACATCCTGATCGGATTCCCGATGCGATACATCGAGCGTGGCTGGAGCCCCTCGATGCGAGCCCTGCCGGATTTGGAGAAGCGCGAATTCCGCGCGGCGGCTCACATTCGTTACGGGACGGCACTGACCGAAACACAGATCATGGCCAGTCGTGACGGTGTTCGATTCAAACGCTGGAACGAGGCGTTCCTGAGACCAGGAATTCAGCGACACGACTCATGGTACTACGCTCACCATGACGTCGCCTGGAATATCGTGACGACAAAATCGTCTCTCCCCGGTGGCCCCGACGAACTGTCGTTCTATGCCACTTCGGGCCACTGGCACGGTGACGGCACGAAAATCACGCGGCACACTCTCCGCCAGGACGGGTTCGTCTCGGCGAACTGTCCTTTTGCCGGCGGCACGGTCATCACCCGCCCGCTCACGTTCGATGGTTCACGGCTGACCGTGAACTTCAGCACGTCGGCAGCGGGCACCATCAAAGTCGAATTGCAGTCAGCCGACGGAAAACCCATCACGGGCTTCACTCTCGACGACTCCGATGACATCTTCGGCGACGAACTGGACCGGACCGTCACCTGGAACGGCTCACCTGACGTTTCCGGCCTTGCCGGAAAGACAGTTCGCCTGCGGATCACGATCAGCGACGGTGACCTCTACGCGATCAAGTTCGGTTGAATCGGAACAAGACGACAGGTGGGGCCCATGGGAGAGCGGTGACACGGTCATGCGGACACGACATGGCCGGCCGCCGTCAGTGACTTCACCGCCGTTTCGAGTTCGGCCTGCTTCACCAGCAGACAGTCGGTGTCGAATGTCGATACGACGAACACGCTGAGGTTCGCCGTCGCCAGCACGGCAGTGAGTGATGCGATCACACCGACCAGCGAGAAGTCCAGGGGACCCACCACTCGCAGACAACTCCATCCGGATTCACTCGTGACGTCGCCGGGAACGACGTCCTGTGAACAGATGACGGACAGTTCCCCGGGTGCCCGGGTGACCGATGTGACCGCACCGGACACCCAGCCGGGAACTTCCGCGTCGGCATCAAGCCGACAGACGGCATACGTGCCCGGCAGAACTTCGAGAGTGAACTTCCCGGCGGTCATTCTCTCGCTCTCTTGGCCGCCACGGACGACTGGCCTCCAGTGCGGTGGTCATTTTCGGAGCGTCGGTCGCCTGGCGCCGGTTGTGGCGAGCCACGCGTCGAGCCGCGTGCGCAGCACTTTGCCGAGAACCGTCTTCTCCTTCGCCAGGTTGTTTCGCTCGCCGATGTCCCTGGCCAGGTCATACAGTTCAATCGAGTTGTCATCGAACCGAAGGATCAGCTTGTGATCACCATCTCGAATCGCGGCGCCCGGCCGATTCGATTTGTGCCATGCGAAGTGCGGGTAGTGAAAGAACAGCGATCGACGTTTCGTCTGTTGACCGGTGAGCAGCGGACGCAGCGACCGGCCGTCCAGGATGTCCGCCTCAGCCAGTTTCACACCGGCGACATCGAGCACCGTCGCTGTCAGATCCATGGAAATCACGGGGGTTTTGACGATCGACCCCGGCCGAGTGATTCCAGGCCAGCGGATGATCAACGGCACGCGGATGCCACCCTCGTAAAGATCCCCCTTGCCGGATCGCAACGGGTGATTGTCGGTCGCACCCGCCCAGCCCCCGTTGTCACTGGTGAAGATCACCACCGTGCGATCAGCGATGCCCAGGCGATCCACCTCCGCAAGGACACGACCGACGGCTCGATCGGTGGCCTCGATTTGCCCGCCATAGACGGGGTTCTTGAGGCCCCGTCCCTCCCGGCCCTTGTACCTCTGGACCAGCTTCCGGGGAGCTTCAAATGGGTAGTGCGGGTTGTACGTCCACAGGCACACGAACATCGGCCGGTCCTTGGAGAGACGCATCCACGAAATCGCCTCATCGGCCAAGCGGTCGGTCAGGTACTCGCCGTCCTTGCGCGGCTGGATCGTGGGAATGCGATACGGATCAAAATACGTCGGAGGCCCCCCAAAGCCACAGCCGCCGATGTTGATCTCGAACCCGTGTCGATCGGGGTAGAACCCGGGGCCACCGGTTGACGGATCGTTCTTGCGGACACTGGTGCCCGACAGGTGCCATTTCCCGAAAAATCCGGTGTGATAACCGACCCCGTGAAGTCGCTCAGCGAGCGTCACGGTCTCGTGCTTGAGGATATGATCTGCTGGCGGTGGCTGGATGGCACGGTCCTCGGGCCAGAATTGCGGACCATCGGCCCCGTGTTGAGTGATGTTCAGACGTGCCGGTGCAAGTCCGGTGATCAGTGCGGCACGGGTCGGCGAACAGACCGGTGCGGCAGCGTACGCATCGGTGAATCGCACACCCTGCCCGGCGAGAGCGTCGATATTCGGCGTGTGCAGCTTCGCGTTGCCCTGGCAGTGCAGATCAGACCAACCCATGTCGTCGGTCATGATCAGCAGGACGTTTGGAGGCGACGGCGACTCCGCCGCCGGCAAGCAGATCGGACCACTGAGCAGGACGAGGAGCGAAAGAATCATCGTGGTGCTGTCAGAACGGTGTCGCACGCCGGTTCTCCACGGGAATTGACCAGGCAGACCAGATGCCGGGCGACGCACAGCGAGCGACATATCCTGACCACCCTGGTCCAACGGGCCCCGAGCATACCGTGGTTGCCGATTACCCGGTATGCCGTCTCTTCCAGCGGCTAGAATCATCTGCCGCGGGAATGGTGACGGAACAGAGACGTCTTCAGTTCCCGTGTCCGAAGTCATCGAAGAGAAGTCGCCGCCATGAAAGCCGCACCACTTGTCCTGCTGTTCCTGACGTTTTCCGGCTGTGGCCCAGCAACGACACCTGAGACGCCAACCGCGCAGACGCCCGAACCGGCTACGGCGGCGCCGGCACCGCGCGTGCCGGAATCGGTCCAAGGTGTCAGCGGTGATACTCCGCAACCCGGACCCGCCAACATCTTCATCGCCGCAGCAGATTCTTCGGCGCGGTTCAAATCCCGGGCCGACTACGTCTGCGACGGTACGGATGACCAGGTTGAAATACAGGCTGCCATCGACTCCCTGCCTGGACAACGTGGTGAGCAGTTCGGTGTCAGCGGTGGCACTGTCGAACTCTCGGCCGGGTCATTTCGGCTCGGTGGGTCGATCAACTGCCATGACAAGGTCGTCAATCTGGTCGGCAACGGAATGTCGTCCACCGAGCTGATCCTGCAGGACGGAATCCACGACGACGTCGTCGTCGTGGGAACGGGAACGAAACAGGGTTGGCCGTCCGGCCGGATCGCACAACTCTCCATAAACGGCAACGGTAAAAAACAGGAGAAGGGTTCCGGAATCCGAGTTTTTGCCGGCCTGAGACTGACAATTGAGCGAGTCCGCGTGTCCAACTGCAGGGAAACCGGCGTCTTTCTCCAGGGGACGTCCGGCGAAGTCCGGCCGGCGATCGGCACCATCGAGAACTGTCACATCGGCTACAACCGCAGGCACGGTGTGCACATCGGCGCAGGGATCGAGGGCTGGATCCTGCGGGGAAATCGCATCCACGACAACGGGACCCATGGCCAACCGTTCCATGGTGTCTATATCGAGGCGATTCACGGCAAGGCGGAGTCGGGCCCGGCCGGTGCCGCAAACGCATTTGTCATCGCCAACAACGTCCTGTGGCAGAACCGCTCGGTGCAGATCTGCATCAACGGCGGTGGACACGGCGGCGCGCACATCGTCATCACCGGCAACGTGATGCTTTCGTCTCCGCTGGAGAACATCAGGCTCTACGCCGGCACGCACCTGGTTTCCGTCACCGGGAACTCGATCCACTCGGCAAGCGAGTCAGCGATCGGCGCGGCACCTCACATCACGCTGGAGGACGCGTACTTCTGCACGATCTCCGCGAATGTCTTCTCATCGCCCTCCCGCGGCTTTCCTTCGCCCGCGATGATCAAGGCGGGAGCCGAGCCCGGCAAGCTCGTCGAGGTTCCCGGACCGTCGGGCATCCTCATCGAGACGGGCCGCTCGAACCACAACCGGTTCGTGGGGAATACGATTTCCGGCGAGGTGACAGGTGTCACCCTCGTCGGGCCGGACAGCGTGAGCGATCGCAAAGTCACTGCGAAAAAGAAATGACGCCTCGCTGTTCGGAGCAGCCAGGACTTACGCCGAAGGGAACAAGTAGCAGAAACTCCGCTCGGGTTATCGTGTCGCTTTCCTGGTCAGTTTCGCCGTCAGTTCTTTCTCGTTCATGCCGACCAACTCGATCTTCGGGTCATGGGTCAGCTTGCGGACTCGGTACTGCACCGTTTGTGGCGGGCCGCTGTGGATCTGGAACGCGATCTTGCCCGACAGTTCGCCGGCGGGATCTTCGAATGCCACGCACAGCTTGCCGTTGATGGCCGTCCAGATGCGATGACCGACCGCGAGGATCTCATACCTGTTCCATTGGCCAGGCTTGGCCGCCTTTAGACCCCGGTCGTTCCAGTCCAGCTTGCCGCGACCGTGTTCGTGATAGAGCTTGCCCCATACGCCAAGACCCACGTCGGCCTGGTAACCGAGTGCCTGGCCTGCGGCATCCGCTTTCTTCGAGCGAAACTGGATACCGGCGTTGCGGTTATCCGGCGCGAGCTTCACGTCGACAGCGAGGTAGAAGTTTCTCACCACCACGTTCGACCAGATGAACTCGTTCTTCGGTACGTTGACCGCCGAATGCCCGACGATGGCAGCCTCCTTGACGGACCAGTACTTCGCCTGCGAAGTCGACCAGCCCTTGAGGTCCTTGCCGTTGAAGAATTCGGCAGCAACGCGCGGCCTGCGAAGCCAGCCGCCGGGTTGTGGCGACGCGGTCTTCTGCGTGTCGGCGTACCAGGCCTTGATCTGCCTGAGCATCGCCGTGGCGAGCTCGGGTTTCCTGGCGGCGAGGTTGTCTGTTTCACCCTCGTCCCTGGCCAGGTTGAACAGCTCGATGGTCTCGTTGGCGAACGTGCCGGGCCTGGCCCCGGGATGCTGTACCACGAGTTTCCATGTGCCCCGCCGCAGAGCCTCGGACCGTGAACCGTTGTTGTTCAGGTTGGCCCAGTAGAGCGGACGGGGCGGCAGCGGTTTTCCTTCAAATAGTGCCGGCGACAGGTCGATGCCGTCAAGCGGACGGTTCTTGGGCGGCGCGATGCCGGCAACAGACAAGATGGTGGGCATCACATCCAGGGTGATGCTCGGGTCGTTGATGCTGACTCCCGACTTGATTCTCCCCGGCCACCAGGCGACGGCCGGCACGCGGGTGCCACCCTCGTAAACGGAACCCTTGTGCCCCCGAAAACGCGGGCTGCCCGTGGCGGTCCGCGGAGCATCGCCGTTGTCCGAGAAGAACAAAAAGAGCGTGTTCTTCTCCAGGCCCAGGTCGACCAGCTTGGCGCGGACCAGCTCCACCCCCTTGTCCATCTCGAGGATCATCTGCTTCATGGCCTCCGCGTGCGGTGTCTTGCGGGGCTGACGGCCGGGGCCACGCTGGACGGGGTCGTTGGGACCCTGCACCGGGGAGTGCGGCGATTCGTGCGCCACGTAGAGGCAGAAGGGCCTGTCCTTGTTCTGCTCGATGAACTCCAGGGCGTACCTGTTGATCAGGTGCGTGGTGTAGCCCGCTTCCCGCGTCTCCTTGCGGCCGTGCCACCAATCGTGCGCCATGTGGTCGCCCCAGTGATTGATGTAATCGATGTTGCCGCTCACGTAGCCCGTGAAGTAATCGAACCCATGGTTCATCGGGTGATATCGGGGCGTTTCCTTCGCATAACCAAGATGCCACTTGCCGACCAGGCCGGTGGCATACCCGGCTGCTTTGAACAGTTCCGCAAATGTCACTTCGGACTCGTGGAGCCCCTTGCGGTGTTCGGGATGCGTGGCACGCGGGTGAATCACCGCCTCGATTCCCGCGCGTTGCTGGTAGCGTCCCGTGACCAATCCCGCCCGCGTGGCCGAGCAGATCGCGCCGCTGGCATGAAAATCGGTGAACAGCATCCCTTCACGCGCCAAACGGTCCATACCCGGCGTCTTGTAGTGCGGGTTGCCGTACGGGGCGATCGACGGCCCGGCGAATCCCATGTCGTCGACCATCATGACCACGACGTTGGGGCGGGTTGCCGGCCTCGCAGCCTGCAACGTGCCAACCACGGCGGGGACCAGTGCGCAGCAAAGCGCGAACTGGCGAGTGAGTTGGAATGGACCTTTCATGATCTGTTTTCCTTGCCGTTAGTGAGATTCTCAGCCAACCGACCTTCGCAAACGGGGACGCGGCAGCGTCCTGTCTTCGATGACCTCATTTCCCCCACACGCTTTTCGGCACGGATTTGAACAACACGCTCTTCCGGTCGTTCTTCAGAGCCGGCCCCCTGGTGCTTCGCCCCTGGTCAATCAACGCCTGTGCTGTGGCGACCATTTTCGTGACGCGGTCCGGATGCTTTGCAGCGAGATTGTTCGTTTCTCCGGGATCCTGAGCCAGGTTGAACAATTGAACGAAGGGGGCCTGTGCCAGTTCCCTGTGCGATTTCGGGTTCTTCCCGTAGGCCTTCACGGCTGCCGGCCACGCCTCGGCCGGGATGGGAGTGTTGCCCCACTTCCCCATGGCACCACTCCCCGGACAGAAGGTGATCTTCCAGTTCCCGTTCCGGTACGCGTTGCCGTGTGTTCCCTGCAGGAAGATGGAACCGCGAGCCCCCTTGTCTCGCGGGTTCTTCAGCAGGGGGAGAAAGCTGATCGAATCGGGACGCTGGGCATCGGTGATGTCGGCACCGGTCACCTCGCCCATGGTGGCCATCACATCAATCAGCCCGATCGTCTGATCGCAACTGGTGGCGGGCTTCACCACGCCGGGCCAGCGAACCACAAAAGGCACCCGAAACGCGCCCTCGTAGACCGAAAACTTGTAGCCTCGGAACGGGCCAGCGGCGAAGTGCCCCTGCTTCTCCAGTTCCTTGATCTGGAGATACGTCGCGACCCGTCTGGCCCCGGCGTAGGGAGCCGGGCCGTGATCAGACGCGGCGATCACCAGCGTGTTGTCGGCTACGCCCGCCCTGTCCAACGCCGCCAGCACGCGACCGAGTGTGTGATCCGTGTTCATCACGAAGTCACCGTAGAGACCGATCCGGCTCTTGCCCTCGAATTTTTTCGTCGGGCTGGTGGGTGTATGCGGCGCGGTGAGGGCGACAAACAGAAAGAAAGGATTGTCACTGGATGAGGCGATGAACGTCTCGGCCTCATCTCCGAAGGTGGTCAAGACCTTGACATCCTCGAAATCCTCTGCCGCCGGACCCATCCGGCCGAAAGCCGACCAGCCCTTGATCGCGGTGACTTTCCCGACCCAGCGGTTGTTGCGGGCGAAGACATAGGGATACATGTCGAGCGAACCGGGCAGGATGAAGCTTTCGTCGAAACCGTACTGCGGGGCGCCGGTCTTCAGTGGCCTGGTGTAGTCCACGTTCTTCAGGCCCTGGACCTTGCCGTCGGTCGTGGTCATCAGGGTCCCGAGATGCCACTTGCCGACGTAGCCAGTCCGGTAGCCGCGAGAACGGAACATTCTGGCCAGCGTGAACTGGTCGGTCTTGAGCCGCGTTCCCAGGAACCCCCACGGACCGCCGGCCGCCGGTCGCCCGAATCGGAACGCGTAGCGGCCGGTCATCAGACTCATCCGTGACGGCACGCAGACCGAGGCGATGGCGTAGGCACTGGTGAACCGCATGCCCTCGCGTGCCAGTCGATCGAAGTGCGGCGTGTCGATCTGGCAACGGTCCAGCCCGAAGGACTTGACGTCCCCGTAGCCGAGGTCGTCAGCGAGGACGACGACGACGTTCGGCGGAGCCGCCGGCAGGCCACGAGGGACTGACGAGGAACAACTAAACAAGATGAGCAGGCTGAGGAGCAACCGGGGATTCCGCATAGTGCTGCCATTCTCACAAACCACCCGGCTGGCTGTCACCTGCAGGACGTAGAGCTTTCAACGACCGGCGGACACACGATTCCGAAGGTTGGTATGATCTCCGGAGGCAGGGTGTCCATTTCCAGGAGAAGAAGAGACATGCCAAGGAAACCACTCCTTGTAGCGGCCCTCCTTCTTCTCCTTCCGTTCCCGGCCATGTTCGCAGCCGAGCGGGCGGACACCGATCAGAAGGAAACTGCGAAAGAGGACAGCGCGTTCTGGGCCTTCCGGCCGCTGACTTCTCCGCCAGTGCCACCGGTGACCAGCCGCGACCGCCCGCTCCGCAACCCGATCGACGCTTTCATTCTGAGAGCACTCGCCAGGCACGACCTCTCGTTTTCTCCCGATGCTCAGCCGGCCCGGCTGGTACGTCGGGCGTATTTTGACCTGATCGGGCTGCCCCCATCGCCGGAAGCGACCGATGCCTATCTCCGCGACACCGCACCGGATGCGTACCGACGGCTGATCGATCGCCTGCTGGTCTCGCCACACTTCGGTGAACGCTGGGGTCGGCACTGGCTCGATGTGGTTGGATACACGGACCTCGTGAGCTACGACGGCGACACGACAGGCATCTTTGGGTTCATCACCGACCGATGGCGGTATCGCGACTACGTGATCGACGGTTTCAACACCGACAAGCCGTACGACCGTTTTCTCGCAGAACAACTCGCCGGCGACGAACTCGTCGATTGGCGAAACACCAGGCAGTACACGCCGGAAATCGTTGCCACGCTGGCCGCCACCGGATTCTGGCGCAACGCCGAAGACCGCAGCGAGTCGGCCAAGGAACTCGAGTACAAGTGGTCGTTTCTGCACAACACGATGCAGACCTTCGGAACGGGTGTGCTGGGACTCACGCTGCGATGTGCACGTTGTCACGACCACAAACACGAGCCGATCCCACAGCGGGACTATTACCGACTGCTCTCGATCATCACGCCGGCATTCAACGTCAAGAACTGGAAGGACCCCAAGCAGCGGGCCATTCCGTCGGTCTCGGCCGAAGAGAAGAAGGCCATCGACGCCGCCAACGGAGCGATCAGCAAGCAGGTCACCGAACAGGAAGGGCACATCGCGGCGGTCAAGGAATCCCGAAAACAACAACTGTTGGCTTCGAGGCTGAAGTCGATCCCGGAACCGCTCCGTGCCGACACGAAGGCCGCCATTGCCACGCCGGCCGACAAGCGAACCAGGGTCGAGAACTATCTCGTGGAGAAGTTCGGGGACACTCTCGCCGTCAACAAGGAGGTCGTCGAACAGGCATTGACCTCACAGGACAAAGCGGCAATTGCGGCACTGCGTCAGAAGATCGTCGACCTCAAGCAGCGTGTGAAAACGCATGGCTGGATCCAGGCCGTCTACGACGTCGGACCTCCGCCGGCCACGCATCTCCTGGAACGCGGCGAGTTCAAGACCCCCGGTCCGGAGGTGCAACCCGGATTCCTCAGCGTGCTCTCCGATGAACCCACGGCGTTCGCGTCCCTGCTGAAACCGGTTCCCGGCAGCAGCGGACGGCGGACGGCGCTGTCCCGCTGGCTGACGAAACCCGACACGCCGGCCGCCGGCCTGGTGGCTCGCGTGGTGGTCAATCGCCTCTGGCAGCATCTCACCGGAATCGGCATCGTGTCGACCTCGGAGAATCTCGGCATGTCCGGGGACGCGCCGACACATCCGCAATTGCTGGATTGGCTGGCGGCCGAGTTCGTCAGGAACGGATGGCGAGTCAAGCCGTTGATCAAGACGATCATGATGTCCACCACCTACCGCCAGGCCTCCCGCCGTGCAGGACTGGCGGTGGCCGAACCGAACCCGCGGACCGTCGACCCGGGAAACCGCCTGTTGTGGCGGGCCAGGCTGAGGCGACTCGAATCGGAGGTCATACGTGACGCCATGCTGGCCACCTCCGACAGGTTCAACGCCGCGATGGGCGGGCAGCCCGTGCCGTTGAAATACCGTCGCGACGGGGTCGCGAGTTTCGATACGGACAAACTGCCGACGCCGGGCTCGCCATGGCGACGCAGCATCTACCTGTTCCAGCGACGCGTGTATCACCTGACGATGCAGAGCGTGTTCGACCAGCCGACAATCGCCGGAAGCGTCTGTCGTCGAAACGCATCGGCCGTGGCCCTGCAATCGCTGAGCATGTTGAATGATGCCCTGGCCCTGGAGCAGGCCGAGCACTTTGCCGACCGCGTCTGGCACCGGGCGGGACAGTCGCCGGCCGAGCGAATCGAACTGGCCTTTCGCATCGCGCTGTCACGAGCCCCCGACGCCCAGGAAGTCCAGTGGAGTTCCGAGCTTCTCCAACAACACACCGCCCGGTATCAGGGCAGCGGATCGTCCGCTGCCGAAGCGGCTCGCAAGGCACTGATGCACCTGTGTCGCGTGCTCTTCAATTCCAGCGAGTTCCTCTACGTCGAGTAACGCCACCAGCAAGACGCGGTCGATCGCATTGAACCCGAGATCCTGCAGTGCCCGAGTGAAGTCGACATGGACAGAAATCACGCACCTCTCTCACGCCGCCTGTTCCTGCAACGCTCCGGACTGGGTTTTGGGTCCTTGGCATTGGCGTCGCTGCTCGAGCGGGACGGCCTGTTGGCCACCAACGTCTCTGCGGCCGAGTCGAAACCACGGGTTGACCTCTTGCCCCGCGACGGTCATTTCCCCGCCCAGGCCAAGAGCGTCATCATGCTGTTTCAGTCGGGCGCACCGAGCCAGATGGACCTGTTCGACCCGAAGCCGCAACTTCAACGGCAACACGGCAAGGACGTCGGCATCGACAGCCTGCAGGGACGGGCCCGCGAGCCGCTGATGGCCAGCCCGTTCTCGTTTCGCCCCCGAGGCGAATCGGGCATCGAGTTTTCCGAACTGGTGCCGCACCTGGGATCGGTCGCCGACGACCTGTGTGTCATCCGCTCGATGTACACCTTCGACCCCTGTCATGCCGGTGCGCCGCTGATCTTCCTCACCGGCAAGCTCGCATTCGGACGCCCCACCGTGGGCACATGGATTGGCTATGCGCTGGGGACCGAGAACCAGAACCTGCCGGCCTACGTGGTCCTGCACGACATCGAAGGCCACAACACGGCCGGGGCCGCATTGTGGGACAACGGCTGGCTGCCTGCGCTGTACCGTGGCACCGAATTTCGTCCGAAAGGATCCCCGGTGTTGAACCTGCGGGCTGCCAGGAAATTTCCGGCCGGAGCCGACCGGGATGATCTGCGACTCATCGGCCGGCTGAACCAGAAATACGCCGATCGTTATCCGCACGCCACGGACCTGGAAACCCGCATCCGCAACTACGAACTGGCCGCGAGGATGCAGCTTGCTGCCGAGGAGAACCTGGACCTCTCCAAGGAAACCGCCGCAACCAAGAAGCTCTACGGCCTGGAGAACCCTGCCACGGCCGAGTACGGGACGCAGTGCCTGATGGCACGCCGGCTTGTCGAAGCCGGAGTTCGCTTTGTCCAGATCATGAACAAGCCGCACAACCCCTGGGATCACCATTCCAATATCAAGACACGTCTTCCCGAGACCTGCATGGCCACCGACCAGCCTTCCGGAGCACTGATCGCCGACCTGAAGCGGCGCGGGCTGCTGGACGAGACGCTGGTGGTGTGGGTCGGTGAGTTCGGACGCCTGCCGACTTCGCAGGGCGGCACCGGACGAGATCACAACATGCACGCCTTCACCGCGCTGGCCGCCGGCGGCGGCTTGAAACGCGGCTACGTTCATGGGGCGACCGACGAGTTTGGCCACCGTGCCGAGGTCGAACCGGTGAGCGTCCTCGACCTGCTGGCCACGATTCTGCACCAGGTCGGCCTGGACCATACCCGGCTGACCTACAAACACAACAACCTGGAAGAGTCGCTGACCGATGCCCGCACGACCGACGCGGCGGTCGTCGGCAAACTGCTGCAAGGCCCGGTCCGAAGCTGATCCCGGACGACTCGACGAGGAAGTGGGCTGATCCGCCGGGTCACACTCCGACGGAATCCTGGTACGAATTCAGCTTGATCTTCGGCGTGTCCGCAACGTTGACCCACACGTGAACGTGCGGCTTGCCGCGGAAGTACCAGACAAACGACGGCCCTTCCAGACGCCAGTTGTCCCACAGGCCGTCTTTGCCAAGGTCGCCTTCCTTGTAGAACGCGAGATGACAGGCGTCGAGACCTCCCTGGGTCTTCAGGCAGCGAGTCACCTCGTCACGGTCGGACTGGCGAAACGGCTCCAACAGCAGTTGCAGGACCGACTGCATGTGTTCCTTCTGGTCCGCCGACATTTCGGTCACCGGAATGCCGTGGAACCTGCCCTTCGGTCCACGAAACTCGACCAGTTCTTCCGAAGGCATGCCCTTGGTCACCAATGCCTGCAAGCGTTGTTTGCCGTTGAACATGTCGTACAACTTGTTCGCCGCCAACGACTGGTGCCAGAAGACGTTTCCGGGATGATCCGGCTTTTCGAAGGTGGCCTGACCTTCGTGTGCGTAGAGAATCGGGCCACCGAAGGCGACGTGGTCGGCGCTGTTGCCGTCACAGCGCAACGTCATGTGACGCGAGGCCAGCACAAATTCAAACTGGTTCGTCCCCGGCTGACCGAAAACGGCGATCGACTGCTGCTGTCCAAAACCGCCGACGTCGTCCTCGAGCTGCTGGTCCCACCGCTTCCGCCAACCGGGATGTGTCATTCCGTCGAAGATGCTGCGCATCAACGATTGCTGCTCGGCGGTGAAGAAGTCGCTCTTGATCGACGGTTTCGTGATCTTCCAGTTGTTCTCGAGCCGCGTCCTCAACAACCCGCGCGCCGGATCGACGTAATTCCAGTCGAAGCAGACCGCCCGTTTCTGTTTCTCGGTGAAGGTGTCATACAGAGTCTTAACCAGCGTCTCGGGTGTTTTTTCCTTCTTGACCCCGGCAGTCGCAGCCTCTTTTGCCAGCAACGGAATGCCCGAAGCGGCCAGGGCCAGCGTCCCCGCCTGTCTCAGGAATTCCCGACGGTGCCCGGGAGCGTGATCGGTCGGCGGCATGCAGCCGCCGTTGATTTCGGGTGCCATCGTTCGATCTCCGCAGGTTGAAGGGGATTGTCACGAAATCACGGCGGGCATAGTAACATCGTGGCACACATGCTGTCCCCTTGTGGCTCGTGCTTCAATTTATTTTGAAGCGGTCGATTGTGATTGCACGTCGACAGTATCTCGAACGTCGCGGCAGGTCACTTGCAGTCATCCGAGAACACCGGCGCGTTCAGGATCGATCCGGCCCGGGTTCATCTGCCAACAGGCTGAAATGAGTGAAACGCTCGATTAAACTGTGCCCCCCCCCACGCGGCGGGTCATTGATCCGCGAACACTGCTGAGCCGGTACCGCGCAGGCTCGGCGCAAAAAGGAATGCTCCATGAGACGAGGCATCGACGGGACATTCATCGCGGCCATTGCCTGGGCATCGCTGATGGCAACTTCTGCGTACGCGGACACGCGTCATCCCAACGTCGTGTTCTTCCTGGTCGATGACCTCGGCTGGCGTGACCTGGGATGTTACGGCAGCAGTTTTTATGAGACGCCGAACATCGATCGATTTGCAGAACAGGGTGTACGGTTCACACAGGCTTATGCGACCTGCCATGTCTGTTCTCCAACCCGTGCCAGCATCATGACCGGAAAGTACCCGGCCAGGCTGCAGCTGACCGATTGGTTGCCCGGTCGAAGAGAATTCTCTTTTCAGAAGCTGAAGAACGCGAAGATCCATCAACACCTGCCCCACGGGGAAGTCACGATCGCCGAGGCACTGAAGAAACACGGGTACCGCACGGCACACATCGGGAAATGGCACCTGGGGGAAGAGCCATTCGGCCCACTGCAGCAGGGGTTTGACATCCAGGTTCCGCGATGGAACAAGGGCTGGCCCAAGGCCGGTTACCACGCCCCGTTTCGACTGGATGGCCTCGAGAGCAAGGCGGGTGAGTACCTGACCGACCGGTTGACCGACGAGGCCGAGAAGTTCATCGAAGCCAGCAAGGACCGGCCCTTCTTTCTCTACCTGGCACATTTCGCCGTTCACGATCCCATCCAGGGACGGAAGGACCTCGTCAGGAAGTACCAGAGAAAACTGGAGACGCGCCCGGAGTCCCGGGGTCCCGGCTTCGTCCTGGAAGGAAACCCGGATGATCCGCATCCGTTGTCAAAGCGGGAACTGACCACCCGCCTCTACGATCCCGCCTGGTCGGGCTTCCGCGTCCTGCCCGAACGCACGGTCAAGATCAAGCAACACCAGGACAACGTTCAGTTTGCCGCCATGGTGGAGTCGGTCGATGAGAGTCTTGGCCGGCTGCTTGCCAAGCTGAAGGCACTCGATCTCGAAGACAACACGATCGTGATCCTGTTCTCCGACAACGGCGGAATGTCCGCCGGGAACTTCGGAAATCCCAGGCGGATCGTTCCACCCGGCCGCCTGGACCGGGCCTTTTCGACATCAAACCTGCCACTCCGCGGTGCCAAGGGCTGGCTCTACGAGGGCGGGATTCGAGAGCCGCTGATCATCAAGTGGCCTCACCAAGGACAGCAGCGAAAGGTCTGCGATGTGCCGGTGATCAGCACGGACTTCTATCCAACGATCCTGGAGATGGTCGGCCTGCCGCTGCAGCCGAAGCAGCATGCCGATGGAGTCAGCATCACGGCGTTGGTCAAGGGAGCCGAGACACTCGACCGGAAAGCCCTCTTCTGGCACTTCCCGCACTACAGCAATCACGGCATGCAGAGTCCCGGCGGCGCCGTCCGTGTCGGGGACTACAAGCTGCTCGAGTACTTTGAAAACAACAGCGTGCAGTTGTTCAATTTGAAGGAAGACATCGGTGAGCAGAACGACCTGTCCGAGGCCCAACCAAAGAAGGTCGCCGAATTGCGGTCGTTGTTGAAAGCCTGGAGGAAGGACGTCTACGCCCGGATGATGGTACCCAACCCGGATTACGTTCCGATAACAGAACCATGAGAACATCCGACCACGAAGCGTGGTCTCGGGCGGAATGCCATCGAAAACGAAACGCCACCTTCCCGACACAACACAAGCTGACACGTTCGGGAATCCGATGTTATAATTGGGGATCATGCACGACCAATTTCACAGCCACGACCACGCCTTCACCGGGTTGAACCCGCGTGTCCGTGAAGGCCTCGTGATGCAGAACCGGCGAGGCATGCTCAAGGCATCCCTGGCCGGCATGGCCGGTCTCTCTCTGCCGCAACTCATGCAGGTTCGTGCCGAAGCCGCCCGATCGGGACAGCCGCTGGGAAGCGGCAAGAGCGTGATCCTGCTCTGGATGGCCGGCGGTCCCAGCCATATCGACACCTGGGACCCCAAGCCCGACCGCCCCTTCATCAACCGGGGCCCCTTCGGTGTCACCCAGACGGCACAACCGGGAGTGATCATCTGCGAGCACCTGCCCAAGCAGGCCGCGATGCTCGACAAGTTCACGATCATCCGTTCGGTGGACCCTCGCAAGAGCAGCCACGAACCGAACATGGTGTTCCAGACCGGCAACCGCGAGGCGGCTCCACGAACCAACCCCAAGGGACACCTCTTTCCCGCGATCGGATCGGTCGTCGCCAAGATGCACGGCCCCAATCATCCCAGCATGCCGCCGTATGCCGCGTTCATGCGGTCGCGGTCGCACCTGGCCTTTGCCGGATATCTCGGCAAACGGTACGACCCCTTCATCGCCAACCATGCCACGCGACTTCCGGTCTACACCAAGGTCGGCGTCGATACCGGAAAAGTCAGCGGTGCCGATCTGCTGAGAATCCCCACCGGTCTCGACGCGAGCCGACTGACGACACGCCAGTCGCTGGTTCAGCAGTTCGACCGACTCCGCAAGGACCTCGACCAGTCCGGATCGATGGACGCGTTGGACTCCTACCAGCAGAAAGCCGTCGACATGGTGCTCGGCCAACGGGCCCAGCGAGCACTCGACATCCGCAAGGAACCGGCCAGCGTCCGTGAACGTTACGGGAAACATCTCTGGTGCCAGCAGACCCTGCTGGCACGGCGACTGGTCCAGGCCGGCGTCAGCTTCATCACGCTCGATCTCAGTTACCACACCGCCTCGGGCACCTGGGACACGCACGGTGACAACATCCCCCCCTACGGAGGGATCTCCAAGGGACTGGGGCCACTGTTGCCGCTGTTTGATCACCTGATCACGACACTGGTCGCCGATCTCGAAGACCACGGCCTGCTCGACGACTGCCTGGTGATCGCCATGGGCGAATTCGGACGGACACCTAACATGGGTACCCAGGGCAGCACCGACGGACGGAACCACTACACGTCAATCAGCGGCCTGACGATGGCCGGCGGAGGATTGCGACACGGGCAGGTGATCGGAGCCAGCGAACGGGATGGCGGTCATATCAAGGAACGGCCGGTCACGCCCGGCGACCTGGCAGCCACGATCTACCGGCACATGGATGTTCCGCTGGATGCGACGTATCTCGATCCCCGTGGCCGGCCCCGCTATGTGGTCGAAGAAGGCGAACCCATCGCCGAACTCTTCTAGACGGCGAGGATCGTGGCCGAGTCGACGACAACCGCAGCAACACAATGCGGCTCTTCGGCGTCGCCGCCCGGAGCAGCAATCGCCAGACTGGGAGGCGGTGGGACCAGCCCACCAGTCAATTCGCAGACCGTATCACCCACGGGCCCACCTCCACCTGTCGTTCAGAGACACTCCCGAATGAGGCGCCCGACTTGTCACGCTGACATGAGAACTCTTTCGGTCACCTGCCTCCTGTTGATCTTCACCACCGCGCCCGCGAACGGCGCTGCCGACAACAACCGGGATCTGTTTGAAACACGTATTCGGCCACTGCTGATCAAACACTGCCTAGTATGCCATGGACCGAAGAAGCAGGAATCGGGCCTACGCCTGGACTCGCGTGCCGGCTGGGCCAAGGGTGGTGATCGGGGGACGTCGATCGTTCCCGGGAAGGTCCAGGACAGCCTGCTGCTCAAGGCAGTCAGCCATTCGGACCCCTCCCTGAAGATGCCCCCGTCAGGAAAGCTCTCGACGACCGAAATCGCTGATCTGACGAAGTGGGTTCGGCTCGGGGCCTACGATCCACGGACGCCGGCGGCCGAGAAGTCCTCTCCGAAGCGGATGAGCCTGGAACAGGCACGAGATTTCTGGTCGTTGCAGCCGATTTCCTCGCCCGCCATACCGAAGGTCTCGGACACCGCATGGGGCCATTCTCCCATTGATGCCTTCGTACACGACCGACTGCAGAAGCGCGGGCTCAGGCCAGTCGCCACCGCCGACAAACGAACACTGATCCGCCGGGCCACATTCGATCTGACCGGGCTCCCGCCGACTCCGGCTGAGATCGACGCCTTCTTGGAAGACGACTCGCCTCGGTCTTTCGGAACGGTCGTCGAACGACTGCTCGATTCCCCAGCCTACGGAGAACGATGGGGTCGGCACTGGCTGGATGTTGCCCGTTACGCCGACACGGCCGGCGATGGAGCCGACTATCCCGTGCCTGAAGCGTACAAGTACCGCGACTGGGTGGTCGGGGCCTTCAACCGGGACATGCCATTCGATCAGTTCGTCCGCGAGCAGATTGCCGGCGACATTTTCGCTCTCCGCGATGCGGCGGACGATCCGGACCGGTACGCCAGGCAGATTTCAGCGACCGGATTCCTCGCGATCGGAAAGCGTTACGGCTACAAAGCGTCGCCCGACTACCAGTACCTCGATTTCGCCGACGTGATTGACTCGGTCGGCCGCTCCCTGCTGGGACTTTCTCTAGGTTGCGCCCGGTGCCATGACCACAAGTACGACCCGGTTTCATCGGCCGACTACTACGCGCTGTATGGCATCCTGCAAAGCACGAGATGGGCGTTTCCGGGTGGGGAAGAGCAAAAACGTCCCGCGCATTTCCCGCCCCTGGTTCCGCCCGAGCAAGTCGCTGGCCTGGAGAAGGCCAAGGCCGAGGAACTCGCGCGTCTCGACACAAAGCTGTCGGCCCTCAAACGCCGCCAGATGCAGTTCAACCCCGACTGGCAAGCCGGCGGGGTCGACCTGGGCTTTGAGGCACAGAAATCTGGTCAACGACCCGGCAAACCGTGGGTCTGTGCCGGTCCGATCGAAATCACCGCCGAGGCGCAAAGCCCGTTTCACCATGTCCATCCGAAGGGTTCGCTCGGTGTGCGGATCGGCAGCGGCAAGCAAACCGACGGTCTCCGCTACGTTTTCAACGACGGCCTGCGGGCAATACCCGGACGGCTGATGCACTTCACGGTGGACTTCCGTTCCGCCACAGGGTCGTCCGAGACAGGCGCGTTCCGGTTTTATCTCGGACGAGGGGTGGTGCAGTCGTTGGCCGTTGAGTGCAGTGCCACAGCCACCGAATTCGCGATTCGCAACGGAAAGAAGTGGGAGACGATTCGCCGCATCACCCCCGGCACCTGGTACACGCTGCGACTCACGATCGACCCCGCGAAGAAAACGTTCTCCGGCATCGTCGGCACACTCGACGACCTGGCGACATTCAAGGACAAGTCGGTCGGACGCGGCTGGGACGGCGTCGCCAACTGTTTCATCTGCGACGCATACGGACACGTCAACGGCTCGGCCTGCTCACGTGATCTCGACAACATCGGTCTGCAGGACGAGCCGTTCGCAGCCCCCGGCAGCCAATCCGTTTCACCGAAGACCGCCGTCCCCGGCGCCGGAAAGCGGGGGATGGCGATCGCAAAGGAGATCGAGGCTCTGAACGGTCAGCGCCGGACACGAGCGGCACGACGGGCCTACGACGTGGCCTATGGAGTCAGCGAAGGCACTCCGGTCAACGCCCGCATCCAACTCCGCGGCGAACCACATCGACCCGGAAAAGAAACTCCCCGACGATTCCTTGAGGTCCTCGGTGGGGATCGGCTTCCGGAGAATGTGACAGGCAGTGGCCGGTTGGAACTGGCCGGCTGGATCACTCGCCCCACGAATCCGTTGACAGCACGTGTGTTCGTCAATCGCGTCTGGCGATGGCACTTCGGCCAGGGCCTGGTTTCCACACCCAGCGACTTTGGTGCCCGTGGAGAGCGTCCATCCCATCCACATCTGCTGGACTGGCTCGCCGCCAGGTTCACCGCGTCCGGCTGGTCGGTAAAGTCTCTGCACCGATGGATCATGAACTCTCACACGTACCAACTCGGCAGTGACGATGATGATCGCAATCTGCGGATCGATCCGCAGAATCGCTGGCACTGGCGGTACGCCAGGCGTCCACTCGACGCCGAATCGATCCGCGATGCGATGCTGGCCCTCGGCGGGAATCTCGACCAGACGGTTCCGCAAGCGCACCCGTTCCCTGCAGTGCACACGTGGGGCTTCACCATCCACCACCCGTTCCACGCGATCTACGACTCGAATCACCGCAGCGTCTACCTGATGGTGCAGCGAAACCACCGCCACCCGTACCTGGCCCTGTTCGACGCTGCCGACCCGAATCAGAGTGTGGCATCGCGGCAGCCCACAACGACTCCCACGCAGGCCCTTTACCTGATGAATTCGCCGTTCGTTCACACTCAGGCCGAGGGTTTCGCTAAACGCCTGCTGGCGTCTCACAAGGACACCGAAACCCGAGTCCACGCGGCTTTCGAGTTGGCCCACGGCCGACTTCCCGGAAGCCCCCAACTGAAAGATGCCGTCGCATTCGTAGCCGGTTACCGACAGAAACTGTCGGACAAAAGCGTTGTCCCGGAACGAAACCTTGCTGCCTGGTCAGCACTGATGCGGGTGTTATTGACGAGCAACGCGTTCCTGTACGTCGATTGAGCCGTTTGATGAACCTTTTCCACACCACACGCCGAGAGTTCCTTCACCGCGCATCCGGTGGATTCGGCAGCATCGCCCTGTCCGGCCTGTGGAGCGACCTCCAGGCCGCACCGCGCAATCCACGTGGTGCCCGCCACGGGCACCACGTGGCGAAGGCCGATCGTGTGATCTTCCTTTATTCGACGGGCGGCGTGTCGCACGTTGACACGTTCAACCATCGGCCACAACTGACAGCCGATCATGGCAAGTCGGTCACGACCTCTCGCTGGCTCAACAAGTCCGGAGAATTCAAGCGATACCTGATCAAGCCCCGCTGGGCCTTCCAGCAGTACGGTGAAAGCGGCACCTGGGTCAGTGACCTGTTCCCGCAACTGGGTTCGGTGATCGACGACGTCTGCGTGCTCAACGCAATGCACTGCGAGAGCGACGGGCACGACAAGGCCACGCTGGCCGCACACACCGGGTCCGCACAGTTCGCCCGCCCGAGTGCCGGTTCGTGGGTGAGTTATGGACTGGGGACCGAGAACCAGAATCTTCCGTCCTTCATGGTGCTGGCACCCGCGGCCCCCTACGCGGGAGCACAGACCTGGGGCAGCGATTTCCTGCCGGCATGTCATCAGGGAACGCAGGTCGTGCCTGGCAAGAACCCTCTGCCCAACATCCGACCCCGTGTTGCACGGCCAGAACTGCAGAAGCTGGAACTGGAACTGCTGGCTCGCTTGAATCGAGCCCACCAGAAAACACGTGCGGCCGACCAGTCGCTCGATGCCAGAATCCGGTCCTTCGAAACCGCATTTGGCATGCAGCGGGAAGCACCCGAGGCCTTTGATCTGTCCGGTGAAACCCAAGCCACGCTGAAGCTCTACGGGTTGGAGCGTGGTGCAACCAGTGGCTTTGGCTGGCAATGCCTGGTGGCCCGGCGACTGGCCGAACGAGGAGTTCGGTTCCTGGAACTGATCGATGTCGGCTCGAACAGCAACTGGGACTCGCACGGCAACATGGCCGACCACGCCAGGCTCGCCAGGGCGATTGACCGTCCGATCGCCGGACTGCTCACCGACCTGAAGCAACGAGGCATGCTGGATCGGACACTGGTCGTCTGGACAACCGAGTTTGGCCGGACACCATTCAACACCAACGCCAACCATTCCGGCCGCGAACACCACAACTTCTGTTTCTCGTCCTGGATGGCCGGCGCTGGCATCCGCGGCGGACTCGTCCACGGTGTCTCCGACGAACACGGCATCCTGACCGACCACAACGCCGTCCACACCCATGACCTGAACGCCACGATGCTTCATCTGCTCGGCATCGATCACGAGCGACTGACCTACCGCCACGCCGGTCGCGACTTCCGACTGACCGACGTAGCCGGCGAGGTGATTCACGACGTGATCGCGTGACACCGGTTCCACCACGTGACGTCGAAGAAGTCCCGCCCCCGCCCCTCGAAGAGCCGTGACAGGCGATCCGGCCGATCGCAAGACAAGGGCTCACTCGATGCAACAGGACATCATCCTGGCAGACGAGATCCGCCGGTTTCGATCGGACGATCCGATCGAGAATGCGGCCACGCCCCCGGCTTCCTGGTACAACTCGAATTTGTTCCTGGACCTGGAAAAGGACTCTGTTTTTCGGAACCGATGGCTTTTCGTCGGTCGCCAGGATCAATTGCAGGAGCCGGGTGACTATTTCAGCGGGACCTTCCTGGGATGGCCGTACGTGGTCGTTCTTGACGACGAGCGTTCCCCGCGAGCCTTCTACAACATCTGCTCGCATCACGGAACGTGCGTGGCTTCAGGAGAGGGCACAACGGAACAGTTTGTCTGCCCGTACCACGGATGGACCTACGATCGACAGGGGGCACTCACCAAGGCGCCTCTGGCCGGTGCGATTCAGTCCTTGAAAGAGCGTGACCTGGACCTGAAACCCATCAGGGTCAGTCAGTGGGGCCCGCTGATTGCCCTGCATTTCGGCAACCCCTCAACTTCGCTGGAAACGCAGCTGTCGCCTCTGCTCGAGGCCTTCGCTGCTGATCCATTCGAGAACGTCCAGTTTGTTCGCCGGGTCACTTACCAGGTGGAGTGCAACTGGAAGGTGTTCGTGGACAACTACCTGGACGGCGGATACCACGTTGCCCACGTGCATCCCGGGTTGACCGGCCAACTGGATATCGCCTCGTACAGCAGCACCCTGGGCGAACAGTGGTCCATGCAATCCTGCGCAGCCACATCATCTCCCGACATCGATTCGTCAGCGGACTTCGTCCAACGAGTCGGCCAGCATGCCGACTACGCGTGGATTTACCCCAACTTCATGATCAATCGATACGGGCCCTGGATGGACACAAATGCTGTCATTCCACTCTCCGCTGACAACTGCCGCATCGTCTTCGACTATTACCACGAGGGTCCCCCCAAAACAGGTTTTCTGGAACAGTCGCTGACCGCGTCCGACCAGGTGCAGCAGGAGGACATCGAGATCTGTCATCGAGTCCAGGCGGGACTCAACTCGAGGATTTTCGAGCAGGGCGTGTACGCTCCTGGATTCGAAGCACCGATGCTTCACTTTCACCGGCTCCTTCACGCCGACTTCCAGGTGTAACGACAATCTCGCTTCAGACACTCGTGGACAAAACAAGGCACCACCAGTCACCGACGGTGCCAGGTGGTGGCGGAGGCCTGCCCGAACCCTGTTAGCCGAGCAGCTCTGCGATCGGCTCGCCGTCCGTCAGGATGGGCAGTGGCCGGCCCCTGCGGTCGAGGTACTCCCGGGAGGTGTCGATCCCCAGGTGGTGGTACACCGTGGCCAGCAGGTCTCCCGGTCGAAGCGGCCGCTCCTTGGGCATTTCGCCGCGAGCCGTCGTGGATCCGATCACCTGTCCCATGGCGAGCCCGCCTCCGGAGACCAGCATGCTCATGGCCCGCGACCAGTGCTCTCGCCCCGCCTGCACCACCTTGGTTTTCTGGTTGGGTTTCAAGTGGATACGTGGCGTGCGGCCGAATTCCCCGGTCACAACCACCAGCACTCTCTTGTCGAGGCCGCGATCATAGAGGTCCTCGATCAGGGCCGAAACCGCCTGGTCGAACCACGGGAGCCGCTTCTCCATCGCCTCGAAGATGTTGCAGGGAAAGCCCGCGTGATCGTCCCAGTCCGATTGGATGCCGGGTGCGACGTCGGCAAAGTTTCGCCCGTCGGCATGCACGAACGAGATCCCGGCCTCGACCAGCCGCCGGGCCAGCAGCAGATTCTGTCCGACGTAGCCGCGGCCGTAGCGATCGCGTACGCGAGGATCGACCCGGCTCAGGTCAAAAGCCTTCCGCGCCCGGCCACCGGTCAACAGGCGGACCGCTTCCTGGTCGTAGCTGTCCATGGCCTTCATCAGGCCTCGTTGATCCAGATCCCGCCGCGTGGCATCGAATCTCTGCAGCAGCCCCATGCGGTCATGAAGCCGTTCGGTGCGGTCAGGCGGCAGGCCCAGGTTCGGGACCTCGAAGTCGGGCTTGTTGGGATTGGCTCGCACTTCGAAGGGTTCGTACGCCATGCCGAGGAAGCCGGGTCCGGCCGACTCCTGGCGGCGAGGAACGCCCACGTAGCTGGGCATTCCATTGCGGCCCTGCGGACCGGCCCACTTGATGATCGAGCCGAGATCCGGGTAACGCTTGTTCGGCTCGAGGCCATTGGGGCCGGCTGACGTGCGGCCGCTGAGCATGTACTGGGCGCCCATCGCGTGGTCGGCCGCACTGTGAGTGCACGAGCGGATCAGTGTGAACTTGTCGGCCAATCGGGCATGCCGCGGCAACAGCTCGCAGACGTCCATGCCCGGCACCTTGGTGGGAATGGGTAGGAACGGGCCACGAAACTCTGCCGGCACTTCGGGTTTCAGGTCGTAGGTGTCCAGATGGCTCGGCCCCCCGTCCAGCCAGACCAGGATACAGGCCGTGTCGCGGCGAGGGCGACCCACCGCCGCCGCCCGATCCCGCAACCGCAGTAGATCCGCCAAACCCAGGCCGCCCAGCCCCGCCACGCCGGCCCGAAGAAACCCGCGCCGCCCGATCGTTCCAGGGCCCAGGGTCTGCCGTCCCACGACAACTCCCTCTCTTGACTGCTGCCGCCCGCCACTTCGGGCTCTGCGATACACGAGGCTACCCGCTACCCAAAAACCGCATCAAGTGCATTCGCACTGCCGCGGCGTCTTGTCCCCCGTCGAAGTCGGAACGGTTTAGCCGGCACCGTAAAGCGGAGCAATCACCTCGCCCTTGTTCAACTGGTGAGGTCGGCCGAGGCGATCGACAACCTGGCTCGAGGGATCGAGGCCCAGTGCCGAATAGATGGTTGCGCCCATATCGGCGGGATAATACGCCCGCGTCACCGGGTCCGATGCCATCTTGTCGCTGGCCCCAATCACCTGGCCGCCCTGGATGCCACCGCCGATGAACACGGCCGAGAACACGCGAGACCAGTGATCCCGACCGGCGTTCTTGTTGATCTTGGGTGTCCGTCCAAACTCCCCGGTCACCACGATCAGAGTCTCATCAAGCAGCCCTCGATCGC
>CAUZRQ010000062.1:0-29822 GCA_963582065.1 Planctomycetota bacterium | reverse complement strand
TCGGTTCACGGAAGAACCAGCTCGATGTGAGCCGTTTCGAGTACCTGACCCCGTTCCATTTCTCGCCATACGAAAAGAAGCAGAAGGACAGTGTGCCGATACTGCTGCCGGTCCAGGATATCCTGGCCCATGCCGGCCAGGTGATCATGCGTCCGACCCCGACCGATGACGAGGAAGAGGATGATGATCCGAAGGTGGCCGGTAACGAGAAGATCGCCGGACGGATTGTTGGACAGGACGGTCCTCCCCAGGTCGACCGCCCCCGCAGTTCAGTGGCCCCTCGCAAGAAGCGCGAGGGTGCGGGTGGTTTCCAGGGCGGCGGCGGCGGCGGCGGCGGTGGCGGTGGCGGTGGCGGTTTTCAGGCCGGTGGCCCGATGGGCGGCGGCGGCGGTGGCGGTGGTCCGATGGGCGGCGGCGGTGGTCCGATGGGCGGCGGCGGCGGCGGCGGCGGTTTTCAGGCCGGTGGCGGTTCCGCCTACAAACCCAACGAGCGGGTTGGCACAGCGCTGGGGTACAACTTTGTCTCGATCCGTGGCCTGGTAAGGCTCCGGGACCAGGCCGAGCAGTTCCGCAAGGCACTGAATCTCGACACGCTTTCGGAGGCCATGGACCGCCTCGAGATCATCGACTTTGACCTCGAACGTCAAACCGCTGTCATGGGCAACGACCCGTGGAGTGGTGCGTGGCAAAAGGTCAACCTTCGGGCGGCCAGGGACATCGTGCTCTCGGTCGAGTGGGAAGCCGACGTGGTGTCGTCGGACCTGACCGACCAGGTGGTCAGCATGCCGTTGCCCCGACGCGAGGCGGGGGAATGGGACTGGTTCGGCACGCATCCCCGGCTGGGGCTGTTGGCCGCTGAGGCCCGTGAACGCCAGGTGCTCGAGAACGAGCAGGCTCTGAAGGAGTCCCAGAAACAGACGGCCAACGTCAAGCAGCGACGCCGCAGGGGTGGCTTCGCCGCCTTCCAGCACGACATGCGCGGCATCCGCGGCAAGGTGATGAAGGGTGAATCGGGCAGCAAGATCAGCCAGTCGGCCAACAAGCAGATGGGCCAGGAGGGATTCAAGAGCTTCACCAACCAGTTTGCCGCCGGTGGCGGTGGCGGTGGCCAGGCCGGGGCCGGTCAATACCAGGCCAGCCTCTCCGGACACGTGCTGCTGTTCAGGTATCTCGACTTTGATGTTATTCCCGGAAATGCCTACCGGTATCGCGTGCGGCTGGTGCTTCGCAATCCGAACTACGAAAAGCCACCGACGATGCTTCACGAGTCCGCCGTTGCGTCGGCCGACCGGGAGACGCTGGCCACGCCATGGAGTGCGCCCAGCGGTGTCTGGAACTTCCGCCGACAGATGGTTGTCCCCGGCTCGGCCCAGGTCCGCAGGTCGGTCCGTTACTTCCTGACACGTGTCCAGTCTTCGCGTCGCAGCACCCCGGGCATGGCCGATTTCAACGTCTACCAGTGGTACCCGGTTGCCGGGACGGACGTGAACGGGAAGATCAAGGCCCAGTTCGGCCAGTTCATCTCTTCGGAACTCGACACGCTGGTCCTGCGACCTGCAGAGGAGTCGTTTGGAGAAGAGAGTGTCAAGCTTCATACCGGTGACGTGTTGCTGGACATCCAGACTCCCTCGGCGCTCGATGAGACCGATCACCCGGATCTCCCGATCGGAGAACTCAAGAAGCGACGTGGCATCCAGGTGGCCACCGCGGGTGCCCTGGTGGTCAACCGCTATGGACAACTGGTGTCCCATGGCCGCAGTCCGTTGGAGATTTCGCAGGAATTGACCGAGGGACAGCAGTTTGCCTACGACCGCCAACCCTGGCAGGACCTGCTGAACAAGAAGAAATCGGGAGGTGCCGGTTCCGAGGGTGGATTCCAGTTCAATGCCTCATCGGGCGGCGACGAGGCGGACGGCAGTGGAGGTGATGGCAAGGAAAAGAAGAAGCGTGGCCGCCGCAAGAAGAACCCGATCCGTCGTGACAACGCCTATGGTGGTGGTGGTGGTGGTGGTGGTGGCATGGGCGGTGGCATGGGTGGCATGGGTGGCATGGGTGGCGGCATGGGTGGCATGGGTGGCGGCATGGGTGGCGGTATGGGTGGCGGCATGCCCGGCATGGGGGGTGGCGGTGGCGCGATGCCCGGCGGTATGGGCGGTGGTGGTGGCGGTGGCCCGATGGGCGGCGGCGGTGGCGGCGGCCCGATGGGCGGCGGCGGTGGCGGCGGCCCGATGGGCGGTGGCGGTGGCTTCCCCGGCGGGAATCGCCGTTAGGCGGCGTGGCCCGGAACCCCCTCCTCTGCTACCGCGTCGCGGTCGGTTCGGTCTGCGGCTGGTCGACGACCAGTTCGCGGATCTCGGCGGCAATGAAGAATGACCCGGTCACGCAGACCAGGTCCTCTCGCCGGGCCAGTCTCCGGGCCAGGTGCCACGCCGATGCGGGGTCGCCGGTGGCGTGAACGGGGATGTCGAACAACTCGCGGACCCGTCGATGCAGTGTTTCAACCCCGACCGCCCGCGGGTTGTCCTGGAACTGTGTCAGGATCACCGTGTCGAAGCGGGGCAGTAGTTGCCTGAGCAAACCGTCGACGTCCTTGTCCCGGGAGGTGGCAAAGATCAGGATGCGTTGCCGCCAGCCGGACGTCGGTGGGCGGGAATCGAGTGTCTCGAGCAGCGCCTGGATGCTGGCCCAGTTGTGGGCTGCATCGACGATCACCGTCGGGTGGTGACCGATTGTTTCGATTCGAATAGGCCACGCCAACCCCGCGATCGCTGCACACGCCGACTCTTGAGGAACTGACGCCCCCCCGTCATCGATCACGTCGATGGCCGCGGCCGCGAGAGCCGTGTTGGCGGCCTGGTGCCGTCCCGGCAGTGGTACGGAGATTTCGGGCCACGACCTGGCGGGAGTCGAGATCCGTGCAACGTGTCGTTCGGGATCGTAGTCGAGTGAGATTTCACGCCCCAACCGCCACACGGGGGATTGGCAGTCGGCGGCGACATCTTCGATTGCCGTCAGTGCGTGCGACTGATTGACTCCGCAGACGACCGGCACACCGGGTTTGATGATCCCGGCCTTCTCGCCGGCGATCTCGGCCAGGTCACTGCCCAGCAGCCGGGTGTGGTCCCGGCTGATGGTGGTGATGACCGAGACAAGTGGCCGGCAGAGATTGGTGGCGTCGAGTCGACCTCCGAGTCCGACCTCGAGCACGGCTCTCTCGACACGGTTGGCCTGAAAGTGCTGCCAGGCCAGGGCTGTGGTCAGTTCGAAGTAGGTGGGCGAGACCCTGCCGGGTTCCGCTTCGATCTGTCGCACGACCCCGGCGATCTCGTCGATCAGACAGGTCATCTCCTCCCGGGTTGGCTTCGTTCCGTCGACGGTCATCCGTTCCTCGAATGACTCGACATGGGGCGAAGTGAACAGCCCGGTGCGACTGCCGGCCGACGACAGGCCGGCGGCGATCATCGCCGAGGTCGAGCCCTTGCCCTTGCTGCCGGCGACGTGGACCACCGGGATTTCGTCCTGGGGGTTCCCGATCCGATCGAGCAGGCGGGCCATGCGTTCGAGCTTGAAGTCTCCGGCGGAGTAGAGGTCGCTGTTGAGTCGTTCGTAGTTGATCCGACCGTAGAGGAACTCGATCGCCTGTTCGTATGTTTCGATCGCTCCACGCATCGTCGTCAATCGCCTCGGCTGTTTCCGGAACGCGGCCGAGTATAACGGTGGCGGGGAGGTTGCGGAATCGGCCGCGGAGTGGAATGACCGCCGACGTTTGGATTGAACGCACGGGGCCGAAGCGATCAGAATAGGGAGACAACCAAGAACGACAACCGGGCGAAGAGGTGACGATGTCGGTGAGTATTCACTACTGCCGCCTGTGCGGCTTTGCCGAGCATGCCGAGGCAATCGCCGAGGCGCTGAAAACCGAACTCGGACTGGCCACCGATCTCCAGGGGGCCTTCTGGGGGACATTTCGGATCGAGTGGTCGGGGCAGGAGATCTACAATCGCCGGCGGACGCGGGGGATCCTGGGCCGGCTGGGCATGGGACGCACGCCGACACCCGAGGAGATCGTGCTGCTGATGACCGGTGTCACCGGGTCACAGCCGGTCCAATCCGCAGCCGACGGAACCTGACCACGGTGCTGTGGTTCTGCAGACCGAGATAGCCTTCGAGTTTTCTCATCGCAAGTTTCGGGTGGCTTTCGGGAGTGATGTCGACGATCGTCACGCCGTTGTGGATCGTGGTGATGTGCTGTCCGGTGCAGTTGATTTCCATCGTGTTCCACTGCCCGGCGGGTCGGCAGACCCGAGCGGTTGCCCCCGCGATGGCGTAGACCGATCCGCAGTACTGGTAGTCCTTGAGCTTGGTGTACTTCTTGGCGTTGTCGTCGAGCACTTGGACCTCGAACCCGGCCGGGGGCAGCGTCTTGTTGTCACGGTGGTGCTTTCCGTCTGCGGGCACTCTCACGTAGATGCCGCTGTTGCCACCCGGCGAGACCTGGTACTGGAACCTCAGGTTGAAATCTCCGTACTGCTTGGTGGTTCTCAGCCATGGTCCCTTCTGGCCGGTGCATTCGATCGTTCCTCGACCGTGGGTCTGTTCGTCGGGTATTCGGAGGCCGGTGGGGTCGCCGCCGAGTTCCCGGTAGCGAGAAACGGCGCGGGCCCAGAGTTTCGAGTAGTTGGCACGGGATTTCCGGCGGCGGACCCGCCAGCAGACCTCCGACGGTTGGCCGGCTCCTTCCCAGCCGGTCAGGTCACGGCCGTTGAAGAGGCTCTGGAACCCGAGTTCGGTGACCTGGATGTTGCGGAACCGCATGCGGCCGCCGGATGGCACCTCGATCTGGATCCCGATGTGTCCGCGGTCGATCGTCATCCCGCCGGCGCGATAGGCGGGACGGCCGTTGATCGTCAGCGACACCGAGTCTTTTACGACGATGATGTCGAAGCTGTTCCATTTGCCCTGTTTGACCAGTCCCGGTGGCGGCGTGGCTCCCTTCAATCTGCCGCAGGCTCCCTCGCGGCCCTCGGCAAGGTTCAACTGGTATCCCTCCCGGGGGAACGGCGCGCCGCCGACCCGTGTCCGGATGTAGATGCCCGCATCGTACTTCGACGCTTTCTCGGCCTTCCACTCGACGTGCATCATGAAGTCGCCGTACTGGTGATCGCTGCGGAGCCAGCCGTTGCCCTCGAGCAGGTGAATCTCTCCGTCATCCACCTCCGCCTGGCAGCCGTTCTCGGCGGTCCATCCGGACAGGGTCTTGCCGTCGAACAGCGGGTAGGAGAAGCCCGCGGCCGAGGCCGATGACACCAGCAGCAGGACGGCCAGGCAAGATCGTGACAGCATCTGTAGCGTCTCCCGGTGGTGAATCACTTGGACGTCTTCTTCTTCGCGGCGGCTTTCTTCTTACCGGCTTTCTTCCGGGCAGCCGGCTTCTTGTTGAAGTCACCGGCGGTGACGATAACCAGTTTCTTCGGGTTGAAGTACTTGCGGGTTGCATTCAGGACGCTCTCGGTCGTGGTGGCCGACACCTGTTTCTCCAGTTCGGCCTGGAAGGCGAGCGTGCGTTTGGCGAACAGCGAGCCGGCGAGCAGCCCAGCCAGCCGTGCGTCGTCGGTGCGACCGACTCGCAATGACTGCAGGAACCCCTGCTGGGCAGCGGCGAGTTCGGCGGGCGTGACCCCGGTCTTATGCAACTTGTCGATCTCCTCGCGGATCGCAGTGACCACCTTGGGAGTGTTCTGGGGGTTGGAGATTGCTGCGATGGTCAGGCTGCCCCGCTGGTCGACACTGCTGGCCCGGAAGAAGGACCTGATGCCGTACGAGAGCCCCTCCTTCTGCCGGATCCGGGTACCCAACCGCGAGGCGAGCGAGCCGCCGCCGAGGATGTAGTTGGACATCACCAGTGACGGGTAGTCGGGGTGTGAGTCCTTCATGGAGAACACCAGCCCGGCGTAGTAGACGGCGTTGGCCTTGTCGGGGGTGAGGATCCTGTGGGTCCCCGGCTTGTAGGGCCGGTCTCCGTGGTGCTCGATGTGCTTGTAGGATTCGTCGGCTTCCCAGCCGCTGACGAGCCTCTCGAGCAGTGGCAGGATGGTCTTGGGATCGAAGTCGCCGACCACCGCCAGTTCGCCGTGTGCTCCTCCCAGGAAGTTCTCGTAGAGGGCGACCAGTTGCTTCCGCTCGAGTGACTTGACCCGGCCGATTTCCTCTTCGATCGTCGGCTCGTACCTCGGATCGTTCGTCTTGTAGGGGCGGAACTCCCGCCTGAGTTTCCTGATGGCCAGCCGTTGGGGTTCGGCCTTCTGCTGTTCGAGTTCCGCCAGGGACCGTTGCTTCATCAGCGCCAGTTCTGTTTCCGGCAGAGTCGGCTCGCGGAGCACGTCGCGGAGCAGTTCGAGGACCTTCGGCAGGCTCGAGCGGGTGGCTCGGACCGAGAAGTCGGCGATCCCGGGGCTGCTCCTGGATCCGCTGCCGCTCAGCGACGCGCGGAGTTCAGCGAGCTTGTCGGTCAACTGGATGCGGGTGAAGGACTTGGTCCCGCGTGTCATCAGTGTGGGCAGAAATTCACCGACGGTGGTCTGACTGCCCAGGGTCTTGTCGCTGCCGTAGCGGAGTGTCAGCGAGAGATTCACGGCCTCGCCGCGCGTCTTCTTGGGCAACATCGCCACCTTGAGACCGTTGTCGAGCCTGGTGCGGATCGTGGCCCTCTCGATGTTCTCCGGTGAGACGTCAAATGCTTCGCCGGCTGTGACCGTCTTGCGGCCCTTGTAGTCACCGATCATCTCGGCGAGGTTCGGGGTGGCCGGAATGGTGGTTCGTGCCGGAGCCTTGGTTGGCAGGAACAGCCCGACCGTGCGGTTGCTTTCGACCAGGTACGCCTTGGCGACACGTTTCACGTCGGCAGGGGTCAGTTTCTCGAGTCGGTCACGGGCGACGAAGTACATCCGCCAGTCACCCTGGGCGGCCCATTCGGAGAGTTGTACGGCGAGGCGGCTGGTGTCGTTGGCGGCCTGTTCGCGTTGCCTCAGGAACCGGGCCTGCGACCGCTTGACCTCTTCGGCGGTCACGCCCTTGGCGATCACCTCGTCGATCGTGTCGGTCAGCGCGTTGAGCACGTCCCGGGGATCGTTTCCCGGAGTCACTTCCGCCATCAACTCGACCACGCCCGGGTCGTGGAAAGCGTAGGCGGATCCAGCGAGACTGGCGGCTCGCTTGGTCTGGACCAGGGCCTTGTAGAGCCGGCCGGTGGGGGAAGTGGTGAGGATGTCGGTGAGGACGTCGACGGCGACGAAGTCGGGATGTGGTCCGGCCGGAATGTGGTAGAGCGCCCCGACGACGGCCACTTCGCCCACGCGCCGCAGGGTGACGATGCGTTCGCCGTCCTGGGCGGGTTCCTCGGTGTAGGTGTTGGCCAGTTTCCGCTTGGGCCGGGGGATCTTGCCGAACGTGTTTTCGATCACCGGAATGGCCTGGCGGGGATCGAATTGTCCGGCCACGATCACCATCGCGTTGTCCGGCTGGTAGAACTTGCGATAGAAGGTCCGCAGGCTTTCGACCGGCACCCGCTCGATGTCGGCCCGGTTGCCGATGGTCGACCGGCCGTAGTTGTGCCACTCGAACGCCACGGCCGTCATCCGCTGCGAGAGCACCCGCGACGGGCTGTTTTCGCCCCGTTCGAACTCGTTGCGGACCACCGACATCTCCGACGCCAGGTCCTTGGCGAGGATCAGACTGTTCATCATGCGGTCGGCTTCGAGTTCCAGTGCGAATGCCAGGTTCTCGGGACTGGCCGGAAGGGTCTCGAAGTAGTTGGTGCGGTCGACCCAGGTCGTGCCGTTGAAGCGGGCCCCGTGGTCCTGGAGTTCCTTGGGGATCGAAGGGTGTTTGGCGGTGCCCTTGAAAAGCATGTGTTCCAGCAGGTGAGCCATCCCCGCCTCGCCGTAACCCTCGTGCCGTGAACCGACGAAGATGGTCAGGTTGACGGTCACGGTCGGCCGCGACTTGTCGGGCACCAGCAGCACCCGGATCCCGTTGTCGAGCTTGAACTCGGCGATTCCCTCGACGGCTGTCACGAGTTGGGTTTCGGCTCGTAACGGTCCGGCGGTCACCAGCAGGGCCAGCGTCACGGCGGTCGCCACGGCAACAACAACCTGTTTGCGGCGACTCCACGATTGCGATTTCAGCCGTCTTGACATGGTCGACTCCCAGTCTCGAAGTTGTGCGAGCTCGCTCAACACAATGATCCCGCGAAATGTACCAGTCCGTTGGTGGGTCAACAAGCGGCCGACAGATTCGTGGTTGCGCGGTCTTGTGACGGTTGGCGTGTGATCACCACCACCCGCATTGTCGTCGGTGTGGGATTACCACTGCGGGTGGCGAGTTGCTAGTCTGTGACGTCAAGTGGTTTGAGACGAGGGGAGGACCGGCGATGTCGAAGCGATGCCTGGGCGGTTGTGGACTTGTCTTGGTCGCGGTGTTGGCGATGTGTGCCGAGACGCTGGTGGCGGCTCCGCCGAGCTGGCCCAGTTGGCGAGGTCCTCGCGGTGACGGACATTCGGCCGAAACCAATCTCCCCACCAGGTGGACGAAGGACTCGATCGAGTGGTCGGTTGCCCTGCCCGGCCAGGGCCAGTCGTCTCCGACGATCTGGGGCAGGCAGATCTTCCTGACGACGGCTTTGGAGAAGGGCAAGCGTCGGGTGGTGCTGTGCGTGGATCGCGAGACGCACAAGATTTCCTGGCAGCACACCGCATTCACCGGCCCCGCCCTGCCGACTCACAACATGAACGGTTACGCCTCGGCCAGCTGCGTGACCGACGGCGAATTCGTCTACGCCTTCTTCGGCGAGGGCGGCGGAATTCACTGTTACCGGGTCGACGGGTCATCGGCCTGGCAGAAACCGATCGGTGTCTTCGACAACCGCTGGGGATCGGCGTCGTGCCCGGTGCTGGTGGGCAACGCGGTGATCCAGCTGGTCGATTCGGACAAGGAGGCCTACATCGCGGCATTCGACCGGAAGACCGGCCGGCCGCTGTGGAAAACCGTTCGAGACAACTTCCGCGGCTGGAGCACCCCGGTGCTGATTCGGGCCGGCGGACACGACGAACTGGTCGTCAACGGGCACGCGGCGGTGTGCGCCTACGACCCGGTGACCGGCAAGGAACTGTGGCGGGTCAAGAACCCCTCGGGACGCGGCACCCCCACGGTCACCCCGGGCGGCGGGCTACTGTTTTCGACCAACGGGACGCGGCCGTTCCTGACGGCGATCCGCCCGGGTGGCACAGGAGATGTGACCGGCAGCCACGTGGCGTGGCAGGTTCAGCGGATGGGTCGTGACATTCCCTCGCCGATCGTCATCGGCGACTACGTGATGGTGGTCGGCCTGCGAGGGGGCATCCTGGGCTGCTACGACACCAAGACCGGCAAGCAGCAGTGGCTCGAACGACTCGGCACCAACTTCTCGGCCTCTCCGGTCGCCTGGAACGGGCTGGCGTTTTTCCTCAACGAGGCGGGCGAGACCTTCGTGGTCAAGCCGGGCCCCAAGCCCCAGATCGTGGCACGGAACCGAATCGAGGCACCGGCGGAAGTGACATTCCGGGCGTCGATCACTCCGCTCGAAGGCCGGCTCTATTTCCGCTCGACCAACCGCCTGTACTGCGTCGGTTCCGCCGCGGCCGGGCCATAGCGGAATTCTCAAGGGTTCGGCGACGGCCCGGTGCGGTGTCGCACTGGCAGAAGTCCGACCAGCATCCCCACGGCCAGGCCGAAGGTGTGGGCCCAGTTGGCGATCGGTCCGATCAGCCCGGTCCAGCAGAGTACGAACCAGCCGATCATCCAGAAGGCACAATTGGGTGGCAGTGACATCCCGGAGGCCGGGTCGTATCTCTCCTTCATCCACAGGTAACCAAAGACGCCGTAGACCACCCCCGACATGCCGCCGAACAGGGGCGAGCTGGTGGCGGCATACTGTCCGACATTCGAGATGACCGCGATCAGCAGGACCAGGCCCAGGTAGCGGGCAACCCCTCGCCGTGTCTCGATCTCACCACCCAACATCCTCATCCACAACAGGTTGAACAGGATGTGCAGAACACTGAAGTGGAGAAAGATGGGAGTCACCAGCCTCCAGAACTGGCCTCGGAGGATCTTGCCGACACCGTGAGTGGGCAGGTGATAGTCCAGGCCCTGGGTGATCGAACTCCAGAAGTCCTTCCAGGCCCGCGAGAGGTTGTAGGTCGGGACCCAGACATCGTCACCCCGCTGCTCGACCGCAACGATTGTCAACCGGCTCATCATCGGTTCGTAGGCCATGTCGAAATCCATCGTCCCCTGTTCGAAGCCACGAACGCACAGGGCCGTCAGGAGAATCGAGAGGCCGATCAGGACCATGGTGACAGGGCACTTCCGCCACGGGGTCATCGACCAGGGCTGAGCGGGTCGGCGAGGTGGTGACGGCCGGCGGGCGAGCCGTTTCGACTCGGCCTGCTGCTGTTGTTTCACCGCCTGTTCGGCCAGCTGGTACCGCTCGGCGTCGGGGTCGGCCGTGAACGCCACGAATTCTCCCCGGGCCGAATCGACGTGGTCCTCGTCATGGATCCAGACGCTCCATTCCCCGTCCTCGGCCTCGACGTCGGCGGCCATGTCGTGGGTGAGCAGCCAGGCCCTGAGCCTCAGGGCGCGGGCCTGGTCGGGGAGCGAACCGATGTGTCTCATCTTTGTGGAGCCGTGTTTTGTCGGTCGGGTCAGACGTGCAGTTCAACGAGATCCTTGTCAGCCAGGACGTGTTCGCGGCCGACACTCTGGCCGTCGTGGACACCCTCGCCCCAGATCCGGGCGAACTTCAGCTTGGTGGCCAGTTCGCGGTGGACCTGCAAGGCCAGGTCCTCGATCGTCCCCGCCCGCGGCACCGTGAACGGTGCCGCGTAGTCGGCCGGCTTGCCGGGGGGCTTGGTGTAGACCCGGACGACGTCGAGCGAGTTGTAGATGGTGTCGCGGAGCGATTCGCGCGAGGTCTCGTCGTCGAGTTCGACACGGATCACCTCGAATGTCCGTCCGGTCGATTCCTCGAGCAGCTCAAGCCTCAGGTCGGCATCGGGATCGGAGGCACGGGTGAGCACCAGCAGTGTCCGGATGTGCACGATGCCGAAGTCCTCTTCGTCGAACCCGGTCTGGTCGGAGAAGAGCGTCTTCCGTTGTGAGAACTGGTCGATGACGGCGGCGGTTTCGTCCACGGCATCGTCGCTGCTGCCGTTGACGATCAGCAGGGCCAGGTCAGCGGCACGGAGCATCCCGGTCAGGTAGGGTTCGACGTGCATGTCGGTCACCGGCGGCGTGTCGATCAGCTGCACGGTGACGTCTTCCCAGGGCATCATGGCCGGCATTGGTTCGCGGGTGGTGAACGGGTAGACGGCCACCTCGGGGCTGGCATTGGTCAATTCACCGACCAGCCTGCTCTTGCCGGCGTTGGGGCCACCGACCAGTACGACCTGTCCGGCTCCCTGTCGCGGGATCTTGTAACTGGGGCCCTTTTTCTTGGACGACTGTTCGGTGGCACGTTCGCTGCGGGTCTCCTTCAACCGCTTGCGGAGGTCGGCCTGCAGCTTGTCGGTCCCCTTGTGCTTGGGGATGATCGAGAGCATCTCCTCCAGGCACTCGATCCGCTCCTCGGCCGTTACCGCACGCCGATAGGCGTTTTCGGCCTTCTGGTACTGCGGGGTGAGATTGGCGGGCATGGTGTGGAGCGGCGCGACGGCGGGAGAGTCGAATTGTTGACAGTGGCTCATTGTACCGCTGACCCATCCGGCCGGAAACGACTGAGGACGACGACCGGCCAGCGGCTGATGCCGGCCACGGAATCCAGATCGCTGTCGTGGTTGACCAGGACCAGGCCACCGTCGGGGGGGAGGAGCGAAAGGTCGACGTCCCCGGGATGCCGCCATTCCTTCTCGCTTGCCCAGTCCAGTCGACGGTGGCGGCCCGGAGATTCCGTCGGTTGTTCGAACGGGTCGTCTCCGAGCAGGTCTGCGGGACGACGGTAGACGACCGGGCGGGCTCCACGAGCGGCCAGCCAGTTGCGCGAGATGGCCAGCCCGTAGGGTTCGAAGTCCCATCGGCCGCGATGAGCACGGAAGACACGGCTGGTGACAAGATCCTTGAGAGGACTGGCCGAGAAGCTGACCGCCGGGGGGAAACCACGGACCGGCCGCGATACCGCACGCAGGCGACGCTCGACCAGTATCCGCCGCAGCGTCGACTGCACCGAGTGGTCGGCTGACCGGCGGCCCAGGATCAGGTCGTCGAGGTACTCGTCCTGTGACTGCCCCGGCCATCGACCGGCACACTCGCGGGTGCAGTGCACCAACCAGTCGCCGGAATCGGTCATCCGGTTCGAGGCCAGGAGCACCGTTCCCCCGGTGCCGGGTGGCTGTCGGGGATGCCCGGTTTGTGCATCGAATGGCTGTGCTCCAAGTGTGATCCACTTCTCGGCGATCTCCTGCGGAACGAGAGAAGTCGCGCGGGCGAACCACACTGCGGGACGCTCCTCCGACGGGTCCTTCAATAGCTGGTCAATCAACGCACGGGTTCGGCTGCGGTTGCGGGCTGCCAGTGCGATGACCACGTTTGCGTTCGAGACGGACAGGCGATCGCGGTCCCCTCGTGATACGCCGACCGAATCGACCGTCTCGACCCGGTGGCCGAACAACTCGCCACAACGGGCGAGGTAAGGAGCTGCCGTGGTGCCGACCACAAGAAGCAGGCGTGATCCGTTCGGAAGCAGATCATCACACGCGGTGGACAGAGCGGCAAACCAGTCGCTGCGGCGATGAGGCCATCTGCCCAGGTGCGAACTGACCAGGGCAATCCGGGGAGGTTGCTGGACGGCGGGATCGTGAGGGAGCGACGAACCGGGCATCGGTTGTCTCGCAAACGGTCAACGACCGCCCCCCCTGCTCCCATCTGGTGATGGCACTGGATGTTAATATAGCGAACCTGTCTCTGCCGATACCGATCGGCATCCGGACTGGGTGATCGGGTCAGGTTGTTGAGAGTCTGTTGCAGCGAGGGTATCATCGAGCTGACCCGACGAATCAACTTCGGGTGATGTGTTGTCATCTCGTGCAAGTTCTCGTGTTACGGCGTGACAGCACACTGACATGAGGGGATGTGAGAATGCGAGGCCTAGGAGGGAGCCGGCAGATGGCCGTGAAGTTGGTCTGTGGCCTGATGGCCGTGTTGTTACTGGTTTCGGCCGGGCTGGCCCAGGAGACCGAGGCCGAGAAGGCGGCGACTCGCGACTACGTCGTGGCCCAGGGCTTCCAGAAGAAACGTCTCTACGTCAACGCCGTGACACACTGGAAGACGTTTCTGGCGACGCATGCCAAGAGTGTCCGGGTGCCGGCGGTGCGGTTGAACCTCGCCGTCTGCCAGTTGCAGCTCAAGCAGTACCCCGAATCTGTAGCGACGTTGAAGGAGTTGTTGAAGCTTCATCCCCAGTACAAGCTGACCGACCGAGTCCAATTCAACCTTGGCCTGGCAACGGAAAAGATCGCCGGCGTGTCGGGGAAGGCGGCGGATTTCGAGGCGGCCGCGGTCGAGTTCGGGAGGGTGGTCGAGCGATTCCCGAAGAGTGCTTTCGCATTGCAGGGGCTGTTTCTCCAGGCCGAATGCCTGTTCTCGGCCGAGAAGATCGAATTGGCCATTAGTGCCTACACCAAGGCGTTGGCCCTGAAGCCCCCGCCGAAACTCGAATCCGACATCCTTTATGGGCTGGGCACCGCCCAGGAGCAGTTCGAGAAGCACGCCGATGCGGCGGCGACCTACCAGAGGTTTCTCAAGACCCACGCCAAGCATCCCGACGCGACAGAAATCACGTTGCGATTGGGGCTGTGCCTGTTCCGGCAGCAGAAGTACGCCGAGTCGCAGCCGTTGTTCGCTCAGGCGGCTGCGGTAGCCGGGTTTCCCCAGGCCGACCTGGCCCTGCTCCAGCAGGGGCATGCGGTTCGGCAACAGAAGAAGCTGGCCGAAGCGGCGGCGGTGTTCGAATCGCTTCGCAAGAAGTTCGCCAAGAGTGCTTTCGTTGCCGAGTCGCGGGTGGCCGCGGGCAAGTGCTGGTTCGGAGTGAAGGATTACGCGAAGGCGCAGCAGGTGCTGGCTCCGGTGGCAGCGGACCCGAAGGCGGTCGAGGGAGCCGACGCGTCGGCCTGGCTGGGTCGCGCACTGGTGAAGTTGAAGAAGCCGGCCGATGCAGTGGTGGTCTACGACAAGGCCATCGCGGCCCACGGCAAGAGTCCCCGGTTGCCCGAACTGGTGTATTTCCGGAACGAGGCGCTGTACGCCCAGCCCACGAAGCGGGTCGAGTCGGCGGCCGGGTTCCTGGCCTTTTCGGGCAAGTATCCCGATCACGAATTGGCGGCCACCGCGTTGTACATGTCGGCGCTGTCCCACCTGCAGATCGAAAAGCCCGCCTTGTCGCTGTCATCGGCCGAGAAGTTCCTGGGCGATGCCAAGCTGGCCAAGCACGAGTTTCGGCCCGAGGTGTTCTACGTCGGGGGGCAGGCCTGCCTGCTGGGCGAAAAGCCCGACTGGACCAAGGGGGAAGCTCTGTTCCGGGGGTTGCTGTCCGGTTTTCCGAAGCACCAGCACGCGGCGACGGCCACGGTGCGGATCGGCTTCTGCCTGTATCGGTCCGAGAAATACGATCCGGCCGTGGCACACCTTTCGGCTGCGATTCCCGGCCTGGCTGACGTGTCATTGAAAGCCGAGGCGGGATTGCTGTTGGGCCGCAGTCACCAGGCTGCCAAGCGGTCACCGAAGGCGATTGTCGCTTTCCGTGCCGCACTGGCCGCCTCGCCCAAATGGGAACGAGCCGACGAACTGTTGTACGTGCTCGGCGCGGCGTTGAAGGACGGCGGCAAGCTCAACGAGGCGGCCGTGGAGTTGACCAAGCTGCGGAATCAGTTCACCAAGAGCATTTTCCGGGATCGGACTCTTTACGAACTCGGCGAAATCGCCCGCCTGCAGAAGAAACCCGATCCGGCCCTGGCACTGTTCCAACAGGTGTTGACCGGGTTCCCCAAGAGCGACGTGGTACCGCTGGCCCAGTTCGGCATGGGGGCCGCGTTGTACGAGAAGGGGGAATTCAAGGCGGCCGCGGCGTCGCTGAAGCAACTGATCGACAAGTACGCCAATCATGCGATCGCCGGCCAGGGACGACGGTTGCGCGGGTCGTGCCTGAGGGAGGTGAAGGACTATGCCGGAGCAATCGGGGTCCTGCAGTCCTACCTGGCCACCAAGCCGGCGCCGTCGGCCGAGCAGGCCACCGACGCCCGGTTCGAACTGGCGCTGTGCCAGGTCGGACTCAAGCAGCACAAGCCGGCCATCGCGACCTTCAACGCGGTCCTCAAGGCTCAGCCCAAGTTCGCTCAAAAGGACAACCTGCTCTACGAACTCGCCTTCGCCTACCAGGCCACCGACCAGCTTCCGCTAGCCCTGGCATCCTACCGGCGACTCGTGGCCGAGGTGCCCGAGAGTCCGCTGGCGGCCGAGTCCTGGTTCCGGGTCGGACAGGCGCTGGAGAAGTCCGACGACAAGAAGCAGTTGCCCGAGGCCGAGAAGGCCTACGCCGCAGGACTCAAGACGGTCAAGAAGCCTGCCGTTCGCGAGAGCCTGTTGTACCAACTCGGCTGGGTCCAGTACCGGCAGGAACGCTATCCCGAGGCGATTGTGCAACTTGGCGTGTTGCTCAAGGAGTTTCCCAAGGGGAAACAGCGGAGCGAGGCGTTGTTGCTCTCCGGCGAGTGCCAGTACCTGGGCAAGAACTGGAAGGACGCGGTGGTCCACTTCGAGAAGGTGGCGGACGATCCCAAGGCGACCGAGCGGGCGCGGGCACTCTACCGTGCCGGAACCTGCCACCTGAACCTGCAGAAATGGCCCCTGGCCCAGCGGCGGTTCGAGGCCCTGGTCAAGGACTTCGCCAAGTATCCGCAACTCCCGGCCGCCCGGTACGGGCTGGGGTTGGCGCTGCAGAAACAGAACCAGCTGGACCGGGCGGTGCCGGTCTTCGAGCAGGTCACCAAGGAGACGAACACCGAGGCGGCGGCCAAGGCGAGGTTCATGATCGGCGAGATCGCCTTCTCGAAAAAGCAGTACAAGGTGGCCTACGAGAATTTCCTGATCGCGGCATTCAAGTACCCCTACGAGGAGTGGCAGGCGAAGGGGTACCTGGAGGCAGGCCGCTGCTTCAAGGAACTCAAGGACAACGACAAGGCACGGGAAATGCTCGGGACGGTGATCAAGAAGTTCCCGAAGCGGCCGGAGGCGAAGTCGGCCGCGCAGGTGCTGACCACCCTGCCGAAAGAGAAGCCGAAGGCGAACTGAACCGGCGATGTTCGAGCACGAATGGGGACCAAGATGCAGGTGACAGGACGCGGGGCCGGCATCGGCCTGCAGGCGTTGCAGTGGCTGGTGGTGGTTGTGTTGATGGCCTCGCCGGTTTCGGTGATGGCCCAGGACGATGCGGCCAAGGGTGAGGCCAAGGGTGAGGCCAAGGATGCGGTCGAGTTGGTGGCCGACGGGCCGGCGGCGGACGACGAGAATGACGAGTCGCTGCTGACATTGGTTGTCGGCACGGGCCCGACCGGTTGGCTGTTCATGGGGGTCCTGCTGGTCTTCTCGTTCTTCAGTGTCACCGTGGCGATCGAGCGGGCCGTGGCGACACGGCGAATCCACGTGCTCCCCGACGGGTTCCTCGTCGGAGTGAGCGAACTCTCGTCGTCGTCACGTCCCACTCTCAAGGCTTTCCGCGAGCTCTGCGGCAACTACAAGGCCCCGGTGGCCCGGGTCGTCGAGGCGGGTCTCGAGCGATGTGGACGGCCGTTGACCGAGATCGAGAAGTCGATGGAGGACAAGGCGGCCCGAGAGATCGCGAAGTTGCGGAGCGGAATCCGTCCCTTGCAGACGGTTGGCAGCATTGCCCCGTTGATCGGGTTGCTGGGGACCGTCGTCGGCATGATCGTCGCCTTCCGCACAGCCAGCCAGGCGGGGCTGGGACGCGGGGAACGGATGGCCGAGGGCATCTACCTGGCGCTGACGACCACGGCCGCCGGGTTGACCATTGCCATTCCCACCCTGTTGCTGTCGGCGGTCTTCACCGCCCGTGTCGAGAGGTTCTTCCGCGAGATGGCCGAGGAACTGGCGCCGACGATCCTGTGTCTCGAGAAGATCCCGTCCGATAACGATTCGCAGCCGGCCGAAACCACCTCTGGGACCGCTACTGAAGCCGCGAGCGGATGAGCCAATGAGATTGCCCGACGAAAACACCGGCGATGTTGGCCCGGATCTGACGCCGGTCATCGACGTGGTGTTCCTGCTGCTGATTTTCTTTTTGGTGGCCACCGAGTATCACCAGGAGGAACGTGAACTCGACGTGGTGCTGCCGGAGGTGACCCAGGCGCAGCCGCTGGCGATGACAAAGGAGCTGATCGTCAACATCACCAAGGCGGGAATCTTCAAGGTGGCCGGACGCGACTACAATGAACAACAGCTCTACCGGATCATTCGCGAGGCGAAGGAGAACAACCCGCAGATGACGACCCTGATTCGCGGAGACGGCGAGAGTGCCCTGCGGTACGCGGTGCGGGTGATGGGGATGTGCAACAAGGTGGAGATGAAGTACCGGATCGCGGCCCTCCAGGTTGCGGGAGATGGATCATGACCGGAGTGCCGTGCCGATGAACCTCTGGCGCGAACGAGCGGCGAACGGACTCGAGTGGTTCCGGGGTCCCCGAGGGCTGTGGGCCACCGGCATCGTCATCGTGCTGCTGCTGGTGCTGTGGCTGATGCCCCGACGGGTCGCTCGCCTGGTGACCATCGACGGACAGGACATCGGCCCGGCCCCGGCCGGATCGCCGACGCGGCAGGTGGGCTGGGAACCGGCCGGGCCGATCGACGTCGAAGCCCTGGACGGTGGTGAGTCGGTCGACCTGATTGCGCCGCGACTGGTCGGCGACGACCAGTCGCTGTACCTCACCCGCCGCGGTCCCGACGGACAGATGGACATCTTCCTTAGCCGACGAAGCGGGGGGAGTTGGAGCCGGGCCGTACCGGTTGTGGAAATCAACTCGGGGGCCGACGACATCGGCCCGGTCGTCTCGTCCGACGGACACACGCTCTATTTCTTCTCGAATCGAGCCGGTGGTCTCGGCGGGTACGACCTGTACGTCAGCCGGCGCCGCGGATCGAACTGGACCCCGCCGGAGAACCTCGGTGAGTCGATCAATTCGTCCGCCAACGAATACGACCCGGCGCTGGCTCCGGATGGACTCGACCTGTTCTTCGCCTCGGATCGTGCCGGGGCCAACCTGGACCGGTTGCCCGAGTGGACGGCGACGATCCGTCGTCCGCTCGAGGGCCCGGTTTTCGATCTCTACCGCGCCAGCCGCGAGTCGACCGAGGACGCCTTCGCGTCCGTGCGGCCTCTAAAGGGACTCAACCGGACCGACAGCCACGAGGGTGCCCCGTTCGTTTCGCCCGGTGGCGGTTTCCTGTATTTCGCCTCCAATCGCACCGCCCGTCCCGGCGAACCGGTCAACCTCGACCTGTACCGTGCGCGTTGGAAGAACGACCGATTTGGCAGTCCCGAAAACCTGGGGCCGATGATCAACAGCGACAGTGACGAGACCGAGCCGGGCGTGTCGGCCGAGGGGTTCCGGCTGGTGTTTTCCACCAACCGTGATGGTCGGGAACGTCTCTACCAGAGCGTGGCCCGCGAGATCGAGTTGCGGGAGGAGTGGGATTCGAGCCGGATTGACGGCTTGTGGCTGACCTTCCGGGATCTCTGGGGCCGGGCCCTGCTGATCACACTGATCGTGGCCGGGTTGGTGGCGGCGTTGTTGTGGAGCCGCGGCTGGCTGTGGCGAAAGGCGACGGCTTCGAGATTTGTCTTTGGCAGCATGGTGTTTCACCTGGTCGTGTTGCTGGCGCTGTTCATGTGGAAACTCGACGTGGTGGTCGCGGTGCTTGCCGAGGTGGTCCAGGACTGGGAGGCCTCGACCGACCTGGCCGATGACAACCAGCATCAGTCTCACGAGGACGGCCGCGAGTCGTACGAGAAGGTGGACGAACTGCAGTCGCTCGACGACTCGCCGGCCACCCAGGTGACTCGCCAGGTGACCGAGGCGATGAGTGTCCCGTTGCGGAGCGAGTTGGTGTTGCCACAGATTTCGTTGAGCCGGGCTCGGACACTTCCCCCGGAGATGGTGTTGAGGGTGGCGCCGCCGGTGGAACAACTGACCGAGACTCCCTCGAGACCAACCGAACCGCTCATCCGCCGCCAGCGGACACGATCCGAGTCGATCGCCGAGGTGCTCGAGACACCCCAGGAGGCGACGCTGCCACCGGCCGAGGCGGCGCCGCAGGAGAAGCAGTTGACGGTCGAAGACACGGCGGTCCAGCGTCAGGCCAGCCCGGCATCACGCCGCGTGCCACGACGAACCCGTACCGCCGCTCCGGCACCGGCGACCGATTCGGTCGCCGAAGCGCCGATGGCGGTCAGCAAGACACCGAGACTTTCTGATTCGGCACCCCGCGACGTGCGGGTCGATCGCAGCGATCGCGTGGCCTCGGCCACCTCGGTTCCGGCCACGGTGGTGGGGACCGCCGAGACCCCCGAGGCGGTTGCGGCACCACGGGAGCAGAGACTGGTTGCTCCCGATGGCCTGCTGCCAAGGGAATCGACGGCGGTGCAGATCCAGGGACTGACCGGTCGGCAGGTCGATCGGCCGGCGGCGCGGATGGCCGAAGCCCCGATGACCGACCGGGCGATTCGGGCGATTGCCGCGACGCCCAAGGTGGCGACTGCTCCCCCGCGTCGCAAGGTCCAGTCCAAACGCAGCCGCCTGCTGGCCTCGCGCACGGCCGCGGGAGTCGAGAGCGACGTGGTGCTGGACAAGACAACGACGGCGAAGTCGGTGGCCGACAGTGGCGTGCGGGTCGCCGATGCGTCGCTGTCGCGAAACGTGCCCCGTCGACGGCGGCGGGTTGCCGCGGCGGTGCCTGTTCCGGGTGCCGATGCCTCGACACCGAGCCCGCCCGGGATCGAGGCGGCCGAGGCCGCCGATGTGACGGCGACGGTGGCCGGGAACCGGGCGACGACCCGTTCGCTGGACCGACGTCGCCGCCGTCCGGCCGAGAAAAACTCCGATGCCGCGCCGGGGGCCGAATCTCTGGACAAGGCCCCCGCCGGGGAACGAACCGTCGCGATCGGCAACCTGAAGGTGTCCAACGGCCCGATGCTCGATCGTGCTCCGCCCACCGCGGCGGTGAACGTCCGCACTCCGCGGTCCGTGTCGGGACCGGTTCGTCGCGTGCCGGACCGGGTGATCATCGGCGAGCGGGGACCGGTCGAGAACAACAAGACACCCGATTTCGGGCCGCTCGTCTCGCGACTCGATCGCCGCCGAGCACGGGCACCGCGGGTGGCGTTGGCCGAGGACAACGTCGGGCTCAGGGCGCTGTTCACCTTGCGACAGGGAGACACCCGCCGGAAATACATCAAGCTGTTCGGTGGAAGCGACAAGAGCGAGGAAGCGGTCAACCGGGGCCTGGTCTGGCTGGCGGCTCACCAGTTCGCCGACGGGCACTGGAGCCTCAATGCGTTTCACGAACGCTGCAAGGGTCAGCATCCCAACTGCAGCGGTGCCGGCTCGGTGGTGTCCAACACCGCCGGCACCGGGTTGGCCATGATGCCGTTCCTGGCCGCCGGTCACACGCACCAGTCGGGACGCCACAAGCAGGTGGTGGCCAAGGCGATCCAGTGGTTGATCAAACACCAGAAACCCGACGGCGACCTGTTGAGCACCGGTGACTCGGCTCAAGCTCACATGTACAGCCACGGCATCGCGGCGATTTCTCTGTGTGAAGCCTACGGGATGACCGAGGATCCCGCTCTGAAGGCTGCCGCCGAAAAGGCACTCGGCTTCATCATCAAGGCCCAGCACCAGACGACCGGGGGCTGGCGGTACCAGCCCGGTGAAGCCGGCGACACCTCGGTGGTCGGCTGGCAGATGATGGCTCTGAAGAGCGGCGAGATGGCCGGGCTGACGATTCCGCCCAAAACCATCAGCCTGCTCGACACCTGGTTGCGGAAGGTCGAGGCGAATCAGCCGACCGGCGGATTGTTCGGGTACACCGATCGGAGCGTCAAGCCGGCCATGACCGCCGAGGGCCTGTTGTGCCTGCAGTTCATGGGAGTCGACCGGAACGACCCACGGATGCGGGCCGGGGCCGACTACCTGATGAAGAACCTGCCCGACCGCAACCAGCAGAGGACCTCCTACTACTGGTACTACGCCACGCAGGTGATGTACCACATGCAGGGCAAATACTGGGAGGCATGGAACGAGCCGCTCCGGGAGACACTGGTGGCGACGCAGGTGAATTCGGGCCAGATGGCCGGCACGTGGAATCCGGTGGACAACTGGGAGAAGTCGGGCGGGCGGATCTACGCCACGGCGATCAAGCTGCTGGTGCTGGAGGTGTATTACCGGCACCTGCCGCTGTACGACCAGCTGGATGACGAGTAGTCGTCGGCCGAGGCTATCCGAGCAACTCGTCGTACATATCGTCGCTGTACCCGACCACCAGGGTCTTGCCGCGACGCAGTGTCGGGGCCCGCAGTGTGCCGCTGCGGCCGGTGACCAGTCCGGTCAGCTCGGCGTTGCTCAGACGTTCGGACTTCATGTTGACGTGTCGAAACGTCCTGCCGCGGGCGATGTAGAGGTGCGACGCCTGGCGGGCCAGCGTCACGGCGTGACGGGCGTCGACGGTCTCGGTGCGAGCATCGGTCTGTTTGCGGACCTGGGCATCGTTCTTGGCAAGGAACCCCTGCGCTTTGACGCAGCTGGTTCACCCCTTGCGGTGGTAGTACCAGTCGATCCGTGCAGCCATGTCGCGTGATTCCTGCTGGTCATCTGTGTGACAAATCATCAGGGAGGCAACTCGTCGCGGCGTCGCCGTGCGTTGGCTGTCACGAGCCCTCCGCAGTATGCTCACCTTCTCCAAGTGTCGACGAGACTGCAACCGTAGAGCGACGGAGATGAGCGACCGATGCACGGAACACTCTTTGATATCACCGGCCGCGTGGCACTGGTCACCGGCGGCAGCAAGGGGCTGGGCCTGGCGATGGCCCGTGGATTTGCCGAGGTGGGGGCCGACGTGGTCATCTCCAGCCGTCACCAGGACGAACTCGATGCCGCGCTGGTCCAGATCACCGACGGGCTCGACGTGAAGGGCCTGACCGTGGTGGCCGACATGACCAACCGGGACGACGTCAAGCGGCTGGCCGAAACGGCCCTGTCGGAAATGGGACGGGTCGACGTGCTGGTCAACAACGCCGGGTCGAACGTGCCCGAAGAGATCGACGAGATCACCGACGAGAACTGGGACCGGATCATCGAATTGAATCTCAGCAGCTGCATGGCCCTGACACGCGAGCTGGTGCCGCAGATGAAGGAACGGGGCTGGGGCCGCGTGATCCACATCTCCTCGATCATGGGGTTGGTCAGCAAGGAAGGACGCAACGCCTATTCGGCGACCAAGAGCGGACTGCTGGGGCTGACCCGGGCCAGTGCACTCGACCTGGGTGACAGTGGCATCACCGTCAATTCGATCTGTCCCGGGCCGTTCCTGACCGACCTTCCGAAGAGCGTGTTGAGCGAGGACCAGATCACGTTCTTCGCCGAGCGAACTGCACTGGGTCGCTGGGGGGATCCCCGCGAACTGGTCGGTACGGCGCTGCTGCTGGGCACCGATGCGGGCAGTTATATCACCGGGACCGAGATCACCGTCGACGGTGGAACCGTGGTCAAGTCGTTCTAGCCGCCAATCCCCGACACCGCTTCAAGGATCCTCATCATGGCCGGACGCGTCGTCTACTTCAGTGGTGATTTTGTTCCCGAACGCGAGGCGAATGTCTCGATCTTCGACTGTGCCCTGATGTACGGCGACATGGCCTTCGAGATGACCCGGACGTTTGACGGAGAACCGTTCAAGCTCCGTGAACACCTCGATCGGCTTTACGGTTCGTTGCGGCTGCTCGAAATCGACTGCGGGCTGAGCCAGGGGGAGATGGAGGAGCAGACGCTGGTGACGCTCGAAAAGAACCGGGCGACCGAGGCGGAGGGAATGGACTGGTGGGTCATGCACGACGTGTCGCGCGGTCCGCTGCCGGTCTACGGATCACTGTGGCCGGAGGGCACCAGGCCGACGGTGACGATCAGCACCTGGCCGCTGATCACCCACATGGGCCCGTTCGCAAGCAAGTACGATACCGGTGTCGACCTTGTCGTCCCGGCCCAGCAGGCGCTGCCGGCTCACCTGGTCGACGCCAAGGCCAAGACCCGCAGCCGCATGCACTACAAGATGGCCGAGTTGCAGGGGCAGCGGATCGGCGAGGGGACCTGGCCGGTGATGTTCGATCCCGATGGATTCATGGCCGAGGGGCCCGGGTGGAACATCTTCCTGGTCAACGACGGCACCATCTACACGCCCGAACCGCGGAACATCCTGCAGGGGATCAGTCGCGGGACGGTGTTCGAACTGGCCGAGCAGGAGGGCATCCCGCTGGTCGAGGCGAACCTGGGGCGGTACGAGGCCCTGCAGGCCGACGAGATCTTCTGCACGTCGACCTCCTACTGCATCGTCCACGGCCGATCGTTCGAAGGCCAACTGGTCGGTGACGGCCAACGGGGGCCGGTGGTCGAGAGGTTGACCGAGGCGTGGAGGCAGCGGGTGGGGGTCGACATGGTCGCCCAGGCCCGCGAATACGCCGAGGCGTTGCCGGGTTGGTTGGAGCAGGAGGTCGAGGCCAACAAGGCGGCGTTGGCGGCTACCTGATCGGGTCATCCTGCTTCCACGGTGCCGGGACGATCTCGTCGATCCTCGCGAAGTGCTCGCAGGGAATCTCCAGGTCGGTCGCGGCGACCGCGTCGGCCACCTGTTCGGATCGCTTGGCTCCGACCACCAGCGAGGACATCGCCGGTTGGGCCAGCGTCCAGGCCAGGGCGTAACGGGCCGGCGTGGTGTCGATCTCGGTGGCCAGGGCTTCCAGAGCCTCGAGCGTATCGAACATCGCGTCGTCGCGAGCCCAGACCCATTCGGGCTTCTCGGCCGCGCGGGACCCCGCGGGGGCCTCTTCGCCTCGACGGTACTTGCCGGTCAAAAGGCCACCCTGCAGGGGCTGGTAGGGAGTGACGCCGATCGAGAATTCTTCGCAGAACGGCAGGTCGTGCTGGAACGCGCGTCTCAGGAAGCTGAAGGGGATCTGCGACGAGACCGGGCGGACCCAGTCGTGCTTTTCGGCCAGCCACAGCAGCTGGCACAGCTGGGCGGCCGAGTGGTTCGAGACGCCGATGTAGCGGGCCTTGCCCTGGCGGACGACCCGGTCGAGTGCCTCGAGGGTCGATTCCAGCGGAGTGTGGCGGTCGGGCCAGTGGACGATGTACAGATCGATGACATCGGTCCCCAGCCGTCGCAGGCTGGCTTCGATCTCGCGTTCGATGTGCAGTGGCGAGAGCCCCCGGTCCTGGGGACCGGATCCGAGCGGGCCACCGACCTTGGTGGCCAGGACCACGCTGTCGCGGCGGTCGGCGATCGCCTTGCCGGTGATCTCCTCGGCCACGCCCCCGGCGCTGCCCAGCACCCGGTCGTACCCTTCGTAGACGTTGGCCGTGTCGATGAAGTTGATCCCCATGTCGATCGACTCGTGGACCAGCCGGATCGCATCGGCCTCGGGCACCGGCGTGCCGAAGGTCATCGTGCCGAGACAGATCGGGGAGACCAGCAGGCCGCTGGAGCCCAGGGGACGCAGTTGCATGGTGTGACTCTTGGGAGTGAGGTCAGGAGGAAAGTTCGGTCCGGCCGGAAATGGGGTACCGATCGGGTCGTCGGCGGGTTCCTAGGCCAGGATCTCGTCGACCGGCTCGCCGTGCTGGGCGATCGGGTACGGTCGGTCGGCGGGGTCGTAGATTGACATCGTGGTGTCCAGGCCCATCGCCGCGTAGACGGTCGAGATGAACGCTTCGGGACCGACGGGCCGGTCGCTGGGGTAGGCCCCGATCCGGTCCGAGCGGCCGTGGACGTAACCGTGCTTCACGCCGGCCCCGGTCATCAGGATGTTGCTGCAGTAGGACCAGTGGTCGCGGCCGCCCTTGCCGTTGATCTTGGGGGTGCGTCCCATCTCGCCCATCACCAGCAGCAGGGTGTCATCGAGCAGGCCACGGCTGTCCAGGTCCTCGCAGAGTGCCGAGTAGGCCTGGTCGAAGACCGGCAGGCGGTGGTCGCGGAGGATATTGAAGTTGCGCTGGTGAGTGTCCCAGCCGTCGAGATCGATCTTGGCCGTCTCGAACACCTCCCAGGTCACCGTCACGAACCGCACGCCCGACTCGACCAGACGCCGGGCGGTGAGCATCGAGTGTCCGTAGAGGTTGTCGCCGTAGCGGGCCTGGAGCTTGGCGGGTTCCGACGAGGCGTCGAAGGCCCGCCAGGGGCTGTTGGGCCGGTTGGTGGCGGTCAGCAGGTCGAACGCCCGCCGGGTGTTGCGGTCGAACGCCTCGACGGCACCGGATCGTTCCAGCCGATCCACCTCGCGGCCGAACTGTTCGGTCAGGCTGCGACGCTTGTCGAGTCGGTCGAGCGTGAGCTGTTCGGGCAGAGCGACGTTGGGCAGCAGCACCTCGCCCTTGATCCGTTCGGGATGAGCGTACTTGGCTTCCTTGTCGCTGTGGACCCGGCACTTGGTGATGAACGGGTCGTACTGTCGTCCGAGGAACCCGCCGTAGAGTCCCGGGCGGATCGAACTCTGGCCCCATCCGGTGTAACAGGGCATCCAGACCGAGGCGGGCAGGTCGCGTCGTTCGTGCCGCGAGAGGTACTCGACGACCGAGTTCATGCTCGGGGCCTGGGTCGGCAGGATCGGTACGGCGGGCTGGACCTTCGCGGCCGGTTTGCCGGTCATCGTGTAGAGCAGGCCGGCCGAGTGGTCGTTGGTGTGATGACGGGCGGAGCGAATCAGGGTCGAGCGACCCATCCATTTCGAGACCTGCGGGAGCAGATCACAGAAGTGGACACCGGGCACGTCGGTCGCCGTCGCTCCGAATTCGCCGCGGATCTCCTTCGGGGCACCGAACTTGGGGTCGAAGGTGTCGTGCAGCGGGGGGCCGCCGAAGAGGTAGACCAGGATCACGTTCTTGGCCGGACCCTGGCCGGGGAACCCGGTGGACTGTTGCGATTCGGCTCCGACCAATTCCGGCAACGACATGCCCAGCAACGAAAGACCGCCTGCGGTGATCGCATCACGGCGCGTCAGGCCGTTGCAGGATCGCTTGCGGTTGCCGAGAACGTTGAGCATGTGTGGGATTTCACCGGGTCGTAGTTATTGACATGGTATCGGCGTCGCAGGCCATGGATCAACAGCGGCTGATGTTCACGCCCGGCCGCGTGAAAACCGTTCGAGCGGTTTTCTCTCACATCACTCTGCGGTAGGCGAATCCACCCAGGCTGAACCCGGTGGCACGGCCCTGGTCATCGACGTCGAAACGAGCCACTTCGCCGGCTCCACGGCCGCCACGGATGCGGAAGACCAGCGAGTCGTCGGTTGGTTCCAGGATCCCGCCGGTGTGCAGTGGATAAGGCCACAGCGGTGAGATCTCCAGCCGCAACTGGCCGTCGCGGACCGCCATGTGAACCGGCACCCCCGGTTCGGCCACATAGAGACCGGCTCGATCGTCGGTGGCATGACCGGTGTCGGCCGCGACCGGGCGTGACGAACCGAGGTCGGACGGGTTGAGTGAAGGCGGAGCCAGCGGCGGCGGATCGGGGTTGCCCAGCAGGCGTTCCAGGATCCGCACGGTCAGCGACTGGATCATGGGGTAGGGCCAGAGATTGGCCAGGACGATGGCACCGACCCGGTGTTGACGTGAGAAGAGGATCTGGGAGGCGAACCCGAAGATCCCGCCGCCGTGTCCGTGGTAGACGTTCTCGCCCACGCGGAGTGATCGCCATCCCAGGCATTGCGCCGCCGACCAGTCGGATTCGGAGTACCGAGGCTGGTGGAAGTCGTCGAGCGTGTTCGGGGCGAGCACGTCGTCGGGAATCGCGTGTTCGCCGACGCGAAACTGCAACGAGATCCAGCGAGCGAGATCCGCGACGCTGGAGTGCAACTGGCCGCAGGCCGCGACGCCCCCCAGGCTGACGTAGGGAGCCGGCTTCAGGCCGTCGCGGAACAGGTCGGGCGAATAGCCCACCGCCATCCGGTGTCGCTGGTCGTCGGGCAACCAGTACACGCTGTCGGTCATCCCGAGCGGGCCGAGCAGGTGCTCGGCGACATAGTCAAAGTAATCCTGGCCCGAGACACGGGCGATCACTTCACCGAGCAGGCCAAAGGCGAGGTTCGAATACTTGAAGGCGTGATCGGCCGGCAGCACGATTTCGGTCCGGGGCAACGCCTCGAGGATCTCCTCTCGCGTGGGAAACTCGTCAGTCGTCCAGGTCGGCAACGGGGTTTCGGTGACCAGCCCGGCCCGGTGTGTCAAGAGCCTCAGCAGCGTGACCTGGTCGCGTTGCCCTGCGACTTCCCTGGCCTCGGCGAACTCGGGCAGGTGCCGTTCCAGGGGATCGTCCAGGGACAGCCTGCCGCGGTCCCGCAGCTGCAGCACCGCCGCGGTGGTCAGCGTCTTGGTGATCGAGGCGACACGGTGCAGCGTGTGCTCGTCAGCCGGTTCGCCGGTGGCCAGGTCACGGGTGCCCAGTCCGCGCGACCAGGCCAGGTCCTGGTCGACGACGATGCCGACGCTCAGCCCCGGCAGGCGTTCGTCATTGACGATCTGTTCGAGCTCGCTTTCGATTTCGGCAGAGATGTCGTCGAGTGGTCGAGAGAATGTCATGTTCTAGGATTCCAGTCGTCGTCCCTGTTCAAACACCGTGTGCAGGAAAATCCCGGCGGCGACCGAGACATTGATCGAGTCGACCAGTCCGGTCATCGGAATGGTCCAGCTGTGGTCACACAGGCCGGTCAACTCGTCGCTGAGCCCGTCGGTTTCGTTGCCCAGCATCAGGATCAACCGCCCGGGCCGTCGGACATCGTGCAGTGGGATCGCCGTCTTGTCGAGGATCGCACCGGCCGTCTCAAAGCCCCACTCGTTCCGCAGTCGGCCGATATCGGCGGCGAGGTCTTCGCAACGCCGGATCGGCAACTTGAGCGCCGACCCGGTTGAAACGCGGAGCGCCCGCCTGGAGAACGGGTCGGCGGTCGCGTTGTCGGTCAGCATCCCGTCGGCACCGAAGGCGGCCGCCAGGCGAATGATCACCCCCAGGTTCTGGGGGTCGGTGACGCCCGGACACGCCAGCAGCGTCTGGACCGGCCGGTCGCCGTCGACGAGTTCGTCGAGCAGTGGCGAGGGGGGGCGGAGTGCGCATCCGAGCAACCCGGCGTGGAAATCGAAGCCGACCAGTTGGCTGGCGTCGTTTTCGGAGAGCACATAGACAGGCAGGTCACGGGGGATCCAGCCGGTGCACTTCTCGAGCTTCCGGTCGCTGACCAGCAGCGAGACCATCTCGCATTCGCTGTCGATCATCCGACGCACCACGCGGTCGCTCTCGGCGACCATCATTCCCAGGTCGCGCGTGCGGTTGGTCGACCTGAGATTCCGGTAGATCTCGATCCTCGGGTCGTCCAGCGATTTTACCGGGAAGACGGGCATCGGATCAGAAGGCGAGCACGCGCTGGGGGTTCTCGACCAGCATCGTGTGGATCTGCTTGTCGGTGATACCCAGTTCCTTCATGGCCTTGACCAGCCCGGTCGTCACCACCGTGTAGTCGCTTTCGGTGATCTTCCACTCCTTGCCGGTGCCCTTGGCGCCGGTGTAGTCATTGTTGAAGTAGGGGCCGTTGTCGTGGCTGAAATAGACCTGCTTGAGGTGCCCCGAATCGACCAGGGCCTTGACCTGCCGGGCGATCTTCTTGTTCCCGTACTTCTCGGCATGTCCGACACGGTCGAACTGGACGTTGCAGCCCAGGCCGACCAGTTGCCGGTGGTACTCGTGGGCCTCGCTTTCCGTGCGGTTGTCGAGGTTGCCCTGGTGGCCGATGATGACCTTGCCGGGCTGGGCACCGTGCTTGAGGAACAACTGGGCTTCCTCCAGGCCGCCGCCGTCGGTGGTGTGCGTGGTGATCGGGCACCCGGTGTCGCGGCTGGCGATCGCCGCGGCAATGTGACAGCGACGTTCGCTCGGACGCAGAAAGGTACTGGTGGCGCACTTGATGATTCCCACCGGCACCTTGGTGAAATCCTCGCCCCAGTCGCCGTAGGGGTCCTCCATTCCCCTGGTGATCTCACGGATGTACAGCCTGGCGATCCGTTTGACCCCGTCCCGCTTTCGTCCCAGGGCCAGCGCCCACGGGTGCTGCGGTGCCAAGGCCTCGCACCAGAACCCCGTGCAGGCGATCACGTGGACCGGGGTCTTCTTGGCGAGGTCGACGAGCAGTTGAGGGTACCGGCCGACCCGGATCGGTGTGCACTCGACGATCGCCCCGGGACCCTGTCCCGTGCCCAGGGTCTGGTGGAAGCGATCGAGCAGCTTGACGGTGAAGTCGAGCATCTGCTTACGGACCGGCGCGATCGGGGCCGGGTCGATCTCGTACAACTCCGCCCAGTCGATGGCCGGGGCGTGCTCGTGCATCAACGTCACTCCCAGCTCGGAGGCGTCGACCGGCCCGAGGACCGTTCGCACCTTCGGTCCGGGACTGGGCTTGGCCGAACCGGTGGTTG
>CAUZRQ010000061.1:0-30227 GCA_963582065.1 Planctomycetota bacterium | reverse complement strand
CGGCCGTGGAACCAGTCGGTCACCAGGGTTGCGGTCATGCTGTTGATCCCGCTGTCGAGACTGCTCATGGCCGCCGCGAACAGCCCGGCCAGGATCAGCCCGGTCAGGCCATAACCGCCGGCGTAGGTGATCACGAAGTGAGGCAGCAGCTGGTCGTGCTTGCGAGGTTCGCTCAGGTAGGTCGAGAAGATCTCCGGGTGCGACTGCTGGTAGAACACGAACAGTGCGGTGCCGACCATGAAGAACAGGGTGCAGGAGACCAGCGTGAAGCCGCCCTTGATGATCAGAGCCCGGCGGGCTGAACCGACCGAGTCGACGGTGACGTATCTCTGGAACGCTCCATAGGAAGCCAACTGGCCACCCATGTAGACGAAGAAGCCGTAGGCACAGGCCGAATACAGGTTGTGCTCCCTCAGACCGCCCTCGAGGCTGAACATCTCGAACTTCCCCTCGGCGGAACCGACGGCCAGGTACGTCGCGGCACCGCCGTCGATCTTCCAGATCAACAGTCCCAGCAGACATACCATGCCGCCGCACAGCGCGAAGGCCTGGATCGTGTCGGTCCAGATCACCGCCTTCACGCCACCGATCGCCGTGTAGATCGTCGCCAGGAACCCGACGACAACGATCACCGCCAGGGTCTGCAGGATTGAGTCGGTTTCGAGCACCACGTCGAGGATGCGTGAGACGGCCAGCAGCATCGTGCCCATCCAGCCGGCCGAGTAGACCATGAAGATCAGGCTGGCCATCAGGCGGATCTTCCGGGTGAAACGCCGCTCGAGGTACTCGTAGAGGCTGACGAAACCGAGTCCCTTGTAGAAGGGGATGAACCAGATGCAGGTGATCGGGATCACCACAAACGGAATGAAGAAGATGGCCAGCAGCTGGTGGTAGTCGCCGAAAGCCCCCTCGGCGGGCAGGCCGACGAACGAGTTGGAACTGAACGTGGTGGCGAACAGCGAGAGCCCGACCGGCAACCAGTGCATGTTGCGGCCGCCCAGGAAGAAGTCGTCGTTGTCCTTCTGCTTGTTCGAGAAGTACAGGCCCAGTCCGATGACCACACCCAGGTAGCAGCCGCAGATGATCCAGTCGATGAGAGCAATCGAGTCCACGGCGGGGTTCTCGGAGACGGGCGGGGAGGGGCGGGGGCGTGCGGGGGAGGGTTCGAGTCGCGGAGCGGTCAGGAGTCGGTCACGGCGCTGGCGATCCGCCAGTTGCCGGCCGCATCGCAGGCGGCATAGTACATCCGCAGGCGTCCGTCGCCGAGGGAGATCACCGACATGTCCTCGGCATGCACCGCGTCGATGTCGTCGCTGTCATAACCGCCTCCGGCCACAATACACTCCGGCGGCCCGAAGCTCAGCCCGTCCACCGACCTCGACCGCGACCGAAAAATCCTCGAGCGGAATCCCGAGATGTCAGCGGCGATCGAGGCGGCGGCGAAGTCGAGTTCTTCCGGTGGTGTGTCGGCGGTTGACGGGTCGCTGGGGTGGAGCGGGATGTGGCTGCCGGCCGGGGCATCCTGCCAGGCCGAGTAGATCATCGTCCAGGCAGCGGACGGTTCGCTGGGGGCCAGCAGTTGTCCCGCGGTGATGCCCAGGGCGTCCCAGGTGCCCTGGCCGCTGCGGATTCGTTCGCCCGGTTCCAACACGAAGTCGAGCCCGTCGTCGGAGACGGCACTGACGATGTGCTTGCCGCTTCGCTGCCCGCCGGCTCGACCCCCGGCTCCGAAGTCATCGGCACAGGCCAGCAACCGGCAGCGCCCGTCGGGAAGATCGACCAGCCGAGGGCCGCCCAGGCCGTCGGGAGTCACCAGTCTCACACCCTCCTCGTGTTGCCATTCGAGCTGGTTCTCGGAGAGGGCACTGGTGATCACCGTCGGACGATCAGACGTTCCCCGGGCCTCGACGTACATCCGGAATCGGCCGTCGGTCAGTTGCACGATCGACGGGGCCAGCAGTCTCAGCGACATGTGGGCGACGTCGGGGCGGGGGGCCAGCCGGATTCCCGGTTCGGGGGTGAAGTCCAGCCCGTCGTCCGAGACGGCGCTCAGGATGTACCCCTGGCATTCGGGATAGGGACGGCCGGGGCCGACCGCGGTGTAGAACAGACGGAAGCCGCCCCCGGGGCGTTCGATGATGCCGGGGGCCTGTACCTTCGAGGCGTCCAGGTCGCGAGACGCCTCGACTCGCGGTCCCGGCTCACGTGACCATTCGGCGGAGATTTCCATCGGCATCGTTCAGGTCTCTTCAGCGGGATCGTGCGGAAGGTGCGGTGGTGGTGTGGCATGTGCTGTGCGAGTTCGTCACCCTGAGCGATGGCGTGACGACTTGCAACGCACGGCGTCTCTGGCCGTCGACCAGACGGAGCACGACGATGACGAAACCGAATTGCGGCGGTCGACTGCTCACGGCCTGTCTGTGGGCGATCATCCTGGTTGCCACGCCGGGGTTGGCTTCGGCGTGGTGGGATTCCGGGCATCGGCTTGTGGCGCTGGTGGCCTGGTCCCGGATGGACGTGCCGACACGAACGCGGGTGATCCGGTTGCTGGGACAGCATCCCCAGGTCGAGAAGTACTTCACTCCACCCGCTCGGTTGCAGGATGGTCCGATGCGGCACCAATGGATCATCTCGCAGGCCGCCGTCTGGAGCGACCTGGTCCGCAAGACCGATCGCGATCGTCCGACTTGGCACTATATCAATCGCCCGTTGTTCCTGACCGAGAAGGCCCGACGGGCACTTGGGCCACGGTTGACGGTCAACCTGGCGACGCGGCTGCCCAAGCGAGTGAGCCTGGCGACCCAGGAGCTGAATGTGATCCAGGCGATCGCTCTGTGTCGCCGACGGTTGACGGCCAAGGACGCGACCGACGCCGAGCGGGCCGTCTGCGTGACGTGGTTGTGTCACCTCGTCGGAGATGTTCACCAGCCGTGTCATTCGACGGCGTCGTTCACCGCCGAAAGATTTCCCAAGGGAGACCGCGGGGGCAACGATGTGCCCATCCGGGGCGACAAGAAGACGATCAACCTGCACATGTACTGGGACGGGCAGTTCGGCCAGACACGCACGCTCGACGGAGACCTGGTCCGGCGTGCTGCGGCGCTGCTGGCCGACCGGAAGCTCGTGGCCGCCGGACGACGGGCCGAAAAGCGACTGCGGGGCGAAACCTGGGTGGCCGAGAGTCACCGGTTGGCCCGCGAAGTGGTCTATTCCGCCGCGATCCTCTCGGCGATCCGAAGCGGTGAGATCGATTCGGAGAAGCCGATTCCGGCGGTGGAGTTGTCGACGGACTACGCCAGGCAGGCCCGAGCGGTGGCCCGGCGGCGGGTGGTCGAGGCGGGATTCCGGTTGGCCCGGGTGCTTGCTGAAGCACGGTGACCGTGGCCTATCGCTTCCGGGCCTTCAAGGTCCTGACCTGCTTGGCGATCAACTGACACATGCTCGGCAGCAGCACGATCCCGGTGTAGTGATTGGTCGGCATCTTGATGTGATGGTTGGACGACAGCCCGGCCGCCTTGGCCAGGGCCAGGGCGCTGTCCATCGGCACCACCGTGTCATGGAGTCCCGAAAACAGCCAGGTACGTTTCGGGTCGAGCCGATGGGCCACGCGCGTCGGCTCGATCGTGCTCGCCAGCTGTTTCAATCGCTCGCCGGTGATCCCCGCCTCGGTCAGTTTCTTCCTGACATTGGCCGTGTCCCGCTTCCCGTTCTGGATCATCTGGTAGAGATGTCCCCCGGCGAGCATCACGAACACGCTGTCGTACCCGCGATCGAGGCTCGCCGAGGTGGCGACCACGAACCCGCCCAGGCTGGTGCCCTGCAGCGAGATGTGAGACGAGTCGACCAGCGGCAGAGCGACGACCGCGTCGCGGGCGCGGCGGACGTCACCGATCGCCTGCCTCAGCAGGTCGAAGAACCGGGCGTCGGGTGGCCGGCCGCCGGGGCCGACCCGCTGACCGTACCCGGGCAACTGCACCAGGAAGGCGTGCAGGCCCCGCTGGCGGAGCGTGCGGGCGAACAGGCGGCCGACGGTCATTCCCCGTCCCGATTCGTGGACCACCACCACCGCGCGGGATCGCTTGGCCGTTCCCTTGTCCATTCCCGCCACGTACCACTCGACCGCCACACGGTCGTTGTGCTTGTCGCCGGTCTGGACCGGTGACGGGAACCGCAACAGCACCTCGCCTCGACCTTTCTGCGGTGCCTGGCAATTTACCTGGAACCGCCCGGGTGTCCAGGTCAGCCCGGCCAGGCAGTTCCGGGCGTCGGTCGATGATTCGGAGCCGGGATCCAGCGTATCGCGGGCCCCGAAGATCCTCTTGTCCTCGGGACCGAGGAAGCTCAGGTCCGGCTTGGCAGGTGGCGGGGCGGCCCGGCCAGCTTGGGCCGCCAGCAGGATGGTCAGCACGACGGAAATGGTGGCTCGCGGCGGCATCGTTCATCGAGCTTACGGAGGTGGGATTCGGTATCAAAGCCCGAAACCGGCTGCCGGTCGATTCGGTGGCAATGCCGGTGGGGCGGTCGTAGGATGCCCTGAGAGGTCAGCAGCTGTTCGGTTTTCTGGATGGAATGTGATCGCCCATGAGCACCACCGGCACGCCCGTCAACGAGGTCGACCACGAGTTCTACCGAAGAGAGGTCGACTCGTTTCTGCCCGACCGCGTCTTCGACGCTCACACCCATCTCTGGTGCAGCGACTGCGTGACGTGGACCGTCCCCGGAGCCGCCGATGACGTGGGGCTGGACGAATACAACCGCCTGATGCAGGACCTGCACGGCTCTCGGCCCACGCGGGCGATGTTCATCCCGTTCACCACGTCGACGGAACTCGAGAGCCGTCAGAAAGCCAACCAGTGGGTCGGCGACCAGGTGGCCCTCGACACCGACAACCGCGGAATCTTCTTCATTCACCCCGAGGATGATCCCGAGTGGGTGCGTCAGGAGGTGCGGCGACTGGGGCTGCACGGGCTGAAGTGCTACCACACGATGTCGAATGTCGATCCGACCTGGGAGGCCGACATCCAGGCCTTCCTGCCCGAGCCGTTGATCAAGGTGGCTGACGAGGAGGGGTGGGTGATCACACTGCACATGGTCAAGTCGCGGGCGGTGGCCGAGCCGGCCAACATCGAGTGCATCAAGCACTACTGCCAGACCTATCCCAACATGCGGCTGATTCTCGCGCACTCGGCACGCGGCTTCCAGCCGTCCCACAACCTCGAAGGCCTGCCGCACCTCACCGGGCTGGACAACCTGTACTTCGACACCAGTGTCAACTGCGAGCCGATTGCTCACCAGGCGATCATTCGCCTGATCGGACACGACAAGCTGATGTACGGCACCGACATGCCGGTCAGTCATTTCCGCGGCCGGTCGCTCTCGGCTGCCGATTCTTTCATCTGGCTGTCCGAAGAGTCGCCCGTCTGGGGCGAGAAGCACATGAAGATCGATCCGGTGATCGTCGGGCTGGAACACATCCGGTCGCTGAAGTGGGCCTGCTGGAGCGAGGGGCTCAGCGACGGACAGGTCGAGGACATTTTCTACAACAACGCGGCCAGGCTGCTGGGCGCGTGAACCGGCGACGGGGCCGGGCCGGGAGAGAACGCGATGCGGGCATTGGGAATCCGACTGGTGTTGTTCGGGTTGGCGTTGCTGCCGGGTGCGTCGACGGTCAACGCCGCCGATGACCTCGACTTCGGCGACGTCACCGAAACCCGTGTCATGGTGCCGATGCGGGACGGCAAGCGGCTCTCCGGGTATCTCTATCTGCCCCAGGACAAGGGGCCCTGGCCGGGTGTCTTCGAGCAGCGGTACGCCAGCCTGACGGGGCGGGGCACACGTCTGTTGGCCGCGAAGCTGGCCTCGGCGGGCTACGGGGTGCTGCACGTGAACTTCCGCGGTGCCCAGGAGTCCGAGGGCACCTGGGTCGGCTACCGAGCACTGGCCTGGGGAAAGCTGCAGGACGGGTACGACACCTGCGAGTGGCTGGCCGGGCGGAAGTGGTGCACCGGCAAGATCGGCACGTTCGGCAGTTCCCAGGGCGGCTACGCCCAGAACTACCTCGCCGTCACCCGGCCGCCTCACCTGTCCTGCCAGTACATGGTTGATACCGGGCTGAGCCTCTACCACGAGGGCTACCGGCTGGGCGGGACGACACGGCCGGAACGATTCAAGGGCATGGACCGCAACTGCCGCGTAGCGGCCCACAACCGGGCGCTGATGGCCGAGTGGTTCGAGCATCCGGAGTACGACGAGTACTGGGAGGCCGTGGACTGCACTCGCCACTTCGGCAGGATGAATGTTCCCTGCTTCACCATCGGCAGTTGGTACGACTTCATGAACCAGGGGTCGGTCGCCAGTTTTCAGGGACGCCAGCACCGTGGTGGTCCCGCCTCGGCCGGACGCCAGAAACTGCTGATCGGGCCCTGGCTGCACGGACGCCGCAACAAGGGAAACCGGATCGGGGAACTGGTCTATCCCGAAAACGCCTCCGTCGACGTCCACCGGTCGATGGTCGGCTGGTTCGATCACCACCTGAAGGGGACGCCGCTGGCGGCCGCCGCCCGTCCCACCGTTCGGTACTACGTGATGGGTGCGATCGGAGAAGCCGGCGCACCGGGCAACCTCTGGCGGGAAGCCGACGACTTCCCGCCGACGGCCCGGACCACCTCGTACTTCCTGCAGCACGGTGGAGGTCTGGGGCTTGATGAGCCCGACATGACCGATGGAACGGGCGCGGCAACAAGTTACACCAGCGATCCCAGGCACCCCCGCTCGATTCCCGGACGGGGGTTCCCCGGAGCCCGAGATGCCAGTGGTTTCGAGAAGCAGGACGACGTGCTGACGTTCACCTCCGGGAAACTCAAGCAGCCGGTCGAATGGACCGGCGCCGTCGAGGTTCAGCTCTACGTCTCGTCCTCGGCGGCCGACACCGACGTGCTGGTGCGGATCAGCGATGTCTACCCCGACGGCCGCTCGATTCTGCTGGTCGACTACCCGTGGCGGATGAGGTACCGCGAGGGCTTCCGCAAACAGGTGCTGATGAAACCGGATCGTGTCCACCCGGTCCGTTTCCGGGTCGGCTGGATGAGCCAGATCTTCAACGCCGGGCACCGTATTCGCGTGACCGTCGCCAGCACCGGCTCTCCGCTCTACGAACCGAACCCCCAGACCGGCAAGCCGGAGACCATCGAGTTTCCCGCCGATGCCCGCAAGGCGATCAATACGATTCACCACAGCAGCAGGTACTCGTCACGGATCCTGGCTCCGGTTCGTGCCGCACGGTCCCGCTGACGGCTTCGCTCGGAACCGCACATGGCTCAATTGACACCTACCGAGGACCGCGACCAATGTTGACCCGCCGAGATTTCGTCCAGGCCACCGCAGCCACCGCAGCCACCGCCACCGCCGTCTCGTTGGCCGCCGGTCGATCGGAGGCTGGTGAGAAGGAGAAGCGGAAGACGATGGCGATTGTCTCCACCGAGTGGCGCTACCATTCGCACTCGCAGCACATGGGTGACCGGTTCCTGCACGGTTATCCGACCGACGGTTCCTGGAACCAGCCCCGGCTTGATGTCGTGTCGCTGTATGCCGACCAGGTTCCCAAGAACGATCTCAGTCGGCCTCGACAGGCCGAGTTCGGGTTCAAGATCTTTCCCACCGTCGCCGAGACGTTGCGTCGAGGTGGCAAGAGACTGGCCGTCGATGCCGTGCTGTTGATCGGCGAGCACGGCAACTACCCTCGCAACGAACTGGGCCAGAAGAAGTATCCGCGTTACGAGTTGTTCAAGAAGATCACCGACGTGTTCCGCGAGGACGGTCGCAGCGTGCCGGTCTTCAACGACAAGCACCTGTCGTGGAAGTGGGAGTGGGCCAAGGAGATGGTCGATATCTCGCGCGAGCTCGACTTCCCGTTCATGGCCGGTTCGAGCCTGCCGGTGACCTGGCGGATGCCGGCCGTGGACCTGCCTCGCGGCAGGAAGGTCAACGAACTGATCGGGTTGGCCTTCGGCGGAGTGGACAGCTACGACTTTCACGCGCTGGAGACGATGCAGTGCATGGCCGAGCGTCGGGACGACGGCGAGTCGGGCGTGGAGTGGGTCGAGGGCCTGAGGGGCGACGCTTTCTGGAAGGCGATGTCGAAGGGATCGTTCGATGCGGGGGGATGGAGTCCCGAACTGTTCGAAGCCTGCCTGACCCGCACGCAGACACTTGGGCAGCCCCGTTCCACGTTCACTCACTGGCACCCCACGGCGAAGCAGGTCCGAGAGATGGTCAAGGAGCCGGTGGCGTATCGCTACCAGCACCGGGATGGCACCCGGGCCACCATGCTGCTGATGAACGGCCTGGTCCGTGACTTCACCTTTGCCGCCGACCTCGAGGGTCGCAAGGCACCGCTCTCGACCCTCTTCCACCTGCCGCCCACGCCCAACGTGCAGTATTCAGCCGAGTTGATGGGGCATGCCGAGGACATGTTCGTCAGTGGCAAGGCCGGATACCCGGTCGAACGGACGCTGTTGGTTTCCGGCATCCTGGCTGCGTCGATCGAATCGATGGTCAAGCAGAAGCGGCTTCAGACGCCTCACCTGGACGTCAAGTACAAGTCGACCAGGAAGTCGACGTTTGCCCGGGCCTGACCCGGCACCAGGCTCGCATTCGTGAGGCAAGGACCTCTGGGATCGAGTCGAGAATTGTGTGGAATCGGAACGTCAAGACTCGTTGATGCCATTTTCGTGTCTGGGGACACGTGGTGCGACGAGTGGTTCAGCGGAGGTGGAGGCCCGGCGGGATGGGCCTGAAGCTCGAAGGCACACCGAAGGCCTGGATCAGCCTCGATGGTCGCAAGCTCTCTTGCGGATTCCGGTCCCGATGAAGAAGACGGTCAGCAGTCATTGATCAGGGGCGATCGCTGGGGCCACGACGCGACTGGCTGATCACCCGCAGCAGCGACCGTGGACCTCGGGCATCCTGTCCGATCTCCCAGATGCTGACTCCCGCCAGCCCGCTGGAAATGGCCAGCCGCGTCTTGCGACGGATCGTCGACGGCCCGTTGAAGTAGATGCCATTGGTTTCGTCGACCGCGGATGCCGGGGCGAAGCGGCGGACGATCTCGGCATACGTATGCGCGGTCCGTTTCTTGTCGAGTGATCGGCCATAGAAGGGCAGGCCCAGGCAGATGCGATCGGCGGGAATCCCGGACCGGCGGAGTCGGTCGATGTCCTTCTGTGCCTGCTGATATGTCGAGTGTCGTCCGTCGGCGTCGTAAGACATCAGGTGGATGCGGTCGAGTGATTTTCCGGCGGCCGGAGAGAGTTGCTGCCAACCGGCGATCGCGGCTGTCACCGAGAGTTGCAACGGGGTGAAGGCCTTTTTCGTTTCCACGATCAAGCGTGTGTAGGCCGCCTGCTGGACCGGCCCCTTGGGGTGTTCCCAGTCCAGGTCGACGCCGTCGAAGGCGTGCGACTGGCAGAAGCTGATCATCTGCCGGATGAAGCGAGTTCGCGCGGCGTCGTTGGTGCTGCAGGCGGCGAATGCTGCCGACCGTTCCCAGCCGCCGATACACAGCCGCAGCCGTATCCGGTATTTCCGCTTCAGGTGGCCCAGTTGTTTGACCACGGCGGGTTTCAGACGGCCGGTATCGAGGGTGCCGTCGGATCGGGGTTCGACCGAAAAGAACACCAACTCGTCCAGTTGCCGACAAACGGTCTCATCCAATCCACTCACCCGGTACTCGGGCAGGTAACCGACGACCGAAAATGTCTTCTTCGCCGGTTCGTCGGCCGACACCGCACGACCGAAGATCGTGACGCTGCCCAGCAGGATCAGCAGCCAAACCGTGTGGCTGTCCCTGGGGCTGGTCGTTGCATGTCTCATGGTCAAGTTGTCCCGGACTGTGGGTGGCGATCACTTCGATCGGGCAGCTCGTCGTTTCCGCGGTCGGCTCTCGGTTTCCTCGTCAAAACCGACCGGTCCGCCGTTCATTTCGGTCAGGAACCGTGACGTCTTGGTCCCGCGTCGCTTGCCCCACTTCGTGCGGTGCTTGGTCCACGAGAGCGTGAGGAAATCCATGGCGCGGGTGACGCCGACGTAGGCCAGTCGTCGTTCCTCGCAGATGGCCTGGTGCCCGTCCTGGATCGATCGTTCATGAGGCAGCAGGCCCTCCTCCATCCCGACCAGGTACACGACGGGGAACTCGAGTCCCTTGGCACTGTGCAGGGTGATCAACGCGACCGCGTTCTTCTTCAGTTGCTCGTCCTTGTCCAACTCGTCCTCGTTGTTGGCCAACGCAATGTCCTCGAGGAAGCCCTCGAGCGAGGCACGCTCTGCCCCCCGTTCGTACTGCGACGTGGCGTTGACCAGTTCCTCGACCGAACTCCATCGCGACATCCGTTCGAGGGGTGTCTTGTACTGACGTTCGATCTCGCCCTTGTAGTTGATCTCGGTGATCAAGCGGTCGAGTTGTTCGCTGATTCGCCCCTGGCTCATTGGCTTGCGGTACTGATCGATCATCTGGCGGAACCGCTCGATGTTCTCGACTCCCCGCTGGGGCACGTCGCCATCGGCAGTCGCCTGCGGCAGGACATGCCACAGGCTTTGGCCGGACTTGACGGCTCGTTCAAGCAGTTTCGAAACCGTTCCGTCTCCGATGCCGCGGGCCGGGCGGTTGATGATCCGCAGCATCGAAAGCTCGTCGTCGGGGTTGGCGATCACCTTGAGGTAGCTGATCAGGTCACGCACCTCGCGGCGATCGAAGAACGACTGGCCACCGATCAACACGTAGGGCACCTTGTTGGCTCTGAGTTCCTGTTCGAACAGGCGGGGCTGTTCGTTGGTGCGGAACAGGATGGCGACGTCCTTGTAACGGAATCGGCCGCTGTCGACTGCGGCCCGCACCTCGCGAGCGATGTAGGTCGCCTCGTCGACCTCGTCGTCGATTTCAAGAAACCTGGGAGGTTTGCCCGGTCCGCGGGCGGGCTTGAGTGTCTTGTCTCGCCGTTCGGTGTTGTGAGCGATCAGGCGGTTGGCCAGTTCGAGGATCTCCGGGCGACAGCGGTAGTTCTCCTCCAGTCGCACGATCGTCGCGTCGGGGAACTCGCGGTCGAACTCGAGGATGTTCTCCATCCGTGCGCCCCGCCATCCGTAGATCGCCTGGTCGTCGTCACCGACAACGCACAGGTTCCCGTGACTGGCGACCAGCGACGAGATGATGCGGTACTGTGTGGCGTTGGTGTCTTGGTACTCGTCGACCATCACGTAGTCGAACCGTGTCTGGTGCCGGGCCAGCACGTCGGGGTGATCGCGGAAGAGTTCCTCGGTGCACAACAGCAGGTCATCGAAGTCGACGGCGTTGGCCGCCTTGAGTGCGAGTTCATATTTCTTGTAGGCCAGTGCGGCCAGGGTGTCCTTTTCGTCGACGACCGTCTCACCGGCCGCTTCGGCTCGCAGGCTCTCCCGCTTCCAGTTGCCGATTCGCCACAACAGGTCCGACGGACGCAGGGCGGTGGTCGGGCAGTGAATCTCGCGGAGCGCCTTCCGAGCGGCCCCTTCCTGGTCCGAGCGGTCGTAGATCGTGAATCGACTTCGGTAGCCCAGCGATTCGATGTCCTGCCGGAGAATGCGGACGCACAGCGAGTGGAACGTCGAGATGACCGGCTGCGGGGACTTGTTGTCGGAGTCCTTGGCAGCCGGTTTCCGAGCCGTCCGTTTCAGCAGTCCCTCGGCACGCTCCGTCATCTCGCGGGCTGCCTTGTTGGTGAAGGTGACCGCGAGAATCTTCTCGGGTGAAACGCCCTGGCGGATCAGGTGGGCGATCCGGAAGGTGATCACCCGCGTCTTGCCGCTGCCGGCACCGGCCAGGATCAGCAGCGGGCCCCCGGTGGCCTGGACCGCCTTGAGCTGGGAAGAGTTCAGTCCGTGGGCCATGCTCTGTCCGTCGAGCGTCTTTCGGTGCAGAAAGGGTCGTCCGTTGACCGCGTGGCGTATCGCCGGCGCGCGAAGTCGACAGGTTAACGGCTGGAACAGGTGTCGAACAGTCGGCCGCCTCGCATTTGCAACCGACACGCCGAGACGGCATAGTCGAGGCCGCTCCCTGGTTCCACTCCTGGAGATCATCCATGCGCCGGTTGCTTCCGTGGTCCGTCGTCGTTCCGGTGATCCTGCTGGCAGTCGCGTTTCTCGGTCTGCCCGACCGGGCCCGGGCCCAGCGGTTCGTCCCGAATTACGACGAATCCAAGGTGCCCGGATTTGACCTGCCTGACCCGTTGAAGTTGGTCTCGGGCCAACCCGTCAGGACGGCCAGGCAGTGGAAGGAGAAGCGGCGCCCCGAGATCCTGCGGCTGTTCCAGCAGCATGTCTACGGCAAGGCCCCTGGTCGGCCTCCGCAGATGGTGTTCAGGACGGTCGAGTCCTCGTCGAAGGCCCTGGGCGGGACGGCGATCCGCAAGCAGGTTCGGGTGCTTTTCGACGGCACCGACAAGGGACCGCAGATGGACCTGTTGATCTACCTGCCGGCGAAGGCGAAGGCTGCCGTTCCGGTGTTCGTCGGTCTGAACTTCAACGGCAACCACGCGATTCACTCCGATCCGGCGATTCACCTGGCCCGCTCATGGCATCGCGACAATGCGGACCAGGGATACGTCAACAATCGAGCGACCGAGAAGTCACGCGGTCTCTCGGCCAGCCGTTGGTCGGTGGGGCGGTGCCTGGCGGCCGGATTCGGTGTGGCGACGATCTACTGCGGTGACATCGATCCGGATTACCACGACGAGTTCAAGAACGGGGTCCACCCGCTGTTCTACAAGGACGGGCAGACGGCTCCGGCGGCCAACCAGTGGGGGACGATCGCGGCCTGGGCCTGGGGGCTGGGACGGGCGGTCGACTACTTCGAGATCGACAGGCAGATCGACCAGAAGCGAGTGATCCTGCTGGGTCACAGCCGGCTGGGCAAAACGGCGCTGTGGGCCGGTGCCCGCGACCGGCGGTTCGCGATCGTGATCTCGAACAACTCGGGCTGCGGCGGGGCCGCGTTGTCGCGACGACGGTTCGGCGAGACCGTCTGGAGAATCAACAACTCGTTCCCGCACTGGTTCTGTGGCAACTTCAAGAAGTACGACAACAAGGAAGACACGCTGCCGGTCGACCAGCACATGCTGGTGGCGTTGATTGCGCCACGCCCGGTCTACGTGGCCAGTGCGACCGGAGACCGTTGGGCTGACCCGCGAGGCGAGTTTCTCTCGGCGTTGCATGCCGATCCGGTCTACAGGCTGCTGGGGACCGAGGGACTGGGCACCGACAAGATGCCCAAGGCCGATGCTCCGGTACACGGTCGCATCGGTTACCACCTGAGAACCGGCAGGCACGACGTGACCGACTACGATTGGAAGCAGTACATCGCCTTTGCCGGGAAGCACTTCGGCAAGAAGTGAAGGGTTGGTCGCCGCGGACGGGTCACTTCGTTTTCCGCTTCGGGAACGCGTGGCCGTCGTCGATCGCAGCGATGGCCTGTTGGAGCAGACGGATGTCGGCGGTGGCTGACCTCGGGGCCTTGTTCAAGTCGACCGGGGACTTCTCGTTGACGTCCCGGGAAGCGTGGTACAGCTTACCGTTGTTGTAGAGCTTCCAGTTCTGCGTGCGGACGAAGAACCGCTTGATCCCCCGTTCGGCATAGGCCCAACGTCGGCCGCGGCCTCCCCGGCCGGACAGGACGCCGGCGAAACTCCGCCCGTCGATCCGGACCCCGTCGCGAGCAGGCTGGGTTCTGCCGGAGAGTTCACGGACGGTCGGCAGAAAGTCGCTCATGTCGACCAGGTGGTCGGTCGTGGTGCCCGGCCGGATCCGGCCCGGCCAACTGGCCAGCAACGGCACGTGGGTGCCGTCGTCGCTGAGATTGCCCTTGCCGCCGGGCACCAGCTTGCCGCCGAACCGGCTCGATACCGGGCGACGGATGAACTTGCCGTCGATCGCCTGGTGCAGAGATCGCTTGGAGGTGCCGTTGTCGGTCGTGAACAACACCAGCGTGTTCTTTTCGATCCCCAATCGCCGGACGGCTGCCGTGACCCGCCCCACGTGGATGTCCATCTGGGCCATCATCTCGGCGTAGGTGTCGTAGTGGTCCTTGTCCTTGGCGTAGGGCACCGGTTGCTCGAGGTCGTCGGTGACGTCGTGGCAGAGGGCCATCGAGTAGAACGCGAAGAAGGGGCGGTCCTTGTTGCGCTTCATGAAGTCGACAAGGTGATCGACATAGACACTCGGCCCGTAGCGATCGGCCACGTCGGTCCTCAACCTGCCGTTCTGATGGATCATCGGCTGGTGGTACCGTGGTCCCTCGTGCCATCCGAACAGGCAATAGTCATCGAATCCCATCCGGTGTGGCTGCTGGGGGTCTTTCAGCAGCAGGGTCAGTTGCCACTTGCCGGAGATAGCGGTCCGATATCCGGCTGACTGCAGGGCCTTGGCCAGTGTCTGGGTTTCGTCGACGCGGGGGTAGGTTCCCCACCGGGGATTGCCCTGGTGCCGCGGGTAACGGCCGCTGAGCAGGCAGGTGCGGGTCGGGTGGCAGACCGGCATGGCGTAGCAGTGTGTGAACTTCAGGCCGGTCTCGGCCAGCCGATCGATGTGCGGCGTCTTGTAGCCCTGGCCGCCGTAGCATCCCAGTGTCTCGCAGCCGACATCGTCGGCCATGATCAACACGATGTTGGGGGACCGCTCGGCGGCCGTCGCCGAAAGAGCTCCGAAGACAACCAGTGTCGAGGCAACCAGTGTGCAGAGGCGTGTCATGTCGGTGAATCTCGGGCTAGTTGTCTTCGATTGCCTGCAGGAAGTGCCACAGGGCGTCAAATTGCCTGCGGGCGTCGCCGTCCAGGACGTTGTTGACGGCGGTCGTCTTCCGGTCCGGCGAGAAGCGGGGCATCTTCGAGTGAGGGTCGAGCCGGAGTGGGTCGAACATCCAGTCGAGGTAGAAACCGTAACGCAGCCGCTGTTTCACTCGTGAGAAGTTCACACCCCGATTGTCGAAGGGAGCCAGGGCCGGTTTCTGACCGACCCCGTGGCACTGCATGCAGTTGAAGCCACCCTGCTTGCGGGTCAGCTTGTCGCCGATCTCGGCCAAGGTCGAATCTGGTCCGGGACCGGTCGTTGCGGCAGTTGAGACGCCGTGTTCAGCGGCCAGGCCACGCGCCAGCCGGTCCCCCCAGTTCCCGAAGGAAGGCATGCGGGCCTTCAGCCAGGGCCGCGAGGGGTGTTTCAGCCGACCGGACAGCAACTTGCTGGTCCAGCCGGTCTGCAACTTCTCACCCGACCATGTCAGGTTGGGCAGCACCGAGGGCAGCAAACCCCGGTCACTTTCATCGGCAATGATCTCGCGACGCGGACTGATCGTCGTGTCGCGGTCGTGACAGGCCGTGCAGCGGAGCGAACGGGTGACGGTTCCGGCAAGCTCCAGGGGTGACTTGCCGGGAGACAGATCGGCGGGTGCGGCGAGAAAGGCCGCCAGGTCGTCCCGTTGCTGTTTCGTAAAACCGAACTCCGGCACACGTCGTTTGCCGGCGGCCTGGGACGGTTTTTCGGCCAGGCACCCTGCCGACGTCGCCTGGCCGAAGGCCAACGGGACGCGCGAGGCGGGTTTCGGGTCGGCGGTCGCTTTGGCCCCGGTGCCGTGACACGAGCGGCAGCCACGCGAGACGAACAACCGGCGGCCGTGATCGAGGTTGCCCGGTGGGGATTGTGGCTCGGACGTCAGCAAACCCTTGGACCGGCGGTTGATCAAGGCCACCAGGTCGCGGGTTTCGGCTTCGGTCAGACGGAAGTCGGGCATTCGGGACCGTGCGTTGAAGCGATGCGGTTTGGACAGGAACTGACCCAGGCCACCAATCCGGAACTTCGTTGCGGCCATGTGCAGCGATGTGCGGTTCCAGTCGTCGGCCTGCCTGGACGCCGAGAACGTGTGACAACCGATGCAGCCCAGGTCCTCCCACAACCGGCCCCCGCGTTCCGCCTCACCCGAGGACGGTGTCGGCAGGTTGGCGTCCGACTGCGTCAGGAACGTCAACACGTCCTGCTTCGCCTGCTGTTCGCTCTTGGCGGATCCAAACAGCCGGGGCATCCGCGTGTGGTTTCTCAACGCCTGCGGATTGGTCATCCAGCGAGACATCCAGTTGTGGTTCAGTCGTGCGGCGGCGAGTTCGAGCGAGATGGTTGGTTCGAGTGCCAGTTCGGCGTTCCGGGCCGAGTGACAGTTGGCACATCGGTGGGCGGCAAACAACTCGCGGCCTCTCCGCACACCCGACCACTTGCTCAACTCGACATGCTTGGGGCTGTGCCAGAGAACCCGGGTGGGGATCAGTTCGCGGGCGAAGCGAGGACTCTGCCAGTGCAGCCGAAATTGTGCCAGTCCCCGGGCAGGCGATTGGTAGGCGACCTCCAACTGGTTGAGACCGGCGTTCAGGGCAACCGCGACCGAGCGGGAATTCGCTCCGGGCCTGGATTCCAGCACGACCTCGCCGTTGACCTTCACCCCCAGTTGTCCGTTGCCATCGGCGGTGAGCGTGTAGCTGTCGGTCAGTTCGACATCGAGCAGTCCCTGCAACGAGGCGGTGAACGGACCGGGAGCGAGGCGGGGCGAGACGGAATCGCCGGGTTCGACGGCCAGCGCGGCCAGTCGCGACACGCGGGCGTCGCGTTGCTGTTTCGACCGGGTGGTCATCACCAACCCCGCAGCCAGCCCCTTACGAGGTGGTCCGATGCGGATCCGTGGGACGGGCGCCCCGGCGGGGTCGAATCCCAGCGAGGCGAGATGGGTGGGGCTGTTGACGACGTTGATGGTGTGTTCGATCTGACCGGTGATGGGGGCGCCCTTGGCCGTGGCGATGTTGTAGTTGACCCGCATCTGCATGCAGGGACGCATGTCGGCAAAACCCAGCAGCACGGCGCGACCGTCCTTGGACAACTGCACACCGGTCACCTCGACCCGATCGCGACCCTGTGAGCCGTCGCTGACCTTGTAGTCCCGCGAACCGTACGAGGCGGCTCGTCGGTAGTTCCATCTCTGGATGTTGTAACGCCCGGCGTCGACGGCCAGTTTCCTGTCGAGTGGCCGCGGGAACCGGATCACCAGTCCTGCCGGAACGGCTGACAGGCCCTCGGGCAGGTCGAGCGGTTGCTCGGTGGCCCGGATGCGGAACAGGCCACCCGGCCGGGTCTTGTTGCTCGACCAGCCGAACAGGCCGCAGATGTACAACTGCCCGTCGTCGGGGTGGAAGCGTCCGCGGTGGATGCCGGTGGGAAGTTCGGGCAGAGGCAGTCGCGTGATGCCGCCCTGGTGGATGTTGCCCACCTGTTCGTGGACCACTCGCCAGATGCGGCCGGTGCCATAGGAGAGGCTCAGCAGCGAGCCCCTGGGCAATGCCCAGCGATCGCTGGTCACCCAGACGGGGGCACTGGGGCTGCGGTCGGTCTGCTTGTGGATCCAGCACAACGGCGGGTCGTAGCTGGTGTCCTTCTTGTCGGGGACGTACGACATCATGTTGCCGTAGAAGCCGCCCTTGCGGATCCAGTTGATCCGGTTCATTGGCGTCCAGTGTCCCTCCTGGTCCGTCGACAGGAAGCTGCCGTCGGCGTTCAGGGCCAGCCCGTTGGGAGCCCGAAACCCGTTGGCAATCACCTGGCTGGTTGATCCGTCGGCCGAGACACGGATCACCGAGCCGTGTTGCGGGACCACCGCCGGCAGGGCGTGCCGGGCGCCCTTCATGTAGTAGAAGTTGCCCTTGGCATCGGTCTGCAGGTCCATCGCGAACTCGTGAAAGTGTTCGGTGACCTGGGCGTCGTTGTTGAAGTTCTCGTAGAAGTCGGTTTCGCCGTCGTCGTTGCGGTCGACCAGGTGAGTGATCTGGTCACGGCCGAGGACATAGATCTCGTCGTCGACGATCCTCAGTCCCAGTGGCTGGAACAGTCCGGCGGCGATGCGTCTCCAGGTCAGTTTGCCGGCGTTCGCCTTGTCGTCGCCATCGAGCGACGGACCGAGGCCGGAGACGGTCCAGACATCTCCCTGCCAGGTGCAGACGGCCGCCCGGCTGGCATCGGAGAAGTAGTCGAAGCCCCCCAGTCGCATCCAGCACCGCCATGGATTCTGCGACGGCAGCGTCATTTCATCGGTCGCCAGCGGACCCTTCGAGTCGCCTCGCCGCATCGAGGTCTGGATCGTCTCCTTCCACTGGGTGGTTGCTCCACGGACCAGGTCACCCCAGAAGCCGCTTGCGGGCGTCTTCCGCAGCTGCCTGGCAGTGGCGGCAACGGTCGGGCCGGGGCCCTGCCAGGTGAGAATCGAGAGTCGGCGAGTCGTCTTGGCCGGGGGCAACACCAACCGGAGTGCCGCGCCGGTGGTGTCCCATCGGGCTCCGGCCACTCCCGGTGTGGCCGCTCCTCTGACGACAGTGGCCACGACGGTCTGCTCGAGCCAGTTGATCTTGGCGGGCTTGGCTCGGCCGCGTGGTCCGATGCGGACCTGTGCCTTGCCGTTGAACGACAGGGCCAGGCCCCTGTGTCCGGGCACCAGTCGTCCCCCGTGGTTGGCTCCCAGGTAGCCCCCACCGTCGAGATTGGTGATCCGTGAGGGGACCTGCCCCTTGGTTGGCTTGTCGCTGTCAAAGGTCCAGCGTGCCGCCCGGCCCTCGGCAATGTCCTGGTCCTTGGCCAGCCGCGCGATGTCACCGACCGTCAGCGTGCGGCGGAAGAACTGGACGTCGTCCAGGGCTCCGTTGAGCGGCGGCATGAAGTTGGAGGCGGTGTAGCCGAGTCGGACGATGTGGTCCCGCCCGTCGGCGGATTTCAGTCCCTTGGCTCCGTCGGGACGGCCGTCGAGGAAGAGGCGGGTCTGGCCGCTGTTGTGCGAGTAAGTGACGGCGACGTGGTGCCACTTGCCGTCGTTGACCGGACGCGAACCGGTGACGACTCCCAGCCATCCCACGTCGAATCCGAGCTTGCCGCCGCGGACGAAAAACGTCTTGCCCTTGGGCACCCACTGGCCTCTGACAGCCGCCCGGCTGAAGATCGTGCCGATGCCGGCGGTGGTCTTGATCCAGGCCGAGACGGTGAAGTCCCGGGCGAGTCCGATCTGTCCGGGGACCGGGCCGCCACCGGTGGCCAGCACGGCGATCGACTTTGCGAGCGGCGTGTCGAGTTGTTTCCGGTTTTTTCCCTGGTCGTCGACGACCGTGACGACTCCGCCTGGGGCGGCAGCCAACTGGATTGCCTGAGGCGTGGTCGAGGGCCCGATCTCGAGCAGGCGTTCGAGCACCGGACGGTCGTCGACGGTGACCAGCCGGGGCTGTTCGCGGACGGTGGTCCTGCCGACGGTGTACTCGAGCACCACCCGCGATCCCTGGCGGTGCAGGCCCTTCCAGTGCGCCCACCGCCTGGGCAGCGGGCCGTAGGCCACGCCGTCGACACCGCGGATCCTCGTGTCCTTCCAGTTGTTCCACACGCCTTCGCTGTTCTGCCCCCGTGCCGAGGCCCAGCCGGCGGCATTGCCGTTGGAGAACGCGAGCTTCCCGACCAGTCGCGGGTGGATCGCGTGGCGTCCGTCCATCGCGATGCACTGCCAGTTGATCAGCCCGCGGCCGGTCCAGAACCCGGCGACGCGCATCGTGTCGGTGTCGAACAGCACGAAGGCGTTCCCCTGTGAGACTCCCCCAGGTCCGTCATCCAGCCGGACGGCGATGCCCTTCTGGGCGATGTTGCCGGCGGAGACTTCGATCGAGGCCGTCAGGAACGCGCCGTAGTCCATGTCGATGTACGGCTTGCCGGTCAGCTTGATGACCTGGTCCTGGGCTGTGGCGGTCGAGACCCACAGCAGGGTCAGTCCGAGTCCTCGACAAAGTGACGTGGTGTTCATCGTGCGTTGGGTCCGCTGAAAGAGGAATGTCAGTCGGCAGTAGCCAGCCCCGCCTGCAGAGCATCGAGATGCCGTTCGAAATGGTCGGCCAGCACCTCGGTGTAGGTCTCCTGGTGCGCCTCGAGCAGGCTGCGGAGCAGGGGGCCCAGTTCGGGGTCGGTCAGTACCGATCCGAAGGTGCAGTGTAGGATCTGCCGGCCCAGTCCCGTGAACCCTTCCCCGACGGGCACCTCGGACCAGAGGCCCAGGTACTGCCGTTCGAGCTCGACGGGGTCGGAAATCTCCTCGGCCGGCGGGGCCGAGTCGAGAGTGGCCGAGAGATGGTAGGTGGCGCGGTCGGTTTCGAATCGGCCGCGGGAGAACTCGATGATCTGGCGGAACAGCGACACGTCGTGGCGGGCGGCGACTCGGAGTGCTTCCAGGTAACTGGTGCCGGCGGTCTTGACGTGGTAGCAGCCGCGGGTGGTCCGGGCCAGCATCGCGTACATCGCCAGCTTGTCCGAACCGGAGTGGAGGCTGAGCTTGTAGGGGCCGAGCTGTCGGGCCAGAGCGGCGTGGTCGGCAAGCGAGCGGTCGAGTTGCTCGAGGTTTCCCTTGAAGTCCACGCCCTTCTCGAAATCGCCGACGAAGCGAGGAGCGAGACTGATCAGCCGGATCCCGTCGGTCAGACAGCGGTCGGCGATGATGTAGTGTTCGGCCAGGGTTGTTGGCTGGTCGGTTTCGTCGACCGAGAGTTCGATCTCGTAATCCCGTCCGGCCAGCCCCTGCACCGCGGCGATGTGACAGGCCAACTCGATCGCGTGGTTGACGGCGCGACCGTACTTGACCCCGGCCCGCAGGCAGGCCTCCTCGGTGCACTCGATCTCGGTCCCGGTTTCCAGGGTCAGTTGTCGTCCGCGGTAATCTCCCAGCCAGGCCAGTTCCGCTTCGACCGCGGCGAACCGTTCCCGCAGGGTTCCCTCGTCGTAGGCATCGGCCTTCTCGTCGACGTGGTCGGAGGGGTCGATGGTGAAGAAGGTGTAGCCGGCGGCGGTGGTGATGTCGGCGTCGGCGATCGTCTTGAGGTGGTCGGCGTCACCGCCGCAGGGGCCGTTCCAGCCGGCCTCCCGCATGCCGTCCAGAGCGTCGCCGATCACGTCTGCGGGTGAGCGGTCGGTGCGAGCCATCTCGCGGATCGACTGCTGGGGAAAGATCGGCAGGATGCCCCGGCCCGAGCGTTGCATGGCCAGCACGTGTCCGGGGGTCGCCAGCCCGATGCGGTCACCGAACCCGAAGCTGGGTTCGGTGCCCAGCGTCTGACAGGGGGCCGAGGTGTCGGTCATCAAGCTGACTCGGCCTTGGGGCTCAGGCGATGATCTGGTGGGCGATCTCGCCATGAACGTCGGTCAGGCGAAAGTCGCGGCCCGAGTAGCGGTACGTCAGTCGCTCGTGGTCGATCCCGGCCAGGTGCAGGATCGTCGCGTGCAGGTCGTGAACGCTCATTCGGTTCTCGACGGCGTGCATGCCCAACTCGTCGGTCTGTCCGTGGATCATGCCGCCCCTGACGCCGCCGCCGGCCAGCCAGATCGAGAATCCGGTGGCGTGGTGGTTGCGTCCGCGGGCGCCCTGGGCCGTCGGCGTGCGGCCGAACTCGCCGCCCCAGATCACCAGGGTCTCTTCGAGCAGGCCGCGGGACTTGAGATCCTTGAGCAGCGCGGCGATCGGCTGGTCGCTTTTTCCGGCGTCGCGCTTGTGGTCCATGATGTTGCCGTGAGCGTCCCAGGGTTGGCCGCTGCCGTAGTACAGCTGGACCATCCGCACGCCTCGTTCGACCAGGCGGCGGGCGATCAGGCAGCCGTCGGCAAACTGGCCCGAGCCGTAGGCCGAGCGGGTGGTCTTGGTCTCTCGACCGATGTCGAACGCCTCCTGGGCCTCGAACTGCATCCGGTAGGCCATCTCCAGGGAGGAGATCCGGGCGTCGAGCTGGCTGTCGCTGTTGCGCTGCTTGAGGTGCTCGCGGTTGAGCTTCTGCATCAGGTTCAACAGTCGCCGCTGCGAGTTGCGGCCGAGGTTCTGGTTGCTGAGGTTGCCGATGACCTTCTTGGGGTCGATCTTCGAGTTGTTGATGTGGGTGCCCTGGTAGATGCCGGGCAGGAAACTGTTGGACCACAGCGCGGGCCCGACGACCGGCTTTCCGGGACAGAGCACGACGAACCCCGGCAGGTTCTGGTTCTCGGTCCCCAGTCCGTAGTTCAGCCACGATCCCATCGCCGGACGGATCGGCTGCTGCACGCCACTGTTCATCATGAACAGGCCGGGTTCGTGGTTGGGGGTCGAGGTGAACATCGAGCGGATGACGCAGATGTCGTCGATGCAGGTGGACACGTGGGGGAAGAGGTCGCTGACCGGGATGCCGCTCTGGCCCTGGTTGGCGAACTTGAAGGGGGTCGGCATCCACTTGCCGCCGGGTCCCTTCTTGCCGGCCTGCTTGACCAGCTCGGGCTTGGGGTCGAAGGTGTCGACGTGCGAGGGGCCACCGTTCATGAACAGGAAGATGATCCGCTTGGCCCTGGGCGTGTGGTGCGGGGCCTTGGCGGCCAGGGGGTTGGACGAGGCGATCGAGATGGCCGGAGCCACGGGGGCTGTGGCTGCCGCGCGGACCGATTGCTGGTCGAGAACTCCGGCAAGTCCGAGCATGCCGAAACCGGCACCCGACTGGGCCAGCATCTGGCGGCGGCTGACCGGAAGCAGCGGGGCGTCATGCGTCATCGGATCGCGTCCTTTTCCCGTCACGGACCAGGCGGACCGCGGGCCGGGATCTGTCAGTCAATATACGTGAATTCGTTGCTGCCGAGCAGTGCCAGGGCGTACTGCAACCACGGCGAGAGCTTATCGTTTTTCTCGGACGAGGCACCGACCTCCTTGAGAAACTCTTCACCGATCGTCACTTCCGAGTCACTCGGGCCGCGGGCGAACAACAACTGGTAGGCCCGGCGGATTCGCTCTGACCCATCGGCGGGGACGTCCTTCTCGAGCCGTTTGACCAGCGCCTGGGCCTGCTTGTTCATGAACCCGCTGTTGAGCACGAACAGCTGTTGCAGCGGGACGGTGGTCGAGGTGCGGCGGTCGCTGGTGATGTTGGGATCGGGGAAGTCGAAGAGCCGCAGCAGTTCGTTGAGCTTGTGGCGGGAGACGAAGCCGTAGAGCGTGCGTCGTCGGTTGTTGACGTCATCGAGGTTCTTGGAGGGACCGCCGAAGGTCAGGTCGAGGTTGCCCGAGACGGCCAGCATCGCGTCCCGCCAGGGTTCGACCTCGAGCCGCCGCCGGTTCATTCGCCACAACAGGCGGTTGTCACCGTCGACGGAGAAGTTCTTCTCGTTGAAGTCGGAGCTGCGTCCGTAGGTGGCCGAGAGCAGGATGGTGCGGTGCAGCCACTTCAATGACCACTTGTTCTCGACCAGTCCGACGGCAAGCCAGTCGAGCAACGCAGGGTGAGTTGGCCGTTCGCCGAGCGAACCGAAGTTCGAGGGGGTGCGGACCAGGCCGAAGCCGAAGTGTCCGGCCCAGGTGCGGTTGACGATCACGCGGGCGGTCAGCGGGTTGCCCGGGGCGGTCAGCGAACGAGCCAGTTCCAGGCGGCCGCTGCCCTTGGACTGGAAGGCCGTTCGCTTGCCGGCGGTCAGGATGGCCGGGAACGACCGTGGAGCGACTGCGCCCAGGCTGGTGGGGTCGCCGGCGCGGTAGATCTGCAGGTCCTTGCCGCCGGAATCGGCCAGCGTGTGCGCGACGGGGATCTGGATCCCGGCGGCTGTCTTCTTGAGTGCCGCGAACCGGTCCTGTCGCTGCTTGAGTCCCGCGGCAGCCTGCTTGGGCAACATCCTTGCGGCCTCACCGGCCGGCAGTGCCAGCAGGCCTTGGTCGAAGAGGTGTTCGGAGAGCAGCACGGCGTCGGCGCGGTCCTGTTTTTCGGTGGCCTTGTCGCCGGACGACTTGCCGCTGGCTTTGCGGGCCTTGGCCAGGATCGACTCGGGCACCGGGGTCATCTCCAGCCGGGCCCCCGAGAAAACGCTGTGGTCGCTGTTGATCGGGTTGTCGTCGGGATGATCGGCTCCGGTGGTTACCAGCGTGAGGAACTTGGCCTCGGGAGGAACCGGAACATTGAACGAGGCGTACTTGCCGTCGCCCTTGAGCGGCGGGGGCAGCTTTCCGGCAAAGTAGTACTGCTTGTCGTTCTCCTCGACCTTCTGCTTCCGGCCGTTGACGTATCCGGCGATGATCGCATCGTAGACTTCGGACTTGCTGTGCGGCTTGGAGAGCACCACGGCGGTGTGGACGCTGGCGACGCCGACGCCGAACGAGTCGTCATTGAGCCCGGCGCGGTCGACCCGGAACAGGAAAGCCTGATCGGCCGGCAACAGTCCCGCTTTGCGGATTTCGTCGAGATCGAAGGTGATCAGGGCGTTGGCGTGCATGCCGATGCCCTGCTCGGTCCGGCGCAGGTTCGAGCCGGACCGCTTGCCGATGGTGCGGATGCCGCCATCGGTGTTCCAGCCGTCGTTGACGATCTGGCCGTGCTTGTTGCTCGAACTGCCGATGTGGATGAAGTGGAAGCGGACGCCGGGTGCGATCTGGGCGACGTTGCCCCAGCCGGCGCTGATGCGGTCGACCCCGAGGCTGTCGGCCGAGGCGACCGACTTGAAGCGGTCCGAACCGATGGCCGATTCCAGCGCGGTGCCGGCCTTGTCGTCGAAGAGGTTGCCCAGCGGAACGTGGCCCGGCTTGACCCGGGCCCTGTCGTTGGCCTTGACGAATGCCACGTCGGCGCCGAATCGTTCGAACAACTCCTCGTGACGCGGCAGCCTGGACTTGACCGCCTCGGCGATTCGCTCGCCGGCTGTCCTGACCGCCTGGCGTTGGGCCTTTTCGCCCGAGAGGTCCTTCTTGGGGTCCTGGCCCTCGATCAACTCGAACCATCCGGCCAGGTGGGGTCGCTTGGCGCCCCGCTTGCGGTTGAAGAGGTACTTCTCCCAACGCTTGACCAGTTCCTGGCTGAGTTTCAGTTCCTTGGCGACCTTCTCGGCCAGCTTCTTGGCCTTGCCGTTGGTGATGCGGCGGTTGTGCAGCACCCAGCCGCCGACGACGTAGTCGGGGATGAGGTCGACCAGGCCGGGCCGCAGCCGGCGGGCCTGGTCGTCGAGATAGCGGTCGATGACCAGTTGCTGGTCCTTGACCGCCTGGTCGGCTTTTTGCTTGGTCGAGACGATTTCCTGGGAGACGATCGGGCGTTCGCGGTACTGGGAACTCGAGAAGATCCCGGCGAGGCCGTAGTAGTCTTCGACCGTAAACGGGTCGTACTTGTGATCGTGACACCGGGCACAGGAGACCGTTACGCCCAGCAGCCCCCGGGTGAGCGTGTCGACCCGGTCATCCCATTCGTCGGCCAGGGCCTTGGCCTTTTCGCCGTTGTCCTGGTAGTAGACCGGCCCCATCGCAAAGAAGCCCAGGGCGGCCAGCCGATCGTGCCGGTCGGCGGCATCTCCGATCAGGTCGGCAGCGACCTGGTTGCGGATGAACTCGTCGTAGGGCATGTCGGCGTTGAGCGACCGGACGACCCAGTCGCGGTAACGGTGTCCATGGGGATACCGGCGGGCCTTGAAGGTGTGGGCCTGGTCTTCGGCGTAGCGGGCCACGTCGAGCCAGTGGCGGGCCCAGCGTTCGCCGTAGTGCCGGCTTTGGAGCAACCGGTCGATGACGCGGGCGAAGGCGCCCGGTTGGTCGTCGCCGACAAACGACTCGACCTCCACGGGAGTCGGCGGCAGTCCGGTCAGCCCGAAGGTGACTCGGCGGATCAGCGTCGGCCGGTCGGCGGCCCCGGCGGCCTTCAGCCCGGCGGTCTTCAGGCGTGCCAGCACGAATCGATCGACGTCGTTCTGGACGCCCGAGTCGTCGGCGAGTTTCGGGGGAGCGGATTTCTTCGGCGGCGTGAACGACCAGAACTTTAACGCCTCGGGGTAGTTGATCTGCTTCTTCGGACGAGTCTTGATCACCTCGTTACGCGGGTCCGGGGCACCTTGGCGGATCCAGGTCTCGAAGTCGGCGATCACCGACTTGGGCAGCTTGCCGCTGGGTGGCATTTCGAGGTCGTCGTACTTCAACGCCTGCAGCAACAGGCTCTCGGCCGGCTTGCCCGGCAATACCGCCGGCCCCGTTTCCCCACCCCGGGCCACCGCCTGGCGATTGTCCAATCGCAACCCGCCCCGCAGGATCTTCGCCTTCGCCGAGTGGCAGCTGTAGCACTGTTTGACCAGCACCGGGCGGATCTTGTTCTCGAAGAACTGGATCTGTGCCGGCGAGAGTTTCTTGTCGGCCGCGGTGAGCGTCGACGTGACCAGCAGGCAGGCCAACAGGCCAACGAGGCGGCGGTGCGGCATGGTGGTGGGAGACCCCGCGTTCGGGGCAAGTGTCCGGGGGAAGGGGTTGCGAAGGTTTAACTGTAGCACCCCGGGCACGGGGTGGAAATTGGTGTGTTGTCGCGGTGGGCCTTGGGAGGTGGTCGTTTCAGCGGATCCGCTTGAGTTTACGGGGGATGAAGCCGACGGAGGTCTCCATCCAGGTACCGCAACTGCAGCCACCGCCGCCCTCGGGGGAGAGCAGCATGCCGGAGGCGGGGATGGTGCTGAGCCAGCAATCCGGCCGCAGCCGCTTCCAGGTACTGGTCTTGCCGTCCTGTTGATTCCAGACGGTGACGGTCCCGGCCCGGAAGAACAGGGCCCCGGCCGAGCAGGCGTAGGTGCCGCAACCACCACCTGGCATCTGTGGTCCGGCGTTGCTGCCGTCCTTCAGCGAGAGGACGTGTGGCCTGAGATAGACCTTGTCGCCGACGATGGCCGGTCGCGACATGGCCTTGCCGTGGTCGCCCTTGCCACCCGGCCAGCCGAAGCTGCGGGTCCAGCCTGGTTCGCCGTTGGCGGCCTGGAAGCTGTGGACGTTGTACTTGCCGTCGGCCGACCCGGCGATGATCAGTTTTTCTCCGGCGTTTGCCATCGAGAAGACCACCTTGCCGGGAGGCAACTTCAGTGGCCGTTCCCACAGCATCGAGCCGCTGTTGGCGTCCATGGCGACCAGGAACATCTTCTTCCACAACTCGGGGCGGCCGATCCGTCGTTCGGGGGCACCGATGACCGTTTCGTGTCGGCACTCGACGAAGTAGATCCGGTCCCCGGTGATGCTGAGCGTCGTGTTCAGCACGACGCCGTTGCTGTAGTGCCAGGTCACCTTGCCGGTCTTGAGGTCGATCGAAAACAGGCCGTCGCTGCAGACCTTGTGAGTCACTTCGCCGCTGCGGGCGTCGTACCATCCGGCCCCGGCTCCACCCCAGAAATTGGTCCACGAGGTCGCCCGGCGGACGGCGGTGCCGATGATCCTGTTCTCGGTGCGGGCGATGTACCCCCAGTCCCACGGACCGGTGCGACCCTCGGGCTCGGGCACCGACCACTGTTTGACGACCCGGCCGGTGCGGGCGTCGATCTGCCACAACCGATCGCGGATGGCCGCGTAGATGAAGTCGCGGTCGGCACACCAGTTGCCGCAGTCCCGCGGCATGTTGAAGCGTTCCAGGTCGGGGATCTCCAGCGACCACAGGATCGAGCCGTTGAAGGCGTCGACGGCGACCAGTCGGTGCAGCCCCTGCAGAAACAGCCGTCCGGCCGTCGAGAGGGGCGAGGGTTTGCGGCCATTGCGGTCGGGCTGATAACGGGGGCCGGGGCGACCGACCCACTGGACGGCCAGGTCGCTGGACTTCGAGACGCCGGCCAGTTGTTCACCGGCGTACGCCGTGTTGTCGGCCCGGCCGTAGAGGTGAGACCAGTCACCGGATCCGGCCAGCGGGCCGCGCGTCCAGGTCGCCCACCGTCCGGACGTCTTCGAGTCGTCGTTGTCTTCCAGCCGGGCTGACCTGGCCTGGTCTCCGAGCCACTCGACCAGTCGATCGCGGGTCAACGTCGATCCGGCTCCGCCCGGCTGGCCCAGGCAGGCCACCCCACCGTCGGGTCTCAACTGGGTGGTGATCTCCGCGGCGGAGGTCGGCGGGCGACCGGTGCTGACCAACGACTCGGAGACGACGAGGTTGGCCCACTGTCCGGGCAGGTTGAGGTGATCGAGTGAGGCGAGGTGGCGGATGGTCAACCGGCGTCCGTAACGGCCGCTCTTGATCAGTCGCGCCCGGATCGTTTCGACCTTCTTCCGGTCCGGATCGACAGCGATCACTCTCAGGCGGCTGGCCGCAACGAGCGACTCGGCCAGTCGTCCGTCGGTCAGCCCGACGACCAGGCACAGCCCGCGATCGATCCCGGAACGCGACAGGATGCCCCGGGCGACTTGGCCGGTGGGACCGTCGGTCACGGCCCAGGGGGTGGGGGCGTAGTTGAAGAACGAGTCGAGTTCGTGGTCGGCCGATCGCCGCGCGGTCTTGCCGTCTCCGTCGACCAGGGTGACCGAGTGGATTCGCCGGTGAGCGAGACCGGTGAGCTTGAGTTCGTGGGAGGTGACCGGGCGGGGCCCGGTGACGGTCCGGGTCACGCTGCCCGACTGGATTTCGATCCGACTGACGACGGCCTTGCGAGTGGTCCACCTGGCGATCGCCTCGCCGGGACGGGTGAATTCGAACCACGGTCCGGCCAGCGGTTTCCAGGCCTCGGTGGATGGGACCACCGACGGAAACCGGTCGGCCAGCACCTGGTACTCGGCGGCAACTTCTGTCTCGGTGAGCACTCTGCGGTAGACGCGGACCTCGTGCAGCCTGCCTTTCAACGGGAAGTTCTCGTCCTTGTCGTGGTAGGCCCCGATTTCAAAGAATGCCTGAGGCGGATAGTTGATCGGACCTTTCTGTTCGGTCGAACGGGCCACCGGCTTGCCGTTGAGGAACAGGGTCATGGTTGTGCCGTCGTAGGTGCCGGCGACGTGGTACCACTGCCGCGGCTGGTAATCGGCGGGAGCCTTGAGATAGGTCAGGCGGTCGGGACCACCGGTTCCGGCGACGGCCAGGCTGAAGCGGCGATCGTTGAAGCCGAGGATCCAGCCCCGCTCGTAGGCCCCGTTGTCCTGGATGGCTCCGACCATTCCACCCCAGGCCTGGGCCTGATCGACCCGCACCCAGGCGGTGGCGGTCAACGCCTCGGTCGGCACCCCGGCGGTCTTGTGGTCTTCGGCGATCATCACCCGGCCGCCCCCGTCGAGTTCGAGGGTCTCGTGGACGCCGTCCTGGACGATGCGGAAGCGGCCCTTGAGCGTGGCGGTCGAGCGGGTGGCGAGATTGTTGACCCGGCGGCCGTTGACATGCGGTCGCTGGAAGACCCAGCGGCCGACCAGCGCGGGGTCGCGGACAGTGGCGATCTTCGCCAGCGGGGGCGGGGGGGGCAGTTCGCCGGCGGCCGGTTTCGTTGTCGGTTTCCCGGCACTCGCCGGGTCGCCGGGGGCGAAGGCGATCACGACCCCGGTGTCGGTGCTGGCCAGCAGCGTGCCGTCGGCGACCGCCAGTCCGAAGACGCGACCGTCGACCGGCGCCGACCACAGTGGCTTGCCGTCGGTTGCCGAAAAGGCTCCGACGCGATCGACACCACCGGCGAACAGCACGTCGCCGGCGGCGATCAGTGACAGGTTGAGGTTGCAGGGGGCGGTCCAGAGCGATTTGCGGGTGGGGAGGTCCGAAGCGACCAGTTCGCTGTCGGTGAGCATAAACGAGCGGCGGCCGGCGACGACCAGCGCGTTGCCTCGGCCGTAGCCGGCAACCATTTCGAGCGTCTTGCCGGTTCCGGCCGAGGTGGCGGCTCCGGTACTGGTGCTCTTGAAGGCGCCCTTGCGGGTGTCGGCGGCGGGGCCGTGGAAGATCCGAGAATCCAGCGCCACGACCACCACCGAACCCCCACCGCTCTTCTTCAGCGGACCCAGGTCCTTGCCGTCGGTGCGGCGAAAGACCTGCGGAGCGACCCGGCCCTGGGGGAAGATCAGCAGTTTGGACGAGGCGGCCGGGGGGGCTTCGAGCGTGTGGCCGGCCAGCTCGTGGACGAAGCGACCGGGGCCACCTGTACGACCAGTTCTGGCGTCGACCCCGCACAGCCAAGCCTTGTTCCAGGGCAGCAGAGCACAGCCGAAGTAGGCAGTGCCGCCGTCGACCATCACCCCTGTGCGGCAGGGGGCCTGGGGGATCAGTCGGCCGTTATTGAGCAGCAGTTCACCGGCCCGCTTGTTGACGGTGACCGGCGAGAACTTCCAGGCCAGTTGTCCGGTGGCGGCCTCAAGGCAGTAGGCGTGTCCGTCGTCGGACCCGAAGTAGACCCGGCCGTCGGCGATGGTCGGGGCCAACCGGACG
>CAUZRQ010000060.1:0-30434 GCA_963582065.1 Planctomycetota bacterium | reverse complement strand
CGCCCTGTATCGTTACGTGGCAGCCAGTTTGCGAGATCGACAACGCAGGTTGTACGAGCTCGTCAAAGGCAGGAACAAGAAGCTCGTCGTGACCTCGTTCGATTCGCCGGGCGGTGTTTATCCGACGGAATGGAGTCTGCTGGCCCCGTACGCGGACCTGTTCACGTTGCAGATGGGTTACCCGGGTGGTTCAACCCGTTGGCGGGCCACTGCGGGATTTCACTGCAAGGTCGGCAGCGATCTGACCGGCAAGGACTTCTGGCCCTGCACTCACTTCGAACACTACAACTACCCTCATTCCAGGCCCGATGAGGTGCTGGAAGAGATCAGCCAGATCTTCCGCAACGGCGGCACGGGCATCCATATCTACCTGCCCGACACGCTGAACATCTCGAAAGCAAAAGGGGATCTGCGGACATCCTATTTCAGCTCGCCCCGACGCTTTCACACCGTCATGAACATCGCCCAGTTCATCCGGACAATGCCCGGCCTGAAGCTCCCGGACTACAGCAAGACCGCCATCCTTCACAACGACGACACGATCGCCAGTCGCCCGCACGACAACCCGGACATTTATGGACAGGCCACCGAGACCTGCTACACGTTCCTTGGCCCCGTCGCCACCTCCTGGTTCAAGTTCATCGACAGTGCGCAGGTGCTGAAGTGGCCCAAACTCCACGATCGGTTTGACGTCATCTATCTTCCGGCCGCCAGGTACCAGCGAAAACAGATCACCGCCAGGCTGCGGCAGTTTGTCGAAGACGGTGGAACCCTGGTCTGTGGTGACCCCGAGGCGTTTGAGACCGACCTGCTCGGCAACGACACCTCCGCTTTGCGGACCGCGATCTTCGGCGTCACGCTGGGTGACCGGTCGCGAGCCAAGGCGATCAGGGTCCGGAAGCTTGGATGGACCGGTGAACTGCCCATTCACTCGCCGGCATTCACGCTGAAACCCGGACCGGGCGTCGAGGTGCTTGCGACCCTCGATGACGGAACTCCCGCGATCACATCGCACAAGCTGGGCCGGGGGCGCGCGGTGTTGTTCGGTGCCAACGTCCTTTTGACCCGGAACGTCGCCGATCAGCGGTGGCGCGAGTTCTTCCAGGCATTCGTCAAGAGCATGGGCACGCCGACCGGCTTCGACATCTGGAACTTCAAGCTTCCCGAGAGCCTGATCTGGCACGAGCCTCGCCAGGCGGGCGTCTGCCTGACAAACAACCGGATCATCTGGCGGGAAGAGGTGCCGCTTTTTCACCAGAACGTCGAGACCGGCGGCACCTACAGCTATTCCATCCCCCCGGACTCACTGCCCAGGTATCTCAAGGCAGACGCGATCCCGTTCTCGGCCGGACGGCTCACCGATCGCCGTCGTGCCATTCATGCCGAAAAGGAATCCGCTCGCCCCTACGTCGGTTTCAAGCTGCCGGAAAGCCACTGGGTGGCCAGTTGGTCGAACCCCCGGCCCGTTGCAATCACCTTTGACCTGAAACAGCCCCGGGTCCTGACCCAGGTCAAGTTCTGGTATCGGGATACCCTGGCGGACATGACGTTTGAAAGCAGCCGCGACGGGAAGACATGGATACCGTTGGGCAAGGCCCGGGGGCATCGAGGCAATCCGGATGACGTCTACGACAAGGTCGTTGACCTTCCCCGGGGTCCGTCCAGCCGCTATCTGCGAATTCATTTCGCGGGGCGGCAGCCCCGAGAGAAGCTGACTCTTGCAGAAGTGGAACTCTGGGCGGCGGAATCCAAGAAAGCCAAACGGTAGTCCGGGGCGCGGAGAGGTTCAGATCCGGCGGGTTGAACGTCGGGGCCGGGATGAGGAGACTGGGAGCGCCGCGGACGGCCCTGAGGAGATGCGATGAGAGTTCTGCTGGCGTTGCTGTTTGCCGCCGGAATGTCATTGACCGCTGACGGCGTGTTGCCGAAAGCGTTCGGGGACGACGCGAAGCCGGCAGAGCCGAGTCCGCGGCCCTCCTTCACCGACAAGCAGAGAGCCCACTGGTCGTTCCAGCCACCGACCCGTGTCCCCTTGCCGACGACCCAGGACACGTCGTGGCCCCGTCAGCCGATCGACAATTTCGTTCTCGCCCAGCTGGAAGCTCACCAGTTCCACCCCGCCCTGCCGGCCGACCGGGCAACCCTGCTCCGCCGCGTGACGTTCGGCCTGACCGGTCTCCCCCCTGCCCCGCGACACATCGCTTCGTTCCTGGCCGACGACTCCCCCGAGGCATTTGCCAGGGTGGTCGACCGATTGCTCGCCTCTCATCACTACGGTGAACAGTGGGCCAGGCACTGGCTCGACGTCGTCCGCTACGCCGACTCACTGGGCGGCACGGCCAATTTCCCGTTCGCCAACGCGTACCGGTATCGCGATTACGTGATCCGGGCCTTCAACAAGGACAAGCCGTTCGACCGCTTCGTCCAGGAACTGGTGGCCGGCGACCTGCTGCCCGCCGGTGACGCCGAGGTCGAAGCCGACCGGATGACCGGACCCGGCGCGCTGCTGCTGGGGCCATACATCCTCAATGACAAGCTCGACGCCGCCGCCGACCAGATCGGCATGCTCACCCGGGCCCTGATCGGCCTGGATATCTCCTGCTCACGTTGCCACGACCATCCCTTCGAGCCACTGACCACCGGCGACTTCTACGCCCTGGCCGGAATCTTCACCAGCACCGAATCCAAGCGATTCGAACGCGACCTGGTGCTGCCCGGTGGCGACAAGATCCGAGTGCTTTCGGTCAAAGAGGGAACGGTCGAGAACCTGAAGATCCATCTTCGGGGCGACCCCAAGACCCTGGGCGACACGGTGTCGCGGAGATTCCCCGTCATCCTGGCCGACGGGAATCAGCCGAAACTCAATGACAAGCAAAGCGGCCGGCTGGAACTGGCCCAGTGGCTGACTCGCGGTGACCATCCCCTGACCGGACGGGTGATTGCCAATCGCATCTGGCAGCGGCACTTCGGCGTCGGCCTGGTCATCGATCCCGACAACTTCGGAGTGTCCGCGGTCGCCGGTCCCAGCAATCACCAACTGCTGGACTGGCTGGCCCTGCACCTGGTCGACCAGGGATGGTCCCTGAAGGCCCTGCACCGCACGATCGTTCTGTCAGCCACATACCAGCAAAGCTCGTCGACTGCCGCAGCCGCCCCGGTCAACCCGCAGTCCTCGACCCGGAACCCTCGATCGGTGGATCCCATGAACCGCCTGCTGTGGAGGCAGAACCGGCGACGACTGGAAGCCGAAGAGATTCGCGACTCGCTGTTGTTCGTCAGTGGCCAACTCGACCCCACCATGGGTGGCAGCCTGCTGGCGAAACTGGGACTGGGCAACGGAGCGGAACTGAAGAAGAACAATCGTCTGCAACTTGTCGTGAACAATTTCGGCAACATCCTGCAGCGATCGATCTACCGGCCGGTGATCCGCACCGAGTTGCACATGGCCGAGTTGCTCGAAGTGTTCGACTTTCCCGGACGTGATGAGGTGACCGGCCAACGTCAGACCTCGACCAACGCTCCCCAGGCCCTGTTGCTGATGAACGGTCCGTTTGTCCTCGACCAGGCCCGTTACTCCGCCAAAGCCCTGCTGGCGGACGCACGTCTCGACGACCAAGCCCGCGTGCAACGACTGTACCTGCAGGCGTTGGGGCGAACGGCTCGAAGCGACGAAGTGACGGCCGCGGTCGAGTTCCTTGGGTTCTGGAATGACGGCCTGCCGAACGTGACCGATGCCGGGGTTCGTCGCACCATGGCCCTGCAGAGCCTCTGCCAGGCCATATTCATGCTGAATGAATTCGTGTACGTGGATTGAAGTGACTTGAACTTCCCGGAATCCGAAGAGTGATGACCACTCCTTCACCATTTGACCGCTTGATCTCTCGCCGCGAGTTGCTGCAGAAGTCCTCCACCGGATTCGGCCAACTCGCCCTGGCGTCCCTGTTGGCGGGGAATCGTCCGGCGGGGGCCGGCAAGGTCACCGGTGCCGTCAATCCGCTTGCAGCACAACCGCCACGCCTGTCACCGCGGGCCAGGTCGGTGATCTTCTGTTTCATGCAGGGCGGCCCCTCTCATGTGGACACGTTCGACTACAAGCCGCTGCTCGAGAAAAACGACAACAAGCCGATTCCGCTGGACAACGTCGACGGCAACCAGGGCCGTACCGGCAATATCCTCAAGCCGTTCTGGCGTTTTCGGAAACGCGGCCAGAGCGGGATCGAGGTCAGTGATCTCTTTCCGCACATCGGCGGGTGCGTGGACGACATCTGCTTCATCAACTCTATGCAGACCGCCGGTGCCAGCCACTTCCCCGAACAGATGCGGTTGCACACCGGATCGGATCGCCTGATCCGACCGACGCTCGGTTCGTGGGTCCTTTACGGCCTGGGGAGTGAGAACGAGAACCTGCCCGGCTTCATCACGATCTGCCCCTGCTACAACTTCGGCAACGTCACGCTGCTGAGAGGGGCTTTCCTGCCGTCGGCGTACCAGATGGTTCCGATCGGTCGCAGCAACGCCATCAGCGCCCCGCCATCGTTCCGCACGGCGACGTTCCGCAACACGCAGAATCCCGATCTGCCCCCCGACCTGCAGCGAAAACAACTCGACTTTGTCGCCACGATGAACCGGCGGCAGCTGGAACTCACGGGCGCCGACGCCGAACTGGAAGGACGCATCGCCTCGTTCGAGACCGCCTTCCGCATGCAGGCGGCTGCCCCTCCGCTGCTCGATTTTTCCGGCGAAACCAGGGACACGCTGAACCTCTACGGCGTCGACCAGCCGGGCAAGACAGAAAACTACGCCCGGCAGTGCCTGCTGGCCCGACGGCTGGTCGAGCAGGGCGTGCGGTTCGTCGAGCTGTACCACGCGCCCAACTCGAACGACAGCGGTTGGGACCAGCACAACAAACTCGCCAGGTACCACTCCTCACACGCGTTGGAAGTCGACAAGCCGATCGCCGGGTTGATCACCGACCTGAAACGCCGCGGCCTGCTCGACGAGACACTGGTCGTCTGGGGTGGCGAGTTCGGCCGCAGCCCGGGTGCCGAAGTGACCTCAAAGAGAGGGGGCCGCGACCATCACCCCTGGGGCTTCACTTTCTGGATGGCTGGCGGTGGCATCAAGGGTGGCATCAAGTACGGCCGGACGGATGACTACGGTTACCACGCCGTCGAGAACCCGGTCAACTTTCACGACCTGCACGCCACGATCCTGCACCTGCTCGGTCTCGACCACCAACAACTGACCTTCCAGCATGGCACAGAACAGGTGCGGCTGACTGATGCGTTGAACGGATTGGACGGAAACGTGGTCCACGACATCATCGCGTAGCTGACGCCGGCCGGGTGTCGTCCCCCCGGCCCTCACATCCCAGGCAGTACTCTTACCGGAAGACGTCCCGACAATGCCCGCTTTTTGCCCCCGGATGACGCACCTCGTTGTTTTCGCTCTCGTCCCGATCACCGGGCTCCGCGCAGCCGCAGCGGAAGAGGCCTGGCCGAAGACGGCAGAACTTGCTGCGCCCGAAGCGATCCAGGCCGCGGCTGCCGACGGGCGATTCGTTTACGCCATCGCAAGCCAACAGGTGGCCAAGTACGACCGTGCGACCGGTCGACGGATCGCAACCAGCACCGGCAAGGCCAAGCACCTGAACAGCGGATTTCTGTGGAAGGGCAAGCTGCTGTGTGCCCACTCGAACTACCCGACGACGCCCGAGCAGAGCGAAATCAAGGTCCTGGATCCCCGGTCCATGAAACTGTCGACGTTCAGGGACTTCGGGAGCATCGGCGGCAGCCTGACCTGGGTCCTGCGGCACGGCGGTCATTGGTGGTGCAACTTCGCGCGATACGGCGACAAGAACGCCGAAACGTTTTTCGTCCAATTCGACGACGATTGGAAGGAACTGCGTCGGTGGACGTATCCGAAATCGGTCATCAGCCAACTGGGCCGGTACAGCCTCTCCGGGGGACTGTGGTACAGGCAGGAACTGCTGGTCACCGGCCACGACGAACCCGAAGTCTATCGACTGCGTCTGCCTCGAACCGGAAACGTGCTCGAGTACATCGGCAAGCAGCCGGTTCCATTCACCGGACAGGGATTCGCGAAGGACCTCCACACGGGGGCCCTGGTGGGGATCAGTCGGGCGCAACGAAAGGTCATTTTTGCGGGCGTCACCGAGCCATCAGCGCCGATCACGCATGGACCGTTCATCGGTCATCTCACCTCCGGGAGTGCCCTGGTCTGGGCCCGATCCTCGCAACCCGGCCAGTATCAGCTTTCAGCACACACCGGGAGTGGTCACCGGGTGACGGCCAAGGCCGACTCCACCACAAAACGAGACGGCTGCATCCTGTGGCGGTTGAGCTCGCTTCAGCCCGGCACTCGATATCACTACGAGATCCGGCTTGGTGAAAAGCGTCTCGTCACCGGTGACGACTATTTCTTCGAGACCACCGGTTCGAAACGGCCGACGGCCGTTCGCCTGGCCTTCGGGTCGTGTGCGAAGGAAGACGACGGGTCGTCGGCCGTCTGGCGCCAGATGCGGGCCGTTGATCCACACGCGGTCGTGCTGTTGGGCGACACCCCCTATATCGATTCCACCGACGTGGCCGTTCAACGCCGGCGATACCGCGAGTTCTCGGCAGTTGCCGACTTCCGGAAACTGCTCCGCAACCGTTCGTTGTACGGGACCTGGGACGATCACGACTTCGGTCGGAACGACACGGACGGAAACCTGAAGGGCAAGCAGAACTCGCGACGTGTGTTCATGGAATACCGTCCGAACCCGTCATTCGGAGACGGCCGCGAGGGCATCTATTCGAAATTCCGCCGCGACGGAATTGAGGTCTTCCTGTTGGACACGAGATTTTTCGCGGCCACCGAGCCGTCGCCGTTCGACAAGAATCGCCCGTCGCTGCTCGGCAAACGGCAATGGCAATGGCTCCGCCGGGAACTGAAGGCCTCGACAGCCACATTCAAGGTCCTTGCCTGCGGCATGATCTGGAACGGTGCGGTCCGGCCGGGAAAACAGGACCACTGGGCAACATATCCGCACGAGCGGCAGGCCCTGTTTGAGTACGTCGGCAAGGAGAAGATCAGCGGCGTCATCCTGGTCGGCGGCGACGTGCACCGGACTCGAGTGTTGAGACACCGGACTGCCAAGGTCGCCGGATACCGGATTCCGGAACTCATCACGTCCCCGATTCATGGCGGTGTGATCGAGAATGCCAAGGCCCCGCACCCCGCCCTGGTGCACGATTCCGGCAAGCCCAATACGTTCCTATTGATGACGGTCCGCAGCAACTCCCAACCAGCGACCCTCAACGCCAGGTTCCTGGACAAGGACGGGCGAGCCTTCCACGAGGTGACATTTCAGGACCGGGAACTGGGCAAGAAGACCCGCCGGTAGTGGTGACGTTCGCGAGCTTGCGTTGGCACGGTTTCAGAGGGTGCGGCAAGTGGAACAACCGGGGACAATCGGGATATGCCCCATGGGGCGTGAATCCCTGCAGAAGCCGTCACGACATGGGATACAATCTGCTCGATCCCCGAACACGACACAGAACCTGATCCTGCTCTTCGCCGACGACCGTATATAAGGAAGCTGCCATGTCCGGCCCGACGCAACACACCGCCTTCCCCTCACCCGGCGACCTGACTCGCCGCAGGTTCCTGAAGACGACGACCACCGGAATTGCCACGGCGTCGGCGTTGCCGCTTTTCCTGTCGGATCCGGCGGCCGCAGCAGACAAAGCCGCCGGAAAACCGGCATCGGAAACTCTCGTCACCCAGTTCTACAAGACGTTGACCGAGCAGCAGAAGAAGCTCATGGCGTTTTCCTTCAACGACCCCCTGCGCCAGGCCGTCAACAACAACTGGCACATCACCAAGGCCACCGTCGGTGGGACGTTCTCCAGGGATCAGCAGGCCATGATCCGCGGCATCTTCGACGGCCTGCACAGCGAGGAATACGCAAAAAAGGTGGTGGCCCAGGTCGAACACGACAACCAGCAGGCCAATCGGAAAGGCGGATTCGACGGGTGTTCGGTCGCAATGTTCGGCCAACCGGGCTCGGGACAATTCGAGTTCGTGTTCGCCGGTCGGCACGTGACCCGGCGATGCGACGGCGACTCGGTGAAAGGAGCCGCCTTTGGCGGCCCGATCTTCTATGGCCATGCGGCTGCCGGCTTCAACGAAAAACCCGATCACCCCGGCAACATCTACTGGTACCAGGCCAAGCGGGCCAACGAGTTGTTCCAGGCACTGGACGGCAACCAGCGAAAACTCGCTCTCCGCAGCGATGCACGACCGGAACAAAGGAAGAAGACGGTCGAGTTGCGTGGCAAGGGCGCGGCCCTTCACGGTGTTCCGGTTGCAGATTTTTCCGGTGACCAGAAGACCCTGGCCCGCAGGGTGATGGCCGATGTCCTGGCCCCGTTTCGCAAGGTCGACGTGGACGAGTGCATGAAGTTGATCGAGGCCCAATTCGACAACCTGCACTTCGCGTACTACAAGAACCTGGACATCGGCAACGACCGTGTCTGGGACGTCTGGCAGATCGAGGGGCCGTCGATGGTCTGGTACTTCCGTGGCAGCCCCCACGTGCACACCTGGGTCAACATCCGCAAACCGGCCTGAGCGACCTGCGACCGGATATCGCGCGAGAACATTGCGATTCGTGGGCCGGCCGGTCATCCCATCCTGTCCGAGCGGTTAGGATGGAGGACGATTTCGTCCGGCTGAACGTCTTCGCAGAACGCCCGTCTCGATGCTCGCACCCGCCATCGATCATCGCCGGCCGCCAACGGGGGGAGACCGTTGAGCGAAGCAACATCGACGGCGCCGGCAGGAATGTCGTCGCCGCCCGCAACGACCTGGATTCTCGGCCCAGTGGCCGACCTGGCCCTGTTCGTGGCGACCCCGTTGTTGATCCTGCCCCTGGTTCTCTTCTCCCGGCTACAGTTCTCCGACCAGGCGATCTACGCGATCGTCGGGACCCTGGGAGCCACCGGCCATCACCTGCCGGGAATGCTGAGGGCGTACGGGGATCGGGCGCTGTTTCACCGCTTCAGAGTTCGGTTGACCGTGGGACCGATCGTACTGCTGGGCATCTCGGTCCCCCTGCTCTTCACCAACCTGCGGAACGGCATGGAAGTCGTGCTCGCGTTGTGGGGGTTCTGGCACGGGCTGATGCAGGTCTACGGTTTTCTGCGGATCTACGCGGCCAAGACCGGCCAGGCCAGCCCCCACGCGGCACGGCTTGACTGGCTGATGTGCGTGGCCTGGTTCGGTGCCGGCATGATCTGTTCCGACGGCCGGGTCTTCCGACTGCTCGAGACGTTCCACCGCTCGGGGGGGCCGCTGATTTCCGCCCAGGGGATCGGCGGTTTCCGCAATGCCTGGCTGATCGGTACCGCGGTGCTCACCGCGGTGTTCCTGGTCCACGAATTCTCACGGAGGTCTCGCTTCCGTCCGGCCACCGCGATCCGCCTGCTCGCCATGGCCATCAGCTTCGCCTTCTGGTGGTTCGCGATGGTCATGATCGACAACATCATCGTGGGCATCGCGCTGTTCGAGATCTTCCACGATGTCCAGTACCTGGCGATCGTCTGGGTGTTCAACCGCAAGCGAGTGGAACAGTCTGCCCCCGTCGGAGGCCTGACCCGCCAGTTGTTTCGTCGCAGCCGGCTGATGCTTGTCGTCTACATCGCCCTGGTGGCCGCCTACGGCGCCTGTTCCCGACTGCCCCAGTACCTGGAAGTCGACTCGTTCGAAGAAATGATGATCTCGCTCATCTGGACCTCGACCCTGCTGCATTTCTATCTCGATGGATTCATCTGGAAGGTCCGCGAACAGGAAACACGGGCCGGACTGGGCATCGGCGATGCGCCTCAGAACCCGGAAACCCGACCACTCACCGAGGGATCCGTCCACGCGCTGAAGTGGACTCCGTTCCTGCTGGCCGTCGTCGCCCTGGCCACGTCCCAGTGGTGGAACGACTACGTGTTCGGCGATCCCGTGGCCCGCGATGCCCAGGTGCTGCGGCGGTATCGCCACCTGGTGAGGGTTGTTCCCGAGCACGACCACGCCCACCTGACATTGGGCATCCAGCTCAAACAGCAAGGCCAGACCAAACAGGCCCGGCAGTCCCTCGAGAAGGCTATCCTGCTCAGTGACGGAAAGAACACCGAGGCCCACTTCCAGCTGGCAATGCTGCTCTCGGCCACGCAGGAGATCGACGGAACGATCCGGCATCACCGGATTGTCCTTTCACGAGACCCGGGACGAACCGAATCCCACGTCCAACTGGCGTTGGCTCTGCAGGCGCGTGGCAACCACGACCAGTCGGAACACCACCTGCAACAGGCCCTGGAACTCGACGACGACCTCCCTGCCATCCACGTCGGTCTCGGCCGCCTCTACCTGGAAACCGATCGTCACGCAGAAGCCCGACGCCATCTGCAACGAGCCGTTCGAATTCTGGAAGCCCGGTCCGAAACCGACTCGGAAAGTGACAAGCTCCTGGAGTTGGCCCGTGGACTACTGGAGAAGACCTCGGCCACGCCCTGACCGTCCCATCTTTCATGCTGTGCCGGTGGGAATGAGAGAGCCGACCGAGAGCCGAGAGACTTCACCGGACACGCGCGATCGCGCCCGGTTTTCCTCGACGCCAAAATCCCATTGATGCGAATGCAGCCTTTCGATACCTTCCGGCACTTTCAGCGCCCGTCGGGCCGGATCGATGGTGGCGTGAACAAGAAAACGGGGGGCGTCCGCGGCCAGGAGTCGGGCGGACGCATGGATTGCCGTCATGCCAGAGACTTCGCTTTCAGCGGAAGAAGCGGCGATCGGTTCCGAGCGATTCGCTCCGTCGACGGACGTGGGATTGCTGCCGGCTGACGACAGTTGGACACCCTGCCAAATCGAACCGATCCTCACCCTCGGCAAGGGCCGTGCTGCCCGGGCCGTGTTGGTCCGGGCGACGGATGCCGAGGGAAATGAGAGACTCTGTGTCGAGAAGGTCTTTGCCCCCGGACTGCTCACGCGGCTGATCTACCGCTGCGTGTTCCAGTCCCCATTCGCTTACCAGGCCTCAGCGGATGCCATCCTGGCCTGTTTTTATCGGCGCCGTGCCGCCGCGGCACTGGTGCGAACACTGATTCCCGAAGCTGCCGTTGCAGAGCCTCTTTATGTCCGCTGGGATGCCGAATCCCGCGCCTATGTCCTGGCGAGCGAACTCATTCGCGGAAGGGGCATTCGACCTGCCGCAGCAAATCCTCACGTGCTGCGTGAAACGGGACAAAGGTGGTTCCGGAAAGCTGCCGATTCGCCGGATCGAACGCCCGAGGAAATCGACGATCTCCTGGACTTGATGTCACGGCTGGAGACCCTCTTCAGAGAATGCGGCCTGGTGGGGTCTGGCTGGCAGGTCAGCAAGGCCGCCGTTGTCGCGACTGCCAACTTGCTGCGTGTCGATGACAGCTACGTGATCGTCGATCTCGAATCCGGGATTCCGGCGATGCTGGTCCCCCACTACCTGGTTGCCGGATTACGAATCGGATCGCTCCCGTTGTTCGACGATAACGACCCGCAGGTCCTGTTGAAGTTCCTCGAAACCAATCGTGTCGTTCTCCGGGAGCGGCTTGGAGATGACGGATTCCAGCGACTGTCCAACGACGCCGAGAGACTGATTGAACATTCGCTGCTCTGGAAACAGGCCGAAATCGCCGTCGGCCGCCGCGGCTTGCCGATCGTCTCTCGTCGCTTCCGCAACGCCTACCGCCACCGTCGCCTCGACATCTGGAAGCAAAATGACCTGACCGACAAATCCACAGACGACAGGCTCAGGGCCGGTTCTCGACTCCTGACTCGACCACTTTATTGGCTCGGCTTTATTCCCACGGCCGTGGGACGAGTTCTGCAACGCCTCCATGGTCATCGAGCATTTCGTCAGCGTTTCAAGCAGGCACTGCGAGACACCCAGGTTCGCAACGAGATCATAACGGACTATTGCGGACGCAAGTCTCGGCTCTGGCAGGATCAGGGCCGGGTTCAACCGACGCGGATCTTTTCGAAACTGTCGCTGCGATTTCTCAGCAATTGGGCACTCTCGAAAACTGTCCCTGCCGCTGCACAGCGTTGGATCTCCGATGGCGACCACCGCCGGACCAGTCTCTTGCGAATTCTCCTGCTGGCTGTTTCCGAACGGTTTCAGCGCGAATTCGGCAAGTACGCAATTCGCGCTGCCATTCGTGATTGGGACAAAGCGGGACGTTTGCAGCCGGGTGAATTGCAGGCTCTGCAAGGTGAATCGTCTTCGCAGAATTTCGACGAATACGCCCGCTGTTTCGGCATGCACCTGAGTGTGAAGTTGATTGCTCCGCTGTTGATCCCGCTCAAGATTGGTGGCATCTTCGCGTTTCTCATCACGGGAGATGTTTTGTGCCTGCTGCCGATTGTCGTTTCCCCCGCCTGCAGGACTGCGATCACTCTCTGGCGAATGGCACGCAATGTCGGGCGGCGAGTCAACTACGGCGAAGCGTTGCTTGTTGGCGTACTTCCGGTGATCGGCAACCTCGCCTATCCCGTACAGATGTATGCCTCGCACCGGCGACTCGCCACGTTCCTGATTCGCGACAACGCTGCCCGGCTGGGCCGCTGGTTGCCGATTTACGGGGGACGCGATTCCCGTGTTGAGATCGCAGCCGTCAAAGCTGCCGACCTTCCGCTCGAAATGCTCGAGATCGGCTTGTCGCTGACGGCCGCAATTCGTCGCCTGTTCGTCCGAACACCCAAGGCAACCCCGACCGACCAGTCTCCGGTCATCCTCTCGGCGTCCCGCTGGGACAGGCTCGTCGATTCCCAGCTGAAACTGCTCGCCGAAACCGAAGCCGCCCATCAATCCGTCAGCGAACGAATTGACCACCTCGTCGACGAACGGAACCGGCTCCGAGCGGCGTCATGATTTCCAGCACCTGGGCATGCCCACCTGGTTCATTCCCGGACTGCCGGAAACGGATGCATTCGGGTTTCACCGAGGTTTCGGAACCAGGTACATCTCCAGCCAGATGAGCCTCTGGCTCGCGGCTGTCTCCAGGGTCATTTCGATCTGGTTACCACCTTCGCGCATCGCTGCAATCGGCACGTCAAACTGCATGACGCGGACCGACTCGGCAAACGGTTCGAATTTTCCGAGGTCGGCCATCTGACGGCACGCGACCGAGTTCAGTCGAGCCGCGACCCGCGCCTGGGCAACACCCTTATTCCCGGCCAGAACCGCGCGGATGACCACACGTCCGGTGGTCGGTCGAGGCCCCGTGTAGAGCTGGAACTTGACCGCCTTGTCGGCGGCGAGTGTCCTGGGCAGCGAAGGGGGATTGGGCTTACCCGGCACGCCGATGTCGTGTGAGGTCACGATGTGGCGTCGGGGCTTGTTGACCACGGTTTCGAGGCGTCCGCACTCGTTGAGAATCGAACGGTATTCCTCGTTCGGCCAGTTGCCTTCCAGGAAATTGAACAGATAGATCCAGTCCGCCCCACGGTGCAGCATGGCTGCGACAAAGCCGCGAGTCATCTCGACACTGATGTGGACCCAGCGTTGGGCGTTCGGCCCCAATTCCTTATTGCCTCGGCAGTCGCTTTCCAGGCAGGGTGCCAATGCGACCTGGCGTGTCGGGCCGATGAGTTTTCGCCAACGGTCCACGGGGATGTCGAAATCGGCGTCAAGAAACGGTGCCGGCACCAGGATGTCAACCAGCCCCGCTTTCGCCCAGGCGACGCCGTCCAGACCCAGGCCCAGGGCCGCCTCGGGAACCGCCGGAACGCGGGCCGCGATGTGGATGGGATGACCTCGCTTCGCCGACCATTCGTCCGCCAACTTTCGGACCTGCCCCATGAACTCCGTCAGCACCTTGCGGCCCTTCTGCTCCTCGCCGGGACGAAAGTGTGCCGGCCAGCGCATCCAGTCCAGGTCGAGGCCGTCGAGATCATAACGCTCGAAGAACTCGCGGATCAGTGCCAGAGACCTCTGGCGAACTGCCGGAATCCCGTAATCCAACTCGGACCGACTTGGCCGCAGCCGCCACAACTGGGGGTGCTTCTTCCAGAACGTGCTGTGCGAAAAATGGCCCGTCTCGTTGCGGAACGAAAAGACATTCATCCGCATGGTGATCCACGGCGAGATACCTTTTTTCCGGCAGCGAGCGATCCAAACGGCGTACGGATCGAGTCCACGCTGGTCGAGCACCCAGAAGTTACGCATCCAGCGGCTCTTCGACTTCTCGGGATGATTGCCCTCCCAGATGCTCTCCCAGCCCTCCGCCCTGGTGCGATAGTTGACTCGCATTCCGTTGGGACAGAGGAACAGGTGCGTGACCTGGGTGCCCGCGTATTGGTCGATGAATTCGTGCAATCCCGCGCGGGTCATCTTGCCTTCGGATCGGTTCAGGCAGAAGCGGCTGTTGTCCTCGTTGATGACCAGGCCACGTGGCACTACGGCCGGCCTCTTCACCTTGCCGGTGGCTGTGGACTTTTTCACCACCGAAACGGACTCGGCATCCGCAGCTCGATCGTTTCCGTCCGGCTCGCTCGTCTCGTAGCCCGGCAACGCACTCGTAAGCCCGGCGATCCCGATCAGCAACAAACCGGTCAGCCAACGATTCATGACGTCACTCCGTCGCCAGAGAAGCCAAGCGGCAGGCTATCACATCTGAGAAGGCCGGACAAAGCGGGCGGTGACAGCGTCTGCCCGGCCGGATTCGTGACACACATTCGGATCACTGCCATCCCGGCTCAGTCGATCCAGAAGGAAAAGAGCCGGCTCCGCTTGAGGTGAAACCGAAATCGAACCGGCTTGCCGTCGAGTGTGACAAGGTCCTGGTGGTCCTTCCATCTCACGGTCACACCCACCCGATCGACGCGAACCGGTACACATTCTGCTGCCGTGAACCCGGGGATGGGATCACCGGCGTGGTCGAGCACTTCCACCCGGAAGTCACCGTGACGGCTGTCGACGTTGACGTGGAGTTCCTTGCCCGAAAACAACAGCGGCTTGGTCTCCACGACACCACCGCCGAAGTGGTCCTGCAGCGACACGAACCCGTCCACCCGCAACGTCGCCAGGCCGATGTTCACATCGCTCTCGACCAGTTGCTTCGGGATGATTTCGGGGTTGCCTCGCGCGTAATACGGGCGGTGGGGATAGGTGCGTCCGCTGTAATAGAAGTAGAGCTTGTCGCCCTGTCGGATCGGCTGGCCGGTCCCCATCTGCGTGTTGAATTCTTCCCAGCTGCCGCGCGGCCCGTGAGGTATGAACGCGTCCTGGCGACCGATCCACTGCCAGTTCTCACCGTCACGACTCATGGCCAGGTGCGGCTCCAGAGCGTACCGGCCGGGCTCTTCCCACATGATGGTCACGAAACCCAGGTACAGCCCCTCGTAACACAGCCCCTGCATGTTGTAGTAATCTTCCCGCTTGCTCTTGTCGGCCTGGAAAATCACCTTGATCGGAGTCCACGTCTTGAAGTCCTTGCTGAACGTGATGGCCCGGCTGAGCTGGTTGTCGATCGGCCGCGCGAAGAAGACCCAGCGACGCTTGTAGATGTCGTACATGGTGCTGCCGGCATCGCCCATCCTGGTCGTGACTGGCTTGGGCGAGGAGAACCACCGCACGCCGTCGGCCGACCAGGCCGCATAGGTGCCGCGATGGCCGTCGGAATTGGCCCAGAACAGGCTGCGGTAACGCTTGCTGGGATCGGTGGCGTGGAGATCCCGTGTCGGCGTGATGCACTCGTCGAATCCCGAGTGGGTCAGCGTGCTGAAGATGATGTTGTTGTCCTTGCTGCCCCGCCCGTCGGCAATCAGCCCCAGCCGCGGGAAGGTCCAGTCGATCCCGTTGGCCGATTCGGCCAGGCACATCACGTTGATGACCCGGTCCTTCTCGTTGGCTCTGTAGTACGACTGGTACCACATCCTCAGCTTCTTCGTCTCCGGATGACGTTCCACGGCACCGTAGAGATAAGCCCTCCCGGCCAACCAGGGGTGATCACCGTTGATGATCGGGTTGGTCGGGTACTTGTCGGCCGAGTGCGCCTGGCGACGGACTGCGTGCATCTCGTCGACCAGGTAGTCGTCCAGGAACAGTTGCCGGTAGCGAGTGAGCCGGATGGGTCTAGTGCTCCGCTTGGCCTCTCGACGTCGTTCGGTAGCCATCTCCTTCCGCTTGGCGATGGTGGCCAGGGCCTGCCGTCCGACCTGTTTGGCGTCCCAGGCAAACGCACCCGCGTTCGTCCACCGGATCGTCTCGATTTCCCACTCGAGATGATTAGGGGGATCGCCGTTCCCGCCACCGGAGATCAGGAACGTGTTGCCCGTCTTGATGTCGTAGCGGTGGATCCTGGTCTCACCGGTCCGGCCACGAGCATCGACGAACTGTACGACAGCGGGCCGCTTCCCGCGTGGCACCACGTACCGCAGGGTGACAAAGTCGCTGTGGAAGTCGAAGCCCAGCGCATCGTTTTCGCGGTTGAGGCCCTCGATCCCGTCAGTCCGTATTCGGGCAAAGTAGCTGGCTTGCCCATTGGCGATCTGGACTCCGCCGGCCGTACCCGGCCCGGCGCCCACCAGCACCTTGAGGCGAATCTCAAGCGTCGTACCCGGACCGGTCGCTGCGTTCCACGTGGCGGATCCCTTGTTGCTGTCATTGGTGCCGACGTCGTAACGGCGACGATTCGTGTCTTCGTCCCGGTACAGCAGTGTCTTCGCAACGCTGATCCGGACCGGCGGCGGCTTGCCCGCGGTGACAAGTCGAAAGGACCCGCTGAACTTGTCGGGGCCCCCGATCGCTCCCTTGGCATCCGGCAGAACATCGCCGCGATAGATCCGCTGCCAGGCAACCGACGGACCAGACGCCTCTGCGACTGCGTGGCCGGCGGCACACGCGACGAAGCCGAGAAGGACTGCCCAATGACAGCCGTGCCCTCGCAGAAGAATCGTACCGGTGGCCGTGTGGCTCATTGACATTCCCGATCTTGCTCGTGGGCCAAAAAAACAGGCAACCGCTACTTGAACCAGTACGAGTAGAACTGTGCATTCCGGAGCGTGAAGCGGAGCGTGACAGCCTGGCCCTTCAGTTCGGCAGGATCCCCGCGTTTCCAACGAATCGCTTTGCGGACCGAATCACCGCTGACATCCTCGGAAACAGCCACGATTTTGTCTTTCGCATTCAACACTTCAACCCGCAATTCTCCGTCATCGACGTCAGCGTTGACGTGCATCTTCCCGCCCGGCAGAACAATCGACCTGGTCACCAGGCGGCCGCTCTTCTCACCCGCATCCAGGGAGACAAACCCGTCACGACGCAGCACAGCCAGGCAGATGGCCCCGCGATCCGGCTCGAGACCGGGCTTGGTCACGTGCTTACCGTTGGGGTAGCGGCCGACATAAATGAAGCTCGCCCGGTATTTCAGGCCGGTGTAGTAGAACCACAACTCGTCGCCCCGCTCCACCGGGGCCGAGGGAGGCAGGATCTGCACCAGGTCGTAGGCACCCGACTTCAGCCGCGACGGGCCGATGAACGGCTGGCGATCACCGAGCCGTTTCCAGTTCCTGAGATCGCGGCTGGTTACCAGCTGAACCAGGTGAAAGCCGTCGGTATTGGGGTAATTCGGCACCGGCCCGGTCGAGTGAAACATCGCGGGCATCCCGATGTAGATCCCCTCGTAGAAGAACGTCCCCATGTTGTAGACATCCACGCGCCAGACCTTCTTGTCGATGTGAAACGGCCGCCGCAGTGTCGGATCGGCCAGCCGCGCCGTGATGTTCTCGGCACCGAGCTCCTGGTCCTGGTCGTCGGCATGAAAGATGAGACCGTAGTCGTTCCATGTCCTGAAATCGCGACTGGTCGCCACCGCCACCGAACGGCCGAAGGGTCCTCCCCGCTTGATCGTGTGGATGAACAGCCCGTGACCCGGATCATAGCTGTAGTTGCCTTCATCCGAACTGGGCACCTTGGTGACATCGACCCGGGTCCACTTGGCCCCATCGGGCGAAACCGCGAACCCCTTGTTCAGCAACGGCGCCTTGTAGCGCCGCGCCAGGTCCGGCTCGTTCCGGTCATAGACCGCCAGCATGATCTTCATGTTCGACGGTGGGCCGGGCACCCAGTGCAGCCCGTCGCCGCTTTCCCACAACTGCTGATCGATGCCGATCACCCACAACTTGTAGAGCTTGGCCACCGGATCCCACTGGGGCGCCGAACGTGTCTGGATCGTCTGATCCAGCTTCGGGCTGCGGATCACCGCCCCTCTCTTGTGCGGGCGGTGCATCACCCGCCGCAGGCCCCTCATCTCCGCCACGAGGTGATCATCCAGGAACAGCTGCCGGTACGAACCGATTTTGACCGGTTCGGCAGCCGATCCGACGAGCGGCGAAACTCCGCCCCCGAAACAGGCGGCCGCGATCAGCAGCCAACCCGCGAGCATTCGCTTCATGACGTCACTCCATCGGTAGGGAAGTCCGGCAGCAGTCTAGCCCGGTGGTTGGGACGGGACGAGGCGGGTGGGGTGAAATCGACAAAACCCGGACCATGCGCGGGGACCGAGCCGCCGGTTGCTGACCCTCATTGGCGCTGCCTGCCCCACCGCTGTGGCGAAGTGGTCGTGACACAGGTGTCCGAAGGCACCCTCGGCGTGACGGCGGATCGCCGACAGGAACAACTCGCGCCAGGGACTCGGCTATTTTGCCGGCCGCCATGAGTCGCCGCGATCCTGTCGCAACGTCCGGCTTGGACCGACACGGTCATCGCGCGAGGAAGATGATATCTTGAGCCGAGTTCCAGTACAGGTACCGTCCGTGGGACAAGCCAGGGAGAAATCTGTGGATACGCGAAGGGACTTTCTGAAGACCATGTCGGTGGCCGGTGGACTGTTGACCGCCTCCCAAGCCCCTCTTGAGAGCAGGGCCTCAGCCGAAGAAGCCGCTCCTACCAAGGGGGGGGAGTCGACGGCCGTGCGAACCCTGAAGCCGGGGAGGTTGATCCCGTTCTTGTGTCTGGACGCCACGAATCAGCCCGACAGCATTGAGGTCTGTCCCATGCCGGCAAAAAAAGACCCCAAGCCGGTTCTCGGCAAGAACCCCAAAGTGGGGTCGCCGGATGAGGGGGATCTCATGTACGCCACCGTCGTGATCGACCCGGAGACGAAGCGTTTTCGCATGTGGTACTGGGGCGAGGCAAAATCCAGGCTGGGTGTCGTTGACGGGATGCGCGGCTTCACCACGAGCATGATGTACGCGGAAAGTGAAGACGGCCTTTCCTGGGAAAGGCCAGAGTTGGGATTCGTAGAGTTCCGGGGCTCGCGGAAAAACAACATCCTGGACACCGCCTCAACTGGCCGGTTCCACCCGAGAGCCGTTCTGCTGGATCAAACCGAAGCTGATCCGCGGAAACGGTTCAAGTGCCTGGCGTCAACGTCGCGCGGCGCGCACCTGAGCTACTCGGAGGACGGTATCCGGTGGCGGAAATCCGGAATCAATCCCATCCCGAACAAGAAGGCCCGCTTTCATGAATCCTCCTGCTTCCTGATGGACCCGGACTGCCCGGACCCCGGGAAACGATTCAAGTGGTTCAACCAGTTTCCGTGGGGCAACGACATCCCGGATCCGCGGTGGGACTGTCCTGCCTACAGGACCCTGCCAGGCTCCCAGGTCTACTCGACGGACGCACTGGATCGAAGACGGATTGGGGTTGCCTACGGGCCCGATGAGGCCCACATGACCGTTTCGAAGACCCTGGCGATGGACCCCGACGAAGGGCTCGAAGAACAGATCCACCTGATTTCGGTAACCCCTTATGAGGGGTATTACCTGGCCCTGTACGAGTACAGCTGGTTTGACCTGGAGATGCGGACCGATCAGTCCGACCTGCGTCTGGCCGTATCGCGAGACGGCCTGCAATTTGAGCGAATCCAGAACCAGGTGTCGGTGGTGCCCCGTGGTCGGGTCGGCACGTGGGACGACGGCAACGTGATTTCTCCCAACCAACTCGTCAAGGTCGGCGATGAACTCTGGATTTACTACAGCGGTTCACCAGGGGAATATGGCTTGATGGGTTCACCCAAGGGTTGGCCCCTGGCCTGTGAGGCTGGATTCGGTCCGCAGATCGGGCGAGCGGTGCTGCCCTACGACGGCGTCTCATGTGTTCGCGTACGCCCCTGGCGATTCCGGGGCTCGTTCCGCAGCGACCCGATGACCCCCGGCAAGAAGCTTCCCGAATTCCTGCAGGCCAACATCGCACAGCCCTCCAACACCCGGCCCTATATCGCCGGTTGTGCCGGGCCTGTCGACAAGGCGTTCCGCATCAGCGTCAACGAAGAAGACGGGACCGTGGTTGCGGCCCTGGAACCCGTCGCCGGTGTGGAAGGGCGCTTCAGGCTCCCTCGAGAATTGCTTGACCGTCGCCGACCGAAGCCGTTCCGTTTTCACGTTTTCATCGATGACCCGTACTACGGAATCTGTTCGTTGAAAGCCCTTTGAGATCCAGGCAGTGACGGTCCTTCCTGCACGTCCTCATACTGTTGGCCGAAGACATCCCTGCCTTGTCACAGACGGTTTCCCTTCACCTTCTCTGACATCCACGACACGGAGATCCGCGAGCAAGCCCCGCTGTTTGTCATCGGAGCCTCGTCTTCAACTCCCCTCGATGAACAGGTCGCGGTACTTGACGATGCCCTGGCACTGCCGCAGGCCGAAAAAGAAACGGACTCGCCTGGCCCCGGCCGGAGCGATCGCTTTGCCGCTGTCACCCATCCAGGGATAGCTGCCCTCCCGCGACAGCTTGCCGTGCGGCCGGCCCTTGTCGTCTTTGCCCCAGAGATAGTGGCGAACCACATCCTGGCCGGTATCGTTGGTCCACTGGACGAAGACCACCGGCCCGCTTCGAGAATTGTCGCGCAACGGCTCCAGCTTCTCGGCCAGGGATCGCCAAGAGACTTTGTATTTCGTGCCGGCAACCGTCGGCAACGACGGGCTCCACCAGCCCTCACCAAGTGGATGCATGTCTTCAGGCTGAGTTCCGTGCACATAGATGCCCCAGCGTTTCTCGCCGGGCCCCTCGTGTTTTTCGAGCAGTCGTCCATCCGGACCGAACACAACGGCGATGATCCCGGCCGCGTAGGCACCTCCGTCGGCCCAAAGACGAGGGAGGTTGGGATAGGAGGTCTCGATGATTCCACTGGTGATGCTCCATGGTCCCGCGGCGCCAACTCCAAAAGAGAGTCCGCTTCCATCCCCCTGTCGCCAGAAATAGGGACGGTTGGCGTAACCACCGACGCCCGAAGGCGCTGCCCGCAACAAGGTCGGGTTGGCAACCATTGGCACCATCGCCCCGGGAGTCCTCGAGTGCGGCACACGGAATCTGACGACCTGGATGTCTTTCTCATCAGACTTACCGGTCTTGCCGTTGAACTCCTGGCCGGCCTTACGCCGCAACGTGTCCAGGTCGGTGTAGACCTTCTCTCCCCACTCGACAAGTTTTCCACCACGAGACGTCTCATAGAAGTTGCGGTCCAACGAGGCCACATTCCAACCCAGCGGCGAAGGAAGTCCCAGTGAAACTCCGACACTGTTGTTCACCAGCCAGTTGCCCTCGACACGCTGTCCGGTCATCGGGGGATAGCGGTTCTCACTACCGAACCAGATTCCGCTGCTGCGGTTGTTGAAGAGATAGTTGCCCAGGATCAGGTTGAAGCTGTTGTTGCGGACCCCCAGGCCCGCGCGGTTCTCGAAGCACGTGTTGTAGGCAATGACATTGGCGTTCTGGCTCTGCTCAACGTAGATGCCACTTGCGCCCTGGCGATAGCAGGCGTTGCCGTAGATGGCGTTGTGCTCGCTGTTGATGTCGCACCAGATGCCCAGGCCGCCACCGTGATGCTTGCCAGGTGGCACTTCGGCGACCACGTTGTTTCGAATCGTTGAATAGCTTCCGTTGTTTGCTTTGAACACTCCTTCAAAGGCACCGTCCACGATGTGCGGGTCCTGCAGCGCGCCCACCACCAGGTTGTCCTCCAGCACGAAGTCTTTTCCGACCCAGTAGATCGCCTGGTGCAGGCTGTCGAGCACGGTATTGCGTCGAATGATGTTGTGCATCCCCCGGATGGTCATGGCCGATCCGTCCCCCGCACCCGCCTGCCGTACCACGCAATCCTCGATCACGCTGAAATTGACGGGGGCATCCAGTCCAGTTCGCAGGCGGTCAAATGTCAGCCCGCGCAGGCGGATCGCCACGTTATAGACTCCGCGCCCCGCGTACCGCGTCCCCGGCCGGGGCCGGAGGTTCAGGGCAAAAGAGTTCACGCTGACTTCCAGCAGGTGCTTTTGGGAGGGATTGCCCTCTCCCGTATTGACGTGGAGCCGCCTGGTCTTTTCGTCGTACAGCCACTTGTCCGGCGTGGCGTCGGTGACGGCGATTTCGCGACGGGTCGTGGTGCGTTGAGTGCCAAGTTCAGCATCCGGCTTGTCCTCCACCTTGACCTCGATGGCCTCGGCCAGACGTTCACCGTCCACGAAGACCTGGTTGGGGTCCTCCGGCAGGGCAATCCAAAAGACGTTCTTGGCGCCTTCCTTGAGCTTCCACTCGCCGGGGTCAACTTTCCGCGTCCCGTCGATGATGACCACGTCGTTCCTGTACGCCGCCAGGGTGATGAAGCGAAGCTCACTGGCGTAGTACTCGCCGCTGTGGGCGAAGTACCGTACGCCCTCGCGGTATTTGCCGGCCTTGATCCAGACGGTGTCACCGGCCCGGGCGACCTGCACGGCCCTGGAGATGGTTTTCCAGGGCGAGGTCTCCCGGCCGGAATTCTCGTCGGCAGCCTGGGCATGCCTGGCATCGACGTAGTACTCGGCGGCCTGACACGGTACGACGCAAACGGCCGCAGCAACGACCGACAGCAGGCATGAACAAAGCACCAACTTGGCCTTCATGGCAGTTATCCCTTCATCGGGGCTTGGACTGAAACTTCAAAGAGAGCATACATGTTTCACACACTTGACCTCAGACAAGTCCAGGCTGGCAGGAGCTGCGTGAACGTCGCAAAGACAAATGATGATGCGAACATCATCAGAGTAAAGATGGTTTCATGATGAACCCCAACTGACACAAGGACGTCATCTCAACCAGGCGGCACCAGGCGGCGGAGTCCCGATCCGGCAGACCAGCTTGTGGTACAGTTTTCGAGCGTGCGGTCAATGACCGGGGTGTCAGACGGATCATCCGATTCCAGGTGGTCTTCCCGGCAACCCGTCTCTCACGAAGTTCTTGAAGAACAGAGCGGACACAATGAAGAACGTCGATGCTCCGATGCGGAACAAACGAGCCATTGGCTTGTTGACCTTCGTGGTATCAGCGATGGCCCTGTTGTCGGCCCAGGGTCTTTCCGAGGCGGTGGCGGGTCCGCCGCTCAAAACGGATCGACTGGGGAATGTGCCGGTTCCGTCGGCCACCATCCTGAAGGAGATGCAGGCGGGGACGTACTTCCTGCACGCCCGCGCCGGCCGACTGGGACGAGTTTCGGTGGAAAAGGTCAAGCTGCCCGGTGCAAGGGGAGAAGAAGGGGGCCTGGTGGCCATGGGACCTCGTGGCAGCATCTACGTCGGCCGAAAAACGCTGCTGTGCAAGTCCACGGATGGAGGACGGCACTGGACGTCCTACGAACGCGCACCCGACCTGGCGAACGGATTCTTCAAGTTCCTGCGAGACGGGACGATGATCGCCGTGACCCAGGATCGGCGGGACGGACAATTCCGTGAAGCGAGCCGTGTCCATGTCTGGGCTTCGGCCGACGAAGGGAAAACTGCCAGGATGATCGGCAGCATCAGGCTGCCGACCGAGCGGTTCACGCGGTACACGGTGTTCGGCCTGAACCTGTTGTCCGATGGAACCCTGCTTTGCCGGGTCAAGCTCTACGGGATTGTCTCCTCGAAGCGAGACACCCTGATGCTCTACCGGTCGACCGATCATGGTCGCAACTGGCAAGGACCGCACAAGTTGGCCGACTGGTGTTCACAGGGTGACATTGTCACGACACCCTCGGGGAACCTGCTGACGACCCTGCGTTACCAGCGAGCACGACACACGTCAGATCGGCCGGATACCGATCGAAGGGGTTTCAAGCACCTCTACCTTGCCGAGTCTGCCGACAAGGGAATCAGCTGGCGCAATCTCCGCCCACTGACCACCGTCTTCGGACAGTGTTACGGGTGCCCGGCGATCCAGAGAGACGGGACCGTGATCGTGATCCACGACACGCGGTACGGGCCGGGACACCGCGGCAGCCGGGCGATGGTCAGCTACGACCAGGGCAGGAACTGGGCGGACGAGGTGTATTACGTTTCGTACACCGAGGATCGCGCCGAACCCAGCTTCAGCGTTGTCCTGGCCGACGACACGATCCTCTCGATCGTCGGTGCCGACACCAAGTGGAAAGGGCCGATTGACCTGTTCGCCATCCGCTGGAAGCCGGTCAAGATCCCAAAGTGAGTTCGGCAATCCGACGGCATCGCCGAGCCGGCCTGGAGGATTCTCTCTCCGGACGACTCGATTCCACGCACCTACCGATCACACGAACAACTCTCGAATCGGATCGCTGGCGGTCATCAGCCTCGCGAGTTCGGTGGGGATGCTGCTGTCGAGGCGGGCTTCGCCGGGATCAAAGACGGTCTGCAGGACTGTCGCCAGCAGGTGTTGCGGCAGGTACTGCTGGGTCGTCGCCTCACCGCCGTTGCGATCGGTCTTGCCGATCACCTGGCCCATTTTCAGTCCGCCACCGGCCACCAGCAATGGAGTCAACCGGGACCAGTGTCCGGTGCCGCCGTTGCCCTGTTTCTTCGGCGTGCGGCCCATTTCGCCGGTCACCAGCAACAGCACCTTGTCGGTCAGTCCGCGATCCTCGAGGTCATCCATGAACGCGGCGATCGCGTGATCGGCCTGCGGACCCAGCACATTCATCCCCTCGACGGTGGCCGGGTTGTTGCCGTCGTTGTGGAAGTCCCACGTGCAGTCAACAACCGTGACGAACCCGCATCCTCGCTCGACCAGGCGGCGGGCCATCAGCATCTGGTGCCCCAGCAGGTTGGTGATCCGAGACTGGTTGACCTTGTTGTTGTAGTGCGAGCCTCCCTTGTGCCAGTCCTGCATGCGGAACAGCGGCCGCGTATCGTATCGCTGCAGCGTTCTCGAATCTTCCTTCGACAGGTCAAACGCGTCGGAGATTCCCTTGAGCAGGACGTCGTACGCCTGGCTGCGAATCTCGCCCAGGCTGTCCTGGGCCCCGGCGGTCTGCAGACGCCGGCGGAACGAGTCGAGTTGGCCCAGCAGTTGCCGACGGCTGTCAAAGCGGTCGCGGGGCAGTTTCAGGTCGAAGTTCTCGGCCAGTTGATCGCCGCCATCGAGGAACAGGCTCTGGTATGGTGAGCCCAGTTGCCCGGGATTGCCGTAGTGCTGCTTGATGAAACCGAACCGGAACGGACCGGTCGGAGTCTCCAGCCTGAGGTCCGGCTGAATCGCCTCGGGCAGGACCACGGCCGACGACGGCATCGCCGTCTCGGGATGATTGGCACCGACCAGCCGGGCGTGGTGAGCCCCCATGGTGGCCTTCAGCGGGCTGTTGCCGGTCAACAGCGGGTCGGGATTGTGCCCGCCATCGCCGGAGGCAAACGATCGGACAACGGCCAACCGATCGGCCCGCTCGGCCAACTGCGGAAACGCCGACCCGAAGGTCACTCCCGGCAGCTTGGTCGAGATCTCGCCGATGCAGCTGCGGATCCCGTCCGGGGCATCCATGTTCGGGTCGAAGCACTCGACCTGGGGCGGACCACCCTGGAGGAACAACAGCACCACGGCCTTGTCACGAACCCAGTTCGGTGTGGCCGCGGCGGACCGGGAGTTGAACAGCCCCGGCATGGCCAGGGCACCGGCACCAAGGCCGCCGATCCGGAGAAACTCGCGGCGAGTCGACTCACTCCGGCCAAAACCGGCATCTCGAACGACCAGCATGTTCTCCCCTCGATCCGACTATCCGCGCGTCCCGATCGCGGTCTTCCTACATGCGTTATGCCAAAACAGCCGCGTGATGTAAATGTGATCCTTCCGGAACGTGTACCCCCAGTATCGCCTCTCGACCGCCTGCCGGATGAGCCAAGTCACCACGGTGAAGCTCTGAGACTCGGTCGGTCCACCGGCAACCGGCGTCCTCAGTCAGTCGACAACGATTTCAGCAACCGGTGGACCTTGCCGATGATCCGCTCCTCGATCGACGGGGCAAACGGTCCCGGCTGAACCACACCGGTCATGTAGTTCATCGACCGTCGCGGTTCGTAGCCGCCCTCGGCCAACAGCCGGCGACTGGGGACGTAGCCAAAGACGTCGTTGTTGTAGCCCGAGACCCAGACCGCCGCCCTGCCCCGCAACTCGCGTTTCAGCCGCAGCGAGTAATCCACCACCGTTTCGCCGGCCAGGGCCACCAGCACCAGTTGCTGCCCGAAGCGGACCGCCTGGACCGGAAATTCATAGGTTCTCCGCAGCTTCTCGCCACGGTTGATCTGCCGCAGCAACCGCTTGGCGTGCGTCCTGGTCAATTCATACGACTTGAACGGTGCCGGTTTCCCCGCCAGGTAGGCCTCGAGTTGCGTCCGGGTCGGCGGGGCCTGGTATTCGATCTGGACGTGATCCAGGGCCACTGCCAACGGACCGTGGATCCCAACCTGGCGGTTCTGCATGGCCGCTTCGACGGCCGTGGCCAACGTCCGACCGTGACGGCGAGAGAGTTCGATGGTTCCGCGAGGAAAGCCGTTCTGGTCACCTCCACACCCGTTCAGGAACAACGCGGTTGTCCCCTTGTGATCTCGCTCGAGAAACGACTGGGCGTACCCGGCGTAATCACCCGCGTACTGGTTGACGTACAGCGTCGTGTTGTGACAGGCGTACCCAAAGAGGATCGCACGGCGGGCCGGGTCCTTCCAGGTGACCTGCAGCACCGGAACGTCATGATCGACGGGGCCATCCGGGTTGGGGTGGTTCAGGAACGGTTCGCCATCCGGATCGGGGTTCTTCAGCCGCCGGTTCATCGCAAAGCCGGCCCGGGCGTGGCTGTAGCTGAGCCGCGCCGGCGTGCAGTCGGCCAGCACATCGCCGACAAGCTTCACCAGCGCATTCTCGAGACGCCGGCAGTACTCGATCGTCAACTTCTGCCGCTCCTCGGACAGCTCTTCGAGTGCTGTCTTCGTCATTCTCAGTTCCGGCCCGCAGTGGGTATGCGAGGCGTTCATCAACAGCGAAGCCGACGGCAGCTTGAACCGCTTCTTCACGCGAGCTTCGACGCGGTCACGCAACGGACGCGGGATCCCGATCAGGTCGGTGGTGACGATCACGAGCCGCGTGCCTCGAGAGTCCTGCAGGGCGAGGGCCTTGGCATGCAGTTCGGTCGCCGTGCCTTCCGACGGCTTGGTGCGACTGCCGAACCCGGCCAGCATCATCGATTTCGCGGGAGTGATCACGGCCACCGCAACACCAGCTCGCCAATCCTCGGCTTCGTCGGCCGCCCTGGCCTGGGAGCGGAAATCCCCCGGTCCCGCACACAGGAACCCACAGACCATGACGACACACAACCAGCCACCAGGCTGCAGCCGAACGAGGTGCCGTGGAGCCGATGTTCGCGGTCGCCGGCAGCCTGCCGATCGATTGACAGTCATGGTCATCAACTCTGGATGGAAAGCAAAACAAGGGTCGGTAGATTATTCGTCCCGCTTTTCCGGCTCGTCAAGAGACAGGACGACCGCCCCACCCTCCACCGCGGCCGACCCACGTGAACGACCCGGATCCGGCAGGAGTGGTTGAACCTTGGAGCTGGTCCGGGGAAACTGCATCTGCGGACCGCCAACCACAGGAACCTCACATGAGACGGATACCCGGATTACTGCTGATCGCCGGATGGTGTCTTGCCGCCATGCCGCCTGGGGGCAGCGGCTGGACGTCGGATCCGATCGATCCGGGCCAGACGGTCAACGTTCAACGACCGTCGGTGGATGACTGGTCCCAGTTTCGCGGACCGGGCGGACAGGGGCACTCGATCGCCGAAGAACTGCCGCTGAACTGGAGCGAATCGAAGAACGTCACGTGGAAGTCCGCTGTCGAAGGGACCGGCTGGTCGTCACCGGTCACCCGAGGAAAACAGATCTGGTTGACAACGGCGGTCGATCAGGGGAAGTCTCTGCTGGTGATCTGCCTGGACCGTGCCACCGGTCGACAACTGCATCGCATCGCGATTTTCGCCTCTCAGATGACCAGGGGCCTGCATCCCAAGAACAGCCATGCCTCGCCGACACCGATTCTCGAAGGCGACCGCGTGTATGTCCATTTCGGCCCGTACGGCACGGCCTGTCTGACGACCGACGGAAAACTCGTCTGGAAAACCACGCTGTCCTACAAGACCCTGTACGGTCCCTCGAGCAGTCCCGTACTTCTGGACGATTTGCTGATCGTCCAGTGTCATGGAACGGACGTGCGATTTGTCACGGCCCTGGACAAGAAGACCGGCAAGCCTCGTTGGCGCAGGTCGCATGACGCTCGCAGTCCGAAACTCGAGCGTCACAATTCCGAATCGACGCCCCTGATCATCCACACTCCGGCCGGCTCGCAGCTGATCTGCAACGTGGCCGGTCACGTGCTGTCGTATGAACCTCGGACCGGCAAGAGCCTGTGGTCGGTGCAGCAGCAGGAGAACTACGCCCAGGTTCCCCGGCCGGTCTACGGACACCGACTGCTGTTCACCGCCGGGGGCTATTTTTCGCCCGTGGTGCATGCCATCCGGCCCGGCGGACGGGGCGACGTCACGAAATCTCACGTGGTTTGGAGTGTTCGCAAGGCGGTCCCGAACAACCCGTCGCCGTTGCTTGTCGGCGACGAACTGTACCTGGTCAGCGACATGGGAATCGGCAGTTGCCTCGACGCCCGGACCGGCAAGCTCCGCTGGCGCGAACGCCTGGGCGGAAATTATTCTGCGTCGCCCATTTTCGCCGACGGACGAATTTATTTCGCCAACGAAGAAGGCGTGACAACTGTCCTCGCACCCGGTCCCCGCTTCCGAAAATTGGCATCCAACAAGCTCGATGGCCGCATCATGGCCTCGCCGGCAGTCTCCGGTAAGGCGATCTACCTGCGGACGGACCATCACCTGTACCGGCTGGAACGGAAACCGGACAAGCCGCCGAAGAGCACCGCCGGGAATACGCATTCACGCTAAGGGACATGCTGGGGATCGATGCCGAATTGGCCCGACTCGGACAGGCAGCCACTTCACGGACGACGTTTCCCGGAACAAGCGGTACCCTGTCAACACTCATCCAGAAATCCCCGCCGGCAGCCCCGGCCTTCATGGCAACTCGCACTCACATCCAGGGTGCTGCCGAGCGCCGACTGCAGGTCATGAATTCCTCTCGCCGGGCCAGGGACAACGGCCTGCCCTTCGGACCTCGTCAAGCAAACACGTCGTGGACAACGTTGCCCTCGACATCGGTGAGACGAAAGTCCCGGCCCGCGTGGCGGTAGGTCAGTTGTTCGTGGTCCAGCCCCAGGGCATGCAGCAGCGTCGCGTGGAAGTCGTGGATGTGGACCTTGTCCACCGCGGCGTAGTAGCCGTAGTCATCAGTTGCGCCGTAGCGAAACCCGCCCTTCACCCCACCACCGGCCAGCCACATGGTGAAGCCCTCGGGGTTGTGGTCGCGGCCGTCTTTGGATTCTGCGGTTGGCGTGCGGCCGAATTCGCTGCCCCACCAGATCAGCGTGTCTTCGAGCAGCCCACGCTGCTTCAAGTCGGTCAGCAGCCCGGCAATCGGCTGATCCACCTCGCGAGCGTTTTTCTCGTGATCGCGTTTCAGGTTGGCATGCTGGTCCCACTGCACCTTGTCATCGTTATGAGTCACCTGGATAAAGCGGACTCCCGCCTCGGCAAACCGACGGGCCATCAGGCACATGCGACCGAAATTGGCGGTCACCTTGTCGTCCATTCCGTAAAGCGACATCGTGGCCTGGGTCTCATCGCCCAGGTCCTCGATCTCGGGAATCGACGACTGCATGCGAAAGGCCAACTCGAAGGAATCGATCCGAGCCTCCAGGGCGGCCTCGGCACCGGTCCGCTTCAGGTAGTCGCGGTTCAGCGACTTGAGTCGATCCAGTTGCAACCGCTGGATCGCCGGTGAGAGTGTGCTGTTCTTGATGTACTTCACGCGGGCACGAGCCGAGGGGACGCTGGCATCTCCGATCGCAGTCCCATTGTGAATGGCCGGCAAGAACGACGAGCTCCAGTTGTTGACACCGCCGAAGGCCAGCGTCGGGCAGATGGTCACAAACGCCGGCAGATTCTGGTTTTCCGTCCCCAGGCCATAACTGA
>CAUZRQ010000059.1:0-30802 GCA_963582065.1 Planctomycetota bacterium | reverse complement strand
CTCGGCGTCGCCAAGACACACGAGTTGTGGGCACGATTCCTGTCGAAGCCCCCCTGCACCGAACGGCTCGATGCACACTTCCGGGGGCTCAGCCAACGCCTGCTTGCCGAACCGACCCCGGAACGGATCGCCGCCACCGGGGTACTGGGCGACATGCCGCCGGCCCGGCCCGGCCCGACCTCCGGTTACGACAAGTGGTTTTCCGGTTTTCTCGACAAGCACCTTCGCGGGCAGAACGAAGTCCGCGAGTACGGGTTGCTCAACTACGGCGACTGGTACTCGATTCAATGGGATTCATGGGGCAACCTCGAGTACGACACGGCCCGGTGTTTCTTTCAGCAATACCTGCGGACCGGCGACCGCCGCTTCTTCGACCAGGCGGAGATCGCCGCCAGGCACCTGGTCGATGTCGACGTCGCGCACGAGGTCAACCAGGCGATCCGGGACTACGGTGGCAGCTGGCAGATCGAACCCGGCGCCATCTGGGCCCACTCGGTCGGACACACCGGCGGCTATTACGGCCGCTACGACGGTGAGAAGTACCACGACATCGCTCCCCTGGCGATGACGGGCGCCTACCAACTGGGACTGGTCGACCTGGGCCATCACTGGATCGGCGGTGCCTTCGACCACTTCCTGCTGACCGGCGAACGGCGAACGCACGAGGTGGCGGTCATGGCCTGCGACGCCATGGCTCGCCGCACCCCGACGCGATACACCGACCACCTGCGTGGGGTCGGCTGGCCGCTGCAGATGATGATGGCCGCATGGGATGCCACCGGGGACCAGGCCTATCTGTCCGCCGCCAACCGTCAGTGGCGGCGACTCCGTGAACACCTCGACCCCAAGAAGGGCTGGGTCATCAAGCTGGCCTTCGGTCACTGCAGCGAACCCAGCGACGCCGGTCGCTGCCGTGGCCAGAACGCCTACATGCTGGCGCTGACACTCAGCGGCCTGGCCCGTTACCACAAAGCCACAGGAGACCCCGAGGCGCTGACGGGGCTGACCGCAGGCATCGACCAGTTGATCCGGGAGTGCTGGAACCAGAAACACAAGGCCTACCACAGCACCTCCTGCAAACACCACCTCCACATTCCCCCTTCCGGGCAGAACTCCCCCGCGGCACTGATCTGCCAGGCCATCGCCTACGAGTCGGCACTGACCGGAAACGCCGAACATCGACGTATCGGCCGAGAGGCATTGACCACGCTGATCGCCGCTGGAATCAAGAACCTGCCCACTGACAACTTGAAGGGACAGACCGGATACGGCAGCATGATGTTCCTGTACACTCCCTACGGGCTGCCACTTCTGGAAAACCAACCACCACGAGCCACGCCACCGCGGGGCCGTTGACAAGGAGACGGACATGACCGACTCGACCGACCGACGCCAGTTCCTCAAGACGACCGCCTCCACCACGGCGGTTGCCGCCACCGGAATCGTCGGCGCCCACGCCGCCGGCAAGCCCCAGTCCCGGACGGTTCGACTCGGGATCATCGGCTGCGGGGGCATCATGGGCCACCACGTCCGCGGACTCGTCCAGAGGCGGGAAGACGTTCATTTTTCGTGGCTTTGTGACGTGGACCCGGCGCAGATGAACGCCAAGCAGGCAATCATCGGCAAGTTCCAGGACAAGCCGCCCCGACGGACCCAGAAGTTCGAAGACGTCCTCGACGATGCCAACGTTGATGCGGTGATCATTGCCACCCCTCACCACTGGCACGCCCCGATCGCACTACCGGCCCTGGCCCAGGGCAAGGACGTCTACGTCGAAAAACCGCTCTCACACGTCTTCAACGAGGGTCCGATGGTGATCCAGGCGGCCAAGCAGCATGGCCGAATCGTGCAACAGGGCAGCCAGATGCGCAGCAGTGCCGTCACGGACAAGGCCGAACGGCTGATCAAGGACGGCCTGATCGGCGAGGTGATGGTCTCACGAGCCTGGACAGCCGAAACCCGAAGCGTCGTCAAGCCGGTCGCCGACGGCAGGCCGCCGGCCGGGGTCGACTACGAACGGTGGCTGGGACCGGCCCCCAAACGAGCCTTCAACCGCCACCGCTTCCACGTCTCCTGGCGTCGGTTCAAGGACTATGCCAACGGCGAGATCGGTGACGACGGCATCCACGACATCGACATGGCCCGCTGGGGATTGGGGAACAACCTCCTGCCCAACAAGGTCTCCGCCGGCGGCGGCACCATGCTTCTGCATGGTCACAGCACCGAGTATCCCGACAACATGGTCGTGCGATACGAGTTTCCCGACGGGAAGGTGATGGTCTACGAGAACTACCCGTTCACCGCCTACGGAATGCACGGCTTCGACAACGGAAACGTGTTCTACGGCACCAAGGGCTACATGATCTTTTCACGTCGTGGTGCCTTCAGCACGTTCTTGGGCCCCAAGAGCCAGCGCGGCCCTACCGAGGGAAAGGAACTCCGGGGACAACGTGGTTACGCCGAGCACATGGACAACTTCCTGACGGCCGTGCGAACCCGGCGACAGATCACCCGGGCGAACGCTGAAGCCGCACACCTCTCGTGTGCCCTGGTCCACTTCGGCAACATCGCCTACGACACCAACAGCACGCTGGACTTCAACGCGAAGGCCGGAAGGTTTGTCGGCAACCCCGAGGCCGACAAGTTGCTGGGCAAGTCGTACCGCGAACCGTACGGGCTGCCGGCACTGGCCAAGACCGGCTGATCCCGCGGTGGGCGGCGGTGCGTGTTTTGCCACAGTGCGGTTCACGCATCGGCCAGCGTTCCGTCAGCAACCATCTGCTGGAACCGAGTCACCGACTTCCGCAATCCCTCCCCCAGGGAAGTCAGCGGCATGCGTGGAAAGGCGGCGATGGTGGCTTGGTCGTCGAGGTCACACACAAATGGCATCGTCGTCGCGTCCGCCGCCACGTCGATGTCCACTCCATCGATACCCGCCGCGGCACACGCCTCCCTCAGTGTCGCAAGGTACACGTCGGTGGGCACCGTCCGGCCCCTCAGGTTGAACGTTCCGTACCCTGCGAAGGGATCGAGCGCCGCCAGGGAAAATCCCGCCCCCACGTCTTCGACAAAGTGAAAGTGTTCACGTCCGTGGTAGGGCAATCGGTAGGCCGCCCCCAGTGCCACGGCCTTGATCGCCGTCGTCGGAGCCGATGTCAGGCCCAGGTCACGACCCGGACCGTAGGTCGTTGCCAGCCTTAAGCTGACTGTCGAAATTCCCGTTTCAGCAAAAAACGCCTGCGCCACCCCCTCGCCGGCCACTTTCCAGTATCCGTACAAGTTCGGCGGCAGATAGGGCACATCGGTGGTGACCGATTCCGAAGAATACAGTGACCGTGGACCATAAACCGCCGCGGAACTGGCACACACAAAGCGGTCCAGCGATGCTCCCAGCGAGGCCGCCGCGCGGAACATGTTGATCGTCCCCATGACATTGACCGACAGCCCTTCCATCGGACGCGCCTGGCAGTCGGGTGTCTGGTAGGCCGCCAGGTGAATGATCGCGGTGGGATCGGACTCCGTGACCGCCCGACGCACACCCTCCTCATCGGTGATGTCCCCGGAGATGAAACGGATGCGGTCGTGGTACCGATCGGGAATACGACTGAAGTCATCGCGGCGACTGAACCCCACGACTTCATCGACGCCGTTGTCGAGCAGATGGGCGACGGTCGCTGCGCCAATACAGCCGGTAGGACCGCTGACAAACACGGTGGTCATGAGCGAGAGGCTTTCGGGAGAGGATTCCAGGCATTCCAGCCAATTGGTCTCGTGCAGAATTCAGACAGCGGATCTGGACAAGTCCTTTGACACTGGAGAAAACTGAAGCAGAGATCAACGCCGCGTCATCCGGAATTCCGATGATCATCCGCCACACAATCGCCACCGCCCTGCTGTTGCTGGTCCCGCTCGCCGCGGCCGCTCCGGCAGCCGAAACGGTTCAATTGATTGAGACACCCTACATGGAGCTCATCCGTGATCGGATCGTGCACCGCGAACTCGGCCTGGCTCCCGCACAGGTCAACTCGATCCGCGGAGTCACCGACCAATTCGACTCGCGGCTGTTCATCACCCGCAATCGACGAGAAGACGAGCGTCGCCGATTGGTTCACGACTTGGTGAAGCGAGTCCGCCCGCGTTTGCGTTCGATTCTCGAACCGCAACAACTCACCCGGCTCAAACAGATCGAACTTCAGTGGCAGGGGCCGCGGGCCCTGTTGCGGGCCGACGTGCAGGCCAAGATGCTGCTGGCCAAACCGCAACTTGATGCGATTTCCGCCGCAGTCACCGCAACCGACAACGCCGTCCGCAACGCCTGGAAACGGACCCAAAAGGGCCGTCCACGTTCGACGGTCGAAAAGACGATCCAGCGAATCAAGTCGGGCGAAAGCCGCAAGATCCTCGGCCGGCTCGACGCCGATCAACGGAGCCGGTGGCAGTCACTGCTCGGTCGACCCGCTCCGCTGACAGAACTCGGAAAGGGACTGCGGTACAAGGCACCCGAGTTCGCCACCGGAATGAAGTGGCTCAACTCGCCGCCGCTGACCATGGACTCACTTCGTGGAAGAGTCGTCATCCTGCACTTCTACGCCTTCGGGTGAATCAACTGCATCCGCAACTATCCCTGGTACAGGGAGTGGGTCAAGCAGTTCTCGGACAACGACGTCACGATCATCGGAGTGCATACGCCGGAAACCAAGGCCGAACGAGACGCGGGGCGACTGCGAAGCAAAACCTCGGGAGCGGGACTTCACTTCCCGGTCGCCATCGACAACGACAAGAAGGCCTGGAACGCCTGGGGAAACAACTGGTGGCCGACCGTCTACCTGATCGACCGGCAGGGATACATGAGATACTTCTGGCAGGGGGAACTGAACTGGAATGGAGCCGGCGGGCAGAAGGTGATCGTCCGCAATGTTCGCGAGTTGCTCCGCGAAAGCCACTGACCTCACCGCCTCGCACTTGCCACACCGATCGGCAAGAATGGGATCGCCACATCTCACGCTCCATTGGATCGCGTCTCCGGATGCACATCTCACCGTTCACGCTGGCCCTGGCCTGCCTTGCCTCTTCGGTGTCCGCCGTGGCCACGTTGGCGGCCGACCCGGCCAGACCGGTCGACTTCGATCGAACCGTGGCACGGCTGTTGGCCGTGAGATGCCTGGACTGCCACAGCGGCACCAAGCCCAAGGGCGGGCTCGACCTTTCCGTTCGAGACCGGGCACGTCGCGGTGGCGAGTCCGGCCCCGCCGTGGTTGGTGGGCGACTCGATTCCAGTCTCGCCTGGAAACGGGTCGTAGACGGCGAAATGCCGCCCAGGCAGCCGCTCTCCGCATCCGAACAGGCGATTCTGAAACGCTGGATCGTCAATGGCGCCCGCTGGGGCACCGACCCCATTGATCGCTTCGCCTACACCACGTCGGCTCGAGCCGGAACCGACTGGTGGTCGCTGCAACCGCTGAAAGACCCCCGACCGCCAGCCGACAACGAACACAAATGGCCTCGAACCAACCTGGACCGCTTCGTCCTCGCACGTCTCATTTCCAACGGCCTGACACCAACTCCCGCGGCCACGCCCCGCCAACTGGTCCGACGTCTGCACATCGACCTGCTGGGGCTTCCGCCTGTTCCCGAAGTCGTTTCGGCCTTCGTTGCCGACCCCAGCGATCAGGCCTACGCCGATCTGGTCGATCGCCTGCTCGCCTCCCCCGGCTACGGAGAACGCTGGGGCCGCCATTGGCTGGACGTGGTCCGATTCGGGGAAAGCAACGGTTTCGAACGTAATGATCCCCGCAGGACGTTCTGGCCATACCGCGACTGGGTCATCGACGCATTGAACCGCGACATGCCCTACGACCGCTTTGCGCGACTGCAATTGACCGGCGACCTGTTGATCCCAGGCCGCGAGGGAGCCGCCTCGGCCGGATTCCTCGTCGCCGGTGTCCATAACACCGTCGTCGGCGGCAGTAAACGAATGAAACTGCTCGCTCGACAGGACGAACTCGAAGAACTCGCTGCCAGTGTCGGACAGACGTTTCTTGGACTGACGATCAATTGTGCTCGGTGTCACGACCACAAGTTCGACCCGATCCTCACCACCGAGTACTACCGGTTCATCTCGGCCCTGGATGGTGTCGTCCATGGAGAACGCCAGGTGGCCGAAACGGCCATCGAGGGACAATTGGCGAAGGTCAACTCCCAGATCAAGGACCTCTCGGGCAAGCTCGTTGTCATCGAGAAACGAGCACGCCAACAGGTCCTCAAGAAGCGCAAGAACTCTCCGGTCAAGAAACCTCGCGTGAACCGTCCTGCGCCCATTGCGGAATGGCGGTTTGACGACGATTTCCGTGACAGCGTCGGCTCCTTGCACGGGCGTCCGATCGGCGGTGCGCGGATCGACAACGGAGCCCTGGTGCTCGATGGAAAGGCCGCCTACGTCCAGACCACAACGCTCAAGAAACCGCTGGCCGAAAAGACTCTTGAGGCCTGGGTGAAACTCGACAATCTCACCCAGCGCGGTGGCGGGGCCATCAGCATCCAGACACCCGGCGGTCCCGTTTTCGATGCCATCGTCTTCGGCGAACGTGAGCCCGGACGCTGGATGGCCGGGAGCAACGGTTTCGTTCGCACGCAGTCGTTTTCGGGACCGCCCGAAACTGAAGCCAACCGTCAGCCAGTACATTTCGCCATCACCTACCGTGCCGACGGAACGATCACCGGTTATCGAAATGGCCGCCCCTACGGCAAACCCTACAAGACCGGATTTCAGAGGTATTCTCCGGGACAAGCCGAGATCGTCTTCGGGCTGCGGCACGCGCCCGCCGGGACCAACAAGATGCTATCGGCACGGATTCTCGAAGCCCGCCTCTATGATCGAGTCCTCTCGCCCGAAGCCGTCGCGGCCTCGGCTGGCCAATCCAGCACGTTTGTGCCACTCAAACAACTGCTGGCGGCCATGATCCCTGCCGAACGAAAGCAACATTCCGCACTGAAGAAACAACTCGCAACACTCTTCGGCCGCCAGAAGACCTTGGACCAAAAGACGCGGAGCAAGGTCTACACTGTCACTCCGCGACAGCCGCAGCAGATGAAAGTGCACATCCGCGGCAGTGTCACCAACTACGGTCCGATCGTGACTCCCGGCGGCGTCGGCGCCGTTCCGGGACTCCCGGCCGATTTTCAACTTGCCGCAAACGCCCCCGACGCCGACCGCAGGAAGAAGCTGGCCGACTGGATCACCTCGTCCAGAAACGCCCTGTTCGTCCGGGTGATCGTCAACCGTGTTTGGCACTACCACTTCGGACAGGGCTTCGTGGCCACCCCGAGCGATTTCGGATTCAACGGCGGCCGCCCCAGTCATCCGCAACTTCTCGACTGGCTCGTTTCCCGATTCATCCAGGACAAGTACCGACTCAAGCCGCTCCACCGCCGGATCGTCCTGTCTTCCACCTACCGACAGGGATCTCGCCCCAACCCCGCCGGGTTGGCCAAGGACGCCGGCAACCGGTTGCTGTGGCGGGTGTCCCCACGGCGGGTCGAAGCCGAAGTCGTCCGCGACGCCCTTCTGTCCGTTTCGGGTCAACTCAACCCCGAGCGAGGCGGGCCCGGCTTCGAGGACGTCTCGATCACACCAAACAACGGCACCACCTACTACGAAGCCAGAGACCGTGACGACCCGGCCCTGCATCGCCGCACCATCTACCGTTTCACACCTCGGGGCGGCCGCACGGCAATCCTCGACACGTTCGATTGCCCCGACCCGTCGACCGCGGCGCCGACACGGAACGTCACCACGACCCCTCTCCAGGCCCTCAGCCTGTTGAACAACCCGTTCGTGTTGCGGATGGCCGGCCGCATGGCCGAACGCATCACTCGCCGGATCGGTAACAACATCGACGCCCAGGTCACCCGCGCCTGGCAACTGGCCATCCAACGCGACCCCGACGCTCGCGAAAAACGCCTGTCCGTCGACCTGGTCCGACAGCACGGCCTCGCCACGCTCTGCCGCGGCCTCTTCAACATCAACGACTTCGTGATCATCGAGTGACAACGTGACAACAGTTTCCGACAGCTTCGACCGGCGACGCCTGTTGAACTGGGGCAGCCAGGGCCTGGTCACCACGGCGTTGGCCCACCTGCTGCAGTCCGACACCTCGCCCCAAGCGGCGATTCCGGGCTTTGCTCCCCGAGCACGACGAGCGATCCAGATTTCTCTCGTCGGCGGCATGAGCCATGTCGATTCGTTCGATTACAAACCGGAACTCGATCGCCATCACGGTCAGTCGTTGAAGACGGATGAAACACCGGACATCTTTTTCGGACGCGTCGGCCTGCTGCGTCGCAGCGACTGGGCATTCAAGCAGCGGGGCGAAAGCGGACTGTGGATCTCGGACATGTTCCCGCATATCGCCGAAATGGCAGACGAACTCACGCTGTTGCGATCACTCGTCTCCGACTCCGCAAACCACACCCCGGCCCTCTTTCTGCTCAACAGCGGATTCGGTGCCAATGGTTTTCCGTCAACCGGAAGCTGGATCTCCTACGGCCTCGGAAACGAATCCCAGTCGCTTCCGACGTTCGTCGTGCTCCCCGACGGTCGAGGTGGCCCCAACGGCGGCGCCAGCAACTGGAGCAACGGGTTCTTGCCGGCCCAGCACCAGGGAATTGTCTTCCGTGGTGGCAACCAGCCGGTTCGCGACCTGTTCCCACCGGGCAAACAGCCGCCCGGAGCCGATGCCGCCGTCAAGCGATTCCTGTCCGCGGTCAATCGGCAAAGCAGCGAGTCATCCGCCGGGGGGCTGGTGGACGCCCGTATCCGCAGCTACGAACTGGCGGCCCGCATGCAGGCGTCGGTCCCGGAAGTCAGCGATCTCACCGGCGAACCCCGACACGTGCAGGACATGTACGGCCTGAACGACAAATTGACCGCCGATTGCGGCCGTCGCTGTCTCCTGGGTCGACGGCTGCTGGAACAGGGCGTCCGTTTCGTCCAGGTCTATTCCGGCGGCCCAATCGCCGGCAGCCCGCGGGCCAGCTGGGATGCCCATGAGAGTGTTCGGCAGAACCACGGCCTGGAAGCATCCCGTATCGACCGCCCGGTCGCGGCTCTGCTCAGGGATCTCCGCCAACGCGGCATGCTCGACGACACTCTCGTCCTGTTTACGACGGAATTCGGACGCACACCGTTTGCCCAATCGGCGGCCAACGCCGTCGGTCCCGGCCGCGACCACAACCGCTACGGATTTTCCGGCTGGCTGGCCGGCGGAGGCGTCCGTCGCGGAGCCTCCTACGGCAACACCGACGATGTCGGCTGGAAGGCGGTCGAACACCCGATGCCCTGGCACGATTTTCACGCCACGCTGCTGCACCTGCTGGGAATCGATCACACCGGATTGACCTATTACCACAACGGCATTCAACGTCGGTTGACCAACGTTCACGGCGAGGTGCACGCCGGAGTGTTTGCCTGACCACCAAGACAATGCTCCGTTCGCGAGAGACATCCCATGACCTGCCCGACCTTCTCGACAGTGCTTCGGCTGGCACTCCTGGCCAGCTGCGGCCTGGCTGGCCTCATCAGCGAATCGGTCGCCGCCGCTGCACCCGAGCAGGCTTCCGGGCTAATTGAACAATCCGGAGTTCGCGGCGGGCTGGTCGTTCACCTGGGCTGTGCCGCAGGTGGTTTGACCCGAGCCCTGCGAATCAACTCCCGCTACCAGGTCCATGGGCTTGATCGAGACGCGGACCAAATCGACGCGGCCCGCAGCATGCTGCTCGCCGAGGGAGTCTACGGCCAGGTCACCGCCAGCCGCCTGGCCGGAAACGAACTGCCGCTGGTCGACGGCATGGTCAACCTGCTGGTCGTCGATGCCGCACAGGGCATCGCCCGCGGAGAAATGCTCAGGGTGCTGGCCCCGCAAGGGGTGCTGATGACCCGTAATGAGACCGGCTGGACACGCCACCAGAAGCCTCGCCCCGGCGACATCGACGACTGGACGCATTACCTTCACGATTCCAGCGGCAACGCCGTGGCGCACGACAAGCAGGTCGGCCCGCCCCGGCACTTGCAATGGGTCGGCAGTCCCCGCTGGTCGCGTCACCACGACCGAATGGCGAGCCTCAGCGCAATGGTCTCGGGTGGGGGACGCTTGTTCTACATCATGGACGAGGGGTCGCGGGTTTCGATCCAACTGCCCCCTGACTGGAAACTGGTCGCCCGTGACGCCTTCAACGGCACAATTCTCTGGAAACAACCCCTGTCGAACTGGCACAGCCACCTCTGGCCCCTCAAGAGCGGCCCGACTCAACTGGCTCGTCGCCTGGTCACCGACGGCCGGTGGATCTATGTCACCCTCGGCCTCAAGGCTCCATTGACCGTTCTCGATGCCGCCACCGGCGAACGTCAACGCGACCTGGCGGGCAGCGTCGGGACAGAAGAGATCCTCGTCAACACCGGGACGGTCTTCGCCATGGTCAACGACGGCGATTCGGCACTGGTGAAGTACAACGTCGAATTGAATCTCGGCGACCAGAGACGGGTCGCGCGCGATTTCCAGTGGAACCGCCAGCCGCGACGAGTCGTGGCATGGGATTCGGCCACCGGCAAGCGACTGTGGCAGTTCACCACCCGGATCGCACCGCTGACGTTGGTGGCCGGACCCAGGCGGGTCTATTTCCACGACGGCGAGAACATCGTCGCCAGAGACCGCAAGACGGGGCAGCCTGCCTGGACCGCCCCGGGACCGGTCAAGGTCAAGATCAACTTCAACTTCGGTCCCAAGCTCGTCCTCTATGAGGACGTGTTGCTGTTTGCAGGCGGCGATCGCACGATGCGTTCACTGAACGCGGCCACCGGCGAGGTGCTCTGGACCGCCCCTCACGATCAGTCCGGGTACCAGTCTCCCGAAGACCTGCTGGTGATGCAGGACCTGGTCTGGTCGGCCCCCACTACCCGCACCAAGGACACCGGCATCTTCACCGGCCGGAATCCTCGCACGGGCAAGATCGTCAAATCGTTCTCTCCCAACGTGGAGACCTACTGGTTCCACCACCGCTGCTACATCGCCAAGGCCACCGATCGCTTCCTGCTCCCCTCGCGGACCGGCATCGAGTTCGTCGACCCCCAGCAAGAGGCATGGGACATCCACCACTGGGTCCGCGGCGGATGCCTGTACGGCATCATGCCCTGCAACGGCCTGCTCTACGCACCACCGCACAACTGCGCCTGTTACCCCGAAACGAAACTCTACGGCCTGAACGTGCTGGCCCCGACCTCGGCCACACGCCGTGCACCCAAACCACTTTCCGATGAGCAACGACTGCGGCGTGGACCGGCATTTGACCAATTGCAGAAGGTCGATGCTGCTCCGGCTCACGCGGCCGACTGGCCCACCTACCGCCACGACCGCGGCCGCAGCGGAACCTCACCCGTCCCCGTCCCGGCCCGGCTGACCCGCACCTGGCAGACCAAGCTCACCGGGCGTCTGACCAGTGTCGTCATTGCCGACGGGCGACTGTTCGTTGCCGAAACCGACCGGCATACGCTCCACGCTCTCGACGCCAATACCGGCAAGCGACTCTGGTCTCGCACCGTCGGCGGCCGCATCGACTCGCCCCCGACAATCTTCGGACCCCGTGTTCTCTTCGGCTCGGCCGACGGCCAGGTGCACTGCCTGCGTGCCACAGACGGAGTGTTGGGATGGAGTTTCCAGGCCGCTCCGGCCGATCGCCGAATGATGGCATTCGAACAACTCGAATCGGCCTGGCCGGTTCACGGCAGCGTGCTGCTGCGAGACGGAGTCGTCTACGCCGTCTCGGGACGCTCGACGTTCCTCGACGGCGGACTGAGAATGCTTCGCCTCGACGCCCGCACCGGCTACAAGTTGTCCGAAACCCTGATGGACGACCGGGACCCTCGAACCGGCAAGAACCTCCAGACGACCCTCCAGACTCTTCAGATGCCCGTCGGACTACCCGACATCCTCTCGTGTTCCGACCAGGGTGTCTTCATGAGGAGCCAGCAGTTCTCGTTTGACGGCGAGCGACTGGCCATGGGTCCGCATTCGGGAAACCCAACCGTCCAGGGTTCAGTCCAGAAGGGCAAGACCGCCCACCTGTTCGCACCGATGGGTTTTCTCGACGGAACCTACTTCCACCGCGCGTACTGGGTCTTCGGCCGCAGCTTCGCCGGTGGTCACGCCGGCTACGCCCAAGCCGGCAAGTTCACTCCCTCGGGCCGTTTGCTGGTCACCGACGGCGAGACGATTTACGGTTTCGGCCGGAAGCCGCAGTACTACCGTTGGACGACGACGATCGAACACCAGTTGTTTGCCGCCCCGTCGCAGCCGCCTGAACAGGCCCGGTCGGCCGTTGATGAAAAGACGGCTCGCAAGAACGCCCGTCGCGGCAACACGTCGATGGTCCACGTCCCCAAAACCGAGACGCTCAACCCCAAGGGCAAGGAGTTGACGATCGAGGCCTGGGTGCGCACCAGCCGCAAGTCCGGGGTGGTGGTCGCCCGGGGCGGCCCGGCTGCGGGCTTCGCCTTGATCGTGGTGTCCGGCAAACCCCGCTTCCTGGTTCGCAACGGCGGCACATTGACCGTCGCCACCGGCAAGACCGATATCAGACGTCGCTGGGTCCACCTGGCTGGCCAGCTGGCCACCGACGGAAGCATGAGCTTGTTCCTGGACGGGAAGCCCGAAGCCACGGCCAAGGCCGCAGGGACCCTGACAGCCGACCCGGTCCAATCGATGGAGATTGGTGGAGACGACCTGGGGGCCGTGGGTGCCTACCAGTCCCCCTACTCATTGACCGGACAGGTCGATGATGTCCGACTCTATTTCGGACCTGTCACCACCGCCGAGATCACGGCTCACCACGCCGACCCGACGAACACCAAGGTCGCCGCAGCCCGGCTGGTTCTCGATTACGACTTTGATGACGGAAAGGCCCGCGACAAGACCAAGGGCGGCCACGACGGCCGACTCTCGGGCGTCACAACTGCCAAGGCTCGCGGCGGATTGGCCGTCAAGTTCGTCGGACGTCCAGGCCAGCCCCGAGCCAACTCGTTCGTCAAGCCTCGCTGGACCTCCGACATTCCGCTGATCGTCAGAGCAATGACCAAGGCCGGCTCAACACTGTTCGTCGCCGGCCCGCCTGACCTGGTTGATGAAGAGGAATCGTTCCGGCTTTTGGTCGGCGGTGCCAAGGCGATCCGGAAGACGCTCGCACGGCAGGACGCAGCACTGAAGGGTGCCGAGGGTGGTATCCTGCTGGCCGTATCGGCAACCGACGGCAAGACCATCGGACGTGTCCCGCTGGATGGCCTGCCGACCTGGGACGGGATGGCCGCGGCCCGCGGACGACTCTACCTCTCGACAACCGACGGACGAGTGATCTGCCTGGGACCCGCTGCCGGGAAAACGCCCTAGCCACCCGGGACCAGCCGGATCACTTCGACTTGCTGGCCGGAAGGCTCTTGATCCACGCGCGGAACAATGCGACCGCCCGCGTGTCGGGATACGATGTCGCCAACTGCGGCATCTGGCCCCGCCCCCGCATCGCCAACCGCTTGAACAACACCGAACGTTCGGGAACGCCGGGGACGACCAGCCGCGCATCGGCCAACTTGAACGTGTCATGCACCGGCACCGCGTCGACCAGCTTTGCCTTGGCGATCGGTGTCGAGAAATTGAGCTCCATCTGCGCGTTCCCACCACCGGCCGCAACGTGGCACTGCGCACAGTTGGCGTGCAAGTACGACCGCACTCGCATCTCCAGGCTTCCGTCCCCGTACGGATCGACCAGGGCGGGTTTGGACACAACACGACCAGCGAGCATTCGTCCGGGCGGCAGTTCCGGCTTGTACTTCGCCAACGCCTGCTTCACCTTCTCGGCATCCAGCCCGTCGTCTTCGAGTTGCTGCTTGAAACGAGCCCGGAGCTCGTCAATCGACTTCAGCGAGGCCAACCCAAGTTCGGCCAGCAGGCTGAGCTGGTTGACCGCCACGCCGCCATGAACGTGGTCGCGGTTCATCTGCACCGTGGTCAGTCCCAACACGTATTCCGCGGCCCGACTGTGGCAGACCATGCACTCGGCACGCGATGGATAGTGCCAGGTCTGCCGCCGGGCTGTCCCGTCGAGATTCGCCACGGAGTATTCTCGATCCCGGCCCCGTGCGTCGACCAGGACCGCTTCGGTCTGCTCGTCGTTCCATTCGTACGAATAGCCGACCCATTCCCCCTGTTCGCGATACATCAGCCGGGTCTCGACCCATCGGTCCCCCGGGCTGTCCTTGCCAGCCAATGTCAGACCAAACGACTTGACCAAAACGGTTCCGTCAGGGAATGACCAGCCCTTGGTCGCGTTTCCGGTGTTGATCTTCGCGACGGTCTTTCTGCCCTTCTCGTCGGTCGACACGGTCACGGCCATGTACCGCTGTTTGCGGGCACCGTCTGACCACAACGCCGCATTGACGCTGTAGGGGATCAGTGAGGGGTGGACCTTGTGCCCCGGCACCGACTCGAAGAGTCCCGTCTGGCTCAACCGGCGAGGGAACTCCGGCGCCGACTTCGGAACCGGCGGTGACCGTTTCAGGGCATGAAACGTGGCCGGGTTGCGGTAGTCGACGACCAGCATATTTCCGGCCGCATCGTGGCCGAAGCCGACGATCTGCAACGCCGTATCGGCTAGCTCCCTGTGCCAGGCCACCTTGTCGCCGTCCATCTTGCCCGCCCAGATCTTGCCGGTCGAGTGGTCGCCATAAATGTAGGCTCCGTGAAGCTCGGGGAATCTCTTGGCGGTGTACACGACGCCACCGGTCATCGACCGGGCTTCCGAGTGAGGGTGCTCGAAGGTCGGCTTGACATGCGGAGCCGGGCCGAGCTTTCGCTGGAGATAAAATGCGTGTGAACCTTCGTAGACACTCCACCCGTAATTGTCACCCTTTTTGACCCGGTAGATCTGTTCCCAGAGATCCTGCCCGTTGTTGCCGACCCAGATATCACCGGTCAGAGGATCCACCGAGAGCCGCCACGGGTTTCGCAAACCGAATGCCCACGTTTCGGGACGAATCCCCTTTTTGTCGACGAACGGATTGTCACGCGGAACCGAGTACGTCTTGCCTTTGGCGGGATGATCGACATCGATCCGCAGCACCTTGGCCAACAGCAGGTCCATTCGCTGCCCGGTGAGATTCGTATCCGAATCGGAGGTGCCGTCACCGGACGTGATGTAGAGCATCCCGTCGTGACCGAATCCCAGCGCGGCCCCGTTGTGGCCGTTCGAATCCCAGGTGATGATCATTCGCTTCGACCCGGGGACCAACCCAAAGTCCTTTTTCGGATCGAGAGTCAATTCGGTGACAGTGCACTCCTTGCCGCTGGGCGTCTTCGATGCGCGGTCGCCACCAAGGTAAATTCGACCGTTTTCGAGAAACTTCGGGTGGGTGCAAATGCTGTACTGGATTCCATCGTTCGTGTAGAGCACGTCGTACTTGCCGGTTGCGGGGTCGTCACCGGTGCGGCAAAGACGCTTCCCGCCCTGATCGATGAAAAGCAACCGGGTCGACCCCGGCTGCAACATCACGATCATGGGGTTGTTCATGCTCAGCTTGGGGTACACCGGCTCGACGGTGAAGGGCAGGGGAGGGTCCGGACGCCCCACCACGTGACTCTCGAGCGTCACCAGGTTGCTCTTCAACGCCTGCACCGCCTTGGGCACCTTGACAGTCCCCGTCGCCGGTTCGGCGGATTTGCCCGGCTGACCGCTCAACACGACAACCGCGACGACGACTGGCAACAGGACGAGGTGTTTCATGGTCATTCTGCATCTGGCGAAAGAGGCAATGGCCTTAGGGCGGACCCGTCACCGGGTCAGCCATCGGAGTTTCGGCGAATTCACATCCTACGATGGCATCCGGTTGATGCCCACCCGACCCATGCTATTCTGGTCCCCGGACGGCTGACCCACACGCCGCCGGCCCCCGATGGACCCCGCACTCATGACCAGACAACCCTTCCGATATCTTCTCGCGTGCCTGACACTGTTCCCGGGCCTGCTCACTGCCACACATGCCGAGGCAGCAGACCGAAATCCCAACGCCAAGCCGGTCAACGTCGTCCTGATCACAGTCGACGACATGAACTGCGACTCGGTGGGAGTCTACGGATGTCCGATCCCCAACATCACACCTCACATCGACCGTCTGGCCTCCCAGGGGATTCGCTTCGAACACGGCCACGTCACGATCGCCATCTGCCAACCCACTCGGGCCGTCTGGATGACCGGCCGGTTCCCGCATCGAAATGGCGCTCTCGGTTTCGACCCCATCGCCCGGAATGTGCCGACGCTGCTCGAAACACTCAAGCAAGGCGGCTACTTCACGGGAATCCTGGCCAAGGTCTCTCACGTTGTCCCCACCCGATCCAAGCACTGGGATGTGATTGTGAGGGCCAACCAACTCGGTACGGGCCGCGATCCCGAGCGTTACCACGCTCACACCACACGATTTCTCAAGCAGGCCGCCGCCAGTGGCAGACCGTTCTTCCTGATGGCAAACTCCCAGGATCCACATCGACCATTTGCCGGAAGTGCCCAGGAACGCAATCGTGTCAGGAAAGCCCGGAACAAGAAAACGAAGAAGAAACGAAAAGCCAAAAACACTTCTGCGGCTCAGACAAAGCGACCCGTCGACAAGCAGCAGGCCGACCCCGACTCATTGACCCTGGCCCGCATCCCCCGCCGATTCCGCCCCGACCAGGTTCCGCTACCGGGCTTCCTCCCCGATCTGCCCGAAATCCGAAAAGAGTTGTCCGAGTACTACGCCTCGGTACACAGAGCCGACCAGATTGTCGGACGCGTCCTGGCCGCCCTGGATGATGCCGGGGTTCGCGACAACACCCTCGTGATGTTTCTCTCGGATCACGGAATGCCGTTGCCGTTCGCCAAGACCAACTGCTGGAGACATTCGACTCGGACACCCTGGATCATCCGGTGGCCCGGAGTGACACGACCCGGTCAGCACGATCGCCAACACATGATCTCCGGCATCGACCTGGCCCCCACCATTCTCGACGCCATCGGCCTCCCGCAACTGGCCGGCACTGATGGGCGGTCGTTCACATCGCTGCTGGCCGGAAAGCCGCAAGCCGGCCGCGACCACGTGATCACACACATCAACCGCACTGCCGGTCGCCGCGAATTCCCGATGAGATCGGTTGTGGAACAACGGTTCGGCTACATCTACAACGCCTGGTCGGACGGAAAGACGCTCTTCCGAAACGAATCGCAGTCCGGCCTGACCATGAGGGCCATGCAGAAGGCTGCCGCAGGCGATGCAGAAATCGCCGCCCGTGTCGAACTGTTCCTCAAACGGACGCCCGAAGAACTCTACGACTACCACGCCGACCCGGATGCCCTCCACAACCTCGTCAACGACCCGAGACACCGCCAGACTCTCGAACGACTCAGAGCCCGCCTGCTCCCGCACATGCGTTCGACCGGTGACCCGCAGCTGGACGCCTTCGGCGAAGCCAGCGGCCAGCGGTAACCGCGTGGTTACCGTCGAGACCCGGCGGCAGGCTTGCGATCCCATGGTTGCGGGGCTGTCGGCGCATAACGGGGCCGCGGATCCCGTTTCGGAAAACCGGCGATGATCCGAGCGAATCTCCTGTGCGCCGCAACGTGTTCACGTTCACGGCTCTCGATCAGGTTCTTCACTTCCTCCGGATCGGTCACCAGGTCGACCAATCGCGTAATGCGTCCTGCTTCGACCAGGACTTTGAAGCGTTTGTCCCTCAGCACCCGATCGGTATAGACCTGCTGGGGCCGCACTCCTTTCTCGTCGAGCGCGGCAGCTCCGCGACCCATTGCCAGGATCCACGAACGGGGCCCATTCTTTTTCTGTCCCAACAGAACCGGTGCGAGTGACTGTCCATCAACGACAAGATCCTCGGGCAGTCTCACCCCAGCCAGTTCAGCAAAAGTGGGCAGCATGTCGGTGAAGTCGGTCAGCGTGTCGTTGACAACACCGGCGGGAACCGTTCCTGGACAATTCACGATGAACGGCTGCCAGGGACCGTTCTCGGTCAACAGACCCTTGCCGCCTCGCACCACGCGGACTCCCGAGGGCCCCTGCATCCGCCCGCGGAACCGTTTGCCTGTTCCATTGTCGGTCGTGAAGATCACGATTGTCCGTCGACGAATGGCAAGCTCGTCGAGGGTCGACACCAGTCGCCCGACAAGGCGATCGGTGTAGCGAACCATCGCCTTGTGCTTTTCCTGCCGGGTCTTGACCTTCGGTTCCTGCGGTGTGTGCACCTGGGGACCGTGCGTCAGCACCATCGGAAAATACAGCAGCATGGGCTGCCGTCGGTGACGCTTCATGAACTCGACCAGGAAGTCGGTGAACACATCCGGACCGAAGCGGCCTCGATGAGTCCGGCTTTGCTGCCCGCTGGTGTACACATACGGGTCCCAGTACCGTCGGCCGCTGGGCGGATTCTGGCCTTCATAGCCTGTCCACATGCACCAGGCATCGAAGCCGTGCTCCTTCAACACATTCGGCTGAACCCGAAAATCATTGATCTGCCACTTCCCGGCAATGGCTGTCGCATATCCCGCATCACGAAGCAATCGGGCAAACGTCACATTCTGTTTCGGGTCGAAGTGACACCCGGCTCCCCAGCGAGGGACATCCCAGTGATTGCACCATCCATGACGAAACGGATATTGACCGGTCAGCAGCGTGACCCGCGTCGGCGTGCACTGGGGCATCGAGTATGCGTTGGTAAATCTCATGCCCCCGCTGGCCAAGGCGTCAATCCGGGGTGTCTTCAACTCCAGGCCGCCGTAACAACTGATCCACTCGGGCCCCAGGTCATCAACCATGATGAACAAGATATTCGGTCGAGCTGTTTCGGCCGACCCTGGGCCCGGCCACAGCAGGCCAGCCAGCAGCACCAGGCAAAAGGCATCCAACTTCACGGTTGTCACGAGAGTCTCACAATGCGGGACCCAGGCTCTGGCTTTCGACGGTTTCCGTCACGAACACTCCGGTGGAACGGAATGTTGGTCGGAAGCAGATCGTCGAAGCGTCATCACGACCGTCCGTCGACGAAGCTACCGCTTCAAAGCAAACAGGAGGGCATGGAAACCATGCCCTCCTGTCAGGATTCACTACTCACGAAGAAATCTACTTCTTCTTCGGAGGCGTCGCCGGCAACTTGCCCGCCTTCAGTCGATCACCGTAGGTCTCTTTTTCCTTCTTGTCCTTCGAAACCTTGACCTTCTCGGCGTCGGTCAAGGCTTTGAGGATCTTCTTCACGTCCTTGCAGTTCTTCTTCGGGATCAACTTCTTCAGCGCAACACCGTAATCGTTACGGGGCTTGCCCTTTTCGCCGGCCTGCTTTTTGCGATGACAGACGTTGCATTTGGCCTTCTTGGCCCCAGTCACTTTCTTGTACTTGGCCTGAAACTGCTTCTGGTACTGAGGACGTGCATCAGCTTCGGTGGCGGCAACGAAGGCGACCACCAACACCAACACACCACTAAGCGCAAGTAGCTTTCTCATCCAGCTGTCTCCCGATTCACATGATCCCGTTAAGTCACCGGCCCGTCCGAAACCACTTCGGAAACCAGTTGAGTCACCCAGACAAACTGGGCGACGTATGCCGCCTCTTTCGTATCAACATTCATTTGATTGATTCCTGCCCCGACTGTCAACCGAAGTGCGGCGGTGGCCGGATTGGAGAACTAACCAGTTCTGCTAGAGTGGGTAACTTCGGTCGAGGTTTTGCCGCACCGTCAATTGGGAGAGAAAAACAGTAATGTCGCAACGATTTCCGCACCGGGATTTGCGGTTTCAACCCGCCATGTCACTGTTGATTCTGCTGGTTTTGACGTTCTCGGCGACGACGACCCGGTGTTTCTCGTCTCCGCCCAACGTTGTATTGATCATCTCCGATGACCAGTCGTGGACCGACTTCGGCTTCATGGGCCACAAGACAATCCGGACACCACACATCGATCGCCTGGCCCGGCAATCGGCGGTTTTTCCTCACGGCTACGTGCCCAGCAGTCTGTGTCGTCCCAGCCTGGCGACCATGGTCACCGGCCTTTATCCACACCAGCACGGGATCACCGGAAATGATCCGCCTCGCGGGACGGACCGTGGCAAGATGCTCAGGCACATCCAGGCGCATCCCACTCTGCCCCGCTGGCTTGCCACGAAGGGCTTCCGCAGCCTTCAAACGGGCAAGTGGTGGGAGGGTCATCCCCGGCTCGGCGGCTTCACCGATGCAATGACCCACGGAGACCCCAAGCGTGGTGGTCGCCACGGCGACCTGGGCCTGAAGATCGGCCGCACGGGCCTGGAGCCGATCTTCCATTTCATCGAGGACTGTGGCGAGACGCCCTTTTTCATCTGGTACGCCCCATTCCTGCCCCACACTCCCCACAATCCGCCCCAGCGACTCCTGGACCGGTATCGCGCCAAGGACAGGCCGATCGAGTTGTCCCGTTACTATGCCATGTGCACGTGGTTCGACGAGACCTGCGGACAGTTGCTCGATCACCTGGACCGCAAGCAACTCAGCGACAACACCCTGGTCCTGTTCGTCGTCGACAACGGCTGGATCCAGAGGACCCCGCAGACGAAGGTCCCCAAGGGGTGGCGATTCCGTTTCGCCCCCGGATCGAAGCGGTCGCCCAACGACGGTGGTGTCCGGACACCGATCATGGTTCGCTGGCCAGGCCACGTAAAACCCGGAACGCGACAGGCTCTGGCCAGCAGTATCGACCTGGCACCGACGATCCTGGCCGCCACCGGCATCCGTCCCAAGATGAAACTTCCCGGCCACGACCTGCTCACCCTGGCCACTCGACCCCCGGACACCGCGGGAACTCGCGAGACGATCTACGGCGAGATCTTTGCCCACAATGTGGTCGACATCGACCACCCATCGGCCAGCCTTGAGTACCGTTGGCTGCGGCATGGATCCTGGAAACTGATCGCCCCATCCCGTTCGACCTCCCCCCAGCTGTTCAACCTTGCCGACGATCCCCACGAGACCAGGGACATGGCCGGCACCGAACCCAAGCGAACCGTCCGTCTGCAGAAACTGCTGGACGACTGGTGGCAGCCCGCACGCCGCCGATCACGCCCCTGACGGATCCAATCGAGCCGACAGATTCTCGACCATTTTCGCATGCCGATCGATTGCCTCGGCCAGCCCATCCGGCTTGCCGTCGATATCGAGCCGGCGGGCCAGGAACGTGAATTCCGGAGAATCTCGCAAAGGCACGGCCAGGTCGCGTGCATCACCTCGCACGACCCTCAACGCATCAATCAACCGGCGCTGAAACACGTAGGCATCCTGCAGATGTCCCCACGCGGCGTCGTCGAGTATCCGCAGTTGATGCAGCGCATCGATGGCCTCCAGGGTATTGGTGGTGCGGACTTCCCGAAACCGGTGTCCATGCTCCAACTGCAACCCCTGCACGAGGTACTCACAATCGACCAGCCCACCCGGACTGAGCTTCGCATTGAACGTCCCGGCACGGACCAGTTGCCGCACCTGCCGATCTCGCATGGCACGCATCGCTGCGACATCAAAGGCGTCGTCGCTGTAGATCCATCCATCCCTGAGTGATTCGAGTTCTTCGCCGAGTGTCCGGTCACCAGCCACAGCCCTCAACTTGACCAGTGCCTGTCGCTCGAACGGCCAGGCCGGTCCGTCATGCCGATAGTAGGCGGAAAAAGCCGCCAGGGAACTCGCTAACGGGCCCGCCTGGCCGTGCGGACGCAGCCTCAGATCCAGTTCGAACACTCCGGCCCGATTCGAGCGAATCGTTTTCAGCAAACGCTCGACAACACGGTGGTAGAACTCGGCTGCCGACACGTCGCCGGCCGACTCGTCCACGCTGGAATCGTCGTAGACGCAGACCAGTTCGATATCGGAGGCGAACCCCAACTCCCGGCCGCCGAACTTGCCCAGGCCGGCGACGGCCATCCGACCCGGGGGATCGGCTCCCAGTTGGTCACTGACATCCTGGCAACAGAGATCCAGAGCTTGGGCGACGACGCACTCGGCCACGTCACCGAGTTCCCGAGAGAATTGGCCAAACGCCCGCTCGGGCCACACGATGTGTCGCATGTCCGCCGCGAACATCTGGCGATCTTTGAACGCATTGAGACACTCAATTCGGGCCCTGCCACCGTCACACCCGTCGAGCCCGTCGGCCAGTGCACCCGAGAGCATCGATGGCGAGGGGGGGTGTTCGGCCGAATCCACGTCATCCAGAAGCGGGAACAGGATCTCATGCTGCAGCCTGAGGAAGTCCTGCCACAGGAACTCGCTGACACCGAGTACTCGAGCCAGCGCTGACAGAACTTCGGGTTTCTCCAGAGACGCAATCCGCGTGGGCCAATCGTCCTGTTCCAACAGTGTCGCCAGCAAATCTCTAAACTGCCGCAGCGCCGACGGTGGATTCGGGGACGTCGGCAACAGGTGCGTAAAATGCTTGGTCAGCACGACCACCGTCTTCAATTCCCGCATCCGTTGCGGGTCGGTCAACTTGCCCCCGCTTGAATCGACAACATCCAGGCGATCCCTCACCCGGCGACCCTGCGTCTCGATCACCACGCGGCGGATGATGATCCCTGCAAGGGAGAGTGCGTGCGCGCACTCGTAGAGGAACCCGCTGGTGTCATCGGCGCGGATCGTCAGCACGGTCACGTCGCCGGAAGCTTCGTTGTCGATGTCGATGTCAACCGGAAGCAGGCTGCCACCGACTTCCGCGACTCGCGACACGCCCCGTGCCACTCGCTCTGTCAACCGCGCCAGAGCCTCCTCGCCTTTCCCTGCAGCGTTCGACTCGACGAATTCGATCAGGTCACCGTGAAAGCGTGACCACAACAGGTCCCAATTGGCATTCTCGGGAAGGCCAACCTCGAACGTGTCGACGCACCGCGACGCACTCTCGGGAACGTCGAGCGTGAAAGCATGGCCGTTGAGGATGTCGACCCCGTAAACGACAAACAGGCCACTGATGGCCGTCAACAGCCCCGGCATATCAAAAGCGACGACCGTCACTTCTGCCCGCCCATCCCCGAGCAACACGGGTTCGACCATCGCCGAACCGAACCGATTCAATTCGTCCAGCAGCGTCTGGTGACGGGCTCGCTGGTCTGGACCGAACACCTGCAGATACAGGGGCTCGTTCAATGACGCCACGTCAACCGAAACGGGGTCCTCTACCGGCTCGCCAAGCACTCGATCGAAGACCTCGCGGATCTCGTGGCAGTGCTCGGCGTAATGCCTCACGAAACGGTCGACATCGTCGAAATCCAGCCGCTTGGCCAGGTAGGTCAACTCGCCCCGATCAGACGGCAGAGCGTGCACCTGTTTGTTGTGCATCAGCTGCAACGAGTGCTCGATCGCACGCAGCAGCAGGTACCCGGTCGACAGCTTGCGGTACTCATCGGCCGCGAGGCAACCAGTGGCGGCCAACGCCGCCAGGGCACGCAGCGTGTTGGTCCCGAGAATCTCGGGATGTTCTACGGCGTTCTGCAGCTGCAGAAATTGTGTCACGAATTCGATGTCCCGGATCGAACCCACTCCCGACTTCACTTCCCCGTACTCGCGGAGTTCCCGCGGCAACGCCTCCTCGATTCGCCGCTTCATTGCCCGGACGGTCTCTCGTCGACCCGACCGACCTCTTTCCACAATCAGTCGCGACACATCGGCCAGCACCCGCTCGCCGACCACCCTGTCACCGGCAATCACCCTGGCCTTGACCAGCGCCTGGAGTTCCCACGGGGCAGCGTGAGTTTCAAGGTAGTCGGCATAGGCAGACACGTCGGCCACCAAGGGTCCCGACCGCCCCCACGGACGCAACCGCATGTCCACCCGGTACAGGAACCCCTCGGCGGTCATCCGTCCCAGTTCGCGAACCAGACGTTGGGCGATCTTCACTGTGCCGGCGTCGGGCTGATCAGCCAGCAGCAGCAGGTCGATATCGGAGCTGTAGTTCAGCTCCTCGCCCCCGAGTTTTCCCAACGCGACCACGACCAGGGGCATGCTCCCTTCGGCGGGCGGGCCCGCCCCACCCCCGATCGACACCTCCAGCACCGCCTGGACCGTCGCATCGGCCAGAAGCGACAGCTGCAGCGTGATCCGTCGCAGATCCATCAGGCCGAAAAAGTCACATGCCGCGATCCTCAACAACTCCCACCGCTGAATTCGTCGCACCGCGTCAACCGGATCCAACTCGGCTTCGCTTGCCGCCGCCCGAAAGTCGGCCAGGAACTCGTCGCGGCTCCGCACCTCGGATAACCGCTTGGATTCGGTCAACCGTCGAAGGTATTCCGGGTATTTGAGCACCAGTTCGGTCAGAAACTGGCTGTTGACCAGCAGGCGAACCAAGATCTCCACAGCGCGTGACCGCTGCCCGAGGAACTCCAGCCACCCACCAGGATCATCCCAGCTCTGAAGACAACGCCGGAGATTCCGCAGGGAGGTATCCGGTGCGGCGTTATGCGCCATCACACCCAACAGCGAAGCCAGCAGATCCACCGAGAGAGCACTGTCTCCGGCCGACGCCACAATTCCTCGCCAATCGCCCAGGGCCGTCGACGGGTCCAAGAACCCCATCTCGGCCAACGCCTCGAGCAGTTGCAGTTCGTCGGGGCCCACGGGCCGCAACAACCGGTCGGCCGTCTCCCGGTACATGCCCCGCAACTCCTGCCCGTCCCACGCCGAGCCGACAAGGCCCCGCGCCGTGTTCACCTCTTGATCTCGCAGCCAGGCACCGCCTCGCGGAATGCCGCCACTGCGTCGTCGCCGATCTGGGTGAAGCTGAGATTGAGTTCCTTCAACGACGTCAAAGCCGCCAGTGTCTTCAGGCCCGCATCGGTGATCCGCGTCCGCGACAGGTTGAGCGTCCGCAAACGCGAGTGGCCGAGCAACCCCAAGACGCCCTTGTCCCCGATGTCAGTTTCCTCGAGGTTGAGCCACTCGAGCTGTGTCATTCCCGCCAGGTGCACAACCCCGGCGTCAGTGACCCTTGTGAACCAGAGGTTGAGCCGCTTGATTTTCTCGAGCGACGCAAGATGTGCCAGCCCAGCGTCATCGACCTGCGTCTCACTGAGGTCGATGCGTTCCAGCCCCTTGGCACCTGCCACGCTGGCCAGTCCTGCTCCCTGGACCGCGGTGTCACGCAGCACAAGCGTCTTGAGTTCGGTCATTCCGGACAACGGCTTGAGTCCCTTGTCAGTGATCCCGGTCCGGAACAGGTTGAGTTCGCGGAGCTTTGTCATCCCGGAAAGCGACCTCATCCCCTCGTCGGTGATCGCGGTGTCCTCGAGAATCAACGACGTCAGGCCCGTCAGACCCCCGATCGCCTTCAAGCCGACATCGGAGACCTGCGGATTCCTCATTTTCAGGCTCCGCAGAGTCTTCAGCTGCCCGAGGTGTTCGACCCCGTTGTCGGTGATCAGCACACAGCCCCGAATGTCCACCAGCCTGAGCTTCTTCAGGGAAACCAGATGTGCCAGAGCATCGTCGCTGATGTTGGTGTACAGCAGGTGGATTTGCTCGAGCCTCTGCAGTGACGCAACGTGCGCGACCCCCTCGTTGGTGACATTTGAACAACGTCGGAGATTCAGAGACTTCAGGGTCGACAGTTTCGCAACGGCGGCCAACCCGTCGTCAGTCAGTTCACTGTTCTCCAGTCCCAGGCTCTGGAGTTTCGCCAGTCCTGACAGGTACCCGATGGCCTCATCGCCGATGTTGGCTCCCCAGATCTTCAGGTCTCTCAGATCCGCCAGGTCCACCAACTGCCTGCATTGTTCGTCGTCAAACGGGCATTCGGTCAAGTCGACGGAAATCACCGCACCGTCCAGCCGTACCCATCGCCCACCGGCGGCCTGGATCGCGTCGACAACTGGTTGTTCCCGCTCTGTCTGAGCCGCCTGATCCTGTTCACTTCGGCCACTCTGGTGATCGCGGACACCGTCGCCGACCGGCGGCGCCGCCGCGGCCGAATCGGCAGTTTGCGAATCCGACCGGTCGCCTGATGAACATCCGACCAGCATCGCCAGCACCAGCAGCCAGGCAGTTCTCTGAACGATTCGGGAACACTTCATGATGGACTCATCCCCCAACAGATCATCCCGGCGGCGGCGGTTGTCGCCGGCCATTCCGATGCCGACGACCGGCACGGCACCGCTGACCGACCCCAAGATTAGTGGTGCTGACCGAGCAAGGCAACGACCTCCCGCAGGCGGTCGGTGACAAGCCAAAAGACCGGTGCGGCGAGTTGTTGCCCCTCAACCGGTCGTGCTATCATCATCGGCCGTGCTGGCCCGCGTGCCTTTCGGCTCTGCACGGATCCGTTTTTCGCGTTCGCAACAGATCCAGTTGTCCACAAGCTTCACGTTTCTTCCGGGAAGATCGACATGAACACCACGACCGACACCGGTTCGACTCGCCGCGACTTCCTTCAGACATCGGCAGCGATGGGAACCGCCTTCTGGGTGGCCTCGCGGCAGGAATCCTGGGCCGCTCCGAAGTCACCCAACGAGAAGATCCGGTTCGCCTGCATCGGGGTCGGCGGCAAGGGCAGCAGCGACTCGGCCGACGCCGGTCGACACGGAGACGTCGTCGCCATCTGCGACGTCGACTCGAACACCCTGAACAAGGCCGGCGGCCGCTTCAAGAATGCCAAGAAGTTCTCCGACTACCGGGAAATGCTCACCAAGATGGCCGACAGCATCGATGCGGTCACGGTCAGCATTCCCGACCACAACCACGCCCCCGCAAGCGCGATGGCGATGAAGCTGGGCAAGCACTGTTTCACCCAGAAGCCGATGACGCACAGCCTCTACGAAGCTCGCCAAATGGCCGTGCTCGCGAAAAAGCACAAGGTGCAGACCCAGATGGGCAACCAGGGCACCGCCTCGTCAAAACTTCGCGAAGGCGCCGCGATCGTACAATCCGGTGTGCTCGGCCAGATCAAGGAGGTCCACGTCTGGACCAACCGGCCGGTCTGGCCGCAGGGCGGACCGCGACCCAAGGAGGCCACACCGCCCCAGCACCTCAACTGGGACGGCTGGCTGGGTCCCGCACCCAAACGGCCCTACGGCAACGGCTATCACCCCTTCGCCTGGCGAGGCTGGTGGGACTTCGGCACCGGTGCCCTGGGCGACATGGCCTGTCACACCATGAACATGCCGTTCATGGCCCTGAACCTCAAAGACCCCGTCTCGGTGGAAGCCACCAACTCGGGGCACAACAAGGACAGTTTCCCCAAGTCCAGCGTGATCACCTACGAGTTCCCCAAGCTCGGTGAACGCAACGCGGTGAAGATGATCTGGTACGACGGCGGCGAACGCCCCCCACAGAAGCTTCTGCCCAAGGAGCAGAAGGTGCCGCGAACCGGTTCGCTGCTGATCGGTGACAAGGGCATGCTGCTTTCCCCGGGCGACTACGCCAGCAACAACAACATCGTTATCGGCGTCGACACACCGAAGGTCGACTTCGAGAAGTCACCCGGTCACTTCACCGAGTACGCCCGTGCGATCACCGACGGCAAGCCGGCGCGGTCGAACTTTCCCGAGTACGCCGGGCCGTTGACCGAGGTCGTGCTGCTGGGCAACCTCGCCGTCTGGGCCGAAAAGAAGGTCGAGTGGGACGCGAAGACTTTGACGCCCAAGAACGCACCGGAGGTCAAGCAGATCGTCAGGCGAGAGTACCGCAAGGGCTGGACGCTCTAAGACCGGCCAGCGAATCCCGTCAAATGCCATGGCCCCGTCGCGGACACCCTCCGTGGCGGGGCCATGCCGTTTAATCCGGGCGCCCGCGACCCACGATGTCCGTCAATCGCAACGGATGTCGCGGCAACTCCCAACACCTCGCCAGGTGTTCGAGCCAGACAACCAATCCGTCGTCGGGATCCAGGTACAACTCGTGCAGGGCCTTCTGTGTCCGGTTTCCATTCCGCAACACGTACTGTTGCGACGGCAGTTGAAAGAACGTGTGCAACTGGAAACTGCTGGCCCCCCGCAAAGCGTATTCCAGGGCCATCCGTCCGCTGGTGATATCTCCGGTGGCCGCCAGTGGCCGCATCGCGGGACCGCACTCGGCGTGAAACGCAGCCAGCACACGCAGATTGCGTTCGCTCAGATCCGGTCCCCCATAGGCAATTCCCATGTGTCCGTCGAACTCCCGCTCCGGGTCGAACAGGCGATTGCCGTAGACGATCCAGTCCGCCGCGGCACCCGGGGAGGCCTGTTGCACCGCCTGCAGCAGTTCAAGCTGGAAGGTGTCATCGAACAAGGCATTGAAGATCTTCAATCCGACCGTGACCTCGCCGCTCCCGACGGCGCCACGGACCAGAACCGGAACTCGCCGCAACCATTCCACCACAGTCTCACGCACCTGTGACCGATCGCTTCCGGCCAACGTCGGACTGAAGTCCTTTTCGACCGGCATCGGACCGCTGTCTCCCCAGGCCTCCAGCAGGCACCGGGTCGTATGACGGTACTCCGCCTCCAGCCACTCGGTCTCTCCCGGCTTCGGCAGATGGTACTTCACCGAAGGGACCACCAGCGTCGACGTTCCACGAGCCAGTCGTCTGGCTTCGCGGACCAACTCGAGGTACTCCTGGAGAGTCCCCCACCAACCTCGCCCCTTCCAACTGACAGTCCAGCCTTGCTCGCCTTGCCGCGAGGTGATCGGATCGACCCGCATCCGCGCCTCGCGGACAGCCCATGCCGCCATCGACTGCCCACCATCCTCGGATTCGGCAATCACTGTCTTGAGAACCACGTAGCCCAGCCCGGCGATGACGTCCTCGGACACCTGTTGCGGTGTCATCGAGAGTTGTCCCGAGGCCTTACCCCAGGGATTCTCGATCCGGATTCCGGCGTACTCGGTCGAGAGGTCAATGTCGAATTCACGGCCGACCCAGGCGTGATAATCAACCGGCGACTCCCGCGTGGCCAGCTGCCGGTAGGCAGTGTTCACGCGATTCCGGAAATCCGACCCCACCTCGGCCGGTCCGATCAGCCATCTTGCGTCCGTCTGACCGTCCATCGCCCCTCGCCTCGCCGTCGAGTACTCCCCATTCTATAGTCGGCGACTGTCACCGCACCAACTCCACGGCCCCGTTCCACCGGTTCGTGATTATGCGCATCTGCTTCTCGACGATCGGCTGCCCGGAATGGTCCTTCGCCGAGATGATCAGTCACGGGACCGCGGCCGGTTTTGACGGTGTCGAGATCCGTTTGGTTGAACGGGAGACCGACCTGTTGTCGGTACCGGCCCTGGCCGCGTCCGGCTTGCCTCAAAGACGCCGTGAACTGCAAGACGCCGGATTCGTTGTCAGTGGACTCGCCTCCTCGGTCGCATTCGACTCTCCCGATTCCACTGAACGGAAACACCAACTCGTCGTCGGTCGTGCCTACCTGGACCTGGCCGCCGAACTCAACGCCGGTTTTGTTCGTGTGTTCGGTGACGTCATTCGTGAAGAGACCGGGCGAGAGGCTACGGTCCAGCAGGTCGCTGAGGGACTCAACAAGCTGGGCGATTACGCAGCCACCCTGCAACTGCAGGTCATCATCGAGACCCATGGAGACTACTCGCAGTCGGATTTGGTCGCCGAGACAATGGACCTGGTCCCATCTCCTTCGGTGGGCGTCCTCTGGGACACGCACCATCCCTGGCGGTTCCATGACGAACCGCTCGAGCGGACCTATTCACGGTTCAAAGACCGCGTGATGCACACCCACTGGAAAGACTCCATCTCCAGGCCCCCGGTCCACGAAGACTCGGGACAGCACGATGCGGCTCAGCAGGCCCACGCGTTGATGAGCGGACATCGGCACGCGGACTACGTGCTTTTCGGGGGAGGAGATTTCCCGATCCTCGACTGCCTGGCACTGCTCAAAGACGGCGGATACGACGGGTGGTACAGCTACGAGTGGGAGAAAATGTGGCATCCGGAGCTCGAACCTCCCGAATCGGCGTTCCCGGTGTTTCCCGGCAAGCTCCGTCGACTGCATTCGGCACTTGGTGCCAACTGATTTCTGCCTCGCTCCGCCCGGCCGACCGCCATCGTCGACACGATCGGCCCCCTCTTTTCCGGATGCATCAACCGTAGCGACTGCGCCGCGCACGTTGTTTCTCCACAATTTGCTCACGTCTGGAACGTGGCCTACTCTCCTTTTATCGACGGCATTTGTGGCCGACGACGCCGACGGACGGTGGGGAGAGAGGCGACATCATGAGACCCGCAGCGGGCCCCGGGCCCCTTCGATTCAACCGCCTGCTTCCAGCCACCCTCTGGCTGGCCACGCTGGCGCTGCTTGTCACCACATCAGTAGCCGCCCAGTCTCCGTCCAAACAGCAGTCGGCCATCAAGACCGGACGACAACTGGAGGTCAAACGTCGCTGGTCTGACGCACTGGCTCACTACCAGACCGCGTCGGAACAGTGGCCCGACATCCAGGAGATCAAGTACGGCCTGCGGCGTTCCCGGATTCAGTGCGGCATTCTGCACCGCTACGCCGACCGCAGCTTTCGAAAGCAGTTGCTGACGATCCCCGAACGCGACGCGTTGTCGTTGTTCGACGACTTGATCGCACGCGTACAGACCAGCTTCGTCGAACACGTTTCACTCACATCGTTCGTGGCTCACGGCACCGAGAGCCTCTACCTCTCGCTGGCCAACCAGAAGTTCCTCGACCGGCATCTCCCACCAGGCTCGACACCTGAAGACAATCGCGTACGTGCCTTGC
>CAUZRQ010000058.1:0-31098 GCA_963582065.1 Planctomycetota bacterium | reverse complement strand
GGATCACCTGCTCCCGGGCGATGGGGTGATGCAACTGGTAGGACAACTCTCCGCTGGTGCGTTCGACAAGAAAATCGTCGACGAACAGTTCCCGCCTCGAGCCCATCGCGTAGACCGGCTTGGGCTTGTCGGAGGCCGGCCGTGCCGAGGCAGCGTGAACCGTTACCGCGGCAGCGACACCGCCGCCCAGGAATCGTCGTCTGTTGATCGGCATGGGTTTCTTCTCTCTGGTACGGGGTCGTCAGCGTATAGAGCTTCCGTAGGCGGCAACAGCAACGAGGGGCGAGACATTGGACGTTTGTGGATGTCTCGGCAATCACACTGCGGTAGGATGACGGTCGGCTTGTCCGGCGGCCGCTGTTTCCCGGCGTGATGCGGATGAGGTAGGAGCGAGTGCCATGAAGTTCTCCGTTTGGCCTGTTGGCCGAGGTTGCCGACGACTGATCATCGCAATCGTCGTTGCCGTGCTGGTGGTGTCGGACCTGCCGGTACCGAATCGATCGGTTGCCAGGGATGCCGTGCCGTTCGCCAGGCTCGATGCCGAGTTCAAGAAGTCGATTCGGCCATTGCTGAGCCGCTACTGCCTGGGCTGCCACTCGACGAAGAAGAAGACCGGCGAGTTGGATTTCGAACAGTTCACGACCTTTGCTGCGGTCCGCAAGGGGACCAAGTCGTGGCTGAAGGTGGTCGAGATGCTCGACAACGGTGAAATGCCACCGAAGAAGTCGGCTCAGCCGACTGCCGCCCAACGCAAGACGCTCCGGACTTGGGTGGAACGGTATCTGTATGCTGAGGCGCTGGCCCGGGCCGGGGATCCCGGGCCGGTCGTCCTGCGGCGGCTCAACAACGCCGAGTACACCTACACGATCCGCGACCTGACCGGCGTCGACCTCGACCCGGCTCGCGAGTTTCCGTCCGAGGGCGCCGGGGGCGAGGGCTTCACCAACACCGGCAACTCGCTGGTCATGTCGCCGGCCCTCTTGAGAAAATACCTCGATGCCGGCCACGAGATCGCCGGGCACGCGGTGTTGCTGCCGACTCGCGTCGACTTCTCGCCGGGCAACAGCCGCCGCGATTGGACCGACGAGTGGCTCGAAAAAATCCGCGCGTTCTACCGGCAGCACGCGACGATCAAGCGACTCGGCACGCCGTACAAGGGTTACGAGCGACTGGCTCACCTCGGGAACGCCGGACTGCTGCCGCTGGAGAAGTACCTCGCCGCGACGCTGGCCGAACGGAAGTCGCTCGCGAAGGGAAGCAAGGCGATCGCCGACGTGGCCGCGCGGCGGGGTCTGAATGCCAAATACCTGGGCCTGCTCTGGTCGCGGCTCAATGACGATGACCGATCGCTGCTCTTGGACGACCTGCGTGCCCGCTGGCGAACGGCCAAGCCGCAGGATGCCGCCAAGCTGGCCTCCAACGTCATCGCCTGGCAGAGGGGCCTGTGGACGTTCAGCTCGATCGGGCTGCTGGGCAGAAAGGGCAGCCGTTCGCGGTGGCTCGAGAAGGTCAGTCCGCTGCTGGCTGAACAGGAATTGCGGTTGAAGATCCCAGCCGTCAAGCCGGACCCGAAGGACAAATCCAAACCGAAACCGGCCAAGGACCAACCGGCCAAGGACCAACCGGCCAAGGACCAACCGGCCAAGGACCAACCGGCCAAGGACCAACCGGCCAAGGTGGTTGTGATTTCGCTGGTCGCGACGGCCGCGGGAGACGGCAACCAGCACGACGACGTCGTCTGGCAGAAGCCTCGTCTGGTCGTCAAGGGGAAGCCGGACCTCCTGTTGCGGGACGTGCTCAAGTCCGCCGACAGCGAGCAGGCATCCCACTTCGGCAAGCATCCTGACGGGACAGCGATCGATGCGTCCTCGCTCTGCGTGCGTGCTCCCTCACGGTTCACTGTCCGGCTGCCGTTGAAGATCGCGGGCGGGCGGGAACTGGTGACGACTGCGGTGCTGCATCCGAAGACCGGCGGTGAGGGGAGCGTGCAGGTCGATCTCGTCGTCGGCACGCCGAAGCTCACGCCCGGCCTGCGGCCCAGCGAGGTGAAGGTGACACTTTCACGAGTCAACATCGGCGCCGACGAGCGGGTGGTCTCTTACCGTAACCCGATTCTTGTCGCGCCGAAGAGCAAAGTCCGACGCCGGTTCGAAACGGCTCTGAACGACCATCGTCGCCTGTTCCCGGCGGCTCTGTGCTACTCGCAGATCGTGCCGGTTGACGAACCGCTGACGCTGACGCTGTTCTATCGCGAGGACGACCACCTGGCGCGACTGATGCTCGACAAGTCCCAGCAGGCCCGGCTCGACCAGTTGTGGGACGAGCTGCGTTGCGTCAGTCGCGAGCCGTTCCGGATGGTCGACGTGCTTGATTCGCTGCTGGAGACCACGATCGATCATCCGCAGGAGGGGGTCTTCGAGGGACTCGAAAAGACGTTCAAGCAACGGGCCGCCGTGTTTCGCCAGAGCCTGGTCAAGAGCGAGCCGGTCCATCTGAACGCACTGATCCCGCTGGCCGCCCGGGCCTGGCGGCGACCGCTGGCCGCGGCGGAAGAGGCCGACTTGCGGGGGCTCTATTGCCGGTTGCGGACGCTGGGGTTGCCGCACGAGGAGGCCTTCCGCATGACGCTGGCCCGTGTGCTGGTCGCGTCCTCCTTCCTGTACCGACTCGAGGAAGCGCCTACCGGGAAGAAGTTCGCGGCGGTCACCGACTGGGAACTCGCCAATCGGCTCAGCTATTTCCTCTGGTCCTCGATGCCCGATGCGGCACTCCGTCGCGCCGCCGTGGCCGGCTCGCTGACCGACGGGCCGTCTCAGGACGGCGGGCAAGGCGGTATCGAGGAACTGCTGCGGCAGACCCACCGCATGCTCAAGGACGATCGTGTGAAACGGCTGGCGACCGAGTTTGCCTGCCAGTGGATTCACGTGCAGGACTTCTCGCTCGAACAAAAAAGCGGCAAGCGGTTTCCCGAGTTTCGTGGCCTGCGCGGTGACATGCACGAAGAAGCGATCCGGTTCTTCGCCGACCTGTTTCAACACGACCGCTCGCTGCTGAGTCTGCTCGATGCCGACCACACCTTCGTCAACGATCGGCTCGGCCGGTTCTACGAGATCCCGGGCGTCAAGGGGAAACAGTGGCGGCGAGTCGACGGCATGCGGCAGCGCGGACGCGGGGGCATCCTGGGGTTCGCGTCGACGCTGGCCAAGCAGTCCGGGGCCAGCCGAACGAGTCCGATTCTGCGAGGCAACTGGGTCAGCGAGGTGCTGCTGGGTGAGAAGCTGCCGCGGCCGCCGAAGAACGTGCCACAACTGGCTGACGAAGTGCCCAAGGGGCTGACCGAGCGGCAGTTGATCGAACGTCACAGTAAGGACCCGGCCTGCGCGAAGTGTCACTCGAGGATCGACCCGTTCGGTTTTGCGCTCGAGCACTTCAACGCCATCGGTCGCCGCCGCCAGAAGAGCGAGGGAGGCGTGGCGATCGACACCAAGACGACACTGCCGGACGGGACCCGGATCGAGGGCCTGTCCGGGCTGCGAGACTACCTGCTGGAACGGCGTCGTGATCAGTTCCTGAGACAATTCTGCCGGAAACTGCTGGGTTACTCCCTGGGACGGGAATTGCAGTTGTCGGATCGACCGCTTGTCGATGAAATGCTGAGACGACTGGCCAGGACGGGCTTTCGTTTTTCGGTGGCCGTGGAGACAATCGTCCTGAGTCGGCAATTTCGGATGATCCGTGGGACACCGGCCGCCACGTCCCGATGAATTGACCGATAAGAGATTCTGGCCGAGGTATCCGATGACACATCATTTCTCTCGTCGAACATGGCTGCGGGGCGCCGGTGTGACGATGGCGCTGCCGTGGATGGAGTCTCTGCCGGTGTGGGGCGACGAGCCGGCCAAGAGCTCCAAGCCGGGCAGCCAGGCTCCCGTGAGGCTGGGCGTCTTGTTTGCCGGCAACGGGTTTCACGCCGGCCACTGGTGGGCCAAGGGTGCCGGTTCGAAGATCGAACTGGGCAAGGTTCTCGAGCCCGTCGCCGAATTCCGCGAGAAGATGACGTTCGTGGGGGGGCTGTACAACGAGCAGGCGCTGAAGGGCAACATTCACAGTTCTCAGACGGGCAACATCCTCTCCGGTGCGCCACTCGCCCCAGGTGGCGACATCGTCAGCGGCACGAGTTTCGACCAGGTCATTGCCCAGCAATACGGACGATCGACGCGGGTGCCGAGCCTGGTGCTGGGATGCGAGCGATCCAACCCGGGGATCCACAAGAACTACTCGATGCTCTACAGCTCGCACATCTCGTGGAGCTCGCCCACCACACCCACGCCGCTGGAACTCTATCCGGCCCTGGCGTTCGATCGTCTGTTCAAGAACCGGGTGCAGAAGGGCGAGCAGAGCGTGCTGGATGCGGTGCTCGGCGAGGCTTCCCGGTTCCGCCGGAAAGTCAGCCGCCGGGATCGCCAGAAGCTGGACGAGTACCTGAACTCGGTCCGCGAGGTCGAGCAGCAGATCAGCCGGGCGGGCCAGAAGGGTGAACTGCAGGGCTGGCGGCCGACGCTGGACAAGCCGAACATCCCGCGGCCTCCCGAGGGCATTCCCCAGAACCTCGCCGACCACGCGAAGTTGATGTGCGACATCGTCGTGCTGGCCTTCCAGACCGACATGACGCGGGTCTGCACGCTGAAGCTCAACAACGACCACAGCTACCTGCAGTTCCCGCACCTGGGCGTCGAGGTGGGGCACCACGAACTGTCGCATTCGGATCGCGGCAAGCAGTCCCCGGACTGGCTGAAGGTGAACCACTTCTTCATGGAGCAGTTCGCCTACATCGCTCGAAAGCTGGATGCGATCCAGGAGGGCGAACGGACCGCGCTGGACAACTCGATGTTGATGATGTGTTCGAGCATGATGTCGGGGATCCACGACGCGACCCAGTTGCCGGTGGTGTTGCTGGGCGGTGGCGGTGGAAAGCTCGAGACCGGTCGGGTGCTCGATTACCACGGGAAGCCCAACCGCAAGATGTGCAGCCTGTACCTCTCGTTGATGGAAAAGTGCGGCGTGCGGATGAAGGCGTTCGGAGATTCGACGGCGAAGCTCGCCGAAGTCTGAAACCGGTGACGGCAGCGACCACGTGCTCCCGGCTCGGGATCCGCCCGCGGCGGCTAACGCTTCCAGCGTGCGGTTCGCACACGGGATGGCTTGCCGGCTTCGGTCCAGGCGAAGAACAGGTCGTTGCCGAGGCGTTCCATGCGAGGGAATCCCGACGAGCGGCTTGCCAGGGTCCGAGCCAGTCTCCGCGACGGCATCGTGGTTCCGTCGCGGTGAACCACCCGCCAGCGGATTTCGGCGGACTTGTCGTCGACCTTCAGCCACGACACGGCGGCGGTGTCCGCGTCGACCAGCACGATGTCGACACGTCCGGCCGACGCGCCGTCGTCCACGCGAATTGTCTTTCCGAATGTCTTTGCCGAGTCGTCCGAGAAGCGGACTCGGACCTCCGGGTGTTTCTTGACATCGGTGAACCATGCGACCGCGACCGACCCGCGGTGGGTGTCCACCGACGGACCGTTGACCGGGCATCCTTCGATGACCCAGTTGTCGGCGTGAACCCGTTGCGAGCGTCGCACGCGACCGCCCTCGAGTAGCGATGACGAGATGTCGCGGACCTCGCCCGCCAGTCGGTCTCGAAACACCACGAACGGGTTCCCGCTGTCCAGGACCACCGCGCCCGTCTGGCAGCACTCGCAGACCCGCGGATCCACCACCCGTTCGGTACCCAGCCGACCGTCTCGTGCCAGCGTGCAGTACCGCAGTGCCATCTCACCCCCCTTGACGACCATCTTCCGCCCATCGAGCCAGAACACGCCGAAAGTATTCTTGTCCACCGGGACGATCGACACGAAGCCGTGTTCGGTGGGAGTGCCGTCACGGTGCGGTGAGACGGCCTTCGACCAGGATCGGCCCCGGTTGTGCGAGAGGCTCAGCTTGACGTCGTAGGAGTAGGTCCCCGCCGAGCTTTTCTGCAGCCAGTGGGCAACCAGTGTCCCGTCAGGCAACGCACACAGTGACGGGAAGTCGGCCCAGTTGACGAACCAGTTGTCCCCGGCGGCGATCGGTCTCGGCATCGACCAGCCATCCGTGTTCCAGGACGAGAACTTCAGGGTGGCCATCCGCCCCGGTCCTCGTTCGATCCAACTCAGGTACAACCGGCCGTCGGATCCTCGCAGCAGGTTGGGTTCACCACTGGCAGCGGCTGCGGGACAGGGCACCTTGACGGTGCCCGACGCGTCCGCACCGTCGGCGGTGTTGGTGACGACACACAGCAGGGTGCAGGTGAGAAGGAACTTCACGGGTGCTCTTTCCTGGCATGCAACCGGTGCCACGTCGGATCAACGACCGGGGCGGCAAGATCGTGGAGCACCGCCGCGGGCGACTGCCAACTCATCCGAGCAGTTCGTAGATCGGGTCGCCGTGGTAGATGTGGTGAGGACGTTCGAGTTCGTCCTTCCATGCGGCGGTGTGCGGGATGCCCAGCGCGTGGTACATCGTCGCGGCCATGTTCTCGGGTTTCATCAGCGAGGAGGCCGGGTAGCCGGCGATGGAGTCGGAACTGCCGACGACGGTGCCACCCTTGACGCCACCACCGGCGAAGAACGCCGTCTGCACCGCTCCCCAGTGGTCACGGCCCGGCTTGTAGAAGACCTTCTCGAGAGTCGAGAGCTTCGGTGTGCGACCGAACTCGCCGGCCATCACGATCATCGTCGACTCGAGCAGGCCGCTGTCCTCGAGATCGTCGAGCAGGGCACACAGCGCCCGGTCGGTCGGAGGGAAGAGCTGGTTCTTGAACCGGGAGAATGCCTCACCGTGAGTGTCCCAGGTTTCGTTGTTGCCCAGGTTGACCTGGATCAGCGGCACACCGGCCTCGGTCAATCGGTAAGCCATCAGCAGTGACCACCCGAAACTGTTGGCCCCGTACCGTTCCTGGGTCTTCGCGTCGGCGTGGGTCACGTCAAAGGCGTTGCGGATCCTGGGATTGGTCAACAGCGAGATCGCCGACTCGCGTTCGCGGTCGTACGACTGGGCCTCGGCCGAATCGGCCAGCTTGCGGCGCTGGTCGTCGAGCGTGTTCAGCAGGGTCCGCCGCGCGTCAAGACGTCCGCGTGTCAGGCCGGCCGGCAACTTCAGGCTGGGAGCCTGGAACACTCGGGCGTCGGGACTCTTGGGAGGATTCCGGGTGGAATCGGAAATCGAGAAGCCGGGGACGGCTCCACGCCAGAGCGGGTTGCCGTAGGGCAAGGCCTCGATGAAGTACGGGTCCCGCTGAGCCCCCATCAGTCCACCGTAGATCCCGGGGATCGTGCCACCCTGCCAGTGGATCAGTCGTTCGGGAAGCACGATGGCCGGCGGCAGGTTGTTTCGCTGCGGCGGCAGCGAGTAGCCGGCCACCGACATGATTGACGGGAAATCGGTTGGTCGGGGAACACGGTCGCCCTTGAATCCGGGGGTCGCGCCCGAGCGGCCGGTCAACATGAAGTAGTGACCCAGCGTGTGTCCGTTGGTGCGGTGAGTCAGTGAACGAACCAGTCCCCAGTGGCGGCTGCGCTGAGCCAGGCCCGGGAGGTGCTCACAGATGTGCACACCCGGTGAGGCGGTCTGAATCGGATTGAACTCGCCGCGAATGCCGTCGGGGGCGTCGGGCTTCAGGTCGAAGCTGTCCTGCTGGGCCAGTCCCCCGGAGAGAAAGATGTAGAGGACCGTCTTGGCCGAACCGCCGCCGGGAGCGACCTGTTGCGAATCGGCAGCCTGCAACGCCTGCAGGTGGTTGGTGCCCAGGCCCATCAAGCCCAGGGCACCAGCTTGCACGGCTGTGCGCCGTGAGACCGGTGCGTGCTGCCAGGGAGAAATCGGATGTCGGGTCATCGTGGCTTCGACCGGCAGAGGAAACGAAACGATGGGACCAGTTTACCAAGTCCTGTCGTTCAGTGAATCGTCAATCCGAGTCAGCGGGCCACCGACGCCAGCAAGTCGCGAATGGCAATGGCCAGGTGACGGTGTCCCAACGGGGTCGGATGGCAGTCATCGTGAATCAGGTCGCGGTTGAAATGTCCGCCGCGTTCATTCTGCACCCGGTCGAACAACGCGCGGGCATCCAGCAACTCACACCCGGCATCCTCGGCCGCACGTCGGATCTCACTGTTGATACTCAATCGGCCACCGAGGTGCCCCACCATCTGTTCGCGACACAGAGCGAACGCATTTTCCGCCTCGCCGGGCCGATTCAGCTCGACCAGGCATTCGCCTTTCAGGTAGTGGAGGATTGGCGACTCACAGTCCGGTTGTTCGGCCGCCTGCAGCGATTCCAACGCTCGAGCCGGCAGCGAATCACCAAGGAACGTGGTGGCCAGGACGATGGCCCGGCGAATCGAACCCTCTCGATCGGGATCCGATACCAGTGGCTGACGGTGGTTCCAGGCCGGAGCGAGTCTGTAGTTGAACGGCACGGTGACCAGGACCACTCGGGAACTCTTCAGAATGCGTGCGATCTCGACCAGGTTGCGACGGAACTCATCGAGATATCTTCGCTTGGCGTTCTTCCAGAGTTGCGGATCGAACCGTCGAAGGTCTTCGGGGTGCCTGAGTGCGTAGGTGAATCCGGTCAATTCGACGTGCAGTCGAAATGTCGATTCGAACTTCGCCAAGTGTGCGTCACGGGCCGAGTCGAGTGACCGTCGCCGCTGCCATCGGAAGACGAGGTACTGGATTCCTGACAGGCTCCGGCTGTGGGCCAGGTGAGTCAGGATGTGCCGCGCGGCGTTGCCGGTCGGTGCGTCTGAGGGACCATGTTGCGTTGGCCTGGCCCGGTCGGTGCTGTCGCCGGGGCGGAGGCAGGTCGCGGTTCGCCAGTGGACCCACTCGTTGTTTCCGGCGAAGACGATGACGACGTCGGGTTGGAAGTCGCCGGCGATCTTGTTGGCGATGGGGACGAGGTCATGAGAATTCCAGCCGGGGTAGGCGGTGTTGTGGACCCGGACAGCCGAAAACTCGATTCTCGATCCGGCGGCGGGTGGTCGATTCAGAAGCCGGCGAAGTTGTCCGGACAGCGAGTCACTTTCGTTGTAGGGATACCCGTAGGCAGCCGAGCCGCCGAGGATGAAGACCTGTTTGCCGGATGTGGCGATTTCGGCATCGGCCGACAGAGGCTCCTGTTCGGTCGCGTGCCGCGCGTCGGGAATCACACGGCCGCCGACGACCAATTCGGCACTCGTCCCGGGCAGGTCACGATGCGGACGGACAAACAGCCGCGGGTCGTCGTTGTGGAGGTCGGCTGGAGAGGTGAAGGGCGAGGCGGCCGGTTGGACCGACGGCGATGTCTGCATCTCGTGGTCTATGGCCTGTTGGCGGTAACCGACCAGCAATCGTCGTCGGAATTCCCAGATCGAGTCGGCCAGCCAGGCGGTTCCCTCGATGGCCCCCAGCAGTATCAGCAGGAACAACCAGCGGGGACGTCGATGCTGCTTGGGGCCGGTGATCACGCTGCTCCGGAGCCGCTGCCGACTCGGTCACTTGGTGGTTCGCCAGTGCAGACGACATTCCAGTGGCCAGTCGGTGCAGATGCCGTCCATACCGCTGGCTCGTGCCCGGTCCCAGATATCGGGGCGACGGTCGCCGATATACAGGCTCAGCCAGACCTGTTTCTTCAACCTGTGGGCCTGTTCCATTTCCTCGCGACCGGGGACGTAGCCGACCCAGAGACAATCGGCCAGGGGGTCCTTCAACGCGGTGGCGAACTGCTTCGAATCGTAGATCTTCACGATCGTGGTTCGCAGTTTCCGATTGGCTGCCTTGAAACGCCGGCTCGATTCGGCAGGCTGACCGAAGGCGAACAACTGGTCGAACAGGTCGTATCTCTTGACCACTTGCACGATCTTCGCCTCGATGCCCGGTGAGATCACCTTCATGTTCAGCGCGATCGTGATCGGGGTGCGTTGTCGCCGCTTGATGAGACCGAAAGCCTCGTCGAGTGTCGGCACCTTCAAGCCGCGAAACCTCGGATGGAACCAACTGCCGGCATCGAGTTTCCGGATCTGGGCCAGCGTCAGATCACCGATCTTGCCGGTGCCGTTGGTCGTGCGATCGACCGTGTTGTCGTGGATCACGACCAGTTGCCCATCCCTGGTCTGGTAGACGTCCAGTTCGATCGACTCGCCCAGCGCGATCGCCGCCTCGAAGGCCGGCAGCGTGTTCTCGGGCGCGTGGCGAACCAGTCCCCGGTGAGAGAGCAGGATCGGCTCGGCGGGGACCGGTTTGGTTTGGGCGACGGCAACCGGATTCGCGGCGAACGAAATTACGACACCGGCGGCGACCAGGTGAAGGCAGAGCCGACGAGGAAGGGTGAGACCCGTGAGCATCGGTGTACCTGCTTGTCGTGAGGCGGCGGACATGTCGGTGATCGCGTCCCGAGCCTAACCTGTCTGCAGCACACATGCGAACCGGGGCCAGTCGACTCGGTTCGGGCCGATGACATCACCGGCAGCGGGCTGGCTCTGGTGTTTCGACGGCGGATGCGATGGAAGGAGCAGACGTTTTCCTGCATAGTGAGTCCAATCAAGGTGATCGGGGATGTGTCGATGGGTGTTCAAATCACCGGATGGACAAGAGGGCTGCTCTGGTGTGTGGCCGTTCTCCTCTCTACGGGTTCGCTCGGGGCGGCCGATCGGTTTTCTCTGGAGAAGGGAGACGTGGTCGTGGTGACCGGCGGCACCAACATGGTCCGCCTGCAGCAGTCCGGTCACCTCGAAGCCGCGCTGACCCGGGCGTTTGCATCGTCTCGTCCGAAGTTCCGGGACCTGGCGTGGGAGGCCGACACGGTCTTTCGGCTGGGGACCGTGATCGAACGCTGGCGGCCTGATGGATTCGGGAAACGTGACGAGCAGTTTCGACGGGTCGGTACGACGGTTGTCATTGCGCAGTTCGGCCAGCTCGAATCCCTGTCGGGCCGCGGCGGACTCGAGCGGTTCACCAGGGCCTACGGCGAACTGATCGCGTCGTGGCAGAAGCAGGCCCGGCTGATCGTGCTGGTCACCCCGTCGCCTTTCGAAGAGCCACCCACTCGGGCAATTCCCGACCTGTCGATGAGAAACGCCGACCTGGCGTTGTACGTGGAGGCCATCTCGAAACTCGCTGCCGACCGCGGGCTGGTCCTGGTCGACCTGTTCACCAGGTCCCGCAACGGACTGACCGACAACGGAATGCACATCACGCCGGCCGCCCAGGCTTACGTCGCCCATGCGATTCTCGGACAGTTGGGCGTCGAGTTTCCCGGGAAGAAGATCCTGGAGCCTCTCCGGCGTGCGGTCATCGAAAAGCACCGCCTGTGGTACGACTACTGGCGACCGGCCAACTGGAAGCTGCTCTACGGTGACGACTCGCGGCGGCAGTTCACCCGGGGCGGGGCCGACTACATTCCGTTCCGCGAGGAGTGGAAGAAGCTGTTGCCGTTGATCGATCGGGCCGAGCAGCGTGTCTGGACGGTTGCCGACGGCAAGCAGGACCCCGGCAACAATCGGCCGAGGCCCGAGGTGCTGCACGCGGCCCCGCAGGCCAACATCAAGGCCGAACTCGCGTCGTTCGCCGTCCCGAAGGGGTTCCAGGTCAACCTGTTCGCCTCCGACAAGCACGGGCTGACCTCGCCGATTGCCATTCGATGGGATCCGGCCGGTCGCATGTACGTGGCCGTGACCACCACCTACCCCCACGTGTTTCCCGGCGACCTGCCCAACGACAAGATCATCCGGCTCGAAGACACCGACGGCGACGGTGCGGCGGACAAGTCGACCATGTTCGCCCAGGGACTGAACATTCCGACGGGGATCGAGTGGGGAGACGGCGGGATCTATGTCGGCCAGAACACCGAGATCCTGTTTCTGGAGGATACCGACGACGATGGTCGGGCCGACCGGCGTCGCGTGGTGCTGGGCGGGTTCGGCAACGGAGACTCGCACCAGACGATCAATTCGTTCATCTGGAGCCCCGGTGGCGAACTGTATTTCGGACAGGGAGACGGGTGCGAGTCGCGGGTCGAGACGCCCTGGGGATCGAGCAACCTGTTTCAGGCCGGCTTCTACCGGCTCAGGCCGCGGCGGCTGCAACTGGATCCACTGCTGGATGCCTGCATGGGACCCGGCAACCCGTGGGGTGTGGCCTTCAACGGCTGGGGACAGATCTTCAGCATCGACGGGGCCGGTGGTGTGACCTTCCTGTCGCCCGGGCAGGTGCCGACAACTCACCAGTTGAAGCTCCGACGCATCGGCAATCCGGGCGGCTACTGCGGGATCGGGTACCTGGACGGCCGTGGTGTGCCCGAGTCGATGCGGGGCGATTTCGTGATCGGTGACTTCAAGCCCAACCGCGTCAAGCGTTTTTCGGTTCGTGAGGACGGCGGCGGGTTCTCCCTGCAATGGCGGGAGCCGCTCCTGCAGTCGAGGCACCGCAACTTCCGCCCGGTTGACGTCAAGCAGGGGCCCGACGGGGCGATCTACATCGTCGACTGGTACAACCCGGTGACATGCCACCAGGACGACGCCTATCGCGATCCGGCACGAGACAAGGCACACGGGAGAATCTGGCGGCTGGTCCACACCGAGTCGGCCCGGTCGATTCCCAAGGTTCCCAACCTGGCCAGGGCACCGATCGCCGGGGTGCTCGAGGAACTGAAGTCACCCGAACACTGGACGCGTTACCAGGCCAAGCGGGCGCTGACGACCAGGAACCCGGACGGAAGTGTCGAGGCACTGGATGACTGGATTCGGACGCTGGATCCCAAGGACCCCCGTTACGAGCATCATCTGTTCGAGGCGTTGGGCGCGTTCGAGACACTCGAAGTCGTCCGGCCCGGATTGCTCGATCGTCTGCTGCAGGCCAGGGACCATCGTGCCCGGGCCTATGCGGCTCGCGTGGTCGGACGGTGGCACGATCGCCTGGATGATCCGCTGGGGAGATTGGCTCTGAGGGTGGTCGATGAGCATCCCCAGGTGCGGATGGAGGCGGTGATGGCCTGTGCGGCGATTCCGTCGCCGCGGTCGATCGAGGTGGTTGCTCGCGTGGTCGACAAGCCGAAAGACGGGTGGATCGACTACGCCTTCAAGCAGGCGGTGCATCACCTGGTGCCTCACTGGATGCCCGCCTTCCGCAAGGGGCAGGTCGCGTTCCAACAGCCCGGCCATTTGGCGGCCGTGTTGAACGAAGTCGGTGGCCGTGATGCCCTGGCAAGCCTGAAGCGGTTGCTCGATGGCGAAGATCTCGATCGGGCGACCAGGTCGGCTGCGATCTCGGCCGTATTGGCCGTCGGTGGTCCCGATGACCTCCGGGCGTACGGGCTCGATGAGAAGCGATTCACTCGAGATGGACGCTACGACGCGGCACTTCATGCCGAAGCGTTGGGCCGATTGATCGAGGTGACTCGGTTCCGCAAGGTGCGGCCGGCGGGAGACCTGGTCGCTTTGCTGGGAGGTTTGATCGCCACGGACCATGCCCAGGTGCAGGCCCGTTCGCTGGAACTGGCGGGTCTCTGGAACGTGACCCGCACCGGAGACGCCATCCTGGCCGCAGCGGGCAATGATCGACTTCCGGTGACGGTGCGGGAAGCCGCGTTCGGAGCCCTGGTCGCATTGAAAGTGCCCGCCGGTCGCGGGGTGCTCGAAAAATTCACCACGGCTCCGCATCCGGCTCCGTTGCGGTCGGCAGCCGTACGCTCACTGGTCTCGATCGATCTCCAACTGGCGGCCCGGCGGGCGGCCGAGTTGTTTGACGGCGAGAAGCTGGCAGCCGACGACACCACGGCCACGCTGGCTGCGTTCGTGAACCGGACCGGTGGTGCCCAGTCGCTGGCTGCGGCCATGAAGTCGCGAAAACTGAAGCCGGAAACGGCCCGTCAGTTGTTGAGATCACTGTTCTCGACCGGTCACTCGGATCGGGAGCTGCTCGGGGCGTTCAACACCGCGCTGGGTGCATCGGCCAAGGCTCCCGATTACAACGAGCAGTTCGTCAAGCGGCTGGTCGGAGACGCGGCCAAGTCGGGTGACGTGGCACGCGGCGGCGTGTTGTTCAAGAACCTGGCCTGCGTGTCGTGTCACAAGGTGGGCGGCAGCGGTGGCACGATCGGGCCCGACCTGACGGCGATCGGGACGACGTTGTCGCCCGAGCGGATTGCCGAAGAATTGTTGTGGCCCAACAGGCAGGTCAAGGAGGGATTTTCGGTGGTCCAGGTGGTCACCGCGGACGGCAAGATCCACCAGGGGTACCAGCGGAAGACCAAGGACAGCCAGGCAACCGGTGACCTGGTGCTGCAGGACCTGGCGACCCGAAAACTGGTAACGATCAAGAAGGAGAGCATCGAGGTGAAGAAGGTCACCGGCAGCGTGATGCCCGCCGGCCTGACCGCCGTGCTCTCTCGCGTGCAACTTCTCGACCTGGTCCGTTTCCTCTCGGATCTGGGCAAGATCCGTTAGTCGTCGAGTTTCGGCTGCCTGGCTGGCCTCGAGTGTTTCAACACGAATTCGGCCGCCATCCCGTAGGCGTTGTCGATGGCACTGTGACCCAGGCTCGGCCCGATGATCAGTTCGATCGGAACCGGAGCCGTGGGGGATGCCTTGACGGCGGCCCGGACGAAATCGCGGACGGTGGCCATGCAACTGTCGGTGCTGACTCGCTGGTCGGAGTTGCCGATGCTGATCCAGATGTGGCGGCCGGCCAGCCTGGTCGCCAGGGACGAGGCGTCGTAGGGGCGGGCCTGTTCTGCCGTGACCCCCTGGAATTCTCTGAGCGCCCGCAGATCGGTGACGGGTGAAACACAAACAACCGTTCGCACTCGCGGTTCAGCGGCCGCCAGGTGCAGGGCACAGAAGCCGCCCCGGGAGGTGCCGCCCGCGGCCACCTGTTTGGGGTCGGTGTACCTGTTCGAGACGAGCCATTCGAGCACGTCGCGGCAGCGTTCAGTGAACGGCTTTACGGGATCCTGGCCCGTTTTGACCCGATGGGCCCAGCCGGACAGGGCGGAAGGCTCGTTCGGTTTGCGGTCGCGTCCATGACAGGGCGGATCGAGCGTGACATAGAGCCACCCGTGTTTTGCCAGTTGCCGTCCGGTCGTGGTGTAGATCAGGGACTTGGCCATGTCTTCGACCGAAGTGGCGAAGACGAAGAACGTGGGGGACGGCCGTTTGGGTTTGGTCCCGAACAGGCCAAACCGGGTCCCCGTGGGGGTCGTCAGCACCCGCATCGCCGGCGGGTCGTCGGCTGAGGGGAAACTGAAGGAGTAGAGCGTGGCGTTCTCCAGGAGGAAACGCAGCAGCAGCGGTGTCTTGTCGAGCGTCTTCGGATCGAAGTCGTCTGGCCATGAGACCGTTCTGTCGGTCACGTCTCCGGTGATGGGGTGGGACCGGGCGAGCGTCCGGCCGGCGCGGCTGACCAGTTCGACCCGCACGCTTCCGGCCCTGGCGTCGGCACTGATTCGCAGGTGGTCCGCCGGGCCCGTGACCGGCTTGGTCGTCACCGTTCCGGGCCGGTTCTTTTCGGTGGTGGCGTAGCCGGCGAACCCGTCGGGACGGAGCGTGGCCAGGCACAGGCTCGAGTCGTACTTTTCGAGATGGGGATCGGGTCCACCGCCGTAGTAGAGACGGATTTCGCGGTCGTTGATGATCGGGGCCACCGCCGGGTAGGTCATTCCCCAGTCGTAGTCGCCCTTTTTGGTCGAGCAGGGGATCAACGGCGTGCCGGGCTGGATGTGATGCCAGTGGACCGTGTCGGGGCTCCAGGCCAGTTCGGTCTGGACCCGGCTCCCCCGGTCGTATTGGAGGATCGTCGCCAGCCCGATGTAGATGCCGGCGTGGTGGAAGACCGGCATCGAGTAGAGCTGACGCTGCTTGCTGCCGCGGAAGACGGTGGCCGGTTGAGACCATCGCAGATGGTCGGGACTCTCCATGCGTTCCACCATCCGCTCCCCGTCACGCCAGCTGCGGGTGATGCCGACGTACTTGCCGAGGGTCGGAGCCCAGAAGGCGTTGTTGTGGGTGTCGCCGCGAGGGGTCCGCGTGGAAATGCTCGGGGCCGACCAGTGGATGCCGTCGGCCGAAAACCGGGAGGCCATTTTCCAGGTGGTGTTGTTGATCTTCCAGAAGAACATCTTGAATCGCCTGGCCGGGTCCTGTTCGTGGTGGTCGAGCCTGACACCGCGGCCGTGGCCGCCGCTGCCGATCACGAGGTTGTTCTTCCTGGACCCCTTGAACTCGACCAGTCCCAGTTCCGGCTTGTGCCACTTCACCCCGTCGGTGGACTGGGCGTAGCACAGGCCATCGAAATGCCCGCTGCCCCAGGCCAGGTACCAGCACTTGTAGAGCTTGGCTTTGTCGTCGTAGGCCACGTTGGGATAGAGGTTGTCGAGGTTGATTTCCCAGGGCTTGTCACGGCCGAAGAACGGATTGGCGGGATGCTTGACCACGGTGCCCACCTGCAGCCGGACACCGTCGACCGAGTCGATGATCCGCGAATCCAACACCAGGTAGCGAGATCGCCCGGACGGGACGGTCCGGGCGGGTTCGGCGGAGGTGACCGGCGTGGCCGTCACCAGGCTGACCACGCCGGAGAACAGCAGCAGCGAGGGGAAGGCTCTTTTCATCTGTTGGGTTCCGCCGACCGAGGACGCTGGGCCTGGATTTCCTGGATGGGCAGTCTCACCTGAACCGGGCCCGGGGATCAAGCACGCCATCGTCTCGCGGGCTTGGGATCGGAGCGGGAATAGTCAATAGTGACCACCACGCCGCACGTCTCGAAGCCCGATGCAGGCACAATCATGCGACCGATTTTCGACGGACACGGTGACCTGGCCCTGTTTGCGATCTCGTACAACCGGGATCAGACAGAGACGGCCGAGGTGATCAACCGGCGTGAAGAAGGGATGACCGATACGTTCGGCCGAGGGTGTGCGGCCAACAGCCTTCCGGAAATGCGGCGTGCCGGAGTCGGCATTTGCCAGTCGAGCCTGGCGGCCCGGGTGGCCGCCAAGGCCAGGCCGACGCTGCGGTCGGACCTGAACTTCGCCACACATCACATGGCCTACGCGCATGCCCACGGGCAACTGGCCTATTACCGGGTGCTCGAGCAGCAGGGCGAAGTGTGTCTGATCCGTTCGGCTGAAGAAATGAACAGCCAGTGGCAGACGTGGGAAACCGCCACCGACGAGGAACGACTCGAACTGCCGATCGGGATCATCGTGGCGATGGAGTGTGCCGACCCGATCGTCGAACCGTCCCAGGCCGAACTGTGGTGGGCGGACGGACTGCGAAGCGTGATGCTCTCGCACTTCGGTCACAGCCAGTACGCAGCCGGCACGGGTGTCACCGGACCGCTGACGGCGAAGGGGGTCGAACTGCTGGCCGAGTTCGAGCGGCTGGGCATGATCCTCGACCTGTCACACACCTCCGAGGAGTCCTTCTACGAATCACTCGACCGGTTCACCGGTCCGGTGATCGCCAGTCACAACAACTGCCAGGCCCTGGTGCCCGGAGATCGGCAACTCTGCGACGATCAGATCGGGCGGCTGATCGAACGCGGCGGCGTGATCGGTGCCGTGCTCGACGCCTGGATGCTGGTGCCCGGATGGGTGCACGGGACCTCCAGGCCCGAGGAGGTGGACATGGGGGCCGTGGCCGACCACATCGATCACGTCTGCCAGCTGGCCGGGAATTCCCGGCACGCGGCGATCGGCAGCGACATCGGCGGAACCAACCACATGCCACACGACTTCCGCACCACCTCCGACCTGCAGAAACTCGACTCGCTGCTGGCCGACCGCGGTTACGACGACCGGGACATCGACAACATCTTTCACCTCAACTGGCTCGAGTTCTTTCGGCGCGAGCTGCCTTAGCGGGGGAAGGTGATGGGCCGGACGGCGGATGTCGTGATTGTCGGTGGAGGTGTGACGGGGCTGTGCACGGCCCTGGCTCTGAAGGAGCGGGGAGCGGGCCGGGTCGTGGTGCTCGAGCGGCACTTCACCGGGGCGGGGCAGTCGGGGCGGGCGGCTGGTGTGATCCGCGGATGCGTGGGGCACCCGACGGTCGCCGCGACCCAGCTGGAAGGCCAGGAGTTCTACGGGACGTTTGAATCGCGGTACGGGATTCCCGTCGAGGTCCATCGAACCGGTTACCTGCTGGTGGCTCGATCTCACGAGCGTGCTCACGTGGAGACCACGGTGGCGGTGGCCGAAAGTGCCGGTTGCCGATTGGGCCTTGTCGCAGCCGAGGAGGCCGCCGAGATCCAGCCCGGACTGGATGCCGATCCGGCCGGGGTGCACGTCTTTGAGCCGGGAGGACTGTATGTCGATCCGGCTCCGGCCACCCAGGCGATTCGGCTGGCCGCGACGGCCGCGGGCGTGTCGATTCGGGAGGGTTGCGAGGTCGGTGAGATCGTGGCGGAGGGCGGACGTGTGACAGGCGTCACGAGTGCTGACGGCAACGTGTCAGCGGGGATCGTGCTGGTGGCGACATCGGTCTGGGGCACACCCCAACTGGCTCGTCTGGGGATCGACGTCCCGGTCCGTCCGCACATTGCCCAGATGGCGTTCTTTCATGTCCCCACGGGCTCCGGCCAGCGACTGCGGACCACGTTGTTTGATTCGCGGGCCGGTCTCTACATGCGACCCGAGGGGACAGCCCAGATGTTTGTCGGACGCAAGGAACGGGACTTCCACGATCCGGATGGACCGTTGGTCGATCCGGATGACTACAAGCAGACCGCCGAGTACGGTGCGGTTGAGCGGATGCACGCGGGGCTGTCGATCACGTTGCCGTCGATGCGGGACGGATTCGTCCACCGGACCTACGCGTGCACCTACGATGTGACCCCTGACGAGATGCCGATCCTGGAGCAGGCCGTCGAGATCGACGGACTGTTCTTTGCCGTGGGGTTCAGCGGCGGCGGCTTCTCGGCAGCCCCGTGGGTGGGGCGACGGATGGCCGAGTCGATCACCTCGGGCGAAAAACCCCGCGAGATCGAACCGTTCAAGCTGGAACGGTTCGAGACGGGGGAGACGATCGCGTGGAGCAATACGCCCGACTGAACGGCGGCGGGTCAGATCAGCTCTTCGATCGGGGCACCGTGGTTGAGCACCGGGATCGGCCGGTTTTGGTGGTCGATGAAGATCGTGTGCGGGTCGACGCCCAGCACGTGGTACATCGTCGCGAAGAGGTCCTGGGCGTGCGAGGGCCGATCGACGGGATAGCCGCCGATCGAGTCGCTGCGGCCGATCACCTGGCCCGTTCTCAGTCCGCCGCCGGTGATCAGGGCCGAGAAGCAGTCGGCCCAGTGGTCGCGACCGCTCTGGTCCGTCTGGTTGCCCGTGGTGATCTGGCCCACCTTGGGTGTGCGTCCGAATTCGCCGATGACCATCACCATCGTTTTTTCGAGCATGCCGCGGTCGGCCAGGTCGCCGATCAGCGTGGACACCGCCCGGTCGATCTGGGGCAGCAGCTTCTCGAGGCGGGGGAAGGCCGTGTTGTGCGTGTCCCAGTCCTGGCGGAGCCCGCACTGGATCAGGGTGAAGGTGACACCGGCTTCGATCAGCCGGCGGGCCAGCAGCGCGCCTTGTCCCCACTCGTGGGATCCGTAGCGTTCGCGGAGGCCCGGCTTTTCACGGGACAGGTCGAACGCGTCGCGGACCTGGTGCTGCAGCAGCAGGTCCATGCCCTGGTTGGTGAAGTCTCGGGTCTGCCGGATCGAGAGGGCGGCCGGGCCCTGGCCACGGAATCGGTCGAGCAGCGACAGCAGATCCTGTCGCTGCTGCAGCCGTGGTGTGGAGAGTCCGTCGCGGAGCTCCAGGATCGGCACGGTGAACTTCTGGGTGGTCGACGCCGGCAGATGGCCGCTCTCGAAGGGCTCGTGCCGCGAGCCCAGGTAGGCGGCCGCCCCGAAGGGGGATCCGATGTACTCGTGATGAAAACTCCAGGGGATGCCCACGTAGGCCGGCATGCCGGTTCGGCGGGGGCCGCACAAACGCGACGTGATCGATCCGAACGACGGCGTCTCGATCACCGCGCGGCGGGTGCCGCCCCGCGTGCCCATCCGTCCGGTCATCATCTGGTGCTCGGCGGGGGCATGGCTGTTGTTGCCATGGTGCAGTGAGCGGATGACGCTGTAGTTGTGGGCCTGGGCGGCCAGCAGCGGCAGGCGGTCGCAGATCTGCAGGCCGGGGACGGTCGTCCCGATCGCCCCGAACTGCCCCCTGACGTTCTCGGCGGCCTCGGGCTTGGGGTCGAACGTCTCGTGGTGAGACGGGCCGCCGTCGAGGAAGAACATGATGCAGGAGGTGTTGGGTCGAGGTCTGGCTGCCGGGGCCGCCAGCAGTGACGAGGCCGCTCCTCCCAGGCCCAATGACCCCAACTGGATCATTGTCCGCCGCGACAGCAACGACAGGTCGGACTGCAACGGGTGCATGCGGTGCAGTCTAACGGCTGAATCGTCTCCAAACCAATCGATCTTTATTGTCGAGACGATCGCGCGGAGCAACACACCCGGGTGAATGCCGGTGGTCTAGACCAGTTCTGAGATCGGGGTGCCGTGGTTCAGCACCGGGATCGGCCGGTTCTGGTGGTCGATGAAGATCGAGTGCGGGTCGATGCCCAGGACGTGGTACATCGTGGCGAAGAGGTCTTGTGCATGAGTGGGACGCTCGACGGGGTACCCGCCGAGCGCGTCGCTTTTGCCGATGACCTGGCCCGTTGTCAGGCCACCGCCGGCCATGAGAGCCGAAAAACAATCGCCCCAGTGATCGCGCCCGGCATTCTTGTTGATCTTGGGTGTTCGGCCGAATTCTCCGATGACCATCACCATGGTGCTCTCGAGCATGCCGCGGTCAGCCAGGTCGGACAGCAGCGTGGCGACGGCCCGGTCGAGTCGCGGAAGGAACTTGTCGAGGTTGGTGAAGTTGGCGCTGTGCGTGTCCCAGTCCTGACGCAAGCCGCACTGGATCAACGTGAAGGTGACACCCGCCTCGACCAGCCGGCGGGCCAGCAGGGCGCCCTGGCCCCATTCGTGAGGCCCGTATTGTTGACGGATGGCGGATGTTTCTCGAGACAGGTCGAATGCGTCGCGGACATGTTGTTGCAGCAGCAGGTCCATGCCCTGCCTGGTGAAGTCCCGGATCTGTCCGATCGCCGGGGCGGCCGGTCCCTGGTGCCGGAACTGGTCAAGCACCGAGAGCAGGCTCTGCCGCTGCTGCAGACGCGGCGGAGAGAGCCCGTCCTGGAGTTCGAGGACGGGGACCGTGAATTTCGCGGTGGTCGAGGCCGGCAGATGGCCGCTCTCGAACGGTTCGTGGCGCGATCCCAGGTAGGCGGCGGCGCCGAAGGGAGACCCGATGTACTCGTGATGAAAACTCCACGGGATCCCGACGTAGGCCGGCATGCCTAGCCGGCGGGTGCCTCGCAAACGTGAGACGATCGAACCGAATGACGGTGTCTCGATCACCGCTCGCTGGGTGCCGTCACGGGTTCCCATCCGCCCGGTCAACATCTGGTGTTCGGAGGGGGCGTGGCTGTTGTTACCGTGATGCACGGAGCGGACGACGCTGAACCGGCGGGCCTGGGCGGCCAGCAGTGGAAGTCGATCGCAGATTCTCAACCCGGAAACGGCCGTGTCGATGTCACCGAACTGGCCACGAACGGCCTGGGGGGCCTGGGGCTTGGGATCGAACGTCTCGTGGTGAGACGGGCCGCCGTCGAGGAAGAACATGATGCAGGAGGTGTTGGGCCGAGGTCTGGCTGCCGGGGCCGCCAGCAGTGACGAGGCCGCTCCTCCCAGGCCCAATGATCCCAACTGGATCATTGTCCGCCGCGACAGCAAGGACAGGTCGGACTGCAATGGGTTCATACAGGCAGTAACCTAACCCCGGAACCGTCCCCGGGACAATCGATCTTTGTTCCGATCTGTCTCGGAAACGACGCCGCGACCCTTCCCGGGAGAGAGTCCGCATTCAAGTGATCGCGGCGGGCCGCTAGAATAGACCCCTGTGTCACGATGACTGATACGGACGACCTGCGTCCTTTCGACAGGAATCCCATGCCCGTGCGATTTGCCATCCGCCTGGCCGCCGTCGCCGTCCTGGCGTTGCCCGTTTCCTCGCCGGCCGATGCGGCCGAGACGAAGCCGCTGACGTTCGAAGTCGATATTCGCCCGATCTTCCGGTCGCACTGTTACGACTGTCACGGATCGATCAAGGAGAAGAAGGGCAAGCTCGACCTCCGCCTGGCCCGTTTCATGATCGCCGGTGGCGAGACAGGTCCGGCCATCGTGCCCGGTGCTCCGGACAAGAGTTTCCTGGTCAAGCGGCTTCGGGAGGGATCGATGCCGCCGGGTGACATGCGGGTCAGTGCCGAGGAGATCTCGAAGATCGCGGAGTGGATCAGGCAGGGAGCCAAGACGGCTCGTCCAGAGCCCAAGCAGATCGGCGCGGGCCTGGGGATCACTCCCGAGGAGCGGTCGTGGTGGGCCTTCCAGCCGATCTCGCGGCCGCCGGTTCCCGTCTCCGTCGGGAAAGGGCGTGTGCGGACCGAGATCGATGCGTTCGTGCTGGCCCGGTTGAAGGAGAAGAAACTGGATTTCGCGGCGGACGCCGATCGGCTGACACTGGTTCGCCGAGTCTACCTCGACCTGCTTGGCCTGCCGCCGACGTTCGAGCAGGCCCAGGCGTTCATCAACGACAAGCGGGACGATGCCTATCAGCGGCTGGTCGACAACTGTCTCGAATCTCCCCACTACGGCGAGCGGTGGGGGCGGCACTGGCTCGACGTGGCCGGCTACGCCGACTCGGAGGGGTACACCAACGACGATCGCGTGCGGCCCTACGCCTACAAGTATCGTGACTACGTGATCCGGGCGTTCAATGACGACATGCCGTTCGACCGGTTCATCCAGGAGCAGTTGGCCGGAGACGAGATGATCGTCGGGCCGCTGGAGAGCATGGGGCCGCACCAGGTCCGGAAACTGACGGCGACGGGATTCCTGCGGATGGCCGCCGACGGCACCGAAAGCAATCCCGCAGATGCCGCGGTGGCCAAGAACCAGGTCGTGGCCGACACGATCAAGATCGTCAGTTCGTCCCTGCTGGGCCTCTCGGTCGGTTGTGCCCAGTGTCACGACCACCGCTACGACCCGATCTCGCAGGTCGACTACTATCGCATCCGGGCCATCTTTGAACCGGGATACGACTGGAAGTCCTGGCGCAATCCCAGCCAGCGGCGGGTGTCGCTCTACACCGACGCACAGCGGGCGGTCCGTGCCGATGTGCAGAAAGAGGTCGACGTTGTCAACAAGGAGAAGAACGCCAAGCAGCAGAAGTACATCCAGGAGGCGCTCGAGAAGGAATACGCCCGCTACGGCGAACCGCTGCGGAGTGAAATGCGGAAGGCCAAGACGACTCCGGGAGACAAGCAGACCGACAAGCAGAAGGCCTTGCTGAAGAAGTACCCCAACCTCAACGTCAACGGCGGAAACCTCTACCAGTACAATTCGAAGCGGGCCGACGAGATCAAGGCCTATGCACCGAAGATCGCCAAGATCAAGGCGAGGATCCCGGTCGAGGACTTCGTGCGGGCGTTGACCGAGAACATCGGGAAGCCCGGCGGGCAACCCAGGACGTTTCTGTTCCACCGCGGGGACCATCGCCAGCCCAAGCAGGAGGTGGCTCCGGGGGGGCTGACGGTGACGGCTCCGGAAGGGGCCCGGTTCGCCATCGGCGGTGACGATGCTCAGATCAAAACGAGTGGTCGTCGGCTGGCGTTTGCCCGCTGGCTGACCAACGGCCGGCATCCCCTGGTGGCCCGCGTGCTCGTCAATCGCATGTGGCTGCACCACTTCGGACGCGGCATCGTGACGACACCCGACGAATTCGGGAAGCTGGGCACCAAGCCGACCCACCCCAAGCTGCTCGACTGGATGGCGTCATATTTCGTCGAGAGTGGATGGAGCCTGAAGGAACTGCACCGGGTGATGATGAAATCGACCACCTACCGTCAGGCCGCGTTGCGGCACTCCGAAGGAGATGCCCTGGATGGGGCCAATTCCCTGTACTGGCACAAGACGGTCCAGCGACTCGATGCCGAGATCCTGCGGGATCGGATCCTGGTTGTCAGCGGGACCCTGGACCGCAAGATGTACGGTGCTCCGATCGGCGTGAAGGCCGACGACGCGGGCCAGATTTCCGTCAGCGGTCCGGACCGTCGCAGTGTCTACGTCCAGAACCGGCGGACGCAGCCGGTGGCATTGCTGCAGGTCTTCGACCAGCCTGTGATGACGGTCAATTGCAGCAAGCGGGAAAAGTCGACGGTGGCGTTGCAGTCGCTGTTGATGATGAACAGCCAGGTGGTCCTGAAATACGCTCGCGCGATGGCCGATCGAGCCAACAAGGAGACGAAGGCCGGCGAGCACGCCGGGTTGGTCAAGGGGCTGGAGGTTCCGTTTGACCTGAAAACTTACACCGAGAACCTCGGCGTGTGGCGGGTGGGATACGGTCACATTGACACCGCCGACAAGGGCAAGGTTCCCCAGGTGAAATTCACCCGCTTCACGGTGTTCGAGGGCGGCCGCTGGCAGAGTGGCAAGGGGCAGGGCAAGGGGCCGGCCGGATTGTCGTTTCTGACCAAATCCGGTGGACATCCGGAGAACAAGACGACGCGTCCGATCCGTCGCTGGATCGCCCCCGCCGATGGCCACCTTCTGGTCAAGGGATCGCTGGGTTGCCCGTCGAAGAATGGAGACGGTGTGGGGGTGACGGTCTACAGCAGTCGCCTGGGATCGCAGGGCTCGTGGAAGGTCAACGCCGGCGGTGTCGACTACATGGTGGACTTCGACGTCAAGCAGGGAGACCTCATCGACACGATTGTCGACGAGCAGTCGACCAACGAGTCCGATTCGTTCGGCAACGAATTCACGCTGTCGCTTTCAGACACTGCTGCCGGCACGACATCGGCCTTCAAGTCACAGGACGCCGTCGCCGAACCTCCCAAGCCCTCGACCTACACCCCGGGGGCACCGATCGCCGATCAGGTTGTATATGCCTGGCGACTGGCCTACGTCCGACAGCCGACTCGTGAGGAAGCCGAGTTGGCCATCGGGTACATGAAAGGGCAACTGGCCCTGTTGTCCGAGCAGAAAAACAAAAACCCCGTGCGGCAGGCGATGACCAATTTCTGCCAGGCGTTGATCAGTTCCAACGAGTTCTTGTATTCAGATTGAGGATGCAGGGTTGATGACGGATTTCACGAACCAGGACCAATCCGCGTTGCCGTCGGAATCGCGACGCGAGTTTCTTTCCCGGCACGTCCTCGGCCTCGGGTCGGTGGCGCTGGCGACCCTGTTGCAGCAGGACAACCTGCTGGCCACTCCGGCCAATGTCCCTCGCGGACGGGCGTCCTACGACCTGCTGCCCAAGCAGCCGCACTTTGCTCCCCGGGCGAAGTCGATGATCTCGCTGTTCATGCACGGGGGGCCGGCTCACATGGAGCTGACCGATCCCAAGCCCGAATTGACGCGGATGGATGGCAAGACCTTCCAGGGCGACATCGCCTACAGCTTCATCAAGCGGGCCAGCAAGCGACTGCTGGGAGCCCGCTGGAAGTTCCGGCCTCGCGGCGAATGCGGGACCGAGATTTCGGAGTTGTTGCCGAACATCTCCGACATCGTCGATGACATCTGTGTCGTCCGCTCGATGCACACCGGCTACAACGGTCACGAGGTCTCGATTCGCTACATGCACTCGGGCATTCCCTCGGTGACAGGCCGCCCGACGCTCGGGTCGTGGTTGCTCTATGGACTGGGTTCCGAAACCGACAACCTGCCCGCCTACATGGTGATGACCGATCCGGGCGGGCATCCCGTCGACGGGATCCACAACTGGTCCAACGGGTGGATGCCGACGCTGTTCCAGGGGACCGTCCTGCGGCCGAAGAGCCCGCGGATCCTCAACCTCGACGCACCGGCGACGGTGCGTGGGAAGGTCCAGGAGCACAACCTGTCGTTTTTGGCCCAGCTGAACAAGCGGCACGCGAACAGGCACCCGGGTGAAAATGACCTCGAGGCCCGGATCGCCTCTTACGAACTGGCCGCCCGGATGCAGACGTCGGCCAAGGAGGCCCTGGACATCACGCGGGAGACCAGGGCGACCCACCAGATGTATGGACTGGATGATCCGGCCACTCGCGAGTACGGGACCCGCTGCCTGATCGCCCGCCGGCTGGTCGAACGGGGAGTCCGCTTCGTGCAGCTGTTCCTCAACGGCCAGCCATGGGACAACCACAACAACATCAGGTCGTCGCTGCCGGCGGCGTGCCGACGGACCGACAAGCCGGCCGCGGCCCTGGTCAAGGACCTGAAACGGAGCGGACTGCTGGACTCGACGATCGTGCACTGGGGCGGTGAGATCGGCCGGTTGCCGGTTACCGAGGGCGATCCGATAACCGGCGGCCGCGATCACAACGGACAGGGTTTCACCAACTGGCTGGCCGGTGGCGGCATCAAGGGCGGCATGACCTACGGCGAGACCGACGAGATCGGGCACCGGGCTGTCGTCAACAAGGTGACTCCCAACGACTTCCAGGCCACGTTGCTGCACCTCTTCGGCATCGATTACCAGAAGCTGTTCTTCTTCCACAACGGGCAGCAGCAGCAGTTGACCAACGGGCGGCCGGCTCGGGTGGTCAAGGACATCCTGGCCTGAGTCGACCGGAGCCTGGCACCTTGAGACACGTGGAACGACTGAACCTGGTCCTGCTCTATGCAGCAGCCACCGCGGCCACCGCAGCCACCGCAGCCACCGCAGCCACTGCAGCGCCACCGGCTTCGGTTGATGTCGGTTACACGTCGCGGCTCAAGGCGGTCTTCAAGCACCGTTGTTATGCGTGTCATGGTGCGTTGAAGCAGGAAGCGGGCTTGAGGTTGGATACGGGGGCGCTGATCCGCAAGGGGAGCGAGAACGGGGTGGTTGTCGAGCAGGGGGCTGTCGAGTCCTCGGCATTGCTGCAGAAGGTGACCGCCAAGGACCCGTCCGAGAGAATGCCACCGATTGGCAAGCCGCTCGAGCCCGACGAGATCGCTGCAATCCGGAAATGGATTGCAGCGGGCAGCCCGTCACCGGCAGCCGAGGAGCGGGATGTTGATCCTCGTGACCACTGGTCATTCCGGAGGCCGGTGCGCAAGGCGTTGCCTCAGATCAGCCAACCCGGCTGGGCTTACAACTCGGTGGACCGATTCGTCCATGCCCATTACGACCGGCATGGCCTTCGGCCAGTTGCGGATGCCCTTCCGGCGGTGCTCTTGCGACGCGTCCACCTGGACCTTGTCGGACTGCCGCCGTCGGCCGACCAGTTGCAGGCGTTCCTGGACGATCCGTCACAGGCTAACTATCGCCGGGTCGTCGATCGTCTGCTGGCCTCCCCACGTTACGGTGAGCGCTGGGGTCGTCACTGGATGGATGTCTGGCGGTATTCCGACTGGTACGGCCGTCGCAAGGTCAACGACGTCCGCAACAGTGCGCCTCAGATCTGGCGGTGGCGAGACTGGATCATCGATTCACTCAACAGCGACAAGGGTTACGCGAGGATGGTGCAGGAAATGCTGGCGGCCGATGAGTTGGCCGCCAGCGACGATTCGGCCTGGCCGGCCACCGGGTACCTGATCCGCAATTACTTCTCGCTGAACCCCAACGACTGGATGCGGCACTCGGTCGAATACACCGGCAAGGCATTCCTGGGTCTGACCTTCAATTGCGCACATTGTCACGACCACAAGTACGACCCGATCACTCATGAAGACTATTTCCGGATGCGGGCGTTCTTCGAGCCGATGGGTGTCCGGCAGGACCGCGTGCCCGGCCAGCCGGATCCGCCTCCGTATCCGCCCTACGTGTATTCCGGGTCGCGCACGGCCGTGCGGATTGGCATGGTCAGGATCTTTGACGAGCGGCCCGATGCCAAGACGTGGCTGTACACCGGTGGGGATGAGCGGAACAAGGACAAGGAGCGGGGCAGCATCACCGCCGGTGTGCCTGAATTCCTGGCAGAGCTGTTTCCCGAGATCAAGCCGATCGAATTACCGCTCGAGGGCTGGTATCCCGGGTCGCGGCCCAATATCCAGCACACCGTGCTCCAGGAGCAGCGGGAGGCGGTGGCCACTGCAGAGCAGCGGTTGAAGGAGTTCTCGGGGCAACCGGTCAACACCACGGCATTGCAGCAGCAGTTGGCCAAGGCTCGTGCGGCACTGGACGAGGCGATCAAGCAGGCGGTGGCATTGGGGCAGAGCGGGGCATTGGTCGGTCAGCAGTCGCTGTACATCGATGCGGAGACCGGACGGCGGATCGTGCAGAACACCATGCCGGGTCTGAAGTCCGTACCCAAGGGCACCCGTATCTCGTTCCAGTTGAAGATTCTCGAGGACAACCACGTCAACTTCCAGTTGGCCAAGAACACCAAGACGGGGCTTACGGCCCTCTACCTCGCTTTCGTCAACGGCCAGATTATTAGTTACCGACTCAATGGATTCAGTGAATTCACGCTGGGCAAATACGATGTCGCGGCCGGCCAAGTTCATTTCCACGTGACGCTGGTGATCGAACCAGAGGGTGATCGGGCACTGGTGAGTGTTTGGCCGGAGGGAAGCCGGAAGGCTCTGTTTCACGACGTGCCGATCGCTCTGAACGGCTGGAATCCGACGAAGCACCCTCACCAGCCATTCACATTCGATTGTCACGCCGGCACCAAGGTGCTGCTGGACGACGTTCAACTGGTTGCCGGAGGGCAACGGTACTCATGGGGATTCGAGTCGCCGGCGTTTTCTGACGGTGAGGACGTGGCGGGAATCGATGGCTGGCAGATTCACCCCCAATCCGAGCCGGCTGCCACATCGGTGGTCTCGATGATTGCCGGCTGTGAGTCGGCACGCGAGAGCTACACGAAGTTCAAGCAGGTCGAGGCGTCCCTGGCCGCGGCCACGCTAGGTTCGCAGGTGGCTCGTGACGGCCTGGCGGCCAAGCGTCTGAAGCTGGCCAGCATCGAGGCGACTGTGGCTGCCGACAATGCCAAGCGCAAGCTGGTCAACGCGGCAGAGATCCAGGCCCTGTCGCGAGACGCTTACGGCAAGCAGTTGAAGGCGGACACCGCCATGGCGGATTGGCAGATCCTCGAGGCACGCTTCGAACTGGGCCGTGCCAAAGGGCTGCCCCAGGATGACAAGCAGAAGGCGGCGCGTATCAAGGCTTTGCAGCAACAACTCGACGGCGCGCGCAAGACGAAACAGGCAGTCGCAGCCAAGCGGGGCAAGACGCCCGAGTCGACCGCGTACACCCTGATGAGCCGGGTCACCAGCAATACGTCGACCGGGCGGCGGGCGTCATTGGCTCGATTCATCGCCGATGACCGGAACCCGTTGACGCCCCGGGTGGCGGTCAACCACATCTGGCTGCGGCACTTCCATGTTCCGCTGGTCGAGAGCGTCTACGACTTTGGCCGCAACGGCAAGCGGCCGACTCATCCGCAACTGCTCGATTGGCTTGCCGTCGAGTTGGTCGAGCACGACTGGAGCATGAAGCGACTCCACCGATTGATGGTGACCAGCCATGTCTACCAGTTGAGCGATCAGAAGCTGGGACCCGCGGAGACGATCGGGCACAACGTGGCCCGCGACAAGGACAACCTCTGGTACTGGCGTCGCAGGCGGGGTCGGATGGAGGCGGAGGTGATTCGCGACAGCGTCTTGATGCTTGCCGGTCGCCTGGACTCATCGATCGGCGGACAGGTGCTGTTGAATACCCGGGCCCTGTCGACGGCTCGCCGGAGCCTGTACTACGAGGTATACCCCGAGGCGGGGGGGAACATGTTGTTTGCTGAGGTCTTCGATCCGCCGGACCCGGGAGACTGTTTCCGACGCACCGTCACCGTGGTGCCTCAGCAGGCACTGGCCCTGAGCAACAGCGACCTGGTCCAGATGGCTACTGCGGGAACCGCTCGTCATATCGACGGCCCGACGCCCGAGGCCTTCATTCGCAAGGCGTTCGTGCACGTGTTGTCGCGGCCGGCGAGTGATGAAGAAGTCGCCGCCTGCAAGTCCTTCTGGGTGCAGCAGTTGCGTGAAGTGAAAGATGAAGGCCGGGTGCGCGAGAGCCTGGTCAGGGTGTTGTTCAACCACAATGATTTTGTCACGATCCGGTGACGGTCTTCCTCAAGAGCCCATCGGCGACGTGTAAGGAATCCTTCGGATGAGATCGATGCAACGACGAGACTTCCTGGCCGATTTCGGGCTGGGCTTCACCGGCCTGGCCATGGGTTCGATGCTGGCCGCTGACGGCATTGTCCGCGGGGCCACACCGCCCACCGGCGAGTGCCACTTTGCGCCTCGTGCCAAGTCCATCGTCTGGGTGTTTCTCTCGGGCGGCTACAGCCAGATGGAGACGTTTGATCCCAAGCCGATGCTGACCAAGTACGCCGGCAAGACCTACTCCCAGACGCCGTTTCCCAACCCGGTTGAGTCTCCTCTGCACCGGCAACGCTTCCGGAGTGCTCCGGCCGAGGAGATCAACATTCGGGATGTGTACACGAAGATCTTTCCGATGCAGGTGGGGTTCAGGCAGCATGGAGAGAGCGGCATCGCGGTGACCGACTGGTGGCCTCATTTGGCCAAGCAGGTTGACGACATCTGTTTCGTGCGGAACATGTGGACGACCGACAACGATCACGCAGCCGAAAACCAGATCCACACCGGGCGTCACAAGCTGGACGAGACGCAGCCGAGTATTGGGGCCTGGGCTCACTACGGACTGGGGTCGCTGAACGAGAACCTGCCACGTTTCGTTGTCTTGGGTGGGCCGACCCGAACCGACACGCGGCAGTCGATCGACTCGTACTACCTGGGCCCGGCCCATGCCGGCGTCCCCTTGAAACTCAACGACAAGAACCCGCTGGTCTTCGGTACCAGGCCGTCCGGCCAGTCGGCCAAAGGGCAGGCCAACGAGTTCGACCTGGTGGCGAAGCTGAATCGGTTGACGGCCAGGGAACGTCCCGA
>CAUZRQ010000057.1:0-31214 GCA_963582065.1 Planctomycetota bacterium | reverse complement strand
GGTCGGTCCCGCCGGCCCGATCGCCGAACACCTCCCGCAGCAACGCCCGGTCGTCGTGGTTGCCGGGCAGCACGTGACAGCGATCGAGCCACCCGTCGAGCAACCCGTGCACCGCCTGGTAGGTCTCGCGGCGTTCGTCATGGGTGAAGTCACCGGTGACGACGACGCGGTCGAAGTCCAGCCCCGTACCACGGGCCGCCTCGAGCACCTCGACCAACGAGTCACGGGTAGGCACACTCCGAAGCACCCCGTCGGGTTCGGCGAAGAGGTGCAGGTCGGAAAGTTGCAGCACGAGCGTGGTCATCGGTCCACCGCGAGACTACTTCCTGGGGATCTCCCGCAGGAACACGTTCTTGAAGTAAAGCGTGTTGCCGTGATTCTGGAGCTCGATCTGCCCGGTCGAGAAGATCGGCTGCTTGCGATCCCAGTAGTTCTCCAGGGTCACGTTGTCGACGACCAGGACTCCGTTGAGCCAGACCCAGACCTTCTCACCGACCATCTTGATCCGGAACGTGTTCCACTGGCCGACCGGATTGTCGGCAATCACCGGTGGCTTCGAGGGGTTCTTCTGGTTGTTGAACAGGCCACCGGAGCCGACGTTCCGGAGCTTCGGGTCCCAGATCTGCACCTGCGGCGAGCCCCGTAGGTAGATCCCGCTGTCACCCTTTTCCTTGATCTTCCAGTCGACCAGCATCTCGAAATCACCGTAGTCCTTTCCGGTGCACAGCGAACGGCCCTTGCCGTCGAAGACCAGCGTCCCGTCGATCACGTGCCAGTGGGCCTTCATTTCAGCGTCTGCAGTGGCCTGGGCCTTCTTCAGAGCCTCGCTTTTAAGAGCCGCCCGCTTGATCGGGTTGCCGCCGCCCGTGGCGATCAGCCCCTTCCAACCGGCCAGGTTCTTGCCGTTGAACGCGGCGCTGAAGCCGTTGGGGGCCCGGTTGTCGACGAACGCAACGTCACCACCGTTGGCTCCGCCGACCTTGCCCCGCTTGACCGCATCGCCGAACAGGTAGACCTCGTCGAAGTTCCCCGTGTCGTCAAACGACCCGAGGCCGACCTGTCCCCAACTGAACGTCTTGTCGACGGCGGTCATGACCGGCTTGGCCATGTCATCGAAGTAGACCGAGATGGTGCCACTGTCGACGTCCCGGACGACACGGGCGTGGTGCCAGTTGTCGTCCCAGTTGGTGCCGGCCGTGGTGGTCTTGGAGATCTTGGTCCGGGGCTTGTTGTTGACAATGAAAATGTTGTTGGCGTGATCGTCCATCTTCTTGCCGAGGTGGACGTAGTAGAGGTGAGCGGGATCCTGGTAGCCGAAGAACAGGCACATGTCGCGGTGGCCGTAGTCCTTGATCGTCGACTGCAGCCGCACATCCAGAGTGAAGCTGCCGACCACGGTGTCCTTGATCAACGAGCGGTTGAAGGGCGACCGGACGGGGTTCTTGACCTTGCTCTGCTTGAACTGGCTGTAGACCTTGCTGCCGCCGACGGCCGAGACCTTCCAGGCGTTGCCGTCGCCGGGGGCCCAGTGACCCGCCTTTCCCGATTCGAAGTTGTCGAAGAACAACAACGGCAGTCCCGCCGCTCCGGCACTCACCCGCTTGACACCGTCCTTGTCGGCCGACGTCGCCGACGTCGCCGTCAGCAGGCCAATCGCGGCCACCAGGGTGATCGCGGCAAACCGCGACGTGATTCTCCGCAACACCTCCACCGGCAACTGGCTCATCGTCGCTCTCCTCATCGTGGGTCAATTGTCTGGGCGTCCCCGTCCTCGGTGTTTTCCGCCCGTTGCGGAACAGGATTTCGGGGTTCGAGCGTGACTTCGGTTTACAGCGACGCCACCCCCTCCGCAACCGTGAACTCCTTACGCGGGTCCCGTTCCAGACGCGCCGCCGCGGTGTCCGGATCGTGGTCGAACAGCACCCACCATCCCCGGTCGGCCGCCTGCCCCAGCAACTCGGATTTCCGCCGCCTGGTCACCAGCACCTCTTCGTCGTATCCCATGCACCACAGGCTCTTCAGGTGCCGCGTCGTCGGGCAGAGATCGGCGATATAGAGGGCCTGCTGGCCGTCGCTCTCCAGCAGCAGGGCCTGGTGATGACGGGAGTGGCCGCCGGTGACGATCGAGTGGATCCCCGGTCGGAGTTCGATGTCGCCGGAGACCAGTTCCAGCAAACCGGCGTCAGCCAACGGGGTGACCCAGTCGGCCGAATAGGCCGCCCGGAGTTCTTCTCGACCCGAAGTTGCCCGCTCGAATTCGCCCGCCTGCACGACATGGGTGGCGTTGGGAAACACCGGCACCACCTCACCCGACTCGTCCTCACGCAGTGCCCCGCCGACGTGATCGTAATGCAGGTGGGTCAGGATCACCGTCCCGATGTCCTCCGGCGACACCCCCGCCGCCTCGAGACTCACCCGCAACGGCTCCCCCTCCTCCGAAGCCGTGCGGCGACGCTGTGACTCGGGAAGCCGCGACCCGTACCCGGTGTCCACCAGAATCAACTCCTCTTCGTCACGGATCAGCAGGCAGTTGGTCGCCTGGTCGATCATGTTCCCGTCATCCGGTGGAAAGACCCTCGCCCACAGTTCCCGTGGCACCACTCCGAACATCGTGCCACCGTCGGTCTTGAAGCGACCGCCGGAAATCGTCTCGAGTCTCAGGTGTCCCAACTGCATCGCGGGCGGCTTTCGATAGAGCAATCCGATCCAGGGTCTATACTAGCCGGTTGGATCACCACCTCTCCACGGCCGCAACGCTCATTCCATGGCCCGATACTACAAGTACCATTCGCCCGAGGATGTCGAGACCGACGCCAGGTCACTGGGACTGGAGATCTCGACCTCCCAGGACTTCTCGGTTCTGCTCACCCCCTGCACGATCGGTCCGCTGACAGCCAAGAACCGGCTGTTGGTGCAACCGATGGAGGGATGCGACGGGACACTCGAGGGAGCCCCCGATGAACTGACCCTTCGTCGGTACCAGCGTTTCGGAGACGGTGGCGCGGCGGTGGTCTGGGCCGAGGCAACCGCAATCGCCGAAGACGGACGGATGAACCCGCGACAGTTGTGGCTGGCCGACCACACCCAGCGGGCCATGGGCGAGATGATCGAGACGTGTCGCCGGAGTCATCGACAGGCCAACGGCACCGACCAGGGACTGCTGGTCGGACTGCAACTGACCCACTCGGGCCGCTACAGCCATCTCCGCCCGCAACTGGCCGTTCACGATCCGGTCCTCGATCCCCTGACCGTCGACCGCTCGACCGGGAAACCGATCGGAGACGACTGGCCGCTGCTCACCGACGACCACCTCAAGCGGATCGAGGACCAGTACCTGGAGGCCGCCGGGCGGGCGGCGGCGATCGGGGTCGATTTCGTCGACATCAAGCAGTGCCATCGCTACCTGCTCAGCGAACTGCTGGCCGCCCGCACCCGTCCGGGTCCCTACGGAGGATCGTTGGAGAACCGCACGCGGCTGGTCCGCAACGTCATCGGACGGATCCGCGACGAGTTTCCCGACCTGGTGGTCGTCACCCGTATGAACGCCTACGACGGGATTCCCTACCGGGGCGAAGGGAACGACTTCGTCGGGGTCCCCTGCCCTCACCGGTTGCCGCTGCAAACAGCCTTCGGCACCGACCCCGACGATCACCTCGGCCTGGCGCTCGACGAGCCGCTGGAAGTGGCCGGGATGCTGGCCGGGCTGGGAGTTGCCATGATCAACGTCTCGGCCGGAAACCCGTACTCGAATCCGCACGTCGTACGGCCCGCCGAGTTTCCGCCGATCGACGGCTACCACGCTCCCGAGCATCCACTGGTCGGAGTCGATCGCCTGTTCCGGTTGGCACGAGCCATCCAGCAGGTGGTCCCCGACGTGCCGGTCGTCGGCAGCGGTTACAGTTGGCTGCAGGACTACGCACTGCACGCCGCGGCGGCCAACGTCGCCGGTGGGTCAGTGGCCCTGGTCGGACTCGGCCGCGGAACGCTCTCGCACCCCGACTTCGTGCGGTCGCTGACCGAAACCGGACGACTCAATCGCAAGCAGGTCTGCCGCACCTTCAGCTACTGCACCAACCTGATGCGGACCAAGGACCACCCACTCGGACAGTTCCCAACCGGCTGCCCGCCGTTCGACAAGGAGACCTACGGGCCATTGTGGAAGGAGGCCGAGCCGAAGCTGACCGGGGAAGCCGACTGAGCCGCACACCGTGGTGTCATGCGGCGGACAACACACCCATAAAATCTTGCCGATTCCACTCGATCTGTAATTGACTCGAGAAGAAGAATCGGTCAAGAATCTGTCGAAGAAGAAGTTCATTTGTGCGCCGGTTTTGGGTATCGATCTGCCGGCAATTTTCGTAATCCCCACCGCGCACTTCGCTCCCACCGGTTGCTCCGGCAGCCGGTGGGAGTTTTTTGTTGGTGGGAACCGGGCAGGAGTTTCTTTCTCCGGTCGGTTAGGATGAGCCATCGGAACGCGAACGGTCACGACCGGGGAGACCTCACAGATGGCCAACACGGCAGCGGGCGGTAAGAAGACCTATCGGGTGGGCATCATCGGACGCACCGGCAAGGGCGGTTACGGGCACGCGCTGGATACCGCCTGGTCGGCGGTCCCCCAAACCCGTGTGGTCGCCGTCTCCGACGACAACAAGAGCGGCCTGGGAACGGCAGCACGAAAACTGAGGGTCAACCGCGCCTTCCTCGACTACCGCAAGATGCTCGACGAGGCCAAGCCGGACATCGTGGCGATCTGCCCGCGCTGGGTCGACCAGCACGCGGCGATGGTGTTGGCAGCGGCCGAACGGGGAATCCACATCTACATGGAGAAGCCGTTCTGCCGGACACTGGAGGAGGCCGACCGGATCGTGGCCACCTGCGAAAAGACCCATGCGAAGGTCCAGATCGCTCATCCGACACGCTTCTCGCCGATGATCGACACCATCCGCCGCCTGATCGCCGACGGCGCGATCGGCACGCTGCTGGAATTCCGCGGTCGCGGCAAGGAGGACCGGCGGGGCGGTGGCGAGGACCTGTGGGTCCTGGGTTCTCACATCCTCGACATGATCCGTGCCATCCACGGAGCCCCCAGTTCGTGCTTTGCACGGGTCGGCTGGAAAGGCCACGCGGTGACTGCCGACGACGTCTTCGACGGCCCCGAGGGCATCGGGCCTTTGACCGGCGACAACCTGCAGGCGGTCTACCAGATGAAGGACCACGTCACTGCCCACTTTGCCAGTGTCCGCAACCAGGCGGGAAACCCGCGACGGTACGGCCTCCAGATCTTCGGGTCCAAGGGCGTGATCGAACTGATCGAGGGCACCCTGCCGCCGGTGCAGTATCTCGGAGACCCCTCGTGGTCGCCCGGTCGCAGCGGTGCCAAGTGGCAACACGTCTCCTCGGCAGGCATCGGCAAACCCGAACCGTTGAAGGGACCGCAGTACAAGGCCCGACACACCCTGGGAATTCTCGACCTGCTCGGGGCGATCGAGGGCGGCCGCGAACCCAAGTGCGGGATGCAGGAAGGACGGGGGGTGGTAGAGATGATCGCCGCCTGCTTCGAGTCCCACCGCGTCGGGGGCCCGGTCGGTCTTCCGTTGAAATCGCGTGCCAACCCGCTGACGCGGTTCTAGCCGCAATCAGAGCCTCCGCGAGGCCGGACGGGGTGATTTCTGATCGGTTGCAAATTCCCGGCCAGTTGGTATCTATGGGATCGATTCGCCCGGCTCGGCACCATCGGTGATCAGGTTGGCCGGGCCAGAGGCGGGGAGCGATCTTGACAGACCTGATTGAACACGACGTCCTGATCGTCGGTGGCGGTGGCGCAGGTCTCCGAGCAGCGATCGCGATTGCCGAAGCCGACCCGAGCCTGTCGATCGCGGTGGTTTCAAAGGTCTACCCGATGCGGAGCCACACGGTTTCGGCCGAGGGTGGTGCAGCGGCGGTGATCAAGCCCGAGGACAGTCTCGAAGACCACATCTACGACACGATCAGCGGATCCGATTGGCTGGCCGACCAGGACGCGGTCGAGGCGTTTGTCAACGAGGCGCCCCGCGAGATGACCCAGTTGGAACACTGGGGATGCCCGTGGAGTCGTAATCCGGATGGCACCGTCGCGGTCAGGCCGTTCGGCGGAATGAAGATCGAACGGACCTGGTTCGCCGCCGACAAGACCGGCTTCCACATGCTCCACGCGCTGTTCCAGACCTCGCTGAAATTCGAACCGGTCAAGCGGTACGACGAGTGGTTTGCGACTCAGTTGCTCGTCGAAGACGGCCGCTGCGTGGGGGTGACTGCGATCGAGTTGCGGACCGGGCAGGTGCGGGGCATCGTCGCCGGAGCGGTGATCGTCTGTACGGGGGGAGCCGGACGGATGTGGCCGTTCACCACCAACGCAGCGGTCAAGACCGGCGACGGGATGGCGATGGCCTATCGAGCCGGGGTCGCTCTGAAGGACATGGAGTTCGTGCAGTATCACCCGACCGGGCTGCCCGGCACCGGGATCCTGATCACCGAGGCCTCGCGGGGAGAAGGCGGCATCCTGGTCAACAAGGACGGCCACCGCTACCTGCAGGACTACGACCTCGGCCAGCCGCTCGACATCAGTGATCCCGGACACCCCCAGAAGCGGACGATGGAACTCGGGCCCCGCGACAAGCTGTCGCAGTGCTTCATCAAGGAACAGCAGGCGGGACGGACGTTCGAGGGTCAATACGGACACTACGTGCACCTGGATGTCACGCATCTCGGTGAAAAGGAGATCAACAAGAAGATCCCCTTCGTCCGCGAGTTGTCCCGCAACTACGTCGGGATCGATCCGGTCTACGAGCCGATCCCGGTCCGACCCGTGTTGCACTACGTGATGGGCGGCATCCACACCGACATCAACGGGGCCACGTCGCTGCCGGGACTGTACGCGGTGGGCGAGTGTGCCTGCGTGAACATCAACGGTGCCAACCGTCTCGGTTCCAACTCGCTGACCGAACTCCTCGTGTTCGGAGCCCGGGCCGGAAAGGCGGCCGTCGGTTTCGCCGCGGCTCAATCCCGGCCGCCGTCCGGACAACTCGAAGCCCAGGTCAGTGACGAACAGGGACGCATCGCCGGCCAGTTCATAAACAAGACCGGTGGAAGCGAACGACTGGTGACGCTGCGGACGGAAATGAACGAGGCGATGGAGACCGGGGTGGGGATCTACCGGGACGCCGCCGGAACCCAGGCCACCTGCGACAAGCTGGCCGAACTCCAGGATCGATTCCAGGACGTCTCGCTCGATGACCACAGCCTCAGCTTCAATACGGAATTGACGGCCGCGCTGGAACTCGAGAACATGCTCGACATCGCCCGGGTCTCGGCCCTCGCGGCCAATCTCCGCCAGGAATCCCGAGGGGCCCACCAGCGGACCGATTTTCCCCCGCCGCGAGACGACGACAACTGGCTGAAACACTCGCTCGCATATCGCACAGACGACGGACCCCGTATCGAACACCTCGACGTGACCATCACCCGCTGGCCGCCTGCCAAGCGAACCTACGGTTCCTGACCCTCTACGGCCTTGCCGCCAACCCGGTTCCCCATGCCAGACGAAAAAATCACTCTGGAAATCCTCCGGTACCACCCGGAAACCGACGAGAAACCAAGTTTTCAGACGTTCGAGGTGCCCTACCACGACGACTGGGTCGTTCTGGACGCGATCAACTGGATCAAGGAGTACGTCGACGGCACGCTGACTTACCGCTGGAGCTGCCGGATGGGCGTCTGCGGCAGCTGCGGAATGATGGTCAACGGCACACCGCGGCTGACCTGCGCCGTCTTCCTCAACGAGTTCCACCCCGAGCCGATCAAGATCGAACCGCTGGCCTACTTCCCGATCGAACGGGACCTGGTCACCGTGATGGACTCCTTCATGGAGAAGGTCCAGAGCGTCAAGCCGTGGTTGATTCGCAACGAGGGTGAGGAGAAACCTCTGGAGGAGGGCGAGTACCTGCAGTCGCCGGCCGAGTTGGCCAGTTTCAAGCAGTTTTCGATGTGCATCAACTGCATGCTCTGCTACGCCGCCTGCCCGGTCACGGGTCTCGAGTCCGAATTCGTCGGTCCGGCTGCGATTGCCCTGGGCATGAGGTACAACCGCGACTCGCGGGACCAGGGCCGTGAGCAGCGGCAGGAAGTGATCGCCAGCCACGAAGCGATCTGGAACTGCACCTTCGTTGGAGAATGCTCGGTCGTCTGCCCCAAGGACGTCGACCCCGCCGGGGCGATCCAGCAGGCCAAGGTCGAGAGCACCATCGACTGGTACACCTCGCTGTTGCCGTGGACCAAGAAATGAGCAAGCCCTACACGCCGCCGATGCCATGGAACTGGTGGAACAAGAACTCCGCCTACCGGCTCTTCATGCTGCGAGAGCTCTCGAGTGTTTTCGTGGCGCTGTTCGTGCTCGAGTTGTTGTGCTTCGTCTCGCAGGTCGGCCAGGGCGAGGCGGCGATGGACCGGTTCATCGAGTCGCTCGACAATCCGATCTACCTGATCTACCACGTCGTCGTTCTGGCGTTTGCCCTCCTGCACAGCATCACGTGGTTCAACCTCACACCCAAGGTGATGGTCATCCGCCGCGGCGAGGAGCGGGTGCCCGACGTTCTGGTGGCCGGTTCCAACTACGTCGCCTGTCTGGCTGTCTCGTTGCTGCTCTGGTGGATCGTCAGGGGCTAGGTGCAGAACATGGCCAAGTCGAACGAACCGATTGTCTGGTCGCTGTTCTCCGCCGGCGGAGTGCTGACGGCGTTGACCGTCCCGGCGCTGATCGTGCTGCTGGGGTTTGCCATTCCACTGGGCTGGATCACCCCATCATTCGAACACGTCGATGGCCTCGTCGGACACTGGTTGACCAAGCTGTTCGTGGTCGCCCTGGTCTCGCTGGGACTGTTCCACTGGGCTCATCGCTTCCGCTTCACACTGGTCGACATCGGACTGAAATCTCTGGACACCCTGATCGCGGTGGCCTGCTACGGTGGTGCCATCGTCGGCACCGGTGTCGCCATCTACGTCGTCTGGCTCTAGGCGGAACAGGCCACGGATCGACAGTCTCTTCATGAGGTGCCCGGTGTGAGCGATTCCACGCAGGACTTCCAGATCAAGTGGCACGGCAGCACGTTGATCGTCATTCCCAGCGGCGACATTGAGTCGATGAAGTGGGACCTGATCGAGCAGGCCGCCGAGGTCGTGATGGGGCCGCTCGAGGAGGCCGAGGTGCCGCTGGTGATCTTTGATCTCAGCGAAGTCAACTACTTCGGCAGCGTGTTCCTGTCCCTGTTGCTCCGCTGTCACAAGGCGGCCAAGCCACGCGGGGGTGAACTGGTGTTGTGCGGGGCCAGCCCGATGGCCACCGAACTGCTTCAAGTCACCGCGCTGGATACACTCTGGGCGATCTACTCGACTCGCGACGAGGCGATCGAGGCATTGGCCGGCTAGAGGGGGCTATGGCGAAGAAACGACGACGGGCGGCACCCGACCTGTCCGAATCGGACGTGATGTTCACCGAGCACGACTCGGTGCTGACGCGGCATCCGACGTTGATCGACCAGATCAAGCAGACCGCCGACGGACTCAAGCAGGACAAGACATCCCGCGGCGACCTCAAGATCCTCAGCCGCGCTCTCCGTGAACTTCGCTACGCCTTCAAGGTCTTCGCCCCCTTCCGCCGCCAGCGGAAAGTCAGTGTCTTCGGCAGCGCCCGCACCCCCCACGACGACCCGACCTACCTGCAGTCGGTCGATTTCGGACGGCGGATGGCCGAGGAAGGCTGGATGGTGCTGACCGGAGCCGGCGGCGGCATCATGGAGGGAGCCCACGAGGGATGCGGACGAACCCGCGCGATGGGCGCCAACATCATGCTGCCCTTCGAACAGGAGGCCAACCCCGTCATCGCCGGCGACCGCAAGCTGGTCAACTTCAAGTACTTCTTCACCCGCAAGCTGGTGTTCATCAAGGAGGTTCACGCGGTGGTGCTGTTCCCGGGCGGGTTCGGCACACAGGACGAGGCCTTCGAAACCCTGACCCTGGTCCAGACCGGCAAGCGGGACCTGATGCCGATCGTGCTGATCGATCCCCCCGGCAGCAGCTACTGGAACCAGTGGCTCGACTTCGTCCGCGACCAGCTCTTAGATCGTCAACTCATCTCCCCCGAAGACCTCTCGCTGTTCACCCTGACCAACAGCGTCGAGGAGGCCACCGAGGAGATCATGACCTTCTACAGTGTCTACAACAGCATGAGGTACGTCCGCGGCAAGCTGGTGCTGCGGCTGCACTTCGCTCCCGACGACGATTTCATCGAACGTCTCAACGACGAGTTTTCTGACATCGTTGAAAGCGGTCAAATCGAGATGACCCAGATGCATCGGCTCGAGTCCGACGACAGGCACCTCCGCCACCTGCCCCGACTGGCCTTCCACTTCAACCGCAGAAGCGCCGGGCGGCTTCGGCAGATGGTCGACCTGATCAACGATTCTCTGGGGGTGGTCGAGTAGCCTTCGAATCGGCTTTCTCGACTCCCCCGGGCCGCTCGCGACCGTCGTAGACCAGGCAGGACGGGCGGGCGGTCCGCCATTTCGCCACCGCCTCCGGCGAGATCTTCGTCCCTGCCACGAACGCACTCCGCAGGGTCTCGAATCCCGACAGTGACCCGGCAGCGGCCGGGCCGAGCCCGGTGTGGTTGACGTTGAGCATTTCGAGCGCGTTCTCGACCGGCCACCCGCTGACCACCTCGTCGGTCACGCCCGTGCGGTCGAGGTACAGCCGCTTGAACCGGCCGGAGGTCAACAGCCGTTCGAGGCCCCGGCCGGTCAGGCCCGGCGTGTCGCCCACGTTGAGCGATTCCAGAGTGGCCGTCCCCGCCAGTGACTCGAAGCAGCCGTCGGTCAACTGCCCGCCCCGCACCGCCAGCACTCTCAATTTCGGCAAATCGGCCAACCGACCAACCAGCGAGTCGTCGACATCCCGGCAGTTCCAGAGACGGACCTGCTCGAGAGTCTCCAGCCCGGCCAGCTTCACGCCGTTCTCTGCCCCGACCCGGCCATCCTCCAGCGACGCCACCACAGCCTCCTCGAACCCGTTGGTCTCCACGGTCCAACCGGCCTCCCGAAGCAACTCGATCGCCGCCGCCTGTCGGCGAGCCGTCTGGCTGGGCAACAGTTCTCCGACGACGACATCGTCCGACGGCGGACTCGTCCCGGGGGGCTTCGTCGAATTGGCCACATCGCCGGGCTCGACCGGATCTGATCCGCAACCGCCGGCCAGAACCAGCAGGCTCGTCACCAGCATCGCATTCACCACAGCCTTCGCCACCGGCCCACTCCCTTCCCTCGCTCTGTCGGCCCAACCCGGTATCCGCGCCGCGCCCGGCTTGGTGTAGTATAGCGACGATGTCGTACCGGACGATGAAACGCCTGCTGGGCGAAACGAACTTCGAGGTGAAGAGCCTGGTCCTTTTCGGTCTGGGGTTGACCGTCCTGGCCACGATCACGTTCGCCCTTTACTGGTGGCAGACATCCAGCCTGGTTTCGGAGGCCAATCGGCAGGCGGCTCGACAGATGATCCCTGCCATCATCCTGGCACATCACTGGAAGTGGGATCAGGACGAGGAGATGAAACCGTTTGGTGAGACCATCGAAGACATGGTCCAGGACACGCTTCCCGAGCAGCTGGCCGACTTTCGGTTTGAACTGTTCAGCCCTGACCCGTCGAAGGCCGGCTCACCCACCGACCGCCCGATCGATCCCAAGGGATACGAGATGGCCCGCGAGCTGAACCGGATGTTCAAGGAAACGCCCGAGGAACCGCTGGAGATCGTTCGCGAGGTCGAGAGGGAATCGTCGGAACAGAGCGAGTACCAGTTTTTCGCCGGAATCGTCGCCGAGAAGTCCTGCATCGAATGCCACCGCTCGCTCGCCAAAGTCGCCAACCTGCAGGTCGGCGACCTGATCGGGGTGGTCAAGATCAGCATGCCGCTCGAACAGACTCGGGCCTCGATCCACCGCGTTTTCGCGTTCGTGATCTCGGCCGAGTTCGTGAAGGTCGTGCTGGCGATCCTGGCCATCTACGTGATCGTCCGTTACGTGATCACCAAGCCGGTGATGCACCTCAAGAAAGTCAGCGACGCCATCGCACAGGGCAACCTCGACATGCGGGCCGAGATCCGCACCGGGGACGAGTTCGAGGAACTCAGTCATGCATTCAACCGGATGCTCCGCCACCTGGTGACGATCCAGGACGAACTCAAGGACGTCAACAACAACCTGGACAACAAGATCGACCAGTTGGCCCAGGTCAATCTGCGGCTCTACGAGTTGAACAACCTCAAGAACGAATTCCTGGCCACGATGAGCCACGAGTTGCGGACTCCGCTCAACAGCATCCTGGGCTTCAGCGACGTGTTGGCCGCTGCCGCCAACCTCGACGACCGCCAGCATCGCTATGTCTCGAACATCCAGTCCTCGGGACAGAACCTGCTGACGATGATCAACGACGTGCTCAACCTGGCCAAGATCGAGAGTGGCCGGATGGAGGTCCACGCCGTGGAATTCTCGCTGGGCGACCTGATCGACCGACTGGTCAATTCGATCGGCCCGCTGGCCGAAAAGAAGAACATCGACGTGGTCTCCTCCGTCGATCCCGACTGCCCGCTGCTGTTCCAGGACATCGGCAAGCTCGAACAGATCCTGCTCAACCTGCTCTCCAACGCCATCAAGTTCACGCCCGAGGGGGGGCGTGTCCGTGTCAGCGGTCTGAGGCACGACGCCCGGCAGGTCGACCTGGTGGTCGAGGACAACGGCGTGGGCATCCCGCTGGCCGACCAGGGGGCGATCTTCGAGAAGTTCCGCCAGGGGAGCGGACTCCCCGGCCAGGAGGATCCGATGACCCGCGAGTACGGGGGAACCGGGCTCGGACTCTCGATCGTCAAGGAACTCACCCGGCTGCTCGGTGGCAGCGTGGGATTGGAGAGCGAATTCGGCAAGGGCAGCATGTTCACCGTCCGCATCCCGGTGCAGCATACCGATCCGGTCGAGGTGCCCGAGTCCGATCCATTCTTCGAGAATCGTCAGGTCGGACTCCACCGCACCGCCAACTCACCTCTCCAGCAACAGGCCACTCCGTGACTTCGCCGGCCCGGTCGTCGGCCGAGATCATCCCGGTGCTCGACCTGATGCATGGACGGGTGGTCCGCGGCATCGCCGGCCGGCGCGAATCGTATCAGCCGGTCGCCAGCCGCCTGGTCGACTCGGCCGATCCGCTCGAAATCGCCGACGCCTTCGTCAAGCAACTGGGCCTCGACCGCATCTACCTCGCCGATCTCGACGCGATCGAAAACAACCAACCGGCCTGGAACACAATCGAACAACTCGCCCGGGCCGGACATCGACTGATGGTCGACGCGGGACTCCGCGACGTCGACCGGGCACGCAACCTGGTCGAACGGGGTGTCGAGACGGTCGTCGCCGGTCTCGAGACCATGGCCGGACCCGAGCTGATCCGGGAACTGGTCGAGGCCGTGGGCGACCAGCAGCTGGTCTTCAGCCTCGACCTGAAACAGGGCACGCCGATGGTCGATCCGGAGTCCTGGCCCGACCCCACCCCGACCGGACTCGCCGACACGGTGATCAACCACGGCATCGTTCGCCTGATCGTGCTCGACCTGGCCGGAGTCGGCACCGGAAGCGGGCCACCCACGCTGGCGTTGTGCCACGAGATCCGCAGCCGACATGCCGGCATCGAGCTGATCACCGGCGGAGGCATCCGTGGTCAGGACGACATTTCCGATGCGGCCCGCGCCGGAGTCGATGCCGTCCTGGTCGCGTCGGCCCTGCACGACGGGTCGCTGCCGGGGTGAACTCCCCCGCCCCTACAGGCCAAACCCGAATGAAGCGGGATCACCGTCGGGCTCGTCCGGCACATCCGGCTCGATCCGGTCGCGGCCCGTCTCGGTCTCCACTTCGAGTTCCCCGCTCTCATCAGCCCGCTCGAACATCAGCGGCGTGTCGCGGTCCGGGGACACTCTCAGTGAGATCTTCCCGTCGAGCACATCGGTCAGCAAGTCACCGCAGACCTCGGCCCGCCAGCCGGTGCACAGCCGCGGAAGCTCTCCGTCACGGTCGCCGTGGACATGCCAACGGACAAGGCTCTTCAGTTCCTCACTGGTTCCGACCAGCGAAACGGCCACATCGAGTTCGGCACAACGGTTGGCCAGCGCGATGGACAACAACTGGCCCAGCACGTGATCGTCATCGTGAAGCTCGCCCCGCCGTCGAATTCGTTCGGGATAGTCCTCATCGGACCCCGCCAGCACTTCGCAGACGGTTTCCGCCAACGCCTCGGCATGCCGCTTGAAGTTGCGTCGGTTCATGTCACGGGTGGCCAACACCTCCTCGGCCGTCCTAGGTTTCCGCTTGGCCAGGTCGATCAGCAGGTCGTCCCGCAGGACACGTCGGACCGGTTGATTGAGTTCTTCGCCGCAACGGTCGCGCCACCAGAACACCGCTCGGGCAACAGCCAGCCCGGTCCGGTCCAGGCGGTTGACACCCGAGAGTCGCCGCCAACTCTCCTCGCCCCGCTCGGCCTCCACTTCGTCGATCATCCGCTCAAATTCCGCCACCGCCCACTCCCGACGCCCGAGCGACGACAACGACTGTTCCTGGCGCTGGTGAATCGCCAACAGGAACCGAACGTCATCCTGAGCATATTCGACCTGGCGATCGCTCAGCGGACGACGGCGCCAATCGGTCCGGGACTGGGTGCCGGAGACCTTCTTGCCCAGGACCCGTGCCACAAGCCGTTCGTGATTCAACGGGTAGCTGCGGGTCCGCATCCCCTCGGCAATCTGTACGTCCCACAACCGTCCCGGTCGACGAGCGACGTTGTCCAGGCAGAAACGGGCTTCCTGGCGGGCCGCATGAGCCACCACGGTCACCTCGTCGTCGGCCATGATCCGCCACCAGTCCGAGAGATCGGGGACCGCCAGCGGATCGACGACGATCTCGCGGCCGGGCAAGGCCAGCTGCAACAGGCACAACTCCGGCCGGTAGCTGCCTTCGGAGACGAACTCGGTGTCCATCGCCACGATCCCCGTACTGCGGATCTCGTCGCACACCGACGCGAAGTCCTCCTGCGCTGTCACCAGACCCTGGGACATCAGCCGGCCCCCACTTCTCGTGACGGCTGGCACGACGGGCAGAAGAACGTCGACCGCTGGGCCTGGACAACACGCCGGATCGGCACCTCGCATCGCCGGCACGGCTCGCCGGCCCGATCGTAGACGCGGTGAGAATTCTGGTAACCACCGTCCTGGTTCAGGGCGTTGCGATAGGTGCCGTCGGAGAGCGTCGAACCCTCATGGCGGATCGCCTCGCTGAGAACGGCCCGGGCAGCACGGGACAATCTCGCGGCCTCATCGTCGGCAATCCGATCGGCCGGACGAGCCGGGTCGATCCGGGCCCGGAACAGAATCTCGCTGGCGTAGAGATTGCCGATTCCGGCGACCAGCGACTGGTCGAGCATCGCCACCTTGATCGCCCGACCGGTCCGACCACACAACCGCCGCCAGTCGGCGGCCGCCAGGGCCAGTGCATCGGGACCCAGTCGCGGCGGCCCGAGCCGCTCGGACAGTTCCTCGGCAGTCAGCAACCGGATCTTGCCCAGCCCGCGACGGTCCCAGAAATAGAGATCGTCGACGAGATCCGACGACGGGACGGGTTCGAGCCGCCAGTGGTACCTCAGGTGGCTCCGGTCGGGGGGATCGGTGACCAGCATCAGGCCGGTCATCCGCGGTTCGATCACGAACGAATCGTCGGTATCGAGATCGATGATCACTCGCTTGCCGATTCGCCGCACCCCCGAGATAACCACCCCCTCGACCCGTCGCCGGATCACCCTCGACGACGGCGTGAGTTCGATCGGGCGATAGCGACACGGGTAGCGACGGGTCGCCAGCAACCGACGGCCGGTCACATGCCGGGCGATCCCCCGCACCATCGTCTCGACCTCGGGCAGTTCGGGCACTGGATTGTCCTGTTCGAGAGCATCCGGACACCATTCGGCCGGCGGTGCTGATTATACGGTTTCGTACCGGGGGTGAGGACTGTTCGGATTGTCGGACCCATGGCCAGGTGGCCATGGCATGGAATTTGTTTGACGAGTTGCCGAAGCTGCACAATGCTCTAGGTATACGACCCACAGAATATCGTATCCCACGCATGGGATGAACTCACCGGCCGCGCGCCGGACCAGTGGAGACTCAGCAATGTCAGCCCGAAATCCAAGACAGTCCTATCTCAACCGTCGTCAATCCGACCGTCGCACCCCGATGTGGGTAGCGGTCACCGGGTTCCTCGTGGTCGTCGGTGCCTTGGCCGTGATGGCTCGCACCACCCCGCCCCGGCAGGCGGAGACCTCGGTCGCGGCGGTGGTCCAGTCCCGGCCCGTGACCGATTCGGCCGAGGCTCCCCTCGCCGCTCGTCCAACCGGGCAGCCGGTGGCCAGGCAGGTCGACAAGACCACGGTCGCCACCGAACCCCAGCCGACGATCGCCGGTGGTGCCGAGGCCGACTTCGAATCGCTGACCGAACTGATCCAGAATGAAACTGCCGGTCCCTGGGAAGATGTCGACGGTTCCGGCGGAACGATCTCCGACACCGGCGAAATGGCCGGGATCCACGTCGACCCCAGCGGCCTGCTGACCCGCGTGGTCCGAATCGACACCACCGGCCGGCTCGAACAACTCAGCCAACTCGCTTCCTCGGCCTCCGACAACGCCGACCTCGCCAGCCGCAGCCGACTGCGGCTGGTCTCGCTGGCTCGTCTCGAGCAGGAGGTCGCCCGTCGCCTGGACGCCGGCGAGCCCCTGCCGACCGACATCCGGCACCTGGCCGGACTGCAGCAGGTGCGGTTCATCTTCACCTATCCCGAGACCGGCGACATCGTGATCGGTGGTCCGGCCGAGGGGTTCAAGGTCAGCAAGTCCGGTACCGCGATCGGTGCCACCAGCGGCCACCCAGTGCTTCAGCTCGATGACCTGGTCACCGTGCTGCGGGCCTTCACAGCCGAGGGTGGTGGCGTGATCGGTTGCTCGATTGACCCTCGTCCCGAGGGCCTGAAGCAGATCAACGACCTGGTCGCCCGTTCGAACAAGAAGGGTTCGCTCGCACCCGGTCGGGTCAAGGACTGGACCAACCAGTTGGGCAACGCCCTGGGTCGACAGGACATCACCATCACCGGTGTTCCCGCCGATTCGCGAGTCGCCCGCGTACTGGTCGAAGCCGACTACAAGATGAAGCTGATCGGCATCGGACAACTCGACGCCGGCAAGGACGTGCCGGGCATCTTCAAGCTGATGACCGCCGACGAGCGGAAAGACAGCTCGCTGGACGCCCTGCGGTGGTGGCTGTCGATGAAGTACAGCCAGGTGCTGCACAGCACCGCCGGCGACGCCTTCCAACTGGTCGGGTCGGCCGTACTCTGTCAGTCCGAAAACGAGTTCGTCAACAGCAAGGGCGAACGCGTGGCGACGGGGCAGACGGCCGGATCGAACCGGACGTTCGCCCGGAACTTCACCGATCACTACGCCCTGCTGTCGAAGCAGGACCGCGTGTTCGCGGACCTGCAGAACATCTTCGACCTGGCCCTGGTCGCTGCCCTGGTCAACCGCCGCGGGCTGGCCGTACAGGTCGGCTGGGACATGGGTGTCTTCGGAAACCACGGCGACTTCCATCCGGCCGCTCACCCGGTGCCCCGCACCGTCGACTCGGTGGTCAACCACCGCGTCTTCAACGGCCGCGACGTGGTCGTGCAGGTGGCCGGAGGTGTCCGGGCCGATATCGGCAGCCTGCTGGCCGATAGCCGGACCGTGAAGACCAACTCGCGACTCAACGGTGTCGCGCCGGCGGCTCGGCCGTCGGACCTCGCCGCCGACCGCTGGTGGTGGGACGTGGTGGTCAAGCCGACCAGGTAGCCGCACCGCGGTTCCGATCGAGATCTCCTTCGACGCCGGTCACTCCTTCGCGAGTGGTCGGCGTTTTTCGTATGCCGGTCTCCCGTTCGTTGACGCTCACCTCACAGCCCCGTACAACCGAATCGAGACAATCACGGCCCCCCCCATCACTTTTCTCATCTCGCTCATGCCCCGCCTGACCCAGTCCGACCTCGCCGAACGAAACAAGGCGTTCGAATCGCACGAGCCCCAGGACCTGCTGCGATGGGCTGCGGACACGTTCCCCGGTCGTGTCGCAGCGATCTCGGCCCTGCAAACGGCCGGTTCGGTCATTTGCCACATGATCGGTCAACTCGATCAAGACATCCCCGTCCTGTTCGTCGACACCGGAGTCAACTTCCCCGAAACGCTGGCAACCCGGGACGCCATCGGCGAGGCGTACGGACTGGACATCCGTACGCTGAACCCGGTGCAGACGATGGACGAGCAGATCGCCGAACTGGGCGTGCTCTACGTCACGCCCGACGGCCAGAAGGAGTGCTGTCGGCTGAGGAAGATCGAACCGTTGCGAGCCATCGCCGATCAGTTCGACTGCCTGATCGGCAGCCTGCGACGCAGCGAGGGCGGCCAACGCTCGTTCTGCCCGATCCTGGCTGCCGACCCCGAGATGAACGTGGTGCGGGTCAATCCGCTGGTCAATTTCGAAGACGAGGATCTCAACGGCTACATCGATGAACACTCGGTGATCCTCAATCCGCTGCTGTCCCAGGGGTACCCGACGATCAGTTGCAACCGCTGCACGACCCCGGTGCTCGAGAACGAGCCTCGCCGAGCCGGTCGCTGGCGACACCTGGGACCGTGGCAGGCTTACTGCGGCATCAACCCGACAGATCTGGATGCCGACACCGAGACGGCCGTCGAACTGCCCCAGCAGTTGATCGACAAGGTGCTTGGTCGCGAGACGGACTTCGTGATCTAGTCGCCCGGACTCGTCTTGCACGATCTCCGAATTTCTCAGATCATCCGCGCGCCCACTCTCACTCTCTCACGTCGGGCCCCGGAGACTCTCACATGCGGTTGCCGTCCTGGCTGACCCTCTCTCGTCGCGCGCGCCGAAACCGTCGCCGCCTGGCACTGGTCCCGGCCATCGAATCGCTCGAGGACCGCACGCTGCTGACCCTTCTCTGGACTTTCGATTCCGGAACCGGTCACCTCGGGTTCACCACCGACGACACCGGCACCACGATCATCGTCCAGGCCCCCAACGGCACGGTCGAGGTGGTCGGCTGGGGCGCAACGGTCGCGGCCGAAAACGTGATCACGATGTCGATCGCAACCGGCGGCGGCAATGACGCGGTCGATCTCTCGAATGTGGACGAGGTGACCTTCCCGTCCTTCTCGAGCGAGTCCAACAGCCTGGTCATCACCACCGGCAGTGGCCACGACACGATCATCGGCAGTGGCTTCGACGACACGATCGAGGGCGGCAACGGCATCGACGCGATCTCGGGAGGTCCCGGAGACGATCTGCTCTACGGCGATCGCAGCGACGGCGGATCCGGTGACGATCTCGTCTACGGAAATGATGGAGACGACCACATCTTCGGCGGCAACGGTGACGACTCGATCCACGGAGACGCCGGAGAGGACTCGCTGGTCGGCGGTGGTGGCAACGACTGGATCGAGGGGGGCAGCGGACGCGACCTGGTCCACGGTGGCCTCGATGACGACACGATCCTGGGCGACGCAGGCAACGACACGCTCTACGGCGGAGTCGCCGACGCCGACCTGTGCCTGCAGAACGACACTTGCGTTCTGGATACCGCTGGAGCGGACGCAATTGACGGCGGCAGCGGACACGACACGATCTCGGGCAATGGCGGAAACGACTTGTTGCTGGGCGGCACCGGCGACGACGACATCACCGGCGACGACGGAAACGACAGCATCGAGGGCGGTGACGGACAGGATTCGCTCGACGGCCTCAACGGAAACGACTCGATCAACGGCCAGGCCGGCTTCGACTCGGTCACCGGTGGCAGCGGCGACGACTGGCTGTCCGGGGGCACCGACCTGGATGTCGTCTCGGAAACGGCCGACGTCGACTTCACGCTCTCCGACGCCTCGATGACCGGCCTGGGCAGCGATCAACTTCTCGACTTCGAATACGCGCAACTGACCGGCGGCGAAGGGGGCAACCGGATCGACACCACCGCCTTCACGGGCCATGTCACGCTGATCGGTGCAGCCGGTTCCGACACGCTGATGGCCGGTCCCGGTTCCGACGTGCTCAACGGCAACGCCGGCGACGACGTGCTGGCCGGAGGCGATGGCCCGGACACGCTGCGCGGCGGCGGAGGCAGCGACACGCTCGACGGGTCGCTGGGCAACGACTTGGTCCGCGGCCAGGGCAGCAGTGGAGATGTGCTGCAGGGTGGACCCGGCCTCGACACTCTCGACGGCGGATCCGGGTACGATCGCGTCTTCGAATGGGCCGACACCGACTTCACGCTCGAATCAGATTCCCTCGACGGCCTCGGACTTGACCAGCTGATCGGAATCGAATCGGCCCAGTTGATCGGCGGCAGCTCGCCCAACGTCATCGACTCCGACGCGGTCGATTGGGCCGTGACAATCAACGGGTCCGGCGGCAACGACACCCTGCGATCCGGAAGCGGAGCGGACCGGATCTTCGGAGGCGGCGGCAACGACCTGATCAGCTCCGGCCACGGATCCGATGTGCTCCGTGGACAGGCCGGGCACGACACGCTGATCGCCGGGGACGGCAACGACCGCCTCGACGGGGGCACGGGCAACGACCTGCTCGAAGCCGGCGACGGTGATGACCGCCTGCGGGGGCAATCCGGCAGTGACCTGCTCGATGGAGGACTCGGCGTCGATCGCGTTGATGAACTGATCGACGGCGACGCCGTGCTGATCGATGGAGAACTGCAAGGAGCCGGCACCCGCAACCTGGTCAGCATTGAAACGGCTCGGATCAAGACCGGCGACGGAGACGACGTGCTCGACGCCTCGGGTTTCTCGGGCCCGGTCACACTGATCGGCGGATCCGGGAACGACACCCTGAGGGGCGGAACGGCGGGAGACCAGTTGCATGGTCGGTCGGGGCAAGATCAACTCGACGGCGGCAACGGGGCCGACTGGCTCTCGGGCGGCGGCGACGACGACAGCCTGCTGGGCACCGCCGGGGACGACACCCTGATCGGCGGCAGCGGAAACGACCTGCTCGATGGCGGCGACGACGACGACTCGTTGCTGGGCCGGACCGGCGACGACTCGCTGACCGGGGGTGCCGGTGACGATCGGATCAATGGCGGCATCGGAAACGACCAACTGGTCGGCCTGTTCGGTGACGACATATTGATCGGTGCCTCGGGAACCGATTCGATGATCGGTGGTTTCGGGAACGACCGGCTGCTGGGCGGATCGGGCGACGACGTGGCCCTGGGAGGAGAGGGAGACGACACGTTGAGAGGCCAGGGCGGGAACGACACGATCGCCGCCGGCAACGGACAGGACATCGTCGATGACACGACGGCGATCATCGACGAGTTGTACGAGTTCCTGCCTGACTGGATCGACACCTAGGAACCGCCGTCACACCGACTTTGACTGGCGGACCTTGGTGGCGATTTCGGCCAGCACCCGCCGCGCCCGGCCCACGCCGTCGGTGGCGGCCGAGGCCAGCGCACTGTTGACCTGGTTTTCCAGGTTGATCAGCATCTTGCGGAAGTGCTGGAATTCGCTCTCGACCGCCTCGGGGTTGTCGATCAGGCGGTGTGTCACGATGTACGTGTCGTGCAGTTCCTGCATCCACTCCTTCTTCCCGGCCGACTGAGTGTCCCCGACATCGCACGCTTTCTGACAACGGGACAACTGCAGTTCGGCATTCCGCATCCACCGACGGGCGTCGTCCCAGGCATCCTTGTCCTGGCGAGTCGTGTAGGTGTTCTCGTCGTAGTTGAGGTCGCGATTGAGCCCGTTGAGTTCGGACGACATCGAATCGACCTGATTGCGAAGCACGTCGATCTTGACGATCTCGGCTTGGATGGCTGACCAGTGTGCCGCGATGGCCGAATAGATCTCCTCGTTGATCACGCCACCAGCCAATGAATTCGCCTGGGTCGGCATCGCCATGGGAACCGGTGAGGCCAGCGGAACCGCAACCGCCGGGGCCACAGACGGCAACACGGCCGTGTGAATCACGATGCTGGTGTCTGCGACGGCTGGGGGTGAAACGAGTGGTTGGTCGAGCATCGCCAGTGGTCCACCAGCCGCCGGACCGGCACACGGAGTCCCGAACACCACCCACATCGATACCGTCGTCGGATCGACCCCGGTGGCCAACGCCAACCCGCGTAGTGTCGCGGTCTGCCCGTCGGCCAACCGACACACCACCCCCTGCGGAGCCGCCACGGGCCGGAACCAGGCCCAGCCATGGCAGGTCCCCGAATCATCCAGCGACAGCGGTTCCCAATCGGCCGACGCCGCCTTCATGTCAAACCTCACTCAAGCGGCTCCCGATTGGTCGATTGAGCGGGTTCATCTGCGCGGCGGCATCGGACACGTCTGCGTGAAAACTGCATCCGACCGATCTCCCGAACACCCCGACGAAGGACCGTTCAACACTCCCACGTCCGGACAACCAACACCTAGTCTTCCTTCCGGAACCGAAACTCCTGCCCGGCCTTGAGCACGTGGAGTCGAAGTCCCCCGGCGGACTGAATTTCTCCAGCAGCCGGCCTGTCGATGCAAGCCTCGCGAGGGTCGACCACGATCACGCTGTTCTTTCCCATGACCCTGAACCGCCCACCGCTGACGATGATGGCCGTGGCCTCTCCGATGCCGACACCGACCCGGCCCCGTTGGTCGAGCACGATTCCGACCAGGCGGTTCATCCGACGGCGACGGACGAAATGCTGGTCGATGATCAGGCCTGGTACGAGGCCGAGACCGCTGGCGGAGGGGGTGTTGCCGGTGCGGAGAGCGGGAATCTCGGGCGATCGGGATATCATGACGGCCGACATCACCGCCGCGCCCGCACTGGTTCCGCCAACGACCATCCCCCGTGCATGCCGCTGGCGAATGAGCGCGACCAGGCCCGCCTTCTCGAGCGCCTCGTACAGCACCGACTGGCTGCCGCCGGGAAACCAGACGGCAGTCGCACTCTCGATCCGTTCACGAGCACGTCGCAGATCTTTCAGATCGACGATGAACGACCGGCCGCCCAACGAGTTGAACATCTTCACCGAGGATGCTCCACGATCCGGACGGCTGGAGGCCTGCGGCAACACCGCGATGCGAGCCTTCTTGCCGCCGGAGAGTTTCACGAAGTGCCGCCCGACCGGCTCGGGTGTCCCGCCGCCGCCGACAATCACCAGCGGGCCAGGCCGTCGGCCCCGCTGCTCATCGGCCCGCGCGGCGGGCCTCGCCGACCCGACGGCATCCGGCAGCCGATCAACCGCCAATACCGTTGCCGAAATCAACAGCGACAGCACAGCGGACAGAGAAGCGATTCTCTTCATGGGTTTCCTCACGACAACGACCGTCAGTCAGCCGACCTGCAGCAGACCGGCTGCAGGTTCCCCCGTTCTCCAGCCGGACCATCTGCAGCCCTGGCCCCTCACCCCCCCCGGGCAATCGTCCTGTTGAAAGTGGGCGATGAGGGACTCGAACCCCCGACATCCACGGTGTAAACGTGGCGCTCTAGCCATCTGAGCTAATCGCCCGGTGCGGGCCCACTTTAAGGGATGCGGAGAAGGCCCGGCAAGGGGCCTGTTTTCGAGCCATCGATCACTCTGGCGACCGCACGGCATCGACGGTCTCCGAACCATCTGTCTCCGACCGACGACGACAGGGCGAACGCGGCCGACCCGATGTCCGGGATCAACAACCGCACCCCGTCTTCCGACGAGGCGGTTCAACCGTCTGTGAGGTCAGGGCCGAAACCCTAGTTGCCGGTTCCGAACCGCCCGGAGGTCTTTCCGGACGAAACCGGCTGCTTCCTCAACCGCTTGCTGCGGGTGAACAGGCTCGACACCTTGCCACTGGATGCTCGGGAGCCGACGCTGCCACCGACCGATCCGCTGGTGGCTCCGGCCTTGAGGTTGAAGGGCCGATCGACGAGCCCGGGGACGAACAGGCGTCGCCGGGGGACGTAGCCGATGTGAGCCAGGAAGTCACTGAGGTTGATGCGGCGGACGGCCGTCTCGCGGGCCTCGGCCACCATCGCCTTGTGAGAATTGATGATCTGGCGGAACTGCTGCTTCTCGAGATCGGACGCGGCTTCGCTGAGATCGGGGATGCGGCCGATGACCAGGTACTTCATCTGGAGGTCGATCGTCACATCGTCCTCGGTGAAGTCGTGGCTCTTCTCGGGAAACTCGGTGTAGAACACCCGTCGTCCGTCATCGAGCACCTCGTGGATGATCTGGCCACCGATCCCGGCGATCATCTCGTGCAACTCGCTCCGGTTGGAGCCCCCGTCGTTGTCGAAGTCGACCAGTCCGACGAAAGCAAACGCGGCCGGGCGACCCGGAGCCCACAGCGGCGTGTAGACCAGGTCGTCGGGTTGGATCGGATCGTAGATGTCCTGCTTGAGAATGCGGGCTTCGGCCAGGTGGGCACCGATCACGCGGGTCACTTCGATCGAACCCTTGATGTCCTCGAATCCGGGCGAGAACCGGTCGTCGGCGCCGTCGGCCACGTCGACATCTTCCTGGTCCCCCGTGTTGGCCGGAGCCGAGGGGCGGCCGACACCACGGTGGTCCTGCCTGTAGATGCTGAACTGCGTCCGGGTGGTCAACTTGTCGTCACGACCGAGATTGATCCAGACCAGGCCGCTGTCGTTGTCGACCCAGCGGATCAGTCCGTCCGGCCGGTCGTAGGTGACCCGCTCACGCTTCCGCACCGCGTCGGTCAGGAAGTCGTTGATGTCCTCGAGCCGCCCGATCTGGGCAGTCGAGTCCTTCTTGAGCTTGGAGTGAGCGTCCTTGGTCGTCTTCAACGAGTTCTGCAGGTTGGTGTTGACGCCGCGAAGGGTCACGATCTGGTCGTCCCGCTTGCGGATCTCGGTTTCCTTGGTCCGGTTCGCGTCGTCCCGCTCACCCTCGGCCGCCTTGCGGGCCGTGTCGTGACCACTGGCAACCTGCTGGTAGTGCTGTTTCATCGCCGCCAGGAACTCGACCGACAACTGCCGGTTCTTTTCAGTCAGGTTCCGGTTCTCCGAGGCCAGGTTGTCGACCTTCTGTTTCATCGCCCGAAGCGTCTCGGCATACGAATCACGCTGAAGTTCCGGGCCACCCAGGTTCTTGATGTCGTCGACCATGCTGCCCAGCACCGAGTCACGGCTGGTGTCGGTCGCCGCACCGACGGTGGCGACGCTGGGATATCCGACCTTCGCCTTCAACTCGTTGATTTCGTCGAGGTACTGCCGAGACAGGTTCTTCTCCTTGCCCGCCTCATCGGTCTTGGCCTGGAGATCGGTACGGATCTTGGTGCCCTCGTCGAATTGCACGTAGGTCACCACGCCGAGAATCAACACCAGCATCACACTGATGATCAAACCAACCTGCATCCCGATGGGTTTTCCGGAGGCCATAGCCTATCCCCTGTCGAATGACTGAGACACCCGACGTGACGCCGGGCAACGATAATCAGCAGAAGCGTCGAGAGAATCCCGACACCCTGTCTCTGGATTCTAGGCGGGGGTAGAGTGGAGTCAAGAAAACCCCGGATGGACGTCCTTCCCAGGGACGGGTTTTGACGGTTTTTCCGGTCCCATCGGTGGCGTGAAAGAACCGCGATGAGCAACCCGGTCTACATTCTCGACGTGTTCTCACTGGTCTTCCAGGTTTTCCACGGGCTGCCGCCGATGACCGGCCCGGCCGGGCAACCCACCAACGCCGTCTACGGCTTCACCCGCGACGTGATCAACCTGTTGCGAGACCACCAGCCCTCGCATCTTTTCTGCGCCATGGACTCACCCGGCAAGGGCATCCGCAAAGACTGGTACCCCGAGTACAAGGCGAACCGGGACGAGATGCCGGCGGACCTGGTGCCGCAGATCGCCTTGATCGAAGACGTGATGGCCGGCTTCGGGCTGCCGGTGCTGAAGCTCGAAGGCTGGGAGGCCGACGACATCTTCGCCACCCTGGCCCGCCGGGCCGTCGAGGCGGGGCACGAGGTGCGTATCGTCACCAGCGACAAGGACGCCCGCCAGTTGATCGGCCCGCAGGTTCAGATCTACCACATCCGCAAGAACACGCTGCAGGACGAGGCATCCCTGGCCGAGGAATGGGGGGTGCGGCCCGATCAGGTCATCGACTTCCAGTCGCTGGTCGGGGACAGCGTCGACAACGTCCCCGGCATGCCGCTGGTCGGACCCAAGAAAGCCCGCGCGCTGCTGGAACAGTTCGGGACACTCGACGAGGTGCTCGCTCATGCCGACGAGGTCAACGGCAAGAAACTGAAGGAAAACCTCGTCACCTTCGCCGACCAGGCCCTGCTCAGCCGTCGCCTGGTCACCCTCTACGACGACCTCCCGCTGGACCTCGACTGGGACGCCCAGAAGGTCGGACCACCCGACGTCGAACGACTCGACACCCTGTTCGCCGAACTCGGATTCCGGTCGTTCCCGGCCGAACTGAGGACGATTTTTGGCAAAGACGGCGAACAGCCCGGCGAGGGTGGAGTGGGGGAGGAACCGGGAGACCGCGCCGCCGAGCTGCAGGGGCAGCTCTTCGGACAGACCGACCGCCGCTGGACACTGGTCGACACAACCAGTCAATTCGAGACGTTTCTCGAGGAACTCGCGACCCAGACGAGGATCTGCTTCGACCTGGAAACCACCGGCCTGGACGAACTGACCGCCGACATCGTCGGCTGGGCGTTCTGCTGGGAACCCGGCCACGGCTGGTACCTGCCGGTACGGGGTCCCGCGGGGTCGAAACTGCTCGACCCCGACACCGTTCGTGACGCGCTGCGGCCGGTGATCGAGAACCCCGAGATCGAGAAGACCAACCAGAACATCAAGTACGACATGCTTGTGCTGCGCCGGGCCGGACTGAAACTCGCCGGGATCGGCGTCGATCCGATGATCGGACACTTCCTGCTCGACGCCGGAGCCCGCAGCCACTCTCTGGCTGCGCTCTCGGAGAAGTACCTCAATCACACCATGATTCCGATCAGCGACCTGATCGGAAAAGGCAAGAACCAGAGATCGATGGCCGAGATCGACGTCGAACAGGTGGCCGAGTACGCCAGCGAGGACGCCGACGTGTCGTGGCAGATCGCCTCGCTGGTCACCAAGGACCTCGAACGAGACAACCTCTGGGACCTCTACTGGGAACTCGAACGACCGCTGATCCCGATCCTGGCCGAAATGGAATACACCGGTATTCGGCTCGATTCCGAGGAACTGAGCCGGCAAGCCGAATCGGTGAGCGAACGGCTGGACGGGTTGGTCGAAGAAATCCACGAGTTGGCCGGTCGCGAATTCAACATCGACTCGCCCAAGCAGTTGCGAGAGATCCTCTTCGAAGAACTCGGACTGCCCGTGCAGAAACGGACCAAGACCGGCCCGAGCACCGACCAGAGCGTGCTCGAGAAACTGGCACCGCTGCACCCGTTGCCCGAACGGATCACCGGGCACCGCCAGTTGAGCAAACTCAAGAACACCTACCTCGACGCGCTGCCGGCCCTGGTGAATGCCGAAACCGGACGCCTGCACACCTCGTTCAACCAGGTCGCCGCCTCGACCGGCCGCCTGAGTTCACTGCAGCCCAACCTGCAGAACATCCCGATCCGAACAGACGAGGGCCGGCAGGTCCGACGGGCGTTCGTTCCCGGAGACGAGGGGATGGTGCTGCTGTGCGCCGATTACTCGCAGGTCGAACTCCGCGTGCTGGCCCACTTCAGCGGTGACCAGGCGATGCAGGATGCGTTCCACAACGGGGTGGACATCCACGCGGCGGTTGCGGCCGAGGTGTTCGGGGTGGACGCCGATGACGTCGGCAGCGACATGCGGCGGATGGCCAAGGCGGTCAACTTCGGCGTGGTCTACGGCCAGAGTCCCTTCGGACTCGCCGCCAGCCTGGGGATCTCCCAGTCCGAGGCCGCCTCGTTCATCGACGGCTACTTCGCCCGTTACCACGGTGTCGCCGATTACCTCGACCGCGTTCTCGACGAGTGCCGACGAGCGGGATACGCCGAGACGATCCGCGGACGGAGACGACCGATCCATGGGATCCGACCGGTGCCGAACCGGCAGAGAAACATGCCCGAGCGGACGGCGATCAACAGCGTGATCCAGGGCTCGGCCGCCGACCTGATCAAACAGGCCATGATCGGGGTCGACGGGGCACTGAAACGAGACAACCACCCGGCGAGGATGCTGCTGCAGATCCACGACGAGCTGGTGTTCGAGGTGCCCGAGGACGAACTCCCATCGCTGGTGGCACTGGTCTGTCACGAGATGGAGTCGGCACTGGCTCTCGACGTGCCGCTGGTCGTCGATTGTGCCGCGGGTCCCAACTGGATGGAACTCGACGAGATCGCCGCCGGCTGATCGCGGGTCGAGGTTTTTCATTGACACTCTGCGCAACAGCGATCAACATGAAGCCACACTCCTCGGAGAACTCCTTTCTCCAGATAGATTTCCGTGCGAAGGATCTGCACGTTCTGCTCTCTCCAACCCCTCGACCATGGACCGGTTCCTTTCGGCCACCCTTGGCCACGTAACACCCTCACACACTTCTCCCCCCACAAGACAACTCCGTGCCACAGGATCATTGCGCTCCAGTCGTGGGACTGGTCGGCGGGATCGGGTCGGGCAAGAGCGCCCTGGCCAGCTGGGTCTCGCAACATTCCCCGGTCGAAGCGCTGGACGGTGACCAACTCGGACACCGGGCCCTCACCGAGCCCGCCATCGTCGGGATGGTCCTCGAACGGTTTCCCCAGGCCGGATCCCCGGACACCTCCTCCACGACCGAAATCAACCGTCGAGCCCTGGCCGAGATCGTCTTCGGAGACAGCCCCGAATCGCGATCGGCCCGGAACGACCTCGAAGCCATCGTCCATCCCTTTATACGCAGGAGCCTTGAAGAGCTGATCCAAGAGCACCGCGGTCGAAACGACTGCGAGGGGATCCTGGTCGATGCCGCCGTGCTGCTGGAGGCCGGTTGGAACGACCTGTGTGACCACGTGGTATTCGTCGATGTGCCCGAGGCCGACCGCCTCGAACGGGTGACGGCAACGCGCAACTGGACCCGCTCCGATTACCTTGCCCGCCAGGCCAGCCAGTGGCCGCTCGAACGGAAACAGGCCCACTCCGACACCATCGTCGACAACAGCGGATCACTGGAAGACTCCGGACCCCGGCTGCTGTCACTCATCCACTCCCTTCGCGGCACGACCTCCGCGTCCTGCCCGTGACCCCTTTCGACTCATTGCCTCTCGAGACCGGTCCCATGAGTACCCCGTCCCCGACTCCTCCGGACGCCACCGTCGACAACGAGCCTGCCCCGGTGTTCCCGGCCGACGAGCGATACGAGGAGATCAAGCAGAGCGACATGCACATCGCTGATCTCCAGCGGATGACCATGAAGAAACTGCTCGACCTGGCCCGCGAGGAGGAGATCAGCGACTACTCGGGACTGAAGAAACAGGACCTGATCTTCCGCATCCTCAAGGAACGCACCAAGCTCAACGGGCTGATGTTCGGCGAGGGCACACTCGAGATCCTTCCCGACGGCTTCGGCTTCCTCCGCAGTCCCGACTACCACTACCTGCCCTGTCCCGACGACATCTACGTCTCGCCCAGCCAGATCCGACGATTCGGACTGAAAAAGGGAGCCACCGTCGCCGGACAGATCCGGCCGCCGAAGGAGAACGAGCGGTATTTCGCGCTGTTGCGTGTCGAGGCGATCAACAACGAGGACCCCAACCTCGGGACGGGCAAGGTCAGCTTCGATGACCTGACACCGCTGCACCCCGAACAGCGGCTCAACCTGATCACCACCCCCGACGAACTGGCCACCCGGGTGGTCGACATGATGACCCCGATCGGAATGGGCCAGCGAGCCCTGATCGTCTCACCCCCCCGCGCCGGCAAGACGATCCTGCTACAGAAATTGGCTCGCAGTGTCCTCGAGAATCACCCCGAGGTCTACGTGATCGTGCTGCTGATCGACGAGCGGCCCGAGGAAGTCACCGACATGGAGCGGCAGGTCAAGGGAGCCAGCTGCGAAGTGATCAGCAGCACGTTCGACGAACCATCCAGTCGCCACGTCCAGGTCTCGGAGATGGTCATCGAGAAGGCCAAGCGGATGGTCGAGCACGGACACAACGTGGTGATCTTCCTCGATTCCATCACCCGGCTGGCCCGGGCCTGGAACAACGAGGTCCCGAACTCGGGCAAGGTGCTCTCCGGGGGCATCGACTCGGGCGCCCTGCAACACCCCAAGCGGTTCTTCGGAGCCGCCCGCAACGTCGAGGACGGTGGCAGCCTGACGGTGATCGCCACCGCACTGGTCGACACCGGCAGCCGTATGGACGACGTGATCTTCGAGGAGTTCAAGGGAACCGGCAACACCGAGTTGCACCTCGACCGACGGCTCGTCGAAAAGCGCATCTGGCCCGCCGTCGACGTCAACAAGTCGGGCACCCGCCGCGAGGAACTGCTGATGGACGAGGAGGAACTGCGGCTCGTCTGGGTGCTCCGCCGCGTGCTCAACGACATGAACCCGGTCGAGGCAATGGAACTGCTGACCAACAAGATGAGACAAACCGACACCAACGATGAGTTCCTGCTGAGCATGAACCTGGGCTGAGTTGCCCCGGGATTCCTCCACACGCACCCACTGCACGCCGTCACGATGCCTCAACGCCTCGATGTCTCGCCGATCGCCCGACCCGACGACCGCTACGCCGTGGTCGTTTCGAAGTACAACTCCGATGTCACCGACCGACTCTGTGAAGCCGCACTCAACACGCTGACACAACACGGCGTCGCCGACCAGAAAATCATGGTGGTGCCGGTGCCGGGGTCCTTCGAAATTCCCGTCGTCGCCGAGCAACTCGCCCGGTCCGGCCACTACGATGCGATCGTCTGCCTGGGAGCGGTGATCCAGGGAGAGACGACCCACCACGAGTACATCAACCACCAGGTGGCCGAGGGGATCCGCACGGCGGCACAGCGGACCGGGATCCCGGTCGCCTTCGGTGT
>CAUZRQ010000056.1:0-31647 GCA_963582065.1 Planctomycetota bacterium | reverse complement strand
GCCAAGGACGACCCGGAGGGGTTCTGGGGCGAGTTGGCCCGCGAGAACCTGGATTGGTTCGAGCCCTTCGAGCAGGTCTCCGAGGGAGACATGCCCGACACCAAGTGGTTCACCGGCGGCAAGCTCAACGTCACACACAACTGCCTCGACCGTCACCTCGAGAACTGGCGGAAGAACAAGGCGGCGATCATCTGGGAAGGCGAACCGGGCGACACGCGGGTGCTTCGTTACCAGGACCTGCACCGTGAGGTCTGTCGCTTCGCCAACGTACTGAAACAACTCGGGATCGAATCCGGTGACCGGGTCACGCTGTACATGCCGATGATCCCCGAACTGGCGATCGCGATGCTGGCGTGTGCCCGCATCGGTGCGGTGCACTCGATCATCTTCGGGGGCTTCAGCGCCGAAGCGGTGGCCGAGAGAAACAACGACGCGCAGGCCAAGCTGGTCGTCACCGCCGATGCCGGCTGGCGACGGGGCAAGGAACTGCCGTTGAAGGAAGCCGTCGACAAGAGCCTCGAGAAGTCGCCCTCGGTCGAGAAGGTCGTGGTCGTGAGACGGACCGGTTACGAGGTCGAGATGGTGCCGGACCGGGACTACTGGTGGCACGAGTTGGTGGAGGGGGCGTCGATCGAGTGCGAGGCGACTCCGCTGGATTCCGAACACCCCCTGTTCATCCTCTACACCTCCGGCTCGACCGGCAAACCCAAGGGAGTGCTGCACACCACCGCCGGCTACCTGCTGGGCACCACGATGACCTCCCGCTGGGTCTTCGATCTCAAGGACGACGACACCTACTGGTGCACCGCTGACATCGGCTGGATCACCGGGCACAGCTACATCGTCTACGGACCGCTCGCCAACGGAGCCACCACGGTGATGTACGAGGGGGCCCCGAACTGGCCCGACGAGGGTCGCTTCTGGCAGATCGTCCAGAAGTACGGGATCTCGATTTTCTACACCGCTCCCACCGCGATCCGCGCCTTCATCAAGTGGGGCGACGACTGGCCCGGGCAGGCCGACCTCTCGAGCCTCCGGCTGCTCGGCACAGTCGGTGAACCGATCAACCCCGAGGCGTGGATGTGGTACCACCGGGTGATCGGGGGCGAGAAATGCCCGATCGTCGACACCTGGTGGCAGACCGAAACCGGTGGGATCATGATCAGCCCCCTGCCGGGCGTGACCACCACCAAGCCGGGCAGTTGCACCAGGCCCCTGCCGGGCGTCGTGCCCGACATCGTGACCAAGGATGGCGAGAGCTTGGGCGACAACCTGGGCGGGCTGCTGGTGATGCGGCAACCCTGGCCGTCAATGCTCAGGACACTCTACGGAGACCACGACCGGTTCCTGGAGACCTACTTCAGCGAGATCCCCGGATCGTACTTCGCCGGCGACGGGGCCCGGCGGGATGAGGACGGTTGCTACTGGATCATGGGCCGGGTCGATGACGTGCTGAACGTCGCGGGACACCGGTTGAGCACGATGGAGATCGAGAGCGCCCTGGTCTCGCACCCGAAGGTCGCCGAAGCGGCGGTGGTCGGCTTCCCGCATGACCTCAAGGGCGAGGGCATCTGCTGCTTCGTCACGATGATCGTCGACGAAGAATCGGAGGAACTCAAGACCGAACTGATCAGTCACGTCCGCGAGCAGATCGGGGCCATCGCCACGCCCGACCAGATCCGGTTCGCCGCAGCGGTGCCCAAGACTCGCAGCGGGAAAATCATGAGACGGCTGTTGCGGGACATCGCCGCCGGTCGTGAAAACGTCGGTGACACGACCACGCTCGAAGACTACGCGGTGCTGGCCAAGCTCCGTGAAGAAGACGAATGAGCATCACCCGTTTCGGATCTCGTGCAATTCCCTGATCTCTTGCGTTCCCACGGTCCCTTGCCGTTCGCCCCGTGAGACGTCACCCACTCAGACAGCTCTTTGACCTACTCGGCGTTCCTGTTCGCCGGAACGGTGGTCGCCTTCCTGTGGGCCAATCTCGACCACGAGTCATCCAAGTCGTTTGTCGACACGTCGCTGATTGCCGTCGAGCCGCACGCCGAAGCCGGTGAACAGGAGCCGGCCCAGGTTCTTTCGAGCGGTGCACACACGCCGCATACGATCAAGCCGATCATCAACGACATTCTGATGTGCTTCTTCTTCGCGCTGGCGGCCAGGGAGATCTGGGAATCACTGCTCTCCGGTGAACATCTCTCGACGTCGCGCAAGGCGGCGATGCCGCTGGTGGCGACCGTCGGCGGGATGATCGGACCGGCGCTGATCTATCGCGTGGGATCGTCCTGACGTTGATCGTTGCCCGGCTGTTGACGGTCGAGAGGCCAGGAGCTGAAAACCTCCGGCACAGCCCTCTACTCGTGACGCAACGCCTCGATCGGATCCAGGTACGCCGCCCGCCGGGCGGGGTAGATGCCGAAGAGGATCCCGATCACGACCGAGATCCCGAAGGCCAGGACGATCGACCAGGGCAGCACCACCGGCGTGGCATTGGCCACGATGTCGGGCAACCCGGCGGTGGCACGCGGAAACACCTCCAGCAACAACTCTCGCAATTGCACCAGCAACCACGGGCAGCTCAGCCCGGCCAGGATCCCCGCCAGCCCGCCGACGGTCGTCAGCACGGTCACCTCCGTCAGGAACTGCCTGACGATGTCCGACCGGGTGGCTCCCAGCGCGCGGCGGACACCGATCTCCCGAGTCCGCTCGGTGATCGTCGCCAGCATGATGTTCATGATCCCAATCCCGCCGACCAGCAACGAAATGAACGCGATCAGGCCCATGAAGATCATGAACATCATCCGCGTGGCACGGGCCTGTTCGAGCAGTTCCAGGGGTGTGATCACCGCGTAGTCGGGTTGCTCGGCGTCGTGCAGCCGGCCCATCGTCTCCTCGATCGCCTTGGCCGTGGAAACCACCTCGTCGATCGAGTCGACCTGGAAGGTGATCTGACTCAGTTCAACCTCCTGACCGCTCCGCTGCCCGACCGAGATCGTCAGCGTGCGATCGCCGATCCGACGCCAAAACGTCGTCACCGGGATGTAGACATCGGCGCCGAAGTCCTGCGAATCGAGCGACCCGGCGATGCCGGCCATCGGCAATCGCGCCTTCATCAACCCGACGACCCGGTAGGGAATGTCCCGGATGCGGATCGTCTGCCCGACCGGGTCCTCCAGCGGGAAGAACTTCTCGGCGGTCCCGGCTCCCAGCACACAGACGTTGTCCTCGTTCTCGACGTCGATCGCCGACAGGAAGTGACCCCGCCTGACATCCAGGTGCATCACCCGGGCGTATTCCGTCGTACAACCGACCAGCCGCACCTGCATCGTCTTGTCGCGGTAATGCGCCTCGCGGTACGCCTCGCGAATTCGCAGCGCGAAGCTCAGCGTGGGAATCGTATCGATCAGCGTGTCGTAGTCACGCCGCTTGATACCGTAGGGCGTCCAGAAGTCCGTGTCCTCGAGATTGTCATCGGCGGGTCGCTTCGAAAGCAGAATGATGTTGGTGACACCCAGGTCCTCGATCTGCTTCTGTGCCGACCGACTGATCCCCTCGCTGATCGCCAGCAGCCAGACCACGCTGGTGACACCGATGAAGATCCCCAACAGAGTCAACAGCGAACGCAGCGGGTGCAACAGCAAGCTTTTGCCACCCTGTTGCAGCGAACGCCAGAACATCAGGGGCCGGTCCGTGCCACGTCGGCGGCCTCCGGAGGCAATTCCTTGCCCGGCTCGGGGATGTCCCTGGTCGTGTCTTCCCAGAGAAGTTCGGGATTCAGAGCCACCTGGTCACCCACCTCGAGACCCTTTTCGACAACCACAAAGCTGTCGTTATTGGGCCCCACCTCGACCTGTCTCAGTTTCCAGGTCCGGGCACCCTTCCTGACCAGGCAATAGTACTTGCCATCGCGTTCGACGATCGACTGGATCGGTGCCTGCAGGACGTTGATCTTGGAATCCACAAAGATGTGCACCTTGGCCCGCTGTCCCGGCCGCAGCGATTTGGGGGGGTTGTTCACCCGGATCTTCGCCCCGTACTCGATCGGCGCGCCGTGCCAGCGACGCGGAAACGGGAACGGGCTGATTTCGGAGAGTTCCCCCTCCAGGGGCAGGTCGGGGTCGATGTCGAGCACGATACGAACCGCATTGCCGACATCGACTCGGTTGAGTTTCGAGTCGTTGATCTTGGCGGCAATCCGCATCTGAGTGGGGTCCGGCAACCGCAACACCACCTGCCGCTGACGTATCTCCGCCCCCTCTTCGATCACCACGTTCTCCCGACGTTCGTAGTCGTTGGCATAGACCACCTGCCCGGCCTTCGGCGCCAGGATCCGACAGTTCGCCTTCTGGTCCGTCAAATCGGCCAGCTTCTGCCGACTGAGATCCAGCTTACGTTCGGCCGCCGTCTGGATCGCCTGTTGCTTGGCGATATCGGCCGTGAACGCTGCGACGCTCTTGGCCCGGGTGTACTTCAACAACGACTCGAGCTTGATCTGGGCCACCCGCACCGACTTGTTCCCGATCTCGACGTTCTCCCGTTGGGTCTCGAGTTGCAGCCGTGACACGAACCCCTTGCGGTACATCTTCTGCATGTGCTCGAGCGTGTCGGTGTGACTCTTGACCAAGGACCTGGCCGTCAACAGGTCCGCCTCGAACGTCTCCTTGTCGACCGGAAACGTGCCGCCGACATATTCATTGAGTGCCTGGAGGGCCTTCTCGAGTTCGCTCCTGGCCTCGACCACCGCCGAGGCGTCGGTGGCCACCAGGGTTTCCTGGTCGATCAGTCGCTGCTTCACGGCAGTGTCGTCAAACTGGATCAGGAAATCGTTCTTCTTGACGATCGCCCCCTCGGCAACCAACTCGAGGATCCTCGTCCCCATCGATCCCGGAGCGGCTTCGAGTTCGCAGACGATCTCCAGATTGCCCGAACTCTCGACATCTCCCGTCTCGGTAACGAACGCCTCGAAATCCGACTTCTCGACCTCGTGGATCATCACCAGAGACGAATCGCCCTCTTCGTCGGCACCGGCCGTCCCACCAAGTTGATCGACCACCAGGTAACCGACCACGGCGAGGACGGTGACCGAGACCGAGAATTTCAGCCAACTGCCCTGGTTGCGGCGCTGCGACAACAACTGGTTTTCGACCGCCAGGTCGCCGACGCTTCCTCGGGGTCCGTCGGTGGAACTCCTGGTCGGCAACTGGTCGTTCATCGGACTCGCCTCCATACAGAGTATCCGCCGCTCGCCGTGCGACTGGACACCGATTTTCGGATTATCTGCGAGCACATCATGCCACCGGAACTCCAATCCGCCGAAAACGGATCTCCAGGTCCCCCGGCCACACACCAAAGATAAGCACTCGACCGTCCGTCCACCACACCCAACAGCATCTGCCCCGGACGGTCATCCGAGAATCTGCAGTCGACCATAATCTCTAGTCGGCAAAACACGTCACCGACCATCATCCGTGTTGGCGAATGTCCGGTGACAGATCCTGTCCGGTGATCGACCGGAACAGCGACCCCACCAGGCCCCACCAGACCGTCTCGGGCTCGACGACCGGACACCCCCGTGACCGCGACTCGGTCAACGCCTCCGAGTCCTCGCGTCCCGCCGCAACATCGATCACCAGCATCGGCGGACGGAGAAAGGACGGGTTGAGTTGTCCTCGACGGGAACCAAGTTCCAACGCGGGATCGGCCAGCACGACGACATCGACTAGCGTGTCGTAGAGATTCTGGACGGAGACGAAGCGGGCACCGGTTTCGGAGGCCAGTTGCTGGGCCGCCTGGTCGTTGCTGCCGGCAACGCTGACCAGTCCGTGTCGGCGGGAGGCCCCGAAGATCATCGTCCGGGCCAGTGGCCCGGTGCCGATCACCATCACGTTTCGACGATCCAGTGGCCGGTCGTCACCTCCGCCAATCGCTTCCTCCAAGGCCAGCAGAGCCGCCCGCCACAGGCAGCCGAATCCCTGCCACGCACCGTCCTTGTTCATCAGCAGGTCAACCGGCCCGTCGTCACCCAGTGCCTCTTCGCGTCGTTCGGCCAGTTCGCCCAGCCGGTCATCGCCACCGAGTCGCCCGACCACGCCCTGGATCTTCAGTTTCTCGAACATCTGCTTCAGTCGTGACGTATCCTCCCAGGCCAGCGGCAACCAGCGTGCGTCCAACCCGGCGGACTCGGCGGCCTGGTTGAAGAGACCGACCATTGCAAGCATCCCGTCGTCAAAACCGTCGACGGCGATGAACCGGGTCGAACCACTGATCGATCGCCAACGGTGCACATCATCGAGATCCCCGACCGTCGGCTGCCCCTCGTAGGCCTCCATCCCGCGCTCGAGTGCCGCGTAGATCCACGGCGACCCGTACTTGCGGCCCAGCAGCGAGAAGGTCAGTCCGCACGGACCCAGGCCCATCCCGACCACCGGCAGATCACGCTTCTGGCTGACTGTCGAGAGCAACGGCCAGGCCGCCTCGAGCGTCGGGGTCGGCCAGGTGAACTTGACCACGTCGGCATCCGCAGCCCGCGCCTTCTCGAACACCTCGTCGATCTCTGACCGGGTCGATCCCAGGGGCGAGTACAGGCTGGTGTAGGCAACCACCCGTCGGGTTTTGCCGTAGCGGGGCACCTTGTTGGCGATGTCGAGATCGAGCTCGATCCAATCGGGCTCGGCCACGATTGCCTGCCGCAGCAACTGCAACCGCTCGTCCTCGTCGCCGGTCCACTGGCCGCCGTCCTGCGACCGTCGGCAGGTGATCAGGATCGGTTTCTCGACGGCATCGAGCAGGTCGGAAATGTCCGGCGACTTGACCAGGTGGTCGAGACACAGCTCGATCAGGTCCCCCTGCCGTGACGCGTTGAGCAGGTCGGCCCTGGCCAATCGTCTCGACTCCGGCGTAACCGAAATGCAGATCATCGTTTCAACCCCACCCCGAAGCCTCTCTCGGTCCAATCAGTCGGCAACGCTCTGCTTGAGGATCTCGTCGTAGACCGTCCGGGCCTTGTCGTAGGCCGCCTTGGCCGCCGGCTGTTCATCGGCACGGATCCGCCCCTTCTTCTGGCTCCAGCAGACGTCGACCGCCTTGCGACACCAACGGGCACTGCGACGACTGGCCCTGATCGGCTTCTTATCGACCTCGACAAACACCGGGTTGGTGTGCACCGACGGGAAGATCCGCACCGCGACCCAACTGGAATGTTCCAGCTCGATATCGAACGCCAAGGACCGCGTCTTGCCGTCGGCCCGGATCTCCTTTCGCGCCACCGGGTACCCGTTGACGATCACTTCCACGGGCACCTTGCGGCTGTCCCCGATCCGAGATCGCTCGATGTGCCAGTAGGGTTTCTGGTCGAGACGCCGGCCGCGGATCGAATCGGTCGCGTCGGTCGGTTTCGGCTCCAGTCGCGCGGCGACATCGAACCGCACCTTGACCTCCCCGGGCTCGTCGAGATCAAGCTGGCTGATGGCCTTGTCCGAACCCGGTTCACCGACGGCCACGTCGTCGACCCGGAAGTCGAAGATGTGCGACCGGCCGTCACCGCAGTAACTGCGGCCGTTGCGAACACCGGCGATCCAGTTGTCGAATGTCAGTGGCTGGTCCTTGTCGAGTTTCACGTAGATCCGTCCCAGGCCAACCTTGTCGCCGTAGATGCACGGGAAGTCGGTCTCGCCGCTGATCCGTGACCGGAATCCACAGTTGAGCGTGTGGTACCAGATGTTGAGTTCCCAGACGCTGGGGGTGTCGACGGTGGAGATGAAATGACAGACGTCGTGGACGACGGTCACGATGAACTCGTTGGCACCGATCCCGTCGAACGGTGGCATCGCGTAGTCGGGCAGCTTGTCGGCTGCCCGTCCCTTCCAGCCGGTCGGCACGCGGCGATAGTTGACGAACTGACGCTTGCCGTCGGGCGCGTAGTCGGGCAGGGCCAATCCCCAGCCACTGTGGCTGTAACCGACCACGCCGCCCTGCTGCTTGCCCCAGTCGAGCACCGGCAACGTCCAGCTGGGCCATTCCTCGATCAGCTTCGTACCCGGGTAATCATCCTCGGAGAGTCGCAGCAGGCAGAGGTGTCCGGCATGCGAACTGGGGAACCCGCTGACCTCGACGTCGTACCGCATCAGGTACCGGGGCCGCGACAGGGCCGAGGTGCGACCCTCGAAGTACTGCTTCTGAGAATACCAGCAGGGCCCCCACGAGAGCACGCAGCCAACGTTGAGATCTTCGCCGAGAATGTGCCTCATCATGTCGGCCGGTTTGACGCCCTCGGTGGGACTGTCGTAATGGGCACAACCGGCGGCGTGGACGTGGTGGTCACCGGAGAACCAGTGACGGTCGGCCGGATGAGTCCACCGCGCCAGCCGGAAATCGGCCTTATGACTGACGACGCCACCGGGCACCACGAGCTTGCGGGTCTGCACCACGTACTCGGGACCCCGCGACACCTCGACGCTGTACTCGCCGGGGGGCAGGTGCACGCTTTCGCCGTGGGCGCGGTAGATCTGGTTGTGGAAGAAGAAGTCCGGAGCCAGGCGGCGGGCGGGGTTGGGATAGACGCGGCCCTGGCGATCGCGGATCACGAAGGCCGCAGTGGTCGGTTTTCCGTCGATGTCACGAACCCCCAGCGACACTTCCACCGCCGGCACACAACCGAACAGCAACGCCACCTCGCTGCGGAATCCCAGGTCCTGGGTCCCTTGCCCGACGTGGAACGTCAACTTCGCCTCGCGGCGGCCCACGTCTCGGCTGTACAGCTGCAGGATGCGGTATTCGAGTTCGAGTCCTGAGAGCGTGGGCTTGAGCGGTTGGCGGTTGAACAGGGCGATGTCCAGGAATCTCTGGCCAACGTCGGCCAGCTGGACCAGCTTGGCGCTGGCCTGGGGTCGCTGCCTCGTCCCACGTCCTCGCATGTAGACCGGCATCGCCTGGGGACTGTTCCCGGCCAACGCCGCCGTCACACCCGCCTCGTTGTGCACCTTGACCAGGAACGTCCGCCATCCCTGCTGGACAAGTTCCCGTTTCGCAGCACCCTCGGCCGCCTTCACCCGGCTCTCGGCATTGATATGCACTCCGACCAGGCAGTAGCGGTCGAGGATCTCCTGGATCCGTCGAACCGTGACACCCTCCTTCGGATCGGTGTAGGCCTTTCTCAACCGATCGAGATCGGCCTTGGGCAACGGAGATCCGGCGTATTCGAGTGCCTCGACCAACCGCTTGGTCGCGGCGACCAGGGGCTGCCGCTCGACATCGACCACCCGGGGAAGTTCTCCGGCCCGGGCCGCCGTGGGGACACACGACATCGCCGCGAGGACAATTCCCAGGACCATTCGACAAGGCCGGGCCAGACCCGGTGAGCAAACCAAGCGGAGAATGACACGGGCAAGAGGCATCATGAAAGCGATCTCCTGGAGGCACAACAAGTTGATGCGGCACTCATTGTGCGACTCTGCCGATGCGACTGCAAGCACCGCCCCGACAATCGCGGCCCGGTCGACCGCAGCAGGAGCCTCAGTCGATTGTCCGTCCCGGTTTCGACGTACCCACCGGTGAGTCGGCCCGCCGCAGCACGGTCACTCCCTGGGCAGACAGTTCGTTGTCGAGCGTACGAACGGTGTCGCTGTCGGGAGCACGGACCAGCGATTTATCGGCGAGCACATCGAGGTTGGTCAGCACGATCAACTCGCCCTCCTTCAAGACACCCGGACCGACCAGTGCCAGGGTCTGGAAGGTCCGAGTCTTCTCGGCAGGCAACCGTCGGCGTTGGATCTCGCGGGCCTGTGTTGCGGGTTCGTCCTTGACGCTTGACGCGACAGCAACCGCCCGCGCGGTCATCACCCAGACGAACTGTTGCCCGTCGGCGTCGACGGCTATCGCATCACGGGGGATGACGATCGCCGCGTCGAGAATTTCCCCGGCGATCCTGGCGTGGACAAAGGTGCCCGGCACCAGCGGCCGCGACTGCCGTCGGTTCTCGACAACGATGAACGCTCGACCGGTTCGGGTCCGCTCGTCGACCTCCGGCGCCAGCCTCACCACTCGGCCAGTCCAGACCGACGAGCCCGTTGCCTCGCTGGCCAGTTCCACGTCGGGCTCGCGGCCGGCGTCGAGCATGCCGCGGACCCGTTGGTAGTCGGTCGCGGTCAGCGAAACAGGGATCTCGATCCGGCTGTCATCGACCAGCCGCACCAGGGCCTCGCCGAGACGCACGTACTGCCCCTGCTCGACATGCACCTCACCCAACACCCCGCTGAAGGGCGCCTGGACGGTGGCATGACCGAGCTCGAGCCGGGTGAGGGCGAGGTCCGCCTCGTGAACCGCCTGCTGCTTGAGCAGTTTCTGCCTCTCCAGCGGAAGCAGCTCCTTCCGGTTCTCCAGCGTGATCACCTGGTCGTCGTACCGCCGGAGTTCCAGCGTGGCCTTGGTCACGTCGCTCTCGGTCGCCACGCCCTTGGCCTGCAACCCGCGGATCCGCTCGTACTCCTTGCGGTAGACGGCCAGGTCCTGTCGAGCCTTCTCGAGCAGTCGACGGTTGTTCTGGGCGTCCTGGGCCTGGCGGGCCAGATCCGCGGCGTCCTCGTCAAGCCGCCTCTGGGCCTGGGTCACCTTCTGCTGGTAGACCTGGGGATCGATCTCCACCAGAACGACCGGCCGCGATTCTGACTGTTGCGGTGGAATCCGGAGGCCAACTCTCAATTGCGGATGCACCGAGACAATTTCGCCGGCGACCTGGGCGGCCAGCACCACCTGGTGGTCGCTACGGGCGGTCCCGAAAGCGGTTATGACCTCCTGCAACCTCCGGGGTTCGACCCGGTACAGGTCGACCTGGTAGACCCTCAGTTGCTTCTTGCGGCTTGGGGGCCGGCTGCGGAGCGACGCGAGGTAGAAGAACCCCCCGAAACCCACACTCAGCAACAGGCTGATCAGGATGCACGAAACGACGGTCCGTCGCACCCAGAAAGATGTCTGCTCGGGCATCGTCGCTCCAACGCTCTCCGGCCGCCGTCTCCGATCATGACCGGCCGATCGGATCAGAAGGTCTCGGCAGGTCCGACAACCGGACCGAACAACCTGCTAACATGAGCGACCGAGCCGCCCTTGGCTCCGATCTCGATTCCTCATTGTAGAGGCTGCCGACACCCCGTGACGAGGCCTTTGGGGCTCCTCGGAAAGTGCTTCGGCGAGAAACGCGTGGGCACGCACACTCGACAACTGACGCTCGAAGAACAAGAGACCTTCTGCCGCAACGGATTTGTCGTCGTCCACGGCCTGGCTCCCGAGGGCACCTGTGCGGGGCTGCAGGAGGCAATCGACCGGGAACTCGGAGAACCGGGGGGACCGATCGAATACGAGGCCGATCTGGGCTACCCCGGGGCTCCTTCCCACCGTACCGACTCCGGTGGTGAGACGATCCGGCGACTGCAACAGGCGATCGACCGGCATCCACTGTTTGCCGCGTGGGCCACCCACCGCGACCTGGTCGGGTGTCTCTCGGGCCTCCTCGGCCCCGACCTCGTCCTGCCACTGGCCCACCACAACTGCGTGATGACCAAGCAACCCAGGTACTCGAGCCGCACCGGCTGGCACCAGGACTTCCGCTACTGGTCGTTCGCGAGGCCCGAACTGGTCAGCGGCTGGCTGGCGCTCGGGCCGGAAACGCCCGAGAACGGGGCACTCGAACTGATCCCCGGCAGCCACGAAATAACGTTCGACTCGGAACGGTTCGACCAACGGCAGTTCTTCCGCGAGGATCTCGCCGCCAACCAGGACCTGATCAGCACCCGCCAACCTGTCACGCTCCAACGGGGCGACGTCCTGCTGTTCCACTGCCTGGCATTGCACTCGGCCGCAACCAACCAGACCGACACGACCAAGTACTCGGTCGTGTTCACCTACCGATCGGCCGACAATCCCCCTTCACCCGGAACCCGCTCCGCCTCACTTCCGGAAATTCCGCTGGCCGCACCACCCGACACATCCTCCGGATCACCCTGATTCCATCTGCGGCTCAAGGGTCCCAACCGGCCCTGGTACAGCAGGATCAACCAGGCCGGAACCAGGATCGGCATCACGACCATCGTGTCGAGGAGCACGCCGAAGGCCAGCGCGAAGCCCAGTTGCTGCATGCCGACCAGTGAACCGGCCAGCAGGGACGAGAACGTGCCGGCCATGATCACGCCGCAACCGGCAATGATGCTGCCGGTTTTCTTCAACGCCTCCACCACGCCCCCCACCAGCCCGTGTTCGAGTTGCTCCTCCTCGATCCGGGTCATCAGGAAGATGTTGTAGTCCTCACCAACGGCAATCAGGATCGTGAACAGGAACATCGGCACCTTCCAGTCCAACCCGCCGAAATCGTCCGGGTCTCCCACCACGTACTCGAAGACCACGAATGTCACGCCCAGGGCGGCGAAGTAGCTGAAGAACACGCCGACGATCAGGTACAGCGAAATGCCCGGACGGCGCAACAGCACCAGCAGGATCGCGTAAACCCCGGCCAGGACCAGCACGTCGATGAGAATCTGGTCCGCATCGGTCACGTCCTTCAGGTCACGAATACTGGCCGTCGATCCGATCGAGAGCAGACTGGTGCGTTGATCGACCGGCGGTCCCTCGGCGGTCGGCTCGGCATCTCCCGCCCCGTCATCGGCGTCCTCGGATTCCGGATCAACCGCCGGACGACTGGTGGCGATGAAGCTCCGGACATGACTCTCGAGATCACTGAGTTGCTGAATGCTGTCTCGCGAGAACGGGTCATCGTCGAAGACAACATCGACGCGAGTGACCCAGGCCACCGGTTCGATCGGTTCGTCTTCCCCCTCACCGTTTGTCTCCGGGGTGGAATCCCGTGCGGCGACATCCAGTTCCGCGACGTAGTGCTGCCTGATGCGTTGTCGCCGAATCCGGCGCTCGATTCGGCTGCCGGTCAATCCGCTGCCTCCGTCAAGGCCGTAGGGGTGGGTGAAACTGCGGACATCAGCCAGCTTCAGTTCCTCCCGCCTCTGTTCCAGGAACCCGGTCAGCCGTTCGATGAACTCGCGTCCGTCGGCGGAAGCAAAATCGAGTGAATCGTTTTCCATCAGCAAGGTGACCGGACCGGCGTTGCCGGCCGGAAAGTGCTTCTGGACCTCGGCAGCTCCCCGCACGCTGGGGTTGTCCTGGGGCAGTTCGGAAAGCAACCCGTAACTCAGCGACGTGTAATGCCATGCGCCCCAGGCAGCAAAGGGGGCCATCAACAACACGCTGACGATCCAGATCGTCGCGGGGAACCTGACCAGCAACACGGCCAGCCGGTCCCATCCGGCCTGTACAGGATTGCTGCGGATCCAGTGTCCGATCGGATCATCGGTGGCCACCCACCCGGCCCTCCCACCGCCGCCGGGACCGGGACGACGCGGCCAGAAGGCCCAGCGATCGGCCAGCCTCAACAGCGTCGGTGTGAACGTCAATGCCGCAGCAAGTACGACAGCCAGGCCGAAGGCGATACCCACACCGGCCTGCCGGAACTTGCCGAACTGGGCGAAGACCATCATCCCGATCCCGCACATCACGGTGCCGGCGCTGGCCGTCAGAGCGGCACCAACCCGCGAGAGCGCCTGCTCAAGTGCCACGACGACCGACGACGACGTGGTCACCGCCTCGGTTGCCTGTGTGTCCAGTTCCTCGCGATAGCGGGCGATCAGGAAAAAGCAATAATCCACCCCCGCCCCATAGCACAGCACCGTCACATAGACTTCGATCCCGCGGAACAGATCGACGATGCCCCACTGGGCACCCAACTGCAGCAGGCTCATCGCAATCTGAACGGCGACCACAACAGTCACCAACGGGATCAACGCAACCACCGGGGCCCGGTAGAGCACCACCAGCAGGATCACCACCAGGACAACCGTCCAGAACTCCGTTGCGTCGGCACTGTCATCGCCGGCCCGCAGCATGTCACGACCGACGGTTGCCTCACCACTGGTCGCCACCCCCAGCCGCATCTGGATGTCACGCGGATTCAATCCGGCCTGCTCCCATGCGGGCAGGTCGCGTGACCAGATCGTTCCCGCCGGCTGGCCGACCTCGTTACGGATCAACCCCTCGATCGCCTCGATCGTCTTGCGGTTCTCTCGATTGAGGAACTCGGTGGTCAACTCGACGATCACCAGCGACGCCCGACCGTCCCGACTCTCCAGCAGTTTGCCGATCTTGCGGTCGCGGAAAGTGCGGACATCATTGATCAGCGACGGTTCCCGCCTCGACTCGATCTTCGCGGACCCGTCCGCCCCCTCCTGCTCGCCACCGTCCTCCTCGCCCTTGGCCAGACCCCCCATCGACTCGGCCAGTGCCACAATCTTCGGGGCCAAGACCTCGTCGATGAACCGCCGGTCGTCATCGTTGAGCCGGTCGTCGTCGGCCTTGCAGTTGACCACGATCACCACGCGGCTCGGCACCGTCTCGCCCCAGGCTCTCTCAAAGAGCCCCTCGCCCTGCCGGCTCGGCGAGTCGGCAGGCAGAAACGCGAATTCGCCCGAGGTGACCACGTCGTCGAGCCTGGGCGCCGCCCACGTACTGACGAGCAACAGCAGCACCCAGCCAGCCAGGCATGCGGGCCAGAAGCGTACGACGACAGCGGCCAGCCGAGCAAACATATTCAGGACCGCTGGTGAAGTGCATCAACCGGAGACATCAGGGGACCCTCCGGCGGCGAACTGGAACATGATAGAGAGAGCCGTTTCTGACAGTCAATTCTCGCCCGAGCCAATCTCGGCACTTCCCTCGTCACCAATTGCACACCAGGCGGCTGGAATCCAGTCGGGAAGATCTGAAGCGATCAGTCCCGACTGCCCGAGTTCGGTGCTGGCCAGGTCGGCAGCCAGGCCGTGCAGGTGCACCCCGAGCCAGGCCGCGTCGAAGGGACTCATTCCCCGAGCCAACAGGCCGGTCACCAGCCCGGTCAGCACGTCGCCGCTGCCGCCGGTGGCCAGGCCGCTGTTTCCGGTGGTGTTGATCACCTGACGCCGTCCGTCGGTGATCACCGTGCCGGCCCCCTTCAACACCACCACCGCGCCACTCCGCGTGGCCAACTCGGCGGCGACTCCCTGGCGATCCGCCTCGACACTCACCACGTCGGTCCCGATCAACCGGGCCATTTCACCCGGGTGCGGTGTCAGCACACGGTCTCCGGCCGGAACGACGTCGGAGTCGAGCGTACCGACGGCGGCCAGGGCGTTGAGTCCGTCGGCATCGACCAGCAGCGGACCGGCGAGAGTGAGAAAAAGCGACGCGGCGATCGTCTCCAGTGCCTCACCTCGTCCCCAACCCGGGCCAATCGCCACCGCCGAAGCCCCGGCGGCCGCCTCGCGCAGAATCTCGGCCGCCTCGCCGCCCGTCCGTCCCGCACTGTCCTCAGGCAGTGGCAGCAGCAGGTAGGATGGTTCGATCGAGCCAACCACCGGCACCAGGCTCGCCGGAACCGCGAGGCTCACCAGCCCCGCCCCCGACCTCAGGGCACCCAGCCCCGCCAGCGCCGCAGCGCCGCTCATCCCGCGACTCCCCGCGGCGATCAGCACGCGACCGAAGGTCCCCTTGTGTGCGGCCGCGGGCCTCTCGGGAAGCGGTGGACCACCGGTGAGCGTCTCCATCGTCAGTCGACCTCTCCGTCGGAAACCGCGGCCCCCCGTGCGATCAGCCCGGCGACGAATCCGGCCTTGAAGCCCGCGTCGATGTTGACCACCGTCACGTTGGCGGCACAACTGTTGAGCATCCCCAGCAACGCGGCCAGGCCCCCCAGGGCCGCTCCGTATCCGACACTGGTCGGCACCGCCACCACCGGGCACGCCACCCAGCCGCCCACCACGCTCGGCAACGCGCCCTCCATTCCCGCAACCACCACGATGGCATCGACCCGGGCCAGGCGGTCACGCTGTTCGAGCAACCGGTGCGGCCCCGCCACCCCCACGTCCTCGAGCCGTTCGACACCGCAACGCATCCACCGCAACGTCTCGACCGCCTCCTCGGCCACCGGACGATCGCTGGTCCCGGCCGTCACCACCAGCACTCGTCCGCGAGTCGCCGGGCCGGGATCGCGGTTCCAACGCACGCAACCAGCCAGGCGGTTCCAGTCCACTGCGGGAAATCGCTCCAACAGGGCCGCTCCCTGCTCGTCGCTGACTCGAGTCGCCAGGCAGTCCTGCCCCGCTCCGGACAGGGCCTCGAAGATCTCAACCACCGACGCGACCGTCTTCCCCTCGGCGTAGACCACCTCGGGGTACCCACAACGAGCCAACCGATCCAGGTCGACCCGGGCCGACTCGAGTTCGGCCGTCGACGGTGCGTCACCGCCCCCGGCCAGCTGCGCCAGCGCAGCCGACCAGTCCGACTCGCTCCATCCACCCTGCTCACCCTGCCGCAGCAGGTCCTTCAACTGGTCCAGAATCATCCTGGCTCCCGCCCGGTGACACTCGTTTCTCGGCCCCCCATCATACTCACCCACCGACACTGCGAGCAGCCAGCCGGTGACGGTATTCGCCCGGTCTCCGGTTCGCTAGGATGGCTGGTAGGTGCCGACCAGACCCCGAGTACGCCTCCGCCCGCATACGCTTGCCATGTCCCAGGCTCGATTTACCCGCCGACGGCGCAGCCTGATCGCCCGGATGCGTAAGCTCGGTCTGCCGGCCCTGCTGGTGACCGACGAATCCAACGTGACCTGGTTGACCGGTTTCACCGGCGACAGCAGCTACCTGCTGGTCGGCCCGAAACTGGGAGTGTTGATCAGCGACACCCGCTACACGGTCCAGATTTCCGAGGAGTGTTCGGGGCTGGATGTGGAGATCCGTGATGCGCGTCGTCCGATGCACGATGCGGTCGCCACCGTCGCGGCCGCCGCCAGGCTCGGTGCCCTCGGTTTCGAAGCCCACTCGACCAGCATGGCCACCTGGGAACGGATCTCCGGAGCGATTTCCGGTTCCGACGGATCGCCCGAACTGGTCTCCGTCGGCATGCTCGTCAACGAACTCCGCTCCAAGAAGGACAGCGACGAAATCGCCGAAATCCGACTGGCGGTTCACCAGGCCGAACGGGGCTTTGCCGCCATGGTCTCGGTGCTGGAGGCCGACAAGACCGAACTCGAAGTGGCCCACGAACTCGAACACCTGATGCGGCGATTCGGGGCCGAGGGTCCGGCCTTCGAGCCGATCGTCGCGGTGGGACCGAGGGCCGCGCTCCCGCACGCTCGACCCGGATCCACCCGCATCGGCGAATCCGGATTCGTGCTGTTCGACTGGGGTGCCAAGACCACAGGCGGCTATCGCAGTGACTTGACGCGTGTTTTGCTCACCAGTAAGATCCCGCCGAAACTCGAGACCATCTATGGGGTTGTGTTGAAAGCCCAACGTCAGGGCATCAAGGCGATCCGCCCCGGTGCGACCCTGAAATCGGTCGATCGGGCTGCCCGTCGTGTCATCGAAAACGCAGGCTACGGCAAGTTCTTCGGGCATGGGCTCGGGCATGGCATAGGCTTGGATATCCACGAGGAACCACGACTCAGTCCCGTGGCCGAAGGTGTCCTCGAACCCGGGATGGTGATCACCGTCGAACCGGGCATCTATCTCCCCGGTTGGGGAGGTGTGCGAATCGAAGACGACGTTCTGGTGACCCGTGACGGCCACGAAGTCCTGACCAGCGTGCCCAAGCGGTTCGAAGACGCCGTCGTCCAGATCGCCTGACCCACCTTTTCCACTCCCCGTCCTCATCCCGTTGCGGAACACGCGCCGATGGCAGATGAACCGGCATTCGACCTCGACAAACTCAGGGAACTGATCGCCCTGATGGACGAGCACGGGCTGAGCGAAATCAGCCTGAGCCAGGGCGACCAGAGCTGGAAACTGCGGCGGGGTCCGACCGAAGCGGTCCCCACCAGCGGTGGCGCCCCACCACCACCGGTCGGCGACGGAGGCGGCGGATCCGACGAACCGGCGGTTCCGACCATCAACTCGCCGACCGTCGGCACCTTCTACTCGGCTCAAAGCCCCGAGGATCCACCGTTCGTCAAGATCGGACAGGCCGTCTCGCCCGATTCGGTGGTCTGCATCGTGGAGGCGATGAAGGTCTTCAACCAGATCCCGGCCGAGACGGCCGGGACCATCATCGAAGTGCTTGTCGAAGACGGCGAGGCCGTCGAGTTCGGACAGCCGCTCTTCCGCATCCAGCCGGCCTGACACGCAGCCACTGCAGCCACCCCGTCGGTGACCGTCACATGTTCCAGCGCATCCTGGTCGCCAATCGCGGTGAGATCGCCCTACGGATCATCCGCACCTGCCACGAGTTGGGAATCGAGACGGTGGCGGTCTACAGCGAGGCCGACAGCAACGCCAGCTACCTCGAACTCGCCAACGAATCCTACTGCATCGGTGGAAACAGCTCGGCCGAGAGCTACTTGATGATCAACCGGATCATCAGTGCCGCAGAGGTCGGCAACGTGCAGGCGATCCACCCCGGCTACGGATTCCTGGCCGAAAACGCCCACTTCGCCGAAGTCTGCCGCAGTTGCAAGATCGAGTTCATCGGACCTCCGCACGAGGCGATGAAGAAACTCGGAGACAAGGTCACCGCTCGCAAGATCGCTCAAGACGCCAAGGTGCACACGGTGCCCGGGAGTGAAGGGTTGATTGAAGACGAGGCCGAGGCGTTGCGGGTGGCCGAGGAAATCGGATACCCGGTGTTGGTCAAGGCGACCGCCGGAGGCGGCGGCAAGGGAATGCGGGTCGCCCGCAATGACATCTCCCTGAAAAGCGGCCTCTCGTCAGCGGCCGCCGAAGCCGAGAAGGCCTTCAACAATTCCGGCGTCTATCTCGAAAAGTACATCGAGAACCCCCGGCATATCGAGGTGCAGATCCTGGCCGACCATCACGGAAACGCCGTGCATCTCTGGGAACGAGACTGCAGCCTGCAGCGGCGGCACCAGAAACTCGTCGAGGAAACTCCGGCACCGGACCTGCCCAAGGCGGTCCGCGAGGACATCTGCAAGGCGGCCATCCGGCTGATCCAGGCCGCCGGTTACGCCAACGCCGGTACCGTCGAGTTCCTGGTCGACAGCCAGTACCAGTTCTTTTTCATCGAGGTCAACGCTCGCATCCAGGTCGAGCACCCTGTGACCGAGCAGGTGACCGGCATCGACCTGATCGAACAGCAGTTGAGGATCGCAGCCGGAGAGGAACTGGGCCTCTCGCAACGGAGCATCCCGTGCAACGGGTCGTCGATCGAGGTGAGAATCAACGCCGAGGACCCCGACAACGACTTCCGCGGCTCGCCCGGAACGATCACCGGCATGAGGGTACCCGGCGGTCGCGGCATCCGCTTCGACTCCCACATTCACGTCGGCTACCGTGTCCCCCCCTACTACGATTCTCTGATCGGCAAGCTGATCGTTCACCGGCCGACCCGCGCCGAGTCGATCCGCTGCATGAAACGGGCTCTCGATGAATTCCAGATCGAAGGGATTCACACGACGATTCCGCTGCTGCAACAGATCTTCAACCATACGGCGTTTGTCGAAGGCCAGGTCGACACCGGCTTCATCGAACGGGAACTGCTGTAACCAGTCAGCCACAGACGCAGTGACAGGATCGAGATGATGAAAATCGGAGCCCTGACCGGAGGCGGCGACTGCCCGGGACTCAACGCGGTGATCCGCGCGGTGGTCCGCACCAACGCAAACCGCGGCGGCACCACCATCGGCTTTCTGGAAGGCTGGCGGGGCCTGATTGAGAAAAACTGCATCGAACTGACTGCCGAAGGAACCGACGACATCATTGCCCGCGGTGGCACGATCCTCGGCTCGTCACGAACCAACCCCTTCAAGGATCGAACGACCGTCGACAGCGTGATCGAGACCATTCGAGCCACCGAAATCGACGCCCTGATCGCCATCGGTGGCGACGACACGCTCGGAGTGGCTCACCGGCTCAACGCCGATCACGGCATCAACACCATCGGAGTCCCCAAGACCATCGACAACGACCTCTCCAGTACGGACGTGACTTTCGGCTTCGACACCTCGATCAACGTCGTAATGGAAGCCGTCGATCGGTTGAGGACCACGGCCGAGTCGCACCGACGGGTGATGGTGATCGAGACCATGGGTCGGCACGCCGGTTGGATCACGTGCTTCTCGGGTATCTCGACCGCCGCCGACTACTTCCTGATCCCCGAGGAGAAACCCGACCTGGACTACATGTGCAATTTGCTTAAGCAGCGCCGCGAAGCGGGCAAGATGTACGGGATCGTGATCGTCAGTGAAGGGGTCGAGTTGCCCCAGATCGACGGGTTCGTCACCCAGGACACCGAGGTCGACGAATTCGGACACGTCAAACTGGGTGGGGTGGGTGAGATCATCGCCGAACTGATCGAACAGCGAACGGGAATCGAGACCCGGGTCGTGACACTGGGGCACCTTCAACGAGGTGGTGCTCCGAGTGCCTACGACCGCGTGCTGGGCACACGACTGGGTGTCCACGCCGCACGGCTGGCCCACGAGGGCCAGTTCGGTCAAATGGTCTCGCTCCGTGGCACCCGCATCACCTCGGTCGAATTGGGCGATGTGGTGGGCGAAATGAGAACGCTCGAGCCGGAGTTCATGGAGGAAGCCCGCGAGTTCTTTACCTGAGACAACTCGGGACCCCCGCTTCCGTGGAACCGATCTTGCGTTGGCCGAGAGCATTCCTAGAATGTCGGCCCCTCCTCGGTACTTACAACGAGGCAGATCACACGGATGTGGTGCGCCACGTGCCAGGCCCCCGTGGGCCGCGCTTCCGACGACAAGCCGTCCCAGTGTCCACGCTGCGGATGTGAGGTTGTCGATGCGCCCCCCGAAGACGCCGCCGCCGGACAGGCTCGCGCCCTGCTGGAACGCTGGGCTGCCGACGACCCACTGGAGACCAGCACTCAAGACACCGCCGAGTCCCCAGGCCAACTCAAGATGTCGGACATCGGCGAGCCCGAAAACGTCGACGAACCGGTCCCCACGTCACCCCCCCGGACTCCTTCGCCGTCTCGCAGCCCCGCACGTCGAAATTACCGGGTCGACGTCTCACACGCGGACCAGCAACAACCCACCAGGCCAACCGCGGCATCCTCACGGCCGCCGGACACCTCCGTCGGAACCGCCGCCGACCACGACCCGATTGCCGCCGTCGCTTCGACACTCGCCGACATCTCGCAGGATTCAGAATCACTCGACTTGGCCGTCCACTCCGAACCGATCTCACCCGATGCACCGATTCCCGGGCACACGGCTCCCCATTTCTCCCCGCTTCCGCCAGGCGCCACCACCAGTGCCCTGACACACTCAACCTCGCTCTGGGGGCAACTGCTGGCCTATGTCGGAGTGCTTGGACTGACCATCGGCGGGGCACTGATCGTCTGGAACGGGTTCGGCCATGCCCCGCTCAACACGCCCACCGCCTGGCTGATCGCCACCGCAGGCCAGATGCTGCTGTTCCTGGGCATCGTGACGCTCGTCTCCAGCGGCCTGGAACAGACCAACGAGGAGGTAACCCGGCAGGTCCGAGTCCTCGGCGAACAACTGCTGCGAATCGAACAGGGCCAGGTCGGCGATCCGGTTGCCCCGCCGCACGTCGCCCGGCACTCCATCGACTCGCCCAAGCCGCTCACCGCTCGAGTCGACTCCGGGACCGATCAGGAACCCGGTGGCCACACGAAGCCGAAGTAGTAGACCAGCAGCCCGGTGACCGACGTGGCGGTGATGTCGAGCGTCGACAGCCAGCCCAACCGTCGGTGCAACCGGCTGTGATCGCCCGGTTCCGGTGGGCTCGAAAAATGCCTCAGCGCCAGGCTGATCGTGACGATCCAGAGCACGACGGTCGAAATGGCGAAGAACAGGTGCACACAGAGCAACACCTGCATCGCCTCCGAGTCGTTGTCGGAAATCTCGTCGAAACCGCCCTGCAACCGCATGTCGATCTCGAACAGCGACACCGCAACCAGCAGGACAATTCCCAGCAGAAGCTGCAGTCTCTTGTGGATCCCAAAACGTCGCCGCAACCGGACCTGGCACAGGCTCACCACCAGCAGCGGCACAACCACCACCAGCGCAACGACGACCACGTCGAGCATCAAAGACGTGTCGTACCCCAGGAATCCCTCCCCCATCGTCTCACCCCAACTCTGTTCTCTTCCAACCGACGCACCGCCTGAGGATTTCGGCTATTGGACCAACCCCTTGGTCAGTTGCATGAAAGCCGTCTCGAGATTGACGTCCTCCTCACGAAACAGCTCGATCCGAAAGCCATGCTCGATCAACAGAGTCGGCAAAGCCGTGTAGTCCATCACCTCGGGAAGCAGCGTGGCCAGGATCGTGCCCCGTTCGATCGTCACGGCATCGACCTCGTCGGTCTGTTCGATCAGGCCTGCCGCCCGATCTGTTGCCGCCGCACTGCCGCCCCCGTCTCCCTCTCGAACCCGCACATGCAACACCAGCCGCTCGCGAGCCTTGCGCATCACGTCCTCGACATACCCGTCGACGATCAGGTGCCCCTTCTCGATCATCCCCACCCGTGTGCAGACGTCAGCCAACTCGGGCAGGATGTGGCTGCTGACGACAACCGTCTTGTTCATTTCTCCGAGTCGCTTGAGCAGCGTACGGATCTCGATCCGGGCCCGGGGATCGAGCCCGCTGGCCGGCTCGTCGAGCAGCAGCACCTGCGGTTCATGCAGCAGCACCCGGGCCAGGCCGATCCGCTGGGTCTGACCACGTGAGAGTTGATTGACCATCGCGTCTCGCTTGAATGCCATGTCGACCAACTCAAGCTTCTCTTCACAGACCCCGCGGCGGGCATGCGCGTCGATCCGGTAGGTCGCCGCGAAGAACTCGAGGTACTCGATCACCGTCATGTCGTCGTAGACACCGAAGAAGTCGGGCATGAAACCGACCAGTCGCCGGATCTCGGCGGCATGGGTGTAGATCGACATGCCGCAGACATATGCCTCACCGTAAGTCGGGTTGAGCAGCGTGGCGATCATCCGCATCGTGGTCGTCTTGCCCGAACCGTTCGGCCCGATGAAGCCGAACACATCGCCCTCGGAAAGATCCAGATCAATGTTGTTCACGGCGACCAGGTCGCCGTACTGCTTGGTCAGCTTGCGAATGGTGATCACCTCGACACCCTCCGTACAGTTCCGTGACATGGCCACGACCGGAGCGTCATTGCGACGCCTCCTGGTCAGGATCCAGAAACATCTGCCGCGGTCGCAACTGCCGACTGTTGACCTTCAACACGACCCGGACATATGTCACCCGACGACTCCCCAGCGCCGAAACCGGTTCCCCGTTGACCACCAACTCGGTTCCCGCCACGGTACCGTCCGACGACGCAGCGACCAGGCGGCCCAGCAGGATGGCTCGGTCGAGTGTCAGGAGATCCGAGAGGTCGAGTTCGGCGAGGTCCCGGTTCTCCAGGCCCGTGTATCCGACTCCCCCGGCAGCCCGGTGGAACGTCAGGATCTCGAGCCAGTCGGCCGGATTGCGACTCCGGGCGTCGTACTGTCCCGGCACCGAAAACACGTCGGAACCGAAGCCGTGCTTGCGGACGACCTTTCGTGTGGTCGTGCGAGTCAGGTAGCCTCTCAAGGATTCGATGCGGATTCCCGATGTTCCCAGACGCATCGGTGTCCCAGCCTTCCAGGATCTTCGCTTGCCGTTCACCGACCGCTCCAGGAAGACACGGTTGCCGTGGGCGATCAACCAGTCGTCCAGCGTGCCGGGCAGTCCGTGGCGAAGTTCTCCGGAAAGCTGTCCCACGCCGGTGCTGTCGAGAGTCCCCGTCACCGGCGACTCGACCCGGGTCCGCCAGGACGCCGTCATCGTGCGAGTCGACCACACCGCCACCGGCAGGTCGTCAATCATCGATTCGGAAACACCGGTCGCCACACGGTAGTCCGGTTCGGTCAACGCCCGGCGGCCGTCCCGGTGCATCCCCCCGAATGACTCCTCTGGAACCCCGCTCCATACCACTTCGCGGTCCTCTCCCTCAGTCTCGGCAGGTGGCCGGCCATCCGACCAGCCAGCCGAACGGGCTTCGACCCGGAACCTCCGACTGCCCGCCGAGTAAATGGTAGCCCAGGTCCGTCCGCCGATTCGTCCGGTCACCGTGTCGACGTCGACGATGTCGAGTTGATTGACGAGAACGTCTCGACCATTGGCAGCGACACCGGCCCAGACAGCCAGCAGGGTCATGACGAGGATCATCAACGGCAGCGTCACCCAGGTCGCCCGTGGCCGTTTCAGCACGTGACGCACGAACAGAAAATCGACCGGGCCGACCAGCAACAGAACCACGATCACCAGAAGCAGCACCTGCCAGATCTCCAGGCGACTCACCTGTTCGAACTCGTCCTGAACGCCGTGCAACTGAGTCTTGAGGTCCGAGATGCCCGAATAGGACAGGGCCCCCCCCCGACTGCGTGACGAGGCCGTTCGGTCCCTGCCGATAACCGACTCGACCGGTCCGGTTCCCTCGACAAGTCGCTCGATCAGCCGTGGCAGAGCCGACCAGCGGACCAGCGGGTCACGATCGATGTCGACCGACAGCATCGTGACCCGGCCGAAGCCATAGGCGGACACTCCGACCAGCGGTCCGGTCAGTGACGGGACCGACGTGCGACCGTCGGGCAATTCGAGCACCGTTCCGCGAACCCGTCCCTGGAAGGGGATTCGCTGGCTGCCCACCGCCAGTGCCTCCAGGCCCCTCAGATCACTGTCGCTCATCTGGCGATCGTCCGCGGCCCGGACCGGAACCCATCCAGCCAAAGGACTCTTCAGCCAACTGGCCCGTTGCGACCCCACCGAAATCACCATGTGACCCCCGGAGGCCACCCAGTCGGACATCACCCGGCTGTCGGCTTCAGCGATCGCATAACGGTCTCCGGCAGCGATCACGATCGCATCGATCGCGTCAAGATCGTGGACCCGATACAGCTGCCGGGCAAAACCCGACAGCGGGACTGCCCGTCGAGCCGATTGGACCGGCTCTTCCGCGTTCCGCTCGCGTCCGGTGATATCCATCCCCGCCGCTCCACCCCACATCATCCACAGCGATTCGGACTGGCTCAACACCACCGGCCGTCCCTCGAAGACGATCTCGATCCCCTCGTCGGCCTTCCCGGCCGACACGGATTTCGAGTTGGCCGGAACGAACCGACCCGAAAGCGCCCATCCGGTCGCCAGGCCGTGGAAAGCCACCGGCTGCGTCAACCGCCCGGTCACCTCGTATTCGACCACCAACGGCTGTGTGCTCCCCGCATCGGTCGGTCGAGCCGGGTCGACCAGCCGTCCGCTCTCACCGGCCGAGATCCTCATTTCCCCGGCCGGCAAATCACCGGAGATCACCAGACCGTGAGCGGCCTGAAAGTCGCCGTTGACGAACACGACCTTCTGGCCGGGCCGCACCGGGATGTCGATCCGATCGACTCCACGAGACACCTCTGTTCCACCGACCCGCATCCGCCAACTGAACGGACGTTCCGGCAGCGTGTGCATCGACACCGTCCGGCCATCCACCTGGATCCCCTCGACCTGGATCGCCACCCCGAGATCTCCACCCAGACGCCCCGGCTGAAACCACCCGACCAGTTGACGGTGCTCTCCGGCCGACACGTCAACCGGCGGTGAAACGAATGCCGCGGTCCGTTCGGCCGGATCCATCGTCGCCAGTACCAGCCGCACCGAATTCCCGGTCTTGCCACCGAAAACAGCCACGCGAACCGGTGCCCACTTGCCGACCTTGACCCATCCGCCAAGTCCGACCGCGACGGATCGAATCACGGGCTTGTCGGTCGAGACCCCCTGGCCAACCGTCAGACCCTGGCCGATGGCCAGCCACACCACCAGCAGTGCTCCCGCCGGGACGGCCTGCCAGTCCAGCCGGCTCCAACCACGGGGCTGAGGATTCACGCGGACTCTCGGTCGGACCAGGGACTCGAACACGTAGAATGCGGGGCCGAGTGTGATCATAGGCGATCCGCCGACAGGCCGGAAACCCTCGACGATCGCTTTTTCACCTGCCTTGACGAAGACCAACAGGACCGTCTACCCCATACCTCAACCATCCGGGCATTCACCGTTGTTTCACCCCTCAGATCCACCTCCTCATGGCCATCTCAATTGACGACACCATCCGCTGGTGCGCCGCACTGATCGGGTCCTCCGACGATATCCCTCCGCTGGAAGACTGCCTCGAAGCGATCCCCTCACTCGACTCGCTCGACGGCCTCCCGGCCGGCTCACGTGTGCTCGTCCGAGGCGACACGGATGTCGTTGTTGAAAGCGACGGAACGATTGCCAACGACGTTCGCCTCCAATCGCTGCTCGAAACGCTCGGCCACGGCAGCCACAGAGGCTGGGTGCAACTGGTCTATGGACACCGGGGCCGTGACCCCGAGTTGTCCCTGGAACCAGTCGCACGTCATCTCGAAACACTGCTGCCACCGGAGGCCCGAGGTGGGCAACCCATCGCATTCGTCGGCGAATGGCTCGATGACGACACCGGCAACGTGCTCACATCAGCCGCCGACCAGGTGGCCAACCTGCCCGACGGCTCGATCGCCGTCCTCGAAAACACCCGCCGCTACACGCTCGAACAAGCCTTGTGGAAGGCTGATGATGACACGCTTTCGGAGATGGCTCCGAGACTGGTCAACTACGTCAACACCGTCACCGAGAAACTGGGGCGGGTGCATGTCAACGAGGGCTTCGCCGCCTCGAATCGGGACCTCTCGAGCACACTCGTTCCACTGGGCTGTGACCACGTCGCGCTGGGACGCTACGTCGACACCGAACTCACTCGACACGTCACTCGTACCCGGCAGGCCGACCTGGTCGTATTCAGTGGCATCAAGATCAACAAGCTCGACGACCTCGAACAGATCCTCGCACGGGGAACCGTCCGGATGGTGATTGCCGCCGGTGGACTGGCCCTGGCCCTGAAAGCGGCCGCAGCACGTCAGGCCGGAAGAGAGTTCGGCCTGGGGCTTGCCGGCGATCCGACACACTCGAAGATCTACATCCCACCGAGTCGGATCGAGCAGGCCAGCCGGATGTACCGCCAGGGACTGGCGGCCGGAGTCGAATTCGTTCTGCCGGTCGATTTCGTTCTCGGAGACGGCTCGGCCAACCAAACGATCCCCGACGGTGAGGCCCAGTTCGATGTCGGACCCGACACCCGACTCGAACAGGCCAATGCCGTCGGAAGGTTCCTCGACTTTCATCGACGGCAAGTCGAATCCGGAGGACGACCGGCGATCGCATTTCATAACGGTGTGTTCGGGCTGTTCGAAGAGGAGGCCTTCGAGACGGGGACCCGCGAGTTCATCGGGCAACTGAAACGCATGACCGAGTCGGGGGTCGAGGTGTACGTGGGTGGCGGCGAGGGAGGAACGGCCCTGGCCCGGTACGGACATCCCGACTGGGTGACCCATTGCTTCACCGCCGGCGGCACGATTCTCAAGGCGCTCGGCAACGAACCGATTCCCTACATCAAGGCGCTGTACCGAAAAGTCGCCGGGTAGACCCCGGGGGCCGACGTGCCCGATCCGAAGGGACTGCTCACCGGTTCCCCGCCAGCGTCACACCCATGTCGGCGAACAGCATCTGCATGTCCTCCCAGACATCCTTCTTCGCCGACGGGTTCCGCAACAGGTACGACGGGTGATAGGTGCACAACACCTTCGCCCCGCCGTACTCGAAGAACTTCCGTCTCATCCGGCCGATCGTCTCGGTCGAGTCCAGCAGACTCTTCGCCGCCACCGAACCCCAACAGACGATGTACTCGGGCGCGACCGCAGTGATCTGTGCGTCGAGAAATTCGCGACAGTTCCCGGCTTCCTCCGGCGACGGGTTGCGGTTCCCCGGTGGTCGGCACTTGAGGATATTGCAGATGTAGATCTGCTCGCGTTGCATTCCACAAGCGACGATGATCTGGTCGAGCAGTTTGCCCGCGCGACCCACGAACGGTTCACCCAACCGATCTTCGTCTGCTCCGGGTGCCTCACCAACGAACAGGATCTTCGCATCAGGATCACCGACGCCGAAGACCGTCTGGGTCCTGGTTTCCGCCAATTCCTGACAACGCCTGCAGGTGGCAACCACCCGGGCCATCTCCCCCAAACCGCCCTCGGCATCGGCATCGGCATCGGCAATCGGCATCTCGCTGTCTTCCGGTTCCGGGACCACGGACTCGGCGGGGCGAGCCAGGTGACTGATCCCGGACCGCCCGAGGCTCTCCAGCAGTTGACGAGCCGCGCGGGCCGATGGCGGGTTGGTCATTTTGCTCCCTGTCGGTAAGCCAACCACCACAGTTGCCACGCCCGCCGGTTGTAACCCGGCCCGTCGTGTTCAGTCAGTTTCTTCAACGCCGCCAGCACCTCGGGATTCTCACGATCAACAACCACCGAGATCACCTGGGTTTCCCTTTCGGCGAACTGGGGTGGCAGGATCACGACACCGAAGGGAAACCGCCCCGCCTGCATGCCGCTCAGCACTTCCGGCGGCACTCCGAACCCCTGGGCCACCGCCGGATGCACAGGCGTACCGTCCCGGGCCAGGGCAAAACTCGGATGCCGGCTGCCCGGGACACGGACACGATGAACGTGGCGGGTGACCAGGGCCACGATCAGAGGTGGCACCGCCGCCAGATCGCCACACTGGCCCAGCAGAACCGCGGCTCGACGAACGACCGAATTGGACCGGTCGCCCAGGGCCGCGATCGCAAACGGGACAGCGGCACCCAGCCTCTTCGAGCCGATCGCCCTTCTCGCCTCGCCACGGACATCGTAACTGGCATCTCGCAACGCCATTCCCACCAGTGGTCCGACCGGCTCCGGACCGGGGATGCCACCCAGCACCCGGGCCAGGAGCACGCGGGTCGTCGGCACATCGTCTCGTCCGAGAATCCTCACCAGAGGCACCACTGCGGCCGGATCCGAAACACCCAGCAGTTCGTCTCGACCTCGTACCTGCTGGACCGCGTTCCTGGTCTTCAGCCACTTGTGCCAGATCCGGATCTGTGAAAACCACCTGCGGTAGGCCGCGGCGCCAATCGAGTTCTCCTGGAGATCGTCGCGTTGCTGAGGCGTCATGTAACGGCCGCGAAAACGGACCAGTCCCCGTGACGCCATGAACTCCTCACGGGTCATCCACTTCCCGTCACGCAAGGTGTGACCCAGCCCGTAGTGAGCCTGCCGATGGCCGGGATCCAGCGAGACAACCCGCTCCAGGTGCACCCGCCGCTGGTCGGTCAATCGCTGCTTGCGACACCACTCGGCCAATTCCCAGTGTCCGGCCGCCGTGTCCGACTCGGACGCGACTCGCTCGGCACGCGTCTCGTATTCCTCGACCTTCAACGGACGTCGAGCCACCAACACCACTCTCTCGCCCGACACCTCGACGCGGCTCCCGGCCAACGTCCGCATCACGATCGTCTCACCCGGCGTCCGGGTCACCGCCCCCAACAACTCCCCTCGCAACTCGCCACCGTTTTCCAGGCGGATCACGTCAGCCGAAAGTGCCTCCGCCAGGAACACCACCGTCCAGGCGACGGCAGCCGCCGTCCACACCGACCCCCTCACAATCGATCTGTCTGGACCACTTGTCACGACCCGAACCCTCACTCACACACTTCGACCGCTCGACCGACTGTCATGACGGCCGGGGCAGTCGGCGGAATTGTACCGGTCGAACCACCGCGAATCCAACAATTCCCGCCCCCCGCACGCCACTCACGCGCTTCGACTCGCGACCTTGTTTCATTCCGGTCGACTCAAGGGAGATAGGCGGTGACAGCCTCTGGCTCACCCACGCCTCACTCGGGTACACTTCAAACCGGCCCCGCAACACACTGCACCCCTTCACGACTGACCCACCATGACACAGTCCCGCTCGATTTCCATTGCCCTGATCCTCTCCCTGGCATTGCCACTGGTCACGCTGGGCCCGGCCACCGCGTCGGCCCAACAGGGCATCCGTGGCCAGGTCCTGCCCTCTCACACCATGCTCCGCCGCCACGGGCTGGTCCGCATGTGGTGGGGTCAGGCCACGCTCGACCCCAGCCGGGACGTGATCGCCCACATGGTCGTCGATGAGGACATCGTGGTGATACAGGCCAGCAGTGGGGCGGTCACCGCATTCGACAACGAATCCGGTCGGCGAATCTGGTCGGCCCAGTTGGGGCCACGCGACGCCCCGAGCCAACCGGCTGTCACCAATCGCGACTTCACCTTCATCCCTGCAGCACGCAAGCTCTATTGCCTCGACAAGTTCTCCGGCGAACTGCTCTGGGAACTCAAGCTGCCTCGCACCCCCTCGACCAGCCCCGCCGTCAGCGAGGACCAGATCTTCTATGGCTCGTACGACGGCAGCATCTTCGCCTTCGATCTCCACCGGGTTCGTGAACTGTACCGAAAAAAAGAACTGACCAAGTGGGGATTCCTGGCACGGCAGTGGCGATTCAAGACGGGCAAACAGATCACCACGCCGCCGATCGTGACCGATCGAGTCGTCAATTTTGCCAGCCTCGACAACTCGCTCTACAGCATCACCACCGGTTCGCCGCGTTTGCAATGGCAGTCGGAAACCGATTCACCGGTCTCCGCCCCAATCACCTACCACGGCGGTTTCCTCTACATCGCCTGTGAGGATTTCAATCTCTACTGCCTCAACGCCGAAAACGGAAACGCCCGCTGGCAGCCGTTCCCGTCGGGATTCCCGATCCGTCGTGCGCCCAGGGTGATCGGTCAACAAGTCTTCATCTTTCCCACCGCTGGTGGACTGTTCTCGCTCTCGGCGCTGACAGGCAAGCGGAACTGGTGGCGGCATGGCATCACCGACTTCGTCGGTGCGTCTCATCGCAGGGTCTACACCACAGACCATGTCGGCAACATCGTGATCCTCCGCCGCACCGATGGTGCCGTGCTGGGGACAATGCCACTGAGACAGTTCGGCGTCAAGTTCGCCAACAACCGGACCGACCGACTGTTTTTGGCCACCAACAGCGGCATGCTGGTGGCCATCCGCGAGGCGGGGGCGGACCACGAGTTCCCCGTCTACCACCAGAACCCGGACCTGTTGCCGATCCTGCCGGAATTCGCGCCCGAGACGCCTCGACCGGCCGCTCCGGCCGGTGCCGCCCCGGCAGCCGCGGGTGGTAACGGAACCACCACGACACCCAAGAACTGAACCGACGGCGAAGCCCGGCTGGTTTGAATTGGCTCGACGACGGCAGTACGATCGCGCCCCGAAACGGATGGATCCGTAACGGGAGAGTCATTTCATGAGCGACGGCTCAGCGCGACGGGCCCTGGTCAGCGTCAGCGATAAGACCGGCCTGGCCCCCTTTGTCGGTCAACTGACCGAACTCGGCTTCGAGATCATCTCCACCGGCGGCACCCGCCGGCACCTCGAGGAGGCCGGTGTTCCCGTCATAGGGATCTCCGAATACACCGGATTCCCCGAGATCATGGGAGGACGGGTCAAGACCCTGCATCCCAAGGTCCACGGTGCCATCCTGGGTCGTCCCGATCGACCTGATGACGCCGAGGCAATCGCCGAACACGGAATCGTTCCATTCGAACTTGTCGTCTGCAACCTGT